>CAMYMG010000097.1 GCA_947259295.1 uncultured Rhizobiaceae bacterium
CGCCGGCCGTCGCCTCGCGCTGGCTGCAGCGGCTGCTGACCTTCGCCGGCAAGGACGCCACTGAAGCCATGCGCGCGCGCGGCGGCAAGTATCTCGCCTGGGGTCGCAGCCTCGATGAGGCGCCCGATGTCGGCTTCGCCAGGCGCCCGAATCCGAAGCCGCCGGTCGCCGTGCGGCCGACCCATTTCTCGGTCACCCAGATCGAAACGCTGCGCCGCGACCCCTATGCCATCTATGCCCGCCTGGTGCTCAGGCTGTCGGCGCTCGACCCCCTGCTGCGCGACCCCGGCGCTGCCGAGCGCGGCACGCTGTTCCACGAGATCCTGAACCGCTTTTCGGCGAGCGGGGTCGATCCGTGCGACGCGGCGGCACTCGATGTTTTGCTGGCTAAAGGCCGTGATTGCTTTGACGAGGTCGCCTTGCCCGAGGATGTCGAAGCGGTCTGGTGGCCGCGTTTCGAGAGGCTTGCCGATGCCATCATCGCCTGGGAGAGGGAGCGCGCCGACGGCGTGCTCCGCCGCGCGCCGGAGGCACGCGCCAGCAAGCTGGCCGTGGGGGCGTCCGGCGTCACCCTGTCCGGCTATGCCGACCGTATCGACCTGCTGCCCGGCGGCATGGCCGACATTCTCGACTACAAGACCGGCTCGTCGCCCTCCAAGGGCCAGGCGCACACACTGCTGGCGCCGCAGCTTGCGCTGGAGGGCGCGCTGCTTCGGCGCGGGGCCTTCCAGGACATCGGCAGTCCGGACCCTGCCGACCTTGCCTATGTCAGGCTGAAGCCCGACGGCGAGGTCGTGCATGAATCGATCCTGAAGCACGGCAAGAGCCTGCGAAGCGCTCAGGACCTTTCCGAGGACGCCTGGTCGCGGCTGGAGACACTGCTCGTCCACTACCGGAACCCCGAGACCGGTTACCTGTCGCGCGCGTTGCCGTTCCGTGCCGGTGAGGTCGACGGCGAATATGATCATCTGGCGCGGGTGCTGGAATGGTCGGCCGGCGGCGATGACGACACGGAGGGCGGCGACGAATGAGCGGCCCTCGACGCCAGGTTCCCGGCGAGACGGCGCGGCTGCAGGCGAGTGCTGCCGACCCGAAGAACTCGGTCTGGGTGTCGGCCAATGCCGGCGCCGGCAAGACGCATGTGCTGGCACAGCGCGTCATCCGGCTGCTGCTGTCGGGCACCGACCCGTCACGCATCCTCTGCCTCACCTACACGCGCGCCGCCGCCGCCAACATGTCGAACCGCGTCTTCTCGAACCTGTCCAAATGGACCATGCTCGACGACGCCAAGCTGGCCGAGAAGATCCTGGAGCTCGAGGGCATTGCACCCAATGCGGCGAGGCTGCGCACCGCGCGCCGGCTCTTCGCCGAGGCGCTGGAGACGCCGGGCGGGCTGAAGATCCAGACCATCCACGCCTTCTGCGAGGCGGTGCTGCACCAGTTCCCGCTCGAGGCCAACATCGCCGCGCAGTTCGAGATGCTCGACCAGCGCATGGAGCAGATGCTGTTCGCAACCGCGCGGCGCGAGATGCTGACGGTCGCCGTCGCCGGCAATGCCGGTCTGGCCGAGGCCTTCGCCACGGTGCTCGAACGCGGCGGCGAGTCCGGGCTCGACCTGCTGCTGCAGGAAATCGTGCGCCGCCGCGACGGGCTGCGCGCCTTCATCGACGAGGGCCTGTCGGGCAACACCGGTCCGCAGTCGCCACTCTTCGACGAGTTCGGCTTCCAGCCCGGCGAGACAGCCGAGCAGATCGCCGGCGCCGTCTGGCCCTTGCCGGGCTTCGCGCCATCGGAGTTCGAGCGATTTGTCGCCGAAGCTGAGGCCTGCGATGCGCGCAGCGTTCTCAACAACATCCTGCCGCACGCCACACCAGGCTTTGCCGAGCCGGATCCGGAACGGCGTTTGAAGCATTTTGCCAAGGGCTTCCTGAAGGCAGACGGCGACCCCTACGACCCCACCAAGGCGTTCAAGAAGGCGCTGCTTTCCGCCATGCCGGACCTGCCGGAACGCTACGCCGCAGCGGCCGAAGCAATCATTGCGGCGATGGACCGGCTGACGCTCTTCCGCATGCTGGAGGGTACCCACGCCGCGCTCGTCGTCGCCGACTGGATGATCGGCCGCTACGAGCAGCTGAAGTCGGCGCGCGGCTTCCTCGACTTCAACGACCTGATCACGCGCACCGTCCGGCTGCTCGCCCGTCAGGACGCCGGCGCTTGGGTTCAGTACAAGCTCGACCAGGGCATCGACCACATCTTGCTCGACGAGGCGCAGGATACAAGCCCCGATCAGTGGGACGTCGTGCGGCGCCTCGCCGGAGAATTCTTTGCCGGCGAAGGATCGCGCGACGATGTGCTGCGCACCGTCTTTGCCGTCGGCGACGAGAAGCAGTCGATCTACTCCTTCCAGGGCGCCTCGCCGGAATCCTTTGCCGAGACGGGCATCGAATTCCAGCGCCGCATCCGCGACGTCGAGGCAGGCTTCGAACGCGTGCGGCTGACGCTTTCCTTCCGCTCGACCAGCGACGTGCTCGACGCCGTCGACCGCGTCTTTGCCAGCGACGAGGCGAGGCGCGGCATCTCGCACGATCCGGATCCCGTCAAGCACGGCGCCATCCGCGACCAGGAGCCGGGCTATGTCGAGCTGTGGCCCTCGCTCGGCGCCGAAGCCGTGCCGGAGGAGGACGACTGGACGCAGTCGGTCGATCACGCGCGCGCGCCCGCGGTGCGTGTCGCCGAAACCGTCGCGCTGACCATCAAGCACTGGCTCGATACGGGCGACATCATCGAGGGCAAGGGCCGCAGGCTGCGCCCCGGCGATGTCATGGTGCTGGTGCGCAAGCGTGACAGCTTCGTCCACGCGCTGGCAAAGAGCCTGAAGGACAAGCACGTGCCGGTCGCCGGCGCCGACCGGCTGAGCCTGCCCGGCCACATCGCGGTCAAGGACCTCGCCGCGCTCGGCCGTTTCCTCATCCAGCCGGAGGACGACCTGTCGCTCGCCGCCGTGCTGCGCAGCCCGATCTTCGGCGTCAGCGAGGAGACGTTGTTCGACCTCGCGGCCGACCGCCCGAGGGGCCAGTCTCTCGATGCCGCGCTGCGCGAGCGTGCAGCTGCGGACCCGGCCCTGCAGGACATTGCAAGGCAGATCGAGGCATGGGCCGGCGAGGCCGCCTTCAAGCCGGTCTTCGAGTTCTATTCCGGCGTGCTCGGCCGCGACGGCGTGCGGCGCAAGATGATCGCCAGGCTCGGTCTCGAGGCCGGCGACATTCTGGACGAATTCCAGAGCTTCTGCCTCGCCGAGGAGCGCACCGGCCTGCCCGGGATCGAAGCCTTCCTGGCAACGCTTGAGAGCGCGGGTCCGGAGATCAAGCGCGAGATGGACCAGGGCCGCGACGAGGTCCGCATCA
Source organism: uncultured Rhizobiaceae bacterium (assembly GCA_947259295.1). Taxonomy (GTDB): domain Bacteria; phylum Pseudomonadota; class Alphaproteobacteria; order Rhizobiales; family Rhizobiaceae; genus CAMYMG01. The sequence continues at coordinate 3,405 of CAMYMG010000097.1, forward strand.
TGACCGTCCACGCCGCCAAGGGCCTGGAGGCGCCGGTGGTGTTTCTGGTCGATGGCGGCGCGGCGCCCTTCAGCGATTCGCACCTGCCGCGCATGATGCCTTTCGAGACGAAGCACCTCGGCTGGCCGGGGACCGGCTATCTCTGGCGTTCCGGCGCCGACGTCGCCAACGGTTTTTCGCGCGAGGCGGCCGGCCGCGCCAGGGAGCGCGCCGACGACGAATACCGCCGCCTGCTCTATGTCGGCATGACGCGCGCCGAGGACCGGCTGATCGTCTGCGGCTACCACGGCAAGCGCGCGCAGAACCCGGCCACCTGGCACCAGATCGTCGGCCGCGCCCTGCTCGACGCGCCCGAGACCGTGGAGCTTGCCCACCCGGTGACGGGCGACCCAGTTCACCGGTTCCGCACCACGCAGGCGCCGGCCGTCGCTCCCGGCGAGGGGCAGGCCGCCGC
>CAMYMG010000098.1 GCA_947259295.1 uncultured Rhizobiaceae bacterium
ATCGAGGCGCGGCGCCAGCGCGATGGCCAGCCGCCGCGCCGCCGATTCGGCGGGTCTGAGCAGGCGCAGCACGGCGCGGTGGAGATGGCGGGGGATGCGGCACTCGGGCGTCGGCAATGGGCAGTCGGGAGAATCCGACTCGCGACTGCCGATTGCCGATTGCCCCAGCCCGACCATGGCGACGAGCCCGGCAAGCATCGCTTTCAGCGCCCCGCGGTGTCGTTCGATGAATTCGGCGGTCCAGTCCATGCGCGGCTCCCTCGGGCGGGGATTATGCGGGAGGTGGCTAAGGGTGTGGATGGAAAGGGGGGACAGTGGATAGATGAGGGGGACGCGTTTACGACAGGCTACGTCTAACGGCCAACACTACGTGGTTGAGGTTGCTATTGCGACCGGAATGAGACGAGATGGGAACGTTGTCAAACCGGCTTCGGTCCGAACTGTATACTCACGGGTCCTGAATTCATCACCTAGTGATGGGTATGACCTCTTGGTTCTTAGACATAGCTGTGAGGCGGATTCCATTGAAGAGATTACGGCAGAGACCAGTGCTCGGATTGCTGTTTGATCCGCTTGGCAAGACACCCCGAACATTGGAACTCGATGGACGAAAACTGCATGTAATCAAACGCGGCAAGACGCAACTGGTGCCCCTTGACGCGCTCACTGCGCCTCCCATCGTCAGTCGCGGGCTGCTGGGGACGAGCCTGACCGCGCCGACGCATCAAACCACTGACCTCAAACTTCGTGGCACCCGCTACCGCGAAGCAGAAGCGTTTGCGCAAGACTTGCGAAATGCGTGGGTCGAGCACCACGTGTCTGCGTTCGAGCGCGAGGCGGATCGCTTCACTGAGCTTCATCGGGCTATTCGCGAATTGTCGCGGCCTGTTTGGTACCCCGCCGCATGCCGCATCAGGCCTCTTCTAAATGCGGCCAGCGCGCTTGACACCGCGCTGCTATCAAAGCTTCAACCCGAGGCAATTGGACCGCAACGAGCTGCGGAAGTTGCCCTCGTCAGATCATTCGCCGCCGATGCCGAGGCTATTCGACAACAAGCGATCGCAGTGTTCGTAGAGTATGAACTCGATCGCTGGAAAAACTTCTTCGACACTATCGAAAGCAAGCCACTGACGCCTGAGCAGCGGCTCGCCGTCGTCGTTGACGAGGATGCAACGCTCGTCTTGGCGGGCGCGGGTTCAGGCAAGACCAGCGTGATCACGGCCAAGGCCGCCTATTTGGTCAAAGCCGGGATCCGTCGGCCCGATGAGGTGCTATTGCTTGCCTTCGCTCGGAACGCTGCCAACGAAATGTCCGAGCGGGTCGAAGCACGATCGGGCGTTCCAATCATGGCGCGAACCTTTCATGCGCTTGCCTTGAACATCATCGGAGATGTCGAGGGCTCAAAACCGGCGCTAGCCGACCATGCGACGGATGACTTGAAATTCGTTAACTTGATCAAGGACATTCTGAAGGATCTCGTTCGAGCGATGTCCGACGTGGCGCGCGCGATCGTTCGTTGGTTTTCCCATTTTCTTGTCGAGCCAAAGACGGAGTGGGATTTTAAGACCAAACACGACTTCTATCGCCACATGGAACAACAGGACCTGCGCACACTTCAAGGCGAGAGGGTCAAAAGTTACGAAGAGCTTCAGATCGCCAACTGGCTCTACGAAAACGGCATAGAGTACGAATACGAACCGGTTTATGAGCATGAACTGCCGGGATCAGGACGGCGGGACTATTGTCCTGACTTCCGGCTGTCTGACAGCGGCATATACATCGAGCATTTTGGTGTGCGCCGCCAAAAGATGAAGGACGGCAGCGAACGACTGGTCACAGCTCCTTTCGTCGACCGCGACGACTATCTCGCAGGCATGGCTTGGAAGCGGCAAGTCCATGCCGAGCATGAGACAACCTTGATCGAAACGTACAGCTACGAGAGGCAGGAGGGTCGACTACTTTCGAGTCTTGCCGAAAAGCTGTCTCCGCACGTGACGGTGGAGCCACGGCTTGCAGAGACGATTTTCGATCGCGTCACGGCGATGCATCAAGTTGACCAGTTCTCGCAATTACTCGCAACATTCCTGCGAAAGTTCAAAGGTGGCGGCTACAGCCTGTCCGACTGCAGCGCGAAAGGCGACCGCTTGAAGATGGGCGAACGAGCGAGAGCGTTCCTCTCCGTGTTCGAGCCAGTATTTGTGGAATACGAGAAGCGCCTAAAAGGAAGGATCGACTTCGAGGATATGGTTCTGCGAGCCGCGAATTACGTCGAAAGCGGAAAGTACGTCAGCCCGTTCCGCCACATACTCGTCGACGAATTCCAGGATATTTCGCAGGGGCGCGCTCGATTGGTCAAGGCGCTAAAATCACAGTATCCGGATGCTCGGATATTTGCCGTTGGTGATGATTGGCAATCGATCTTCCGTTTTGCCGGATCCGACATCCACGTCATGCGGCGTTTTGGAGAGGAGTTCGGCGGGCGTTTTAACGGCAAGACCGGTGTGCATGAAGTGATCGATCTTGGGCGGACATTTCGCTCGGTCGATCAGATCGCCTTTGCGGCCAGAACCTTCGTACTCAAAAATCCTGCTCAAATCGACAAGAAAATAGTGCCGGCCGGGTCGGCAACGGAACCGGCGATCAGAGTATCGATGGTGGCAAAGGGCGAAAACGAGAAGAAGCTCCATGAGGCGCTCGCCGAATTGTCCACCAAGGGTATCGATGCGGACCGGATGCCCAGTGTGCTCATTCTGGGGCGATATCGCTTCCTCGAACCGAACATGACGGAATTGCAAAGGAGCTATCCGCGGCTTCGAATCAGCTTCAAATCGGTTCACGCATCGAAAGGGCTCGAAGCGGATCATGTCGTGCTCCTGAACTGCGACAGCGGGCGGATGGGGTTTCCATCCGAGATAGTCGACGACCCGCTCCTTACCTTGGTTTCCCCGGAAGACGAACCTTTCGAACACGCTGAGGAGCGCCGCCTGATGTATGTGGCGATGACACGGGCCCGACAAACGCTCACAATACTCGCATCAAAATCGCGTCCCTCCGCTTTCATCGGCGAGTTGATGGAGGATCCCGCTGGCGTAGTGGCCGCTACTCCGGGATCGAACATGCCGGCATTTGAATGCCGCGAATGCAATGGGCGGCTGTTGGATGTTCGCGGCAAGGACGGGCGCACCTGGTACCGTTGCGAACATGTCCAACATTGCGGCAATCTGCTGCCTGCGTGCTCTGACTGCGGCATGGATTTACCGCAGAGGACCCAGGAAACAGTCGTCGCGGAATGCAGCTGTGGCTCCAGCAATCGCGCCTGTCCCGTTTGCAAAAGCGGCTGGCTAGTCGAACGACAGGGGCGGTTTGGAAAATTTCTAGGCTGCGTCCGCTATCCGGAGTGTGGTGGGAAAGTACGAAAGGACCGGGCTAGGAATTGAGGTAGACGAGGCACCTGTCTTTCTGCGGACGAGGCAACGCGCCCTTGGTGGACCGATAGCTGGCCACCCATATCACTACCATCTCACTCAGCTTGCCTCAGCCGCCAGCGGCATGCGGAAGGTGAAGCGGACTTCCTCGTTGACCGACTGGACGTCGAGCGAGCCGCCATGCGCGCGGGCGATTTCGGAGGCTATGTGCAGGCCGAGCCCAAGCCCCTGCTGGTCGGACCGCGTGCTGCCGCGGAAGAAGGGCTGGAACAGGTGCGCCATCACCTCCTCGGGGATGGGCTCGCCGCGGTTTGCCACCCAGATTTGCAGTTCGCCGCCGGTCGTGCCGGCGTGCAGCCGGACGGGCTGGCCGGAGGCGCCATGCGTGATCGCGTTGCTGAGAAGGTTGGACACCAGCTGGGCGATGCGCCGGCGATCGCAATCGACCGGCTCGCCGAGCGCGATCTCGGCCTCGATGGCGCAGCGCGGATGGGCGGCCTCCAGCTCCTCGATGACCTGGCGCAGCACCGGTGCCAGCGGCTCTTTCGCGTCGCGCGCCAGCCTGATGCCGCCGCCCGACTGGCTGCGCGCCAGGTCCATGACGTTGTCGATCAGTTCGGCGACGCGCGAGAGGCTGCCCTGCATCAGGCCGATGACATGCAGCGACCTGTCGCTCTGCGGCTGCTTGAGCAGCATCTGGACGCCCGCATTGAGGGCAGCGACCGGATTGCGCAGGTCGTGGCCGAGCACGGCGATGAACTGGTCGCGCAGCTTGCCGAGCTTGCGCTCGGCCGCCTGCGCGTCGACCAGCTCGCGCTCGTAGCGCCGCCGCTTGGTCGCCTGGAACAAGGTCACCCGCGTGAACAAGAGCGCGCCGTCCGCGTCGCGCTTCTCGACGGCATTGGCAAGCACCGGCAGCACTGAACCGTCGGCGGTGACCAGGTCGAGGGCGACCTCGTTGAAGAAGCCCTGCATGCGCAGCAGCGGCGCGAAGTGGGTTTCGTAGAAGATGCTGCCGGCGACGTTCAAGAGGTCGCGCAGGCGCTTGCCGACGAGTTGCTCCGCCGGCACGCCGAGCCAGGACGACAGGGTAGCGTTGGACTTCACGATGAGGCCGCGCGGATTGAGCGAGAGATACCCGCACGGTGCGTTTTCGTAGAGATCGTTCAGGTCCTCGACCTGTTCTGCCTTGCCCTCACCCGGATGGATCATCTAGGCAAAATCGCGAATGGCCGCGATCACCTCGTCGGGGGCGCTGAGATTGGGGCAATGGCCACTCGCCTCGAGATAGACCAGCTTGCTGTCGGGCACTTGCGCGTGGACATACTCGCCCACCTGCTCGGCGGCGATGATGTCGTTGGCGCATTGCAGCACCAGCGTGCGCGCGCGGATGCGCGGCAGGTCGGCGCGGTTGTCGGAGGTGAAGGTGACGCGGGCGAATTCCCGCGCGATGTCGGGATCGGTGCGGCAGAAACTGTCGGTGAGTTCCTCGGCCAACTCCGGACGATCCGGGTTGCCCATGATCGCCGGCGCCATCGACGCCGACCAGCCCATGTGGTTGTCGGCCAGCGAGTGCAGAAGCTCGTCGATCTGCGCGGCGCTGAAGCCGCCATTGTAGCCGGCATCGTCGATGTAACGCGGCGACGGCCCAACCATCACCAGGCTTTCGAACAGCTCCGGCGCCTTGACCGATGCCAGGGCGCCGATCATGGCGCTGACCGAGTGGCCAACGAAGATCACCCGGGACAGGCCGAGCTCGCGGCAGATCTCGACGACATCGTCGGCATAGCCCTGCAGGGAGGCGTATTTGTCAGCTTTGTAAGCCGACAAATCGGAACGGCCGGCACCGACATGGTCGAACAGCACGACCTTGTAGTCGGCTTCAAAGGCCGGCGCCACGAAGCGCCACATGTTCTGATCGCAGCCGAACCCGTGGGCGAACATCATCGGCTGATCGCCGGCACCGCTGATCTGCACATTGTTACGCGACAAAACTGACATCGAAGCCCCATGCTGAAGGTAGACATGCACCCAGAACCGCCAAGTCCTACAGGAATCCGGCGACAATGGAAGCGCTGGCGAGCAGGCCGGCCTCAGGCTTCGCCGGCGCCGGGCAGGCGGCCGCGGAACAGCGTGCTGCCGTTTGGCAGGGTGGAGCGGGTGATGTCGCGGAAGCCGGCTTCGCCCATCCAGGCGCGGTACTGGCCCTCGGTATAGGCTTCGCCGTGGCGGTAGAGGTTGAGGAAGGTGAGGTTAAGGAACACGCCGTCGGGCGGGCCGAGCCGGTCGTCGTCGACCACGCCGGCGCCGGCGATGGCGATCTCGCCGCCGGGCACCAGGCTCTGTGCCGCGTTGAGGATCGAACGGCGCGCCTGGCCGGGCGGAAGCACCTGGACGACGGCCTTGAGGATCGCCAGATCGTGCCGGCCGCGGGATGGCGCCTGCGTTATGTCGCCGGCCTCGACCGTCACCTCGCCGGCGCCGTACTCGGCGAGGATCGCCGGCGCGACCGCGGCGACGGTCGGCAGTTCCATCAGCGTCGCCGCGATGTGCGGCCAGCGCTCGCGCAGGCCGACGAGGATGGTGCCGGCGCCGC
>CAMYMG010000099.1 GCA_947259295.1 uncultured Rhizobiaceae bacterium
AATGTGAATCGCCCACACACGAGCCTCGATGGGCTCACCCCGCTTGAATACGCAACCCGATCCGTCAAGGATCACAACGTGAACAGGGCTAACTTATAGACGCGGACAAAACGGGGAGCACGTCAGAGCGTTTCGTGTCCGAGTTTGTTTGTAGCCTCGAATCGAGGGAACAAGATTTTCATTCTGGCTTTCGACCCACGAACTCGAAGCCTGCGGCTACGACTTCTTGTGCCGATTGCGGCAAGCCGGCTAGATTTAGCCAGACCTCCTCATCGGGATTTTCCCTTAGTTCCGGCGTCCGCCAATACGACACGAGTTTTCCGACTGGCACGGCAAGGAGCTTGTTAGCTGCCTCTGCGGAAGTCCACCTCCGAAGAGCGGCCTCGCACTCTGAAGCTAGCCAGGAAATGGCAAATCCGGCGTGGAAGTTTTCGGATACTCGTAGCCGTTCGGTCTCAAAGGATTCAAACCACTCCATCAATCCATATTTTGTACAGTTGTAGAAGTGCCAAGGAGCCTCGTGTTGTGGTTGGATAAAGGCAGTGTGTATAAATACACGACCGCCTGGTGCTAAGACTCGCAGTATCTCCTGGGCAGCTCGTTTCGGGTCACGATAATGTTCGAATGCGTTCATCGCGACAACCCCTTCGAAGACTCCATCCGCGAAGGGCAAGTTATGTGCATCCGCGATCACATCTGTATGTCGGAACAATGCCGCTTCAGCTTCAATGACATTGTCAATTCGCTGGGCGGAACCACCAGCACTTAAATGGAGAACGTTCCCGTCGACTGATCGGATGAACTGCATCGCATCGGCAGGGATGCCGTGGCTTATGTGGTCGTCGTCCACGATTCGCGGATTTGGCAATCCAGGGTAAAGCACGGGTACGCCGTTTCGTATTGGCCAACGAGCTTTTCCGTCCTCGGAGAGCAGTTCCTGACCGGATTGCGACAGCATTCCACCTGTCGATGGGCAGCGCAGAAGTGGAAGGATCCTGGCCGTGCGACTGTCGCCTTTTTCATCTACTTCGGTTGGCTTAGGGCGAGTCGCGTCCGAAGATGAGACGACGGAGATCGAGGTTTGCGGCTTGCGAGTGAACGCCGTGCGCACAATGCGGCCCGAATAGGCCGAAACGAATTGGGTCGCCTTTCGCATTAGGAAGATCATCCGCCATAGGGAGGAGGATTTTATGGCGTCAAGTTCCCGTTCGGCTTGCTCAAGTCGCGCTTCGACTCGCTCCCGCAGGGCCTTTTCCCGGTCGACCATGTCAACAGATGGCGCCAAGCTCATTTTGTTTCGGTCCTCCGAGATGCGCCCTAAGCAGAGGGCCGAAAGGGATCGTCTCGATCCGCAAATTCTTAGGCTGATGAAAACTACACGGCAATATTGATGCACGACCTGTGAGGAACAGAGGATGTTGCCGCTTCGGTGGCTGACTTCGGGCGTTCGTCCTCAAATTCAACCAACCGGGCAGGGTGGTTCTGGTCAGGCCTCACTCGATCCCTGCTAACCCCCTCCTTGAACATCGCCTCAGCCTCCAGCTTCATGGCCCAGCCGGCGTCGCCGAGCCGGTCGATGATCTCGAATGTCTTGCGGGACGCTCTGGGGTCGAGCCTGATCGGCGATTTCTTCAGGAAGGAATAGGCCTGACGGTCGATCAGGTACTGGGGAATTGAATAGGCCATTCCCTGGCTCGCAACAGCGGTTAGAATGATCTTCTCCAGCGTCCTGCGGTCGACGCCTTTCGTGTTTGCCTCGCCGATCAACTCTTCGATCTTGTCGTTGAGAATGACGTGTTCGGGAATGACGAGATCGTTGACGATCTCTTTGAGCCTGTCGCTGTCGAGGGCGTCGAGATCATGGTCGAGCCTGTCGATGGTGAACGCCGAACCATGGGAATATCCCTGGCGTATGGCCCATTGGGTGAGGCCTATCTCGCCCCGGCGCACGGTTCGTGACTTCTGGTTGGACAGCCGGTAGCGGCGCCAGAAGCGAAGGAACTTCGGGTCCCGGGCAATTCTCGATGAAAGGGAAAGCGCAAAGGAGCAGTAGTGGAAACTGTGGCGCGTGCTGTCATAGCGCCAGTCAAGCTCTCTGAACCGGTCGATTTCCGGTGCGTCGATGCCATAGTTGCTGGCGGCCCCGACATAGTCCAGGCCGGCGGATTCCGCCAGGCTTAGCCAGTCTTGCGAACCGGGGAGGGGAAACCAGCAGGAGTCGTTGAGAAGCACCAGCCGCTCCAGCGCGGGCAGATCCCCCGCGATGCTGAGAACGCCTTCCCGGTAGCCGCCGAAATCATAGCCGACATTCTCCCGTTCGATGATCCGGTAACTGAGTCCGGCAAGCCTTTTGCGATCTTTCTGCGATAGAAAGACATTGCAGACGGTCACTGGCGAGTAGCCGCGCGAAAGGATGTATCGCAAACTCTCGACATGCGTGTCCAGCAAGCCATGGCGCGGATAAATCAGGTAGATGGCTATCTTTGCGCTCTGCGGCACGTCGCCTTGCGTCCGGACCTGGCGCGGCCTCGAAATGCGATCGTGCCACCAGGTTGCAAACAGAAACTCTGTCAGCAGCCTCGGCGCGCTCGTGGCCTGCCGCAACAGCCGCAGCGCTTCACGCCGAAGCTTGCGCCGGCTGATCATGGTTGGGACCGACGGAGTTTTCCAAGCGTATCGGGCTGTTTGCCCGCCACCATCTCGAACAGCGTTCCGGACAGAAAGCCCACCTGCTTTGCCCATCTGACGGGAGACCAGAGCATTTCGGGGTTGAACATATGTCCGGCGGCGGATGCCACCCCCCGCGCCACGCCGTAAGGTATGCCGTGCTTGCGTGACGTGTAGGTCCTTGACCGACCCATCGACCATCCCTTTCGCCAGGCGATCGATGGAGTTCGCTTGGACCCCATTCCCTCCGAATGAACGATTGAGCTGCTAGGGAAATACATCAGTGCGCCGCCGGCGCGGCGGAGACGGATACTGAGGTCGTCGTCCTCGTGAAACAGAAATATGTTGTTGTCGAATCCACCGACCTTTAGAAACGCACTGCGCCTGACGCACAGCGCGGCACCACTCAGGACCATCACCCTGCAATCATCGATAGGCTCGCGCGTCCACTCGTCTGCGCCAAGCAATACGCTTCGGCGTTTGAAGCGTGCCCGGCCACCTGTATCGACTATTCTGGGATTGGCGGCGACACAATCGGGGTACTTCTCCAAGCCAGCCACCAGGCCTTCGAGTGCCCCATCGAGTAACTCGATATCTGGATTGGCAAACAGAATAAACTCCGACTTGGTGTTGGCAAGGCCGAGATTAGACGCAAAACCGAAGCCGCTGTTCACACTGTTCTTGATCAGCGACGCAGAGTAGTGATGTACAATCTCTTCTGTTTTCTCCACGTCGTTCGACGCGTTGTCCACAATAATGACCGGGCATAGACTCCTTACACTCGCCAGAAGCGTTTCCACGACACCAGAACTTTCATGCGTGACTGTCACGATCGAAATTTTTTCGGCCAGAGAATCTCTCATCGCTAGAGTGGCTTTCTCAGAATGCTGGCTAGGTGTAAACGATAGGAACCGAATTGGGGCCTATACTTTAGCCTGTCAAGGCATCGGACCCGCTCGTGCCGCGGAACTGACGTCTTCCCCTGAATTGTGCTCGTTTTGAGGTTGGCCTGTTCATCAACCGAGGAGACAGGCAATGAAGCGATCGCCATTTTCTGCCGACGGAAATGTCGCGTTCCTGGTCGAGTTGCCAGGCGCGCAACGAGTGCGCGTCAGTAGGAGATCGGTCCTCTGAGAGCCTGGTGTTCGACCTAGTTCCTTCGCAATCCCATCCGCCCGTGCTCCGTCGGCCCAAGGCGGCTGGACACCAGCTCTGGGCATCAGTTGTGGGCACCACTTGTGAAAGGCCGTTTCGGCACGGAAACGGGGCGTTTCCGGAGGACCGGAATTCCGCAGGTTTCAAGGATTTCTGGAAGCAATTTGGCTGGGGAACCTGGATTCGAACCAGGACTAACGGAGTCAGAGTCCGTGGGTCTACCGTTAACCTATTCCCCAGCAGCGCTCGTCTGTGTCGGCACACGAGCGGCTGTGTCCAGTTTGGCTGCGTTGTAGCCATGACGGACGAATAGTCAAGCCCGATGGCGCGATTGAGGCGGGTCGGCGTGGCGCGCGCCCCTGAAGCCCGCCGGCGCCTCAGTGTTTGCCGTACTGCGCCTTCTCGAAAGCTGCCACGACGCCGAGTGCGGCGATCAGCGGAATGATCAGGTAAAACAGCCGGAAGACCAGCAGTGCCGCCAGCACGGAGACCGGATCGATATCGGGCATGCCGCCCAGAAACACCACTTCCAGCACGCCGATCCCGCCAGGCGCGTGCGAGATCTGCGCCGCCGAGAAGGATATGACGAATATGCCGAGCACCGCCAGATAGCCCGGGTTGCCGGTGGCCGGCAGAGCAAAATAGATGATCGCTGCGGCGGCGAGCAGTTCGAGCGGTCCGACGAGCAACTGGCGGGCGACCAGCGGCAGGGACGGATAGTGGAGTTGAAAACTGCCCAGTCTGAGCGGCCGCAGGCCGAGCCAGCTACCGAGCACGTAGAGCGCGACGAAGAGAAGGCCCGCCGCACCGGCCGCGCGCGACACGGCCGGCCCCGCGAAATCGGCAAAGCGTCCGAGCAAATCCGGCGACAAGAGCAGCACCGCGCTCACCACCAATATCGTCGCCAGCACGAAGGTGAACCAGCAGAAGGCGACGAGCACGCCGACTTCCTGCGCCGACAATCCCCTTGTCTCATAGGCCCGGTAGCGGATCACCGCCCCGGAAAGCACGGATCCGCCGAGATTGTGCGACAGCGCGTAGGTGGTGAAGGAGCAGAGCGCGACAAAGACCCAAGAAACCCGCTTGCCGAGATGCGAAAGCGCCATCTGGTCGTAGTCGGCAAGCGCAAGATAGGCGATCAGCGAACTCAGGCCCGACATGATCCAGGCACGCGGAGGAATGGCGGCAAGGCCATCCCAGACATCGTCGAGCGATATGCCGCGCAATTCGTTGAGCAGCAGCCAGATCGAAAACGCGACCGCCGACAGGCCGATCACCGGCCAGAAGAATCTCCTGAGCTTCATGTGCTGCTGTTCATCGCCGCCGCAACAAGTGGGAACCCGAGCCCTAGCATGCCCCGCGCGGCAGCATTGCGTCATTCGCCTTGCAGTTCAACCATTTGCCGGGGTTACGCCGGGTCGCCGCGAATTAGCGCGCTCGGCCCTTGGTGATCGTGATGCTCGCTGCTATCCTGTCGCCAACTGAAAATCGAATAGCGCAGGCTGCGTCCGTTCTGGTTCGCGCGGCGCAGAGGGCATCAAGGTGGAAGACCGCGACACTGGCGCGGGCGCGCCGGAAGCGGGTGAGTCTGGAAGTTTCATGGTGCCGGCACCCGGTGCCGAAGCTTCCGCAGCGGGTCGGACGGGGCAGGCCCCGTCCACGCAGGGACCGGCAGGCGGACTGAACCCGAAGCAGAAGTCAAAGCGTCGGCGCAAGCGCAAGCGCGGCCGAAAGGTTTTTGCGCGCGACGCAGTGGCCAATCCGGCCGGCGAAGGCATGCCTGCCGCTCCGGCGCCGGTCCCCGATATCGGCGTCGAGATTGCAACGGCACCACCCGCCGTGGGTGGCACGCGCGAGTCGCGCTGGCCGCCGAACCAGGACCTCCCGGTTTTCGCGGCACTTGATCTCGGCACCAACAATTGCCGCCTTCTGGTCGCCGTTCCCGGCCGTCCGGGCCAGTTTCGCGTCATCGACGCCTTTTCCCGCATCGTGAGGCTGGGGGAGGGGCTCTCGGCCAGCGGCAGGCTGTCCGAGGCGGCGATGGACCGCGCCATCGAGGCCCTCAAGATCTGCGGCGACAAGCTGCGCAACCGCGCGGTGGAAAAGTTCCGGCTGATCGCCACGGAGGCCTGCCGTTCCGCCGAAAACGGCAGCGCGTTTCTCGAGCGGGTCCAGGCCGAGGCCGGGCTCACCCTCGAAATCATCGACCGCCAGACCGAGGCACGACTGGCGGTTTCCGGTTGCGGCTCGCTGGTCGAGCGTGACACCGACGGCGTGGTGCTGTTCGACATTGGCGGCGGCTCGTCCGAGATCGCGCTGATCGACGTCAGGGGCCACCGTTCGCCGCGGCTTGCCAGCCACATTGTCGCCTGGACGTCGCTGCCGGTCGGCGTGGTGTCGCTTGCCGAGCGCTTCGGCGGCCGCGACGTAACCCCCGAAACCTTCAAGGCGATGGTCGACTGTGTCAGGGAGATGCTGGAGAAGTTCGAGGGCCGCAGCCGGCTCGATCATCTGGTGCAGGGCGGAAAATTCCATCTTCTCGGCACCTCCGGCACGGTGACGACGCTGGCCGGCGTGCATCTCGGGCTCGAGCGCTACGACCGGCGCCGGGTCGACGGCCTGTGGATGGACCGTGCGAGTGTCGACCGCATGGTCGAAAAGCTGCTTGGGTGGGATTTCGAGGCTCGGGTCGGCAACGCCTGCATCGGCGCCGACCGGGCCGATCTGGTGCTGGCCGGCTGCGCCATTCTCGAAGCCATCCGCGATGTCTGGCCTTCGGAGCGCGTACGCGTTGCCGACCGCGGCCTGCGCGAGGGCATTCTCTCCGAATTGATGGGCGACGCCGGCGTCTGGCGGCGCAACTGGCGGAACAGGCAGCGGTCATGACCACGAAGAAGCCGGTAAAGCCGGGGGCGACGCGGGTTCTCAGGACCCGCATCAAGAAGAAGCGCGGACTGAAGGAATCCTCGCGGCGCTGGCTCGAGCGCCACATGAATGACCCCTATGTCCAGCGCTCGAAGGCCGACGGCTATCGCTCGCGCGCCGCCTACAAGCTGATCGAGATAGACGATCGCTACAAGCTGCTGAAACCCGGCATGAAGGTCATCGACCTCGGCGCCGCCCCCGGCGGCTGGTGCCAGGTCGCAGCCGCGCGCACGAAGTCGGCGCCGGAACATCCGCATGTCGTCGGCATCGACTATCTCGGCATGGACCATGTGCCGGGCGCCGAGGTGCTGGAGATGGATTTTCTCGACGACGCGGCACCCGCGCGGCTGGTCGAGGTTCTGGGCGGCGAGCCCGACATCGTCCTGTCGGACATGGCGGCACCCACCACCGGCCATCGCCGCACCGACCACATCCGCACCGAGCACCTTTGCGAAGTTGCCGCGGACTTTGCGATCTCGGTGCTGAAGCCGGGCGGCCATTTCCTGTCCAAGACGTTCCAGGGCGGCACGGAGCACGCGCTGCTCGACCTCTTGAAGAGGAACTTCCGCTCGGTCCACCACGTCAAGCCACCGGCATCACGCGGCGAGTCGGTCGAACTCTACCTGCTGGCGAAGGACTTCAAGGGCAGGCAGTGACCGTCAGGCCAGAGGCGCGGGATCCTCGCCGGCCGGCAGCCGAACACGATGGCCCGACACCGATTTGCCGGCGTCGGATTGCATCCTCAGGAACGGAAACATCGAAATCGCCGTAATGGCGCCGACGGTGAGGAAGGCGAAGGCAAAGCTGTCGGCGCCGACAGGCTCGCCCGTGAAATAGGTCGTGCCCTCAAGCAATCCGCCGCCGACGGCCACGCCGATGGCGACGCTGATCTGCTGCGAGGCAGCCGAGATGGCGGTCGCCTGGCTGGCCTCGGACGCGTCGATGTCGGCGAACACCAGCGCATTGGCCGACGTGAAGAAAAGCGAGCGCAGGAAGCCGGAGCCGACCAGCACGGCGATGATGATGACGTGCGGGGTATGCGGCGTGAAGAGGGCGCTTGCCGCGACGAAAATTCCGCCAAGCAGTGCACTTGTGGCCAGCACCGTGCGGAAGCCGCCGACGCGCAGGGTGAAGGAGGCGAGAAACTTCATCGCGATTGCCCCCAGTGCCGACGCGAATGTCAGCATGCCCGACTGGAATGGCGTCATGCCGAAACCCAGCTGGAAGAGCAGCGGCAGCAGGAATGGCGTTGCCCCGCTGCCGATGCGGAACAGTGAGCCGCCACCGACGGCGGCGCGAAACACCGGGTTCCGGAACAGACGGAAGTCGAGGATCGGGTCGGGCGTCGTTCTTGCATGGCGCAGGTAAAGGAGCCCCGCAGCTACGCCGATGACAAGCACGATGCCGCCGACGATCGGCGGCAGGGCCGGCAGGCTGACGACCGACAGGCCGAACACGACGCCCGACGCGGCGGTGCCTGAAAGCAGGAAGCCTTTGGTATCGAGGCGCTTTGCGTGCGCGGGCTCGATCTCCGGCAGATATCGCCCGGCGAGCCAGATTCCGGCAAAGCCGATCGGCACGTTGATGAGGAAAATCCAGTGCCAGCTTACGAAGGTGGTGATGAAGCCGCCGATCGGTGGTCCGACCAGCGGCCCGATCAGTCCGGGGATGGTCAGCCAGGCCATTGCGGAGACGAGGTCGCGCTTGTCGGTCGCACGCACCAGCACCAGCCGCGCCACCGGCGTCATCATGGCGCCGCCCATGCCCTGCAGGAACCGCGCGAGCACGAACTCGAGCAAGGCGCCGGATGACGCGCAGGCGACCGAACCGACGACAAAGACGGCGATGGCCACGCGAAACACCAGCTTCGCCCCGTAGCGGTCGGCGACCCACGCACTGACAGGGATGAAGATGGCAAGCGCCACGAGATAGGCGGTCAGCGCCAGCTTTAGCGCGATCGGCGAGGTCCCCACATCGGTGGCGATCGCCGGCAGCGATGTGGCGATCACCGTCGAATCCATGTTCTCCATGAACAGAGCAACCGCGAGAATCAGCGGGACGGTTCGTTTCAAGGCGTTTCCCGGGGTGTCATTCGGAAGACCGGCTGCTTCTGTCGCGGCCTGATCAGCCGTTAGCACGAGCGGTCCGCGGTTGTCGCAGGGTTTTAGCACAAGCGTCGGCGCGGCTTTTTCCAGAGCGCATCGATCATACGTCCACCCGGCTTTTCAACCTCCCTGCGACGTGGTACCAGCCCGTGCCAATCCTGAAAGGGAAGATTCGAGTCGGCGCGGTCCCATGGGCTAGCGCCTGTTTCGCATTACAAGGATCGGCAATGGCAAAGATCATCGATACGGCTACCGGCGCGCTGGCGCTGACTTTTGACGACGTGCTGCTGCAGCCCGGCCATTCCGAGGTCATGCCCGGCGAGACCGACGTGCGAACCCGCATTGCCGGCGACATCGAGCTCAACATCCCGATCCTCTCGGCGGCCATGGATACGGTGACCGAATCGCGCCTTGCCATTGCCATGGCGCAGGCCGGCGGCATCGGCGTCATTCATCGCAATTTTACGCCCGTCGAGCAGGCCGAGCAGGTCCGCCAGGTCAAGAAATACGAGTCCGGCATGGTCGTGAACCCGGTGACGATCGGCCCGGACGGTACGCTCGCCGACGCGCGGGCCCTCATGGAGACCTACCGCATTTCCGGCATTCCGGTCGTCGAGAACGGCGGCAAGGGTGGCCAGATCACCGGCCGGCTGGTTGGCATCCTGACCAACCGCGACGTCCGCTTTGCCTCAGATCCGTCCCAGCGTGTGGCCGAACTGATGACTAGGGACAATCTCGTTACAGTCAGCGAGAACGTCGATCCGGACGAAGCCAAGCGCCTGCTGCACCAGCGGCGCATCGAAAAGCTGCTCGTTGTCGACAAGGACTACAACTGCGTCGGCCTCATCACGGTCAAGGATATCGAGAAGTCGCAGCTCAACCCGAACGCATCCAAGGACGCCCAGGGCCGCCTGCGGGTCGCCGCCGCGACGAGCGTCGGCGACGACGGCTTCGAACGCGCGGAGCGATTGATCGATGCCGGTGTTGACCTGCTGGTCATCGACACTGCGCACGGCCATTCGCAGCGCGTGCTCGACGCGGTCATGCGCGCCAAGAAGCTGTCCAATTCGGTGCGCATCATGGCCGGCAACGTGGCGACCGCGGATGGCACGCAGGCGCTGATCGATGCCGGCGCCGACGCCGTCAAGGTCGGTATTGGCCCCGGTTCCATCTGCACCACGCGCATCGTCGCCGGTGTGGGTGTGCCGCAGCTCTCCGCCATCATGTCGGCGGTCGAGACTGCCCACCGTGCCGACGTCTCGGTCATTGCCGATGGCGGAATCAAATACTCAGGCGATCTGGCTAAGGCATTGGCGGCAGGCGCAAATGCCGCGATGATCGGCTCGCTGCTCGCGGGCACCGACGAGAGCCCGGGCGAGGTCTATCTGCACCAGGGACGTTCGTTCAAGGCCTATCGCGGCATGGGCTCGGTCGGTGCCATGGCGCGAGGTTCGGCCGATCGCTATTTCCAGGCCGAGGTCCGCGACACGCTGAAGCTGGTGCCGGAGGGGATCGAGGGCCAGGTGCCGTACAAGGGACCCGTTTCGGGCGTCCTCCACCAGCTTGCGGGTGGCCTGAAGGCTGCCATGGGCTATGTCGGCGCCCGCGACCTGCCGCAGTTCCGCGAACGCTCCACCTTCGTCCGCATCTCCAATGCCGGCCTGCGCGAGAGCCATCCGCACGACGTCACGATCACACGCGAGAGTCCCAACTACTCGGGCGGCATGTAACCGCATATTTGGGAGGCTGTCGGCATCGTCGGAGCGCGGTCCGACGGTGTCGCGCACCGCGCGCGCAACCCGTGCTGGCTTGCTCAGGCGGGCTTCACAAAGTTGTCGGAATTTCGTCCCCAAAACTCCACGAAACGACCAAGAGTGTGGCTGGAACGCTTTGATTGTTAACGCATTTCTGTGGCGAAGGGACCAACAGAAAGGTACTAACGATGAAACGCACAAGCTTGATCACCACGACTGCACTCCTTGCCTCGCTGGCCGCCGTGCCGGCTCTGGCTCTTGATGTCAATGCGGGCGGCAATGCCAGCTCGGACGTGAAGGTCCAGGCAGGCGGTAGTGGTGCCAATGCAGGAGCCGGCATGAACACCGACGCAGAGATCGGCACCGGCACGAGCGCAAGTGACGGTTCGGCCACCACCACGACAGATTCAGGCATCACCGCCAGCACGTCCTCGGACGCCAATTTTGGCCTCCTGATGTCGTCGCTGAAGTCCAACGTGGACACCGCCGCGGAAGTCAAGGCCATGACGGATGTCTCCAACGTCAAGGTCGTGAAGGTCGGCGATCTCGCCAAGGGCAATAACGAGGTAGCCGTGAACAACGCCATCTCGAAGAACGCCGAGGCGACGACCGAGCTTCAGACGGCGATCGAGGCGAACAGTGCCCTGAAGTCGGAGCTCGACCAGCAGTCGGTGGACGTATCGTCGATCATCGCCGCCGATGTCGGCGCCGACGGTCAGCTCACTGTCTTCGTTCAGTAAGCGGATCGCAATTCTCGAGGAAGAAGGTCGGCGCAAGCCGGCCTTTTTCTTGCGCGCGAAAATGTTGGCGGGCGATGTGGCATTGTCTCTCTGCGCGGTCTAGGGATGCCGGCGGAGGACGACGATGAACCAGTCGCAGATTTTCTGGCCGATGCTGGCCCAGGTTTTCCTGACCTACATGGTCTACGCCGTGTTGGGCAGGCGGCGCTTCGGCCCGCTGATCGCAGGGGCTGTGCGACCGAAAGTCTACACCACCCGTGGCAGCGAGCCGGAAGGCAGTGCGACGGCGTCGAACAACCTGATGAACCAGTTCGAACTGCCCGTCCTTTTCTACGCGCTCTGTCTGTCGCTCTACGTCAGTAGCGGCGTCGGCGCCGCAACGGTGGCGATCGCATGGGTTTTTGTCGCCCTACGCTTCGCCCACGCCTCGGTTCATCTCACCAGCAACCGGCTCGGGATGCGCAGCGCGCTGTTTGCGGCCGGGTTCGCGGTTCTCGGCGTCGGCTGGGTCCTGTTCGCCGTGCACGTTGCGGCGCTGGCATGACCCGTCGCTAGCCCTCGATGTCGAAGACCGCGATCTTGCGGTTTTCGAACTTGATGCCGATCTCCCCGCGCACCAGCCGCAGCGCCTGCTTGCCGAACACCTCCTGGCGCCAGCCCCGCAGCGCCTGGACATCGGCGGCATCGCCTTCCGACGCGATCCTGTCGATGTCGTCACTGGTCGCCAGCACCTTGGCTGCGACACCTTCCTTTTCCGCGACGATGCGAAGCAGGACCTTGAGCAGTTCGGCCGCCGCGTTCGAGCCTTCGGCCTGCTGCGGCGCCCGCGGCGCCCTCGGCATCTGGTCCCTGGGCATCGCTAGCGCCTTGTTCACCACCTCGAGAAGTGCGGTGGCGGTGGACGATCTTTCCCAGCCCTTGGGTGTCGTCCGCAACCGGCCGAGCGCCGTCACGTCGCGTGGCTGCTGCTGCGCGATCTCGTAGATGGCGTCGTCCTTGAGCACGCGTCCGCGCGGCACGTTGCGCTCGCGCGCCTCGAGCTCGCGCCAGGTCGATACGGCCTGCACGACCGCCAGCTCCTGCGGCTTGCGCAGGCGCATCTTCAGCCGCTTCCAGGCGTCCTCCGGCTTCGGGTCGTAGGTCTCCCGCGCGGTCAGGACGTCCATTTCCTCGTTCAGCCAGTGGGCCCGGTTCTCGCGGTCGAGCTCGACCTTCAGGTGCTGGTAGACGTCGATGAGATGCGTCACGTCAGCCAGTGCATAGACAAGCTGCTTTTCGGAAAGCGGGCGGTGACGCCAGTCGGTGAAGCGGGACGATTTGTCGAGCTGCTTGCCGGTGATGCGCTGCACAAGCTGGTCGTAGGACACGCTGTCGCCAAAGCCGCAGACCATGGCGGCAACCTGGGTATCGAACACCGGGTGCGGGATCAGGCCGCCAAGGTGGAACACGATCTCGATGTCCTGCCTTGCGGCGTGGAAAACCTTGGTGACAGCCTCATTGGCCATCAGCGCGAAGAAGGGTTTCAGGTCAATGCCGGACGCGAGCGGATCGATCAAGGCGGTAACGCCCGGCGACGCGATCTGGATCAGACAGAGTTCCGGCCAGAAGGTTGTTTCGCGAATGAACTCGGTGTCGACAGTCACAAACTCGGATTTTTCGAATTCGTCGATGACGGCTTCGAGTTCGGACTGGGTGGTAATTACATGCATGAAATCTCTTCAATCAAGCAGAAGACCGTCTGTTTCCATTTCAGCCGGCGGCGGCTTCGTCAAGTTCCCAAACGTCAGTCGTCGGCGCGCGACTTCTCGGCGGTGGCGCTTTTGCGTGCAAGACGGGCGAAGATCGTCGAAGTGCGCAGCATCGCCACGAAGCGTCCGCGTCGGCTGGCGGGGACGCTGCCGCGGGCGCGCATCCGGTAGAGGATGATCAGGATGAAGATCGCATAGATGATTGCGCAGAAGGCAAACAGCGATTGCGGGCCGAAACGCTGCATGAACGTTGCCGCGACCAGTGGGCCGCCGATGGCGCCGAACGAGTAGAACAGCATGAGCGCCGCGTTTACCAGCACGAACTCGTCCTTGTCGGCGCGGTCGTTGGCGTGGGCCGCCGACAATGAAAACAGCGGCATCGCGAATGAGCCGAAGACGAACACGAGGCCGAAATTGATCAGCGTGCCGGTGCCTGCCAGGAACACCAGGGCAAGCGCGGCCAGCATCGCCCCGCCGGCCGTCACCAGCAGTACCTTGCGCCGGTCCCACAGGTCGGAGATGTGGCCGAGCGGATACTGGATGAGCGCGCCGCCGATGATCCCGACGCTGATGAAGGTCACGACATCGGTCACCGACATGCCGATCTGCTCGGCATAGACGGGCGAGAGCGTCCGGAACGAGCTGTTCGTCACGCCGACCGCGATGCAGCCGATGCAGGCGAGGGGGGATATGCGCCACACCCGCGGCAGGTCCAGCTTGACGTCTGCCGGCGCCGTCGGATTGGACCGGTCGCCGAGCGACACCGGCACCAGCGACAGCGTGATCATGATCGACATGATGGCGAAGATCGTGAAGCCGTCGGCGCCGAAGACGGGGATCAGGAACTGCGCCCCGGTGACCGACCCGATGTCGATAATCCGGTAGAGCGCCAGGACCCGCGCCCGGTTGTGGTTCTCAACGCCGGAATTCAGCCAGCTTTCCATGATGGTGAAGAGGCCGGCGAAGCAGAAGCCGGTCGCAAATCGGATCGCCGACCACATCAGCGGATCGATGACCAGCACCAGCATGAGCGTGCCCGAAGCCGCGATGGCGGCGAGCGCCGAAAACGACCGCACGTGGCCGACCGCCTTCATGATGCGGGTTACGAAGACGCAGCCGAGCAGGAAGCCGCCAAAATAGGCTGTTCCCATGAAGCCGATCATCGATGGCGGAAATCCCTCCTGCGCGCCGCGCAAGGCGATCAGCGTCCCCTGAAGCCCGTTGCCGCCCAGCAATATGCCGGCAGCGAGGAGGAGAGGAATCAGCGGACGGATGGAAGACATGAAATCGGGCAATCCGCTAGCGGTGTGCCCTTATTGGGCCATCATGCCCGCCAATGCCAGCAGCAATCGCCGGGCCGGTTGGGCCACGCCGCCCTTTACCTTGACAAAACAGGGTGCTCATGCGCTTTTCGCGCGAATTTTCGGGCCGGGCGACAACGCATCGGCCACGTCACACAAAGCTCCGGATAGAACAATGACCTTACACCGCTACCGCAGTCATACCTGCGCCCAACTGCGCAAATCCGATGTCGGAGCCTCCGTGCGCCTGTCGGGCTGGGTGCATCGCGTGCGCGACCATGGCGGCCTGCTGTTCATCGACCTGCGCGACCACTATGGCATGACGCAGATCGTCGCCGACCCCGACTCTCCTGCCTTCAAGACGGCCGAGAAGCTGCGCGGCGAGTGGGTCGTGCGCATCGATGGTACCGTCAAGGCGCGCACGCCCGAAACCGTCAATGCCAACCTGCCGACGGGCGAGATCGAAGTCTTTGCCGGCGAGATCGAGGTCCTGTCGGCTGCCAAGGAGCTGCCGCTGCCCGTGTTCGGCGAGCCGGAATATCCGGAAGACATTAGGCTGAAATACCGCTTCCTCGACCTGCGCCGCGAGACGCTGCACAGGAATATCGTCCAGCGCACTCGCATCATTTCCGAGATGCGCAACCGCATGAGCCAGTCCGGCTTCTTCGAGTTCTCGACGCCGATCCTGACCGCGTCGTCGCCCGAGGGCGCCCGCGATTTCCTGGTGCCGTCGCGCATCCATCCCGGCACCTTCTACGCGCTGCCGCAGGCGCCGCAGCAGTACAAGCAGCTGATCATGGTTTCGGGCTTCGACCGCTATTTCCAGATCGCGCCCTGCTTCCGCGACGAGGATCCGCGCGCTGATCGGCTGCCCGGCGAGTTCTATCAGCTCGACCTCGAGATGAGCTTCGTCGAGCAGGACGACGTGCTTTCGGCCGTCGAGCCGGTGCTGCGTGGCGTCTTCGAGAGCTTCGCCAACGGCAAGCCGGTGACACAGGAATTCCCGCGCATTCCCTACGATGTCGCGATGCGCAAATACGGCTCCGACAAGCCCGACCTGCGCAATCCGATCGAGATGCAGGAGGTCTCCGACCATTTCCGCGATTCCGGCTTCAAGGTGTTCGCCAACATCCTCGCCAACGATCCGAAGGCCGAGGTCTGGGGCATCCCGGCCAAGACCGGCGGCAGCCGTGCCTTCTGCGACCGCATGAATTCCTGGGCCCAGGGCGAGGGCCAGCCGGGCCTCGGTTACATTTTCTGGCGCAAGGAAGGCGACAACATCGAAGGCGCCGGCCCGGTCGCCAAGAATATCGGCCCGGAACGCACCGAGGCCATCCGCACGCAGCTTGGCCTCGGCGATGGCGACGCCTGCTTCTTCGCCGCCGGCGATCCGAAGAAGTTCGCTTCGTTCGCGGGTGCGGCCCGCACGCGAGCCGGCGAGGAGCTCAACCTCGTCGACCGCGACCGCTTCGCGCTTTGCTGGATCGTCGACTTTCCGTTTTTCGAGTGGAACGAGGACGAGAAGAAGATCGACTTCGCCCACAACCCGTTCTCCATGCCGCAAGGCGGCATCGACGCATTGAACGGTCAGGATCCGCTTACCATCAAGGCCTATCAGTACGACATGGTCTGCAATGGCTTCGAGATCGCCTCCGGCGGCATCCGCAACCATCTGCCCGAAACCATGGTCAAGGCGTTCGAGATGGTGGGACTCGACCGCGATACGGTCGAGGAACGCTTCGGTGGCCTCTATCGGGCCTTCCAGTACGGCGCGCCGCCGCATGGCGGCATGGCGGCCGGCGTGGACCGCATCGTCATGCTGCTGGTCGGTGCCAAGAACCTGCGCGAGGTGACGATGTTCCCGATGAACCAGCAGGCGCAGGATTTGCTCATGAATGCGCCGTCCGAAGCCACACCGCAGCAACTGCGCGAACTCGGCCTGCGCGTGGCCGCACCGAAGAAAGAGGCTTAGGAAAGCCCCGCAACCGATTCATCGGACTCAGGAAAAGTCCGGCAGCGATGCCGGGCTTTTCTTTAACGCGCCTGTTTACTGATTTGCCCTGACCGTAAGGCCGAGCATCTTCCAAAGGGCATTCGCGGTGGTCGCCACGTCCTGCGGGTTGGACATGGCCGTTGCCATGATCATGGCAAACGGGACCGGGGCCTCGGGTTCCGCGGCGATCTCGATGTTTTCGGGGTTGTCGAGGTAGGTGTTCACCGCATTCGACACTTCGGCGGTCGCGTCCGGGCTGTTCAGCGCCATCATCATGAAGGGAATGCTTGCCTTGGCCAGGTTCACGACATCCGCCGGCTTCTGCCCCTGCATCTGCGCGACAAGGCCGACGACCTTGTTCGTCAGCGAGGAATCGTCGAACCTGAGCGACAGGCTGTTGAACGTCACCTGCTGCATCAGCCCGAGCATGGCCATCTGGCTTGCCGTGCTGTCGGCGCCGTCGCCGGCCTCCGCCATTTTTGCCGAGAGATCCCGGATCGATTTGACCACGTCGGGCGTGAAACCGCCCAGATCGAGCGTGGTGCCGATCGTCCCTGCATTATCCAGCGTGACGTCATACTTGGACAGCATCCACCGCCCGTCGGTCGGCTGCCATGAGCCGGCTATCTCCAGCTTGCCATCGAGCGTCTGGTAGCCGAGCGCCTCGATGATCCCCTTGTACTTCGGGTCTTCGACAAGCGTGAGATCGACACTGAATGACTGCGCCCCGCCACTGAATTCCATCGGCGTGCCGCCTTCCGGCTCCTTCATGTCGAAGGACATCCCCTGGAGGTCGAAGGCTGGCTTGCCATCGACACCGATCCGAATGCTGGCAACTTCCGCATGCCGGTATGCGACCATCATGGATGCCATCGGATCGGCTGCGTCGGCCGCAGGCAGCCGCAGCCCGTCCAGGATTATGGCGCTGACATCGACGGCGACTCCGTCGCCGGACTTCGAAAAGGGCATCGTCGTCAGTTTGTCGATCGAGTAGCCGCTGCTGTCCTCGGCCACGCCGTTCAGCGTGATCTTGCCGATCGGCAGGCCTTCCGCCTCGCCCGAAGGTTTCACGTTGACTCCGTCGAGAACCATCTCGGAGGCATCCCCCGAAACACTGTTCCAGCTGAGATCGATGCCTTGCTCGGCCGCCATCGTCTTCAGCCGGTTGGCGACCGTCGTGGCGTCCTGGGCGAATGCCGATGCGGACGAGATGGCCAGAACGACGCCCGACACGGCGAGGCCTCTGGCGAGGGATTGGTATCTGTTCATTGCAGGGCCTCTGGTTGGACTTCGACAGTGTTTCGTCAGCAACTGGACGGGATGAAGGCGTTCGAAGGCACATTGGTCGAAAAATTCGGCAAATGGCAATCGCGACCGCAGCGAGATTGCGTGATCGGAAGGCTAGGGCGCGATCAAGGCTGGGACTGCCCGATTCGCGCACTTGCCGCGAATCAGCGGCTCGGCTAACCCCGCACCATGGGAAAAAGCCTCGTGCCGCCTGGATCGGGTGGCGGTGATCACATCGAACCGGTCGACCTCAGGAAAGCGCTCGAAGAGCGCTACCTTGCCTATGCCTTGTCGACCATCATGCACCGTGCCCTGCCGGACGTTCGCGATGGCCTGAAGCCGGTGCATCGGCGCATCATGCATGCCATGCGGCTGCTGCGCCTCAATCCGGACCAGGGCTTCGCCAAATGCGCCCGCATCGTCGGCGAGGTGATGGGCAAGTTCCATCCGCATGGCGACCAGTCGATCTACGACGCGCTGGTGCGACTTGCCCAGGATTTTGCGGTCCGCTACCCGCTGGTCGACGGCCAGGGCAATTTCGGCAACATCGACGGCGATAACGCCGCCGCCATGCGCTACACCGAAGCGCGCATGACGCAAGTCGCGATGCAGTTGCTCGAGGGCATCACTGAGGATGCGGTAGACTTTCGCCCGACCTACAACGAAGAAGACGAAGAGCCGGTCGTGCTGCCCGGCGCCTTCCCGAACATTCTTGCCAATGGTTCGTCCGGCATCGCGGTCGGCATGGCGACCTCGATCCCGCCGCACAATGCCGCCGAACTCTGCGCCGCCGCACTCTATCTGATCGACAACCGCGAGGCTTCTATCGCCGATCTGATGACCTCGCCGGAACAGTGGGTCGAGATTCAGGAGCGTGCCAAGACGGACCCGATGGCCCTGCTCGAATGCAAGGTTCGCGGCCCCGACTTCCCGACCGGCGGCATGGTGGTCGACGACTGGGCCTCCATGCAGGAAGCCTATGCGACCGGACGCGGCGGCTTTCGCCTGCGCGCGCAGTGGCATCAGGAGGACCAGGGCAGGGGCACCTGGAACATCGTGGTCACCCAGATCCCCTATCTGGTTCAGAAGTCGAAGCTTATCGAGAAGATCGCCGAACTGCTGATCGCGCGCAAGCTGCCTCTGCTCGAAGACATCCGCGACGAAAGCGCCGAAGACATCCGTGTCGTCATGGTGCCGAAGAGCCGCACCGTCGATCCCGGCCTGCTGATGGAATCGATGTTCAAGCTGACCGAGCTCGAGACTCGCTTCCCGCTCAACATGAACGTGCTGTCGCGCGGCAAGGTACCGAATGTGCTGTCGCTCAAGAGCGTACTTTCGGAATGGCTCGAGCACCGCAAGGAAGTCCTTGTCCGCCGTTCCAGCCATCGCCTCGCCGAGATCGAGAAGCGGCTCGAGATTCTCGGCGGCTATCTGATCGCCTACCTGAACATCGACGAGGTGATCCGTATCATCCGCGAGGAGGACGAGCCCAAGCAGGTCATGATGGCCCGCTGGGATCTCACGGACAATCAGGCCGAGGCCATCCTCAACATGCGCCTGCGCGCCCTGCGCAAGCTCGAGGAGTTCGAGATCCGCAAGGAGTTCGACACGCTTTCCGCCGAGAAGAAGCAGATCGAACTGCTGCTCGGCTCGCCCGCCCGGCAGTGGAAGACCATCCGCTGGGAGGTTGGCGAGACGCTGAAGAAGTTCGGTCCGCAGACCGATCTCGGCCGCCGCCGCACTGAATTCGCCGATGCGCCGGAACACGACCTGACCGATATCGCCCACGCGATGATCGAGAAGGAGCCGGTCACCGTGGTCGTTTCCGAAAAGGGCTGGCTGCGGGCGATGAAGGGTCATCTCAGCGACCTTTCGCAGCTGTCCTTCAAGGAAGGTGACAGCCTCAAGCTGGCCTTCCCGGCGCAGACCACCGACAAGATCCTGGTCTTCACCACCGGCGGCAAGTTCTACACGATCGGCGCCGATCGCCTGCCGGGGGGCAGGGGGCATGGCGAACCGATCCGCATCATCGTCGACATGGATAACGACCAGGACATCGTCACGGCCTTCGTCCATGATCCTGCCCGCAAGCGCCTGCTGGTCAGCCATCAGGGCAACGGCTTCATCGTCTCAGAAGAGGAAGTCGTGGCCAATACCCGCAAGGGCAAGCAGGTGATGAACGTGAAGGCGCCCGACGAGGCGTCGCATTGCATCCCGTTGTCCGGCGACCACGTCGCCATCGTCGGCGAGAACCGGAAGATGCTCGTCTTCCCGCTCGCGGAGATTCCGGAGATGGCGCGCGGCAAGGGTGTCCGCCTTCAGAAGTACAAGGATGGTGGCGTGCTCGACCTGAAGACCTTCACGGTCGAGACGGGCCTGTCCTGGCAGGACTCGGCCGACCGCACTTTCTCGCGCAGCCGCGAGGAACTGCTGGAATGGTTCGGCGCGCGTGCATCCGCCGGCCGCCTGGCGCCCAAGGGATTCCCCCGTACCGGCAAGTTCGGCTAACGCCGTCACGGCTGAAGATTCAATTCCTCTTATTGTCGGGCCAGCGTAGGACTTTGCACGCAGCTCCGTAACGGAGATGCTGACATCACGTTGTCGGGAGCGGATGATATTGTCGATTGACTGCGAATGATCGTTCGCATAATTGCGAATGATCATTCGCATAAAACGCGAACGAATGTTCGTTTACACCGGATTGGTCCAATGGAAGAAGCAGTATTTTTCGAGGCTACGCAAGCCGAGCCGCTCGACGGGCATGGCCATTCCCGGGCCGAGCGCCGCGATTTGCAGGCGCAGCGAATACTTGAGGCAGCGAAGACCTGCTTTGTCCGGTCAGGCTTCCAGGGCACGTCCATGCACCAGATTTGTGCCGAGGCGGGCATGAGCCCAGGTGCGCTTTATCGCTACTTTCCCTCCAAGGAATCCCTGATCGAGGCGATCTGCGAGGCCAACCGCAAGGAGGACGCGGAGAAGTTCGCGGCGATGGAAAACAGCCCCTGCGTCGTCGACGGCATCGTCAATTGCGCGATGGACCATCTGCGCTTCACGCATGACAACGGCAATGCGCCGATCTTTGCCGAGATTGCCACCGAGTCGCTGCGCAACGACGCGATCCGCGCGATCGGCGACCGCTGCATGGGGGAAGTCCAGCAATCTTTTCGGCGGTATCTGCAAGGCGCGCTGGACCGCGGCGAGATCGACCCTGTCGTGGAACTTGACGCACTCCTGCCGATGATCTTGGCGATAGGGCAAGGGTTGGCGATCAGCGACCTGCCAAGTCTCGGCGTGCCGTTCGACAGGATCGAGACGATGTTGCGGACAACCACGGCCGCCATGCTTCGGCCCGTCTAGAAAAAGACCCGCGCCCGCAAAAGACCGGCTCCGGCCCAATCCATGAGAAACCCATGACCCGAACGAAAACCCTGACGATCGGCCTTGCCGCGCTCTTGACGGCCGGCGCAGCCTGGCTTCCGGCCATTGCCGCCGATGCGGCGGCGAACGCGCCCGCTGCGCAGGAGCAGGCGCCGCCCGCCATCCGCGTGGTCGCGGCCGAGCGGCGTGAGCTCGTCGAGACGCTCTCGGTAAACGGAACGATCGTGGCGCGCGAGGAGGCAGCCGTCGGTGCCGATGTCAGCGGGCTGAAGGTACTGACGCTCAATGCCGACATAGCGGACACGGTGAAGAAGGGCGACGTCCTGGCCGTGCTCGACCGCTCGATGCTCGACACGCAGCTTGCCCAGATGGATGCCAGCCGCGCCCAGGCCGAAGCGAATATCGCCCAGATGCAGGCCCAGATCGGCGATGCCGAGGTCGCGGTCCGGCAGGCCGAGGAAGGGCTTGCGCGCGCCCATGCCCTGCAGCAGAAGGGCATTGCCACCGACGCGCAGCGTGACAATGCGGTCAACGCGCTGGACAGCGCGCGGGCAAGGCTCGAATCGGCGAAGAAGGCGGTCGCCGCGAGCCAGGCGCAGCTCGGCGTCGTCGACGCCCAGAAGCAGAATGTCCTGGTGCAGATAGAGAAGACGGAACTGCGCGCGCCGGCCGATGGCCTGGTACTCGCGCGTGACGCCACGCTGGGCGGCGTGGTCATGGCGGGCAGCGGCCCGCTTTTTCGCATCGCCATCGACAGCGACTTCGAACTTGCCGCCAATGTCGCCGAAACGGACCTGCCGCGGCTCGAGAAGGGTCTGAAGGCGGACGTTGCGATTGCCGGCACCGACACGGCGTTCCCCGGCACGATTCGCCGGATTTCGCCCGAGGTCGACAAGGCGTCGCGTCTCGGCGCGATCCGGATCTCGCTGGCGCACGACGCGAATGCCAGGCCAGGTACCTTTGCGCGTGGCGAGATAGAACTGTTCCGGCGCCAGGGCATCGCCGTCCCGACGCCCGCCGTCATGTATCTGGGCGACCAGCCGCTGCTGCAAGTGGTCGAGGATGGCCGCGTAAAGACGGTAGAGGTCACGCTGGGTGCCCGCGCCGATGGTTTCGTCGAGATCGTGTCGGGCTTGAGCGAGGGCCAGGAGGTCGTCGCTCGGGCAGGTACGTTCGTCGCTGACGGAGACCTCGTCACACCGATACGCGCCGAAACGGCAGGAGTGATCAAGTCGTGAACTGGAATTTCTCCGCCTGGTCGATCCGCAACCCGGTTCCGCCGATCCTGCTGTTCATCGTGCTGATGGCGCTCGGCCTGATGAGCTTTTCGAAGCTTCCGATCACGCGCTTTCCCAACATCGACATTCCGCTGGTCTCGGTGACCGTCATCGACCCTGGCGTGGCGCCGAGCGAACTCGAGACGCAGGTCACCAAGCGAGTCGAAGACGCGGTCGCCAACATCAGCGGCGTCAAGAACGTCATCTCGACGCTTACCGAGGGCAACTCCCAGACGGTCGTCGAATTCCGCCTCGAGGTCGAGACGCAGACGGCCGTCAACGACGTCAAGGATGCCGTCGAGCGCATCCGGTCCGACCTGCCGGCAACCGCCGACGAGCCGATCGTCAGCCGCATCGATGTCGAAGGACAGGCGATCGTCACCTATGCGGTCTCAGCTCCGGGCATGACGCTCGAAGAGCTGTCCTGGTTCGTCGACGATACGGTGATCCGCAAATTGCAGGGGCTCAAGGGCGTTGCGCGCGTCGATCGCAACGGCGGCGTGACCCGCGAGATCAAGGTCGAGATCGATCCCGATCGCCTGACGGCGCTCGGCGTCAGCGCCGGCGAGGTCAATCGGGCCCTGCGTTCGGTGAACGCAGACATGACAGGCGGCAGCGCCGATTTCGGCGGCCGCGACCAGTCCATCCGCACGCTCGGGTCGGCCGAGAATATCTCGGACCTTGAAGCGCTTGAGGTGCCGCTCTCAGGTGGCCGCAAGGTCAGGCTCTCCGATATCGCGACCGTGACGGACGCTTGGGCCGAGCCGAAATCCTTCGCGCGCGTCAACAACCAGACCGTCGTGTCGTTCGGTGTCTTCCGCGGCAAGGGCGAGAGCGACGTCGAGGTCAACAGCCGCGTCGCCGATGCGGTTGCCGAACTGCGCCAGGCTAACCCGGAAGTTGCCATCAACAAGGTTGACGACTCCGTCAGCTATACCGAGGGCAACTACGACTCGGCGATGGAGACGCTGATCGAGGGCGCGGTCCTGGCGGTCATCGTCGTGCTGATATTCCTGCGCGACGTCAGGGCGACGCTGGTCTCGGCCGTGGCGCTGCCGCTGTCGATCATCCCGACCTTCTGGGCCCTCAACATGATGGGCTTCTCGCTGAACCTCGTCAGCCTGCTCGGCATTACCCTGGTGGTCGGCATTCTGGTCGATGACGCGATCGTCGAGATCGAGAATATCGTCCGCCATATCAAGATGGGCAAGACGCCCTACCGCGCCGCGCTCGAGGCGGCCGACGAGATCGGCCTTGCCGTCATCGCCATCTCGGCGACCATCATGGCGGTGTTCGCGCCGGTGTCCTTCATGAGCGGCGTCGCCGGCCAGTACTTCAAGCAGTTCGGCCTGACCGTTGCGGTCGCGGTGTTCTTCTCGCTGCTCGTCGCCCGGCTGATCACGCCGATGCTGGCCGCCTATTTCCTGCGTGGCCACGGTCATACCGAGCCGAAGCCCGGCATGGCGCTGCGCGGTTATATGTGGCTGCTTCGCGGCAGCCTGCGCTTTCGCTGGGTGACGCTCGCCGCCGGCATCATCTTCTTCGCCGGATCGATCTATGCCATGGGCTTCCTGCCGTCGGGCTTCATCCCGCGCGAGGACGCCAGCCGCATCGTCTTCTCGCTGGAACTGCCGCCGGGCAGCCGGCTGGAAGACACGCGAGACACGACCGACGAGGTCACCGCGCTCATGCGCGAGGTCTCCGAAGTCGAGAATGTTTACGTCATCGGCGGCGTCAGCCCGACGGGCACGCTGGAGCCGCGGCGGGCGACCATCGTGGCCGACCTCAAGCACAAGTCCGAACGTGACATGCCTCAGCATGAGATCGAGGAGATCTTGCTGTCGAAGATGGAGACTGTGCCGGATCTGCGCGCCTATTTCGTCAATGATCGCGGCGAGCGTCAACTGGCGCTGGGCGTCATGGGTACCGACGGTGCGCTTCTCGACGAGCAGGCCCGCAAGATCCAGAGCGAGATGACGGCAACCGGCCGCTTCAGGGCGGTGAGTTCCAATGCCGCGCTCGATCGTCCGGAAGTCATCATCGAGCCGGATTTCGCGCGTCTTGCCGAACTCGGCATCTCGACGGCGACGATTTCCGAGACATTGCGCATCGCCACGATCGGCGACATCGACGCGAACCTCGCCAAGTTTACGGTCGGCGACCGCCAGATCCCGATACGCGTACAGCTGAACGAAGCCGCCCGCGACGATATCGACGTGGTCAGCCAGCTGCCGGTGACCAGCCCCTCGGGCGTCACGGTGCCGCTGTCATCGGTCGCGACGATCCGCTTCGGCCAGGGTCCGTCCTCGATTGCGCGCTTCAACCGCGAGCGCCGCGTCGTCATCAGCGCCGACATGGCGCCGGGCGCCGAGCTCAGCGACGGTCTGGCGACAGTGTGGAACCTGCCGGCGGTCAAGGACATGCCGGCCGGAACGCGCATCCAGGAGACCGGCGACGCCGAGGTGATGGGCGAGGTGTTTGCCGGCTTTGCCACGGCGATGGGCACCGGACTGATGCTCGTCCTGGTGGTGCTGATCCTGTTGTTCGGCTCGGTGTTTCATTCGATCACCATTCTGGGCTCGCTGCCCTTGGGGGTGGGCGGTGTGGTCGCGGCATTGTGGCTGACCAACTCCGCAGTCTCGATGCCGGTGGTGATCGGCATCCTAATGCTGATGGGCATCGTCACCAAGAACGCCATCATGCTGGTCGATTTCGCCATCGAGGAGATCAAGATGGGCGTGCCGCGCAAGGAGGCGATCATCGATGCCGGACGAAAGCGCGCGCGACCCATCGTCATGACGACCATCGCCATGTCGGCCGGCATGGTTCCGGCGGCGCTGGCGCTTGGCGACGGCGGCGAGTTCCGTGCGCCGATGGCGATCGCGGTGATGGGCGGCCTGCTCGTGTCGACCTTCCTGTCGCTGATCTTCGTGCCGTCCTTCTTCACCATCATGGACGATGCGTCGATCGGTGTCGGCCGGCTCTGGCAATGGCTGGTTCGTCCGAATGCTGTCGATGAACCGGACGAGGACACCGCCCCCGTCCACCATCTGCCGAAGCCTGCGCAAGAATATCCGCTGGCCGCCGAATAGGCGTCCGGTCGCGACGGCTAGGTTGCTTCGAGGCCCAGGAACTTGCCGGTCGGGTCAAAGCGGCAGTTGAAGAGGTAGGTCCGCATGCCGTTGTCGGCCGAACCGGTGACCAGGAAGCCGAAGTCGCGCAAGACCGGGCTTTCGGTCTCGATGTTTTGAGGCTGGGCGCCGTATTTGCCGGCAGCCGCGTTCTGACAGAATTCCGGCATCACCGCTTCGGCAACCACGCTTCCGATCGGCGCCGGCGTCGGTCCACCGGCATCGCCGCCGGAAGTAGAGCACGCGGCGAGAAGGAGCGGCAGCAGGGCCAGGCTTGGTTTCGACAGACTTGGTCTCATTGCGCTACTTTCCCCATGTTGATCTCGCTCTTGGCGTTCCTCAGGCGAGCATGTCGTCATCCCCGACCGCTGTGAAGGTAATTGACTGTAGTTTACCGCCACGACGGTACAACGAGGGGCGCGCCCGTCAAAAGCCACAATCAGCCTCAAAGTCGCGGGTCTCAAAGGGATCGATGATGACGAACATTCTCAGTCAACGGGCGGGATGGGCTGCCGCCGCCGTCGCCGCCCTCGGGCTCCTGTTGCTTGCCGGGTGCCAGAGCGTGCTGCCGGGGGGCGGCAACGGGGTCGGAGCGTCGGCCTCCGGCGCCACCTATCTGACGGCCATTCGTTCGGAGAACGGCCTGCCGCCGCTCGTGGCCGACAGCAAGCTCGAACGCGCCGCCGCGCAGCAGGCCGGCTACATGGCCAGCGCAGCCGACATGGACCACCGCACCGGCTGGGGCAAGGGCTTTTCACAGCGCATGCGGGCGAACGACATTGCAGGCCCGGCCGCCGAAAATGTCGCCTATGGCGCGATGAGCCCGCAAAAGCTCTTCTCGATGTGGATGAACTCGTCCGGCCATCGCCGTAACATGCTCGACCCGCGCTTCGGCCGCTACGGGCTGGCGTCGGCGGATGATGGCCAGGGCCGGCGCTACTGGGCGCTGGTGCTCGCCAAGTAGCACCTGAGGGAGATCAGGTCGGCTGTAGCGTCGGCGCCAGCCGCGCCGGCGTCCTGAGTGTCAGGATGAGGCCCGCCGCGATCAGGCAGAGCGTGCCGGCGACGAACAGGGCCGGCATGTAGGTCTCGAGCCCGGTCCGCGTCGCGCCCGCGACATAGGCGGCCGAGGCGGCGCCGAGCTGGTGGCCGGCGAATATCCAGCCGAACACCATGCCGGCGCGTTCCGGGCCGAAACGTTCGGCTGCGAGCTTCACCGTTGGCGGCACGGTCGCAACCCAGTCCAGGCCGTAGAAGATGGCGAAGATCGACAGCTCGTAGATCGAGAAGTCGGTGAACGGCAGGTAGATCAGCGACTGGCCGCGCAGCGCGTAGAACCAGAAGAGCAGCCAGCGGTTGTCGAACCGGTCGGACAGCCAGCCTGAGCTAATGGTTCCGACCAGGTCGAACACACCGATGACCGCCAATATGCCGGCGGCCCCGACCGGTGCAACGCCGAAATCCGAGCAGATCGAGATCCAGTGTGTCTGGATCAGCCCGTTGGTGCTGAAGCCGCAGACGAAGAAAGTAGCGAATAGAACCCAGAACACCCCGGTGCGTGATGCGTCACGCAGCGCGTTGAGTGGCGAGCTCAGGAGCAGCCACAGGCTGCCGTTGGCCGCGGGGGCGGGCAGCACCTTGGTTTCGCCGTAGGGGGCGAGGCCGAGATCGGACGGCCGGTCGCGCATCAGGAGCAGCACAACGCCGAAGGCGACCGCCAGCATCGCCACGACGAAGACGAGGGCGCTGCGCCATCCGATGCTTTCGGTCAGCTTGGCCAGCAGCGGCAGGAAGATGAGCTGCCCGGTGGCACTGCTCGCCGTCATCAGGCCGACCACCAGTCCGCGCCGGCTGCTGAACCAGCGTGTCGCCACCGTTGCGCCGAGCACCAGGGCGGTCATGCCTGTGCCAATGCCGATGATGACACCCCACAGCAGCAGCATCTGCCAGATCTCGGTCATGAACAGGGAGCCGACGAGGCCCGAGACGATCAGCACTAGCGCGCTGGCGACCACCTTGCGCAGCCCGAAATGATTCATGAAGGCTGCCGCGAAAGGACCGAGCAGTCCGAACAGCACGAGCCGGACGGCAAGGGCGGAAGAAATCTCGGCGTTGGTCCAGCCGAACTCCTGCTGTAGCGGCGCAATCAGCACGCCAGCCGAGCCCATGGCGCCGGCGGTCGCCAGCATCGTCAGGAAAGTGGCGGCCGCAACGACCCAGCCGTAGTGGATGTTGCGGGCGGCGAGCAAGGCGGCGAGGCGGTTCGAGATCATGAGGCGTCCCTGGTGAATGGCTGGCGTTGAGAAAAAGGGTAGATACCCGCAATGAACGAAAAAAAGTGCAATCCTAGATAGCCTGGAGCAGCTCCCGCAGTTTCTCGCCGCCGTCGGCGCCGAGAGAAGCCTCCACCCTGTCTTGCGCAGTGCCCCACAGCGGCTTGCCCCTGATCAGCGTGTCCTTTCCATGCCCGGTGAGCGAAAGCATCGTCTCGCGCTGGTCTTCGCCGGGCGAGAAGGCAACCAGTCCCATCCGTTCCAGCACCCTGGCATTGCGGCCGACTGTCGAGCGATCGAGCTCGGTGATCTGGCCGAGCTCGGTCAGCGAGACTGGCGCCTTGCGCTCGATGCTGCGGAGCAGGCTGTATTGGGCAAGGTTGACACCGGCAGGCGCCAGCGCCTCGTCATAGACGGCGGTAAGGCGGCGGGAAGCCTTGCGTAGGATGTTGCAGTAGCAGGAACCGGACATGTGCGGGTATATACCCGCAAGGCGCCGGTTTTACAATGGCAGTCCTGCGGGATTTCAAAGCGGGTTCAGACGGGGTGGCGGACCATCGCGGCGGCACGGCGCTTGCGGCCCTCGTGCAACTGCCACATAGAATGCGCGACCAGCGCCACGACCAGGATGGTGCCGCCGATCAGGCTGTTGCGCGTCGGGACCTCGTAGAAGATGATCCACATCCAGACCGGCGCGAGGACGGTCTCGAGGAGATAGAACATCGCGACCTCGGGACCGGAGATATAGCGCGGCCCCGCCGCCAGGCAGAAGAACGCCAGCGGCGTCACCACGGCGCCGTTGAAGATGATCCACCACGGCGCGTCGATCTGCAGGCCGCCCTTGCCGACCATGAGCAAGGCTATGGCGAGCGGGAAGATCACCCCGACCAGCGAGGTGAACCCCATGTCCTCGCCGCTGGCGCGGGAGATCGTGATTGCGGAGGCGATCGCGAACGCCGAACCCAGCGCCATGAAGTCGCCGAACAGCTGACCGGTGCCTACTGAATCGCCGACGATGATGAGAACGCCGACGATCATGACCGCCATGGCGACCAGCGTCGCCGGCCGCGGCTTCTCCTTCATGAAGACCCAGGAGAGCAGGGCCGCGAACATGGTGTTGAAGGCAAGGATGAAGACCAGATTCGCCGTCGACGTGTTGTAGACGGCGGTGATGAAGGTAATCGAGCCCAGGCCGTAGAGCGCGGCGACGACCAGGCCCCTGCGCCCGGGGATGAGGCGCGGCGCAGACGGCGTGATGAGCCGCCAGATCACCCACACGACCAGGGCTGTGATCAATGTGACGCCGCCACGCAATGCCAGGACAGACCAGGGCTCGCCGCCGGACAGCCGGATCAGCGGAATGTCGAAGGTCAGCGTCAGGCCACCGAGGGCGGTGATGAGAAGGCCCTTGGCGTGGTTTGTTTCAATGGCTGCCAAGGTGAAAATGCGCTCCGTCGAAATGCAACGGCAGCGGATGGGCCGGTGTCAGGGTTTGCCGCTGTAGCGCTCCCAGCCCTTCGGACCGAGATGCTCCTGCGGAAGGAACCGCACCTTATATTCCATCTTGCGCGAACCGTTGACCCAGTAGCCCAGATAGACATGGGGCAGGCCGGCGGCGCGGGCGCGCGCGATGTGGTCGAGGATCATGAAGGTGCCGAGCGAACGGTCGTCATACTCCGGGTCGAAGTATGAGTAGACCATCGAAAGGCCGTCGCCCATCTTGTCGGTAAGCGCCACCGCGATCAGTTCGCCGGTGCCTTTTCCCGTGATGAACGTGTCGGGACCGCGCTTGCGGTATTCGATGACCTTGGTGTCGACATGCGTGTCCTCAACCATCATGGCGTAGTCGAGCACGGTCATGTCCGACATGCCGCCCTTGCGATGCCGGGCGTCGAGATAGGTGCGGAAAAGCGAATACTGCTCGGTCGACGGCTCGGCGTCATGCATCTCGCCGATCAGGTCCGAATTGCGTTGGATGACGCGGCGCATGTTCTTGGTGGTCTGGAACTCGTCGGCGATGATGCGCACCGAGATGCAGGCCCGGCACGTCTCGCAGGCCGGGCGGTAGGCGATGTTCTGGGAACGCCGAAACCCGCCTTGCGTCAGCAGGTCGTTCATCTCCGGCGCCTTGTCGCCGACGAGATGCGTGAACACCTTGCGTTCGAACTGGCCCTCGACATAGGGGCAGGGCGATGGCGCTGTCAGGAAGAACTGCGGCGACTGGGTCGGGTGGTGAGTCATCGAGTTCCGGAACTACTCCAACGAATCGTTCTACCTTGAAGCGTGGCGCGAAAAATTCAACAGGATTGTGGCCTGGAAGGCTTGGCTGCGTTGAAAATTGCGGTGTCGATCGGGTCGATTTCAGCGGTTGCTGCGGATCACGACCGTGCCCAGCAGCAGGTCGTGCAGCGCGCGCTTGCGCGCCGTGAACAGCGTCACCAGCAGGATCAGGGGCGTTAGGATGACGTTGCCCGCCCAAAACAGTACCGAGTGAACGACCGCCAGCATGCCGTCGATAGGCTTGCCGTCGAGGCGTTCGAGGCGGATGCCCATCATCCTCATGCCAGTCGTGGCCTGGTTGCGGCCGCCTAGCGTGTTCCACACATAGAGCAGCGCGACGACGGGCGCGAGCACCGCAAACAGCGACCAGCCCAGCCCGAAGGTCAGAAGGCCGAGCAGGAACACCAGGATGGCAAAGGGGATGAGGAGCAGCCCGACGATGACGTAGTCTAGGATAAAGGCAAACACCCGGCGCGTCCTCACGCCATCATAGGCGCGAACGTCGTCAAGAGCCGTGTCCATAGTGTCTCCGTCGATGGTGCGAGCGTTCATCATTGCTTCCTGTCTGGTGCGCCTGACTTTTTCGGTCACACGCCTGTCACAAGACAAATGGTGAAAAGGGCCCCGGAATTCAAGCATATGGCTGCTGCGAGAACTTGAGCATTGCGATTCATCCGGTTGAGTTTTGCCCTGCTATGACGCTAGTGTGCACTGCAACACACAGGCCGGACCGGGGGCGGGAATCATGGATCACTACGACATGCTCGTCATCGGCAGCGGACCCTCGGGCCGCCGCGCCGCCGTCCAGTCGGCCAAGCTCGGCAAGTCGGTCCTGGTGGTCGACAAGGGCATGCGGCTCGGCGGCGTCTCGGTGCATACCGGCACGATCCCCTCCAAGACGCTGCGCGAGACGGTGCTCAACCTCTCGGGCTGGCGCGAACGCGGTTTTTACGGACGCGGCTATCGGGTCAAGCAGGACATATCCATCGGCGATTTGGTGCAACGCCTGCACAAGACGCTCGACCACGAGGTCGAGGTGCTGCAGCACCAGTTCATGCGCAACACCGTCAAAAGCATGCGCGCAGGCGCATCGTTCAAGGACGCCAACACGGTCAGCCTGGTGACTGAGGCCGGCGAGCACAGCGAGGCCGGTTTCGACCATGCGCTGATTTCGGTGGGCACCAGGCCGCACCGGCCCGATGACGTTCCCTTCGACCGCAAGCGCATCTTTGACAGCGATGAAATGCTGGAAGTCGACAGGCTGCCGCGCACGCTGACCGTCATCGGCGGCGGCGTCATCGGCGTCGAATACGCGACCATCTTCTCGGCGCTCGACGTGCCGGTCACGCTGATCGAGCCGCGCAACTCGATCCTCGATTTCGTCGATCGCGAGATCGTCGACGACTTCATCCACCAGATGCGCGACCGCGGCATGACGATCCGGCTGGGCAGCACGGTCCAATCGATCCTCTCGAAGGCGGACTGCGCAGAAGTGACCCTCGCCGATGGCCGCTGCATCCGCTCCGAAATGGTCCTCTACGCCGCCGGCCGGTCGGGCAATGTCGGCAATCTTGGCCTCGAAACCGTCGGCATCGAGGCCGACTCGCGCGGCCGCATCAAGGCCGATCCGCAGACTTTCCAGACCAGCGTGCCCCACATCTACGCCGCCGGCGACGTCATCGGCTTTCCGAGCCTCGCCTCGACCTCAATGGAGCAGGGCCGGGTGGCCGCATGCCACGCCTTTGGCGTGCCACTGCCGCCGCCGCCTGAAACCTTTCCCTATGGCATCTACGCGGTGCCGGAGATCTCCACGGTCGGCCAGTCGGAGGAGCAGGTGCGCGAGAGCGGCGTCGCCTACGAGGTCGGCGTGGCGCGTTTCCGCGAGACCTCGCGCGGCCATATCATGGGCGTCACGAGCGGCTTCCTGAAGCTGATCTTCGCGCTCGACACGCGCCGGCTGCTCGGCGCCCACATCGTCGGGGAGGGGGCGACCGAACTCATCCACATCGGCCAGGCGGTGATCAATCTCGGCGGCACGGTCGACTTCTTCGTCAACAATACGTTCAATTATCCGACGCTTGCCGAGGCCTACAAGATCGCCGGACTGGACGCCTGGAACCGCATGGGAAGGGGATAGGCAGCCGCGGGGAAGTTCATCGTTCCAAAAAATGCCAGCATCGTGTCGGCTTCTCCGGATGCGGTTCGTCCTAGAGACGCATCAAGAGGAGAAGCCCCATGCCCAGAATGATTTTCGTCAACCTGCCGGTTACTGACCTGAAGCGCGCGACGGCGTTTTACGAAACCATCGGCGCAACCAACAATCCCCAGTTCAGCGACGATACCGCTTCCGCAATGGTGTTTTCCGACATTTTTCACGTGATGCTGCTGACGCACGAAAAATACCGCCAGTTCACGTCGAAAGAGATCGCCGACGCCCGCAAGAGCAGCGAGGTGCTGATTGCGCTGTCGGCCGACAGTCGTGCCGATGTCGACGCCATGGCCGACAAGGCAAAGGCAGGCGGCGCCGTCATGGACCCGACGCCGACGCAGGATCTCGGCTTCATGTACGGGCGCAGCTTCGAAGACCCGGACGGCCACATCTGGGAGGTGTTCTGGATGGATGTCGCGGCGGCGACGGGCGAGGGCGAACAGAGCGCGGCGTGACCGCGCAAGACAGGAGGAAAGAACATGACGACCACCGTATCGAAAGTGAGGCCGTTTCTCTGGTATGAGAATGACGTCGAGGAGGCGGTGCGCCTCTACACCTCGCTGATCCCCGATTCCCGTGTCGACGGCGTCTGGACGCTTCCCGCCGAGTCGCCGAGCGGACCGCCCGAGTCCGTTAAGGTCGTCGAGTTCACGCTGGGCGGCGCCCAGTTCCAGGCCATGCAGGCCGGGCAGATGGACAATTTCAATCACGCCGTGTCGTTCGTCGTCACCTGCGACGACCAGGCCGAGATCGATCGTCTCTGGGAGGCGCTGGGCAAGGGCGGCGCCTATGAGGCCTGCGGCTGGCTGAAGGACAAATACGGCGTCTCGTGGCAGATCGTGCCGAAGCAATTGTTCGATATGATGAAGGACAAGGACCGCGTCCGAGCCGGCCGCGTCGCGAAAGCCATGCTGAACATGGTGAAACTCGAGATTGCGCCGCTCAAGGATGCCTATGAAGGGTCGAAGGCGGCCTAGCTGCCGGGCGCGGCTGTCGAATTCCGCACGACGAGTTCGACAGCCATGACCTCGCGGCGGACAGTGCCGTCGAAGCCGAGAATGATTTCGACGGCGCGGCTGCCCATCTTCGCCATGGGCTGGGCAATGGTTGTGAGCGGCGGCTCGGAGACCTCGCCCTCCGGAACGCCGTCGAAGCCGACCACCGAAACCCTGCCTGGCACCTGAATGCCCCGCTCGGCGAGCCACTCCAGGGCGATCAGCGCGACCTTGTCAGACATCGCCAAGATGGCGGTCGGCGGTTCGTCGGCAGCAAAGAAGTATTCGAGGCCGGCATGCGTTGTCGCCTCGTCGTTGAGCGTTTCGTAGATCTGAACCGAAGCCGGGTCCACGCCGGCGCCTGAAATGGCGTCGAGATAGCCCGAGATGCGGTCCCGCGTGCCGGCATAGACAGCACTTCGGGCGCGTTCCGGCGATGCCGGGCCGTGGCCGCCATCGTCGAACTCAAGCGACAGGATAGCGAAGCGCTTGTGCCCAAGTTCGGCAAGGTGGCGCGCTGCCATGCGGGCACCCTCCGCGTCGTCGACGCCAAGTGCGGCAATGGTCGGATCGTCGACCCCGAAATCGAGCGCCACGAAGGGCAGGCCGCGTTCGCGCGTGAGGTCGATGAGGCGAGATCCGCCTTCGAGACAGAATACGATAAAACCATCGACAAGCGCGCTGCCGATGTTCCAGGCGAGGTGCTCGTCATTGGCTGCAGACACCAGGGCGATGCCAGCCCCTGTGCGGTCGCAAGCCTTGCCGATGCCCGACATCACGACACGCGCGAAGGGATCGTCGAAGAAATAGGAGAGCGGTTCGGCCGTCGCGACGCCGATAGCGTTCACCTTGCCGGCCCGCAGCAGCCGCCCCTTCGGGTCGGGACCGCCATAGCCAAGCTTTTCAGCGGCCTCCCGGACGCGTTCGCGTACCTCTTCGCGGACGATCTCGGGGCGGGAGAAGACGTTGGACGCCGTGCCATGCGAAACGCCGGCTGCCTTTGCAACGTCCGACAGCCTGATGGGCCGTGCCCTGGAATTCAAATGTTTCGTCCTCCTGTGGCCTAAACATAGCATCGGTCTTGGATCGGTTCAATTATTCTTGACTTCGCGCCGCAACGGGCTATTATTGAATCGATCCAATTCGATGAATGTCACAAGCCTGGCATCTTAAATCTGGAGGTTCTCATGCATCCCGTCCGCTTCCTGTTCGAAGAAATCAATCGAAGCTATTGGGGCATTCCCGACCGTTGCGAGCGCCCACAGCGGAAAGACCGGGAACGTCCGGCCTGGCCCTTGCCGCGGCTGAGGCGCGAGGAAACCACACGCTGATATCGTCGGGGTGCTATCTGCCTGGTCTGATTGGCCAAAGCGCCGAGGCGGCAATGCCAAGCCAACCGAGGATCATGATCGTGCCGCCGGCAGGTGCTGCCATCGGAAAGAGGCGCGTGCCGGCATAGTCGCGCATGAGGAGATCGCCGCAGAAGAGCAGCACGCCAAGCAGGAGCGCGCCCGT
Source organism: uncultured Rhizobiaceae bacterium (assembly GCA_947259295.1). GTDB lineage: Bacteria > Pseudomonadota > Alphaproteobacteria > Rhizobiales > Rhizobiaceae > CAMYMG01. Next base: position 34,734 of record CAMYMG010000099.1, read on the forward strand.
CGCAAGAAGCATCGGCCGGTTGGCGCCAACGAGACCGACGGCGAGGAACACCGGCGCGTGTGCGAGCAGGAAGGAAGCGGCGATGCCGAGGTTGGCTCCGGCCGCGTGCGCGGCTGCCGCCGACAGGGCAACGCCCGCCGCTCCGCACAGCCCGGCCGCGCCGATCAGGATTCGATGGATGAACATGGACCTCTCCGGATGACGGGAAGACCATAGTCGCCCTATGCCGCGGTAGCGAGGGCCGGGGTGTCGCAGGTCGGGTCGCTATTCGTTGGCTAGGATCATGTTGCGCACCACCGGATAGATCTCGCGCTGCCAGCGCTTGCCGTTGAAGACGCCGTAGTGCCCGACATTGGCCTGCAGGTGGTGCCGCTTCAAATGCGGTCGTAGCGACCGGCACAATTCGTGCGCGGCCGCTGTCTGGCCGAGTGCGCAGATGTCGTCGCGGCCGCCCTCGACGGTCAGCAGCGCGGTGTTGCGGATGAGCCCCGGGTCTACCGGACGGCCGCGATAGGTGTATTCGCCGGTCGCCAGTTCGCCCTTCTGGAAAATCCGGTCGATGGTTTCGATGTAGAATTCCTCTGTCAGGTCGAGCACCGCGAAATACTCGTCGTAGAAGGTCTTTATCTTCTCGGCCTCGGCTGTTTCGCCTGCGGCCAGATGCTCGTAGAGGCGTTTGTGCGCGCTCTTGTGGCGCTCCATGTTCATCGCCATGAAGGCCGTAAGCTGCAGGAACCCCGGATAGACCCGGCGACCGCCGCCCTTGTAACGGGCTGGCACGGTGGCGATGACCGAGCTTTCGAACCAGGCCAGCGATTTCTTCACCGCGAACTCGTTGACCTCGGTGGGGCTTTCGCGCGGGTCGACGGGCCCGGCCATCAGCGTCATTGAGCGAGGCGTCGCCGGATGCTTCTCCTCCGACATGACGGCGACCGCCGCCAGCGCCTGCACGCAGGGCTGGCAGACCGCCAGCAGATGGCTGCCGGGGCCGATTTCCTCGATGAAACGGATCAGATAGGCGACATAGTCGTCGATGCCGAACGCGCCGGCCGACAGCGGCACGTCGCGCGCATTGCTCCAGTCGGTGATATAGACGTCGTGATCGCGAAGCAGCGTTTCCACGGTGCCACGGAGCAGAGTGGCGAAATGCCCTGAAAGCGGCGCTACGACCAGCACCCTGGGCTGCGCGGTGTCTATGTCCCTGGAGAAGTGCAGCAGCTTGCCAAACGGCATGTCGAGGGTCGTTTCGACCGTCACCGGCACGTCGCGATTGCCGACCCTGACGAAGGGGATGGCAAAATCGGGTCGCGTGTGGCTCAACTTGAAGCGCGTGACCATTTCGAGCATCGCGAGGAAGCGGCTTTGAAAGCCGTCGTTGAAGCTCCACAGCTTTGAAAGGGCCGATTGCCGCGTGTGCTGCGCCAGAAAGCGAAAGGGGGCGATCAGGTCTTCTTGCATCTGGTAGGCTTGATAGAGCAATGCGGGCCCCTTCATCCGCTGATGACGCACTGCAAAAAAGCTAGTGCAATTCGTGCTGCATTGCGAGAGGATTGTAGCTGGCAACACAAACAGTACGGAGAGCCGCCCGGTCATGGCAGGAACGACGCTGACAATCTCGTCGAAGAACTATTCGTCCTGGTCGTTGCGCGGCTGGCTGCTCTGCCGCATGGCCGGACTGGCTTTCGAGGAACAGCGGATCGACCATGACGATCCCGATGCCCGCCAGGAACTGCTCCTGCTGTCGCCATCTGTGCTGGTGCCGCGCCTGACGCATGAGGGCGCCAAGGTCTGGGACACGCTGGCGATCGCCGAATATCTCGCCGAGATCAAGCCAGAGGCCGGCCTGTTTCCTAAAGATCGGGTGGCGCGGGCGCATTGCCGCTCGGTCTCGGGCGAGATGCATTCCGGCTTCTACAATCTGCGCTCCGCGCTGCCGATGAACCTGAAGGCGCGCCACAAGGCCTTCAAGATATTCTCCGGCGCCAGGCCCGATGTCGAAAGGGTGAAGGAGATCTGGACCGAGTGCCTGAACGCCCATGGCGGGCCGTGGCTGTTCGGTTCAGAACCCACCGTCGCCGATGCGATGTACGCACCGGTCTGCACGCGATTTCGAACCTACGCCATCGAACTCGAGCCCGCGCATCAGGCCTATTGCGAGACAGTCTTTGCCTGGCCCTTGCTGCAGGAATGGACCGAAGGCGCGCTGGCCGAGCCCGACGAGATCATCGAACTGGATGTGGAGTTCTAGGCAGGCCCTAGCCCTTCAGCATCTCCGCCACCTTCGGGGCGAAATAGGTCAGGATGCCGTCGCAGCCGGCGCGCTTGAAGGAGAGCAGGGATTCCATCATCGCCCGGTCACCGTCGATCCAGCCATTGGCGGCGGCGGCCATGATCATCGAATATTCGCCCGACACCTGGTAGGCGAAGGTCGGCATCGCGAATGTGTCCTTCAGCCGGCGGATGATGTCGAGATAGGGCAGGCCGGGCTTGACCATCAGCATGTCGGCGCCTTCGAGCAGGTCCTGCTCGGCCTCGCGCACCGCTTCGTCGGAATTGGCGTGGTCGATGTAGTAGGTCTTCTTGTCGCCCTGCAGCAGGCCTGCCGTGCCGACCGCCTCGCGGTAGGGGCCGTAGAAGGCCGAGGCGAATTTGGTGGCGTAGGACATGATGGCCACGTCCTGGAAGCCATTGGCGTCGAGCGCGTCGCGGATTGCACCGATGCGTCCGTCCATCATGTCCGATGGCGCAATGATGTCGGCGCCGCTCTGCGCCTGGATGACCGCTGCCGCCGCAACCTGCTCAACCGTCTCGTCGTTGACGATAATGCCCTGGCGCAGGATGCCGTCATGGCCATGGCTGGTGAACGGATCGAGCGCGGCGTCGGTGATGATGCCCATCTCGGGCACCGCCGCCTTGATGGCGCGCGTCGCGCGGTTGATGACATTGTCGGGGTCTAGAATGTGCGAGCCGGTCTGGTCGCGCAGAGCTAGGTCGATGTTGGGGAAGGTGGCGATGGCCGGAACGCCAAGCTTTGCCGCGTGCTCCACTTCCCGCACGGCGAGATCGAGAGTCATGCGGTAGACCCCGGGCATCGCCGCGATCTCCTCGCGACGGTTCTCGCCATCAATGACGAAGATCGGCCAGATCAGGTCGTCGACCGTCAGCCGGTTCTCCTGGACCAGGCGCCGCGACCAGTCGGCCTTGCGCATCCGGCGCAGCCGCCGCGAACCGGTAATTTCATCGACGCTACGGGCCGCGGATGACGACCTCACGGGGGTGAACTTGTTCATCATACTACTCCGGATCGGGCGGCCTGTAGCACGGATCGAGGCGTCCGGCCAACATGGTGCCCCGGACCATTTCCATTTCGCAGCTTTATCCGTCGGGGAAGGTCATGAACCCTCCGCCAGGGCTGGTCGCGGTTCGGTTGATTGCGCTCAACCGGGACTTCCATTGCCCGACAGAACCTGCGCCGCGCCGCGCATGGCGACGCGGAACGCCTCGTCGAAACTGACGCCGCGCACCTGCCATCGATGCGGCCGGCCGTCGACTGCAAGGGTCCATTCGGCGATCCAGCCGAGTTCGGAATCGCTCCAGGTGAGGCGCCCGACCAAGGGCACCTCGCCGCCTGCTTCTTTTGCCAATCGGTCCAGCGTCGCACGGTCCGCTTGCCACAGGGAGTTCTCGTCCATACCCGAGAGCGAGGCCTTCGACGGCAGTGCGATCGTCATCGCAAGCGGTTCGGCTGCAGCGGCGAAGGATACATCCATGAAAGGTCCGTCGCTCCCGTCGGCGCTGAGCAGGAAGCGTCTGTCCGAGCGCTCGACGGCAAGCAGCGGCACGACGACAGGCCGCGCATCCAGCCAGGGCTTCGCGTCGAGTTCGGCGAGCGCGGCGTCCAGCTTGGCTTGGTCGAAGTCGCAGGTCAGGTCGTGCGGCCTGTCATGGCTGCCCTGTTCGTCGTGGATCGGAATGCCTTCGAGCCGGTCCCGGTATGAAAACGAGGCCACCAGGCCGGGGGCCCTGGCGCGCAATGCTGCCATGCCTGGCTTGGCGAGAAGACGCTGGTCCCCGGACAGACGCACGACCACCTGATCGAGGCACAGTTCGAATCCGATGGCACGGTTGGTTTCGCCGGTGCCGGTGACGATGGCCTTTGCGCGATTGAGATGAGCGAGGTCGTCAGCCCTTACCGGGTGTCCCGCCAGGCCGAGCAAGGCGGACACAAGCAAGGTGAACAGTCTCGTTCCGGTACAGGACATGGTGAAGATTGAAACATTCCGTGGCCTGGAGGCCGGGGAAAATTTAGCGGGGCCGGAATGCCGCGGCAAGACGGCGTGACAAGCGATTGTCGGCCTTTCAAGACCGTTCCGGCTTGCCGGCCAAGATGAAGCGGCTAGTTTTTGGGGGAACAATAAGGAGGCGCCAATGGCCGTTCGACGCATCGTTGCGAATATCGCAACACCGAATCCGCGAGATGCGCAGGCCTTCTATGGCGATCTGCTGGGGCTGGAGATCGTCATGGACCACGGCTGGATCGTCACCTTCGCAGCGGAAGAGATCCTGACACGGCCGCAGGTCGGCTTCGCGGCGGAGGGCGGCTCGGGTACGCCGGTGCCTGATTTGTCGATCGAGGTCGACGATGTGGATACTGTTTACGCGCGGGCTACGTCAGACGGATTCGACATCGCTTACCCGCTCACTGACGAGCCCTGGGGCGTCCGCCGCTTCTTCGTGCGTGATCCATTCGGCAAGCTGGTCAACATCCTGTCGCACCATCGGTGATGCCCGTCATGGCGGATGCTCCGGCATTGACGCGCCTATCCGCCAACCTTTAGCAGTTCTGTTCCGGCCGGGAGCGGGAAGGGGATTCTGTCACGATGGATTTTGGCGGCGGCGACCAGATCCGCTTCGAGCGGCTCGGACTGGCGGGCGTCGTCACGCTGACGCGACCGAAGGCGCTGAATGCGATTACACACCAGATGGTCAAGGCCCTATCGGCAGCCCTTGACGCCTGGGCCGACGATCCCGCGGTTGCGGTCGTCATCATCAAGGCGGAAGGCAAGGCATTCTCCGCCGGCGGCGACATCCTGGACGTGTACAAGGCCGGCAAGGCTGGAAATCCACCGGTCGACTTCTTCGCCGACGAGTACCGCCTGAACGCCAAGATCGCGCGCTACAGGAAACCCTATGTCGCACTGATCGACGGGATCGTCATGGGCGGCGGCGTTGGTGTCTCCTTCCACGGGTCGCACCGGGTCATGACCGAGAACGCGCAGTTCGCAATGCCGGAGGTCGGCATCGGATTTTTCCCCGACGTCGGCGGAAGCACGCTGCTGGCCGATCTCGGCGGCTCATTCGGCATGTATCTCGGACTGACCGGCAAGCGCGTCGGCTATGGTGATGCGCTGTGGTCCGGACTGACCACCCACACGGTTCAGGCTGAATATCTCGACGGTCTTCTCGACAACATCGCCGAGACCGGCGACCCCGGCACCGAACTGCGTGAAGTGTTCAGGCCGGCGCCGCGCCAGACCGACGCTTCTGCGCTGCACGCGATCGCCAGGCACTTTTCGCTGGGCTCGCTGCCCGATATCGTTGCAAGCCTGAAGAGCGCGGCGCGGTCGGATGAATTCGCCGCGGAGTGCCTGGCAGCGATGCTCAAGAAATCGCCGACGAGCCTGCGTGTCACCTTCAGGGCGATCAGCACCGGACTGACCCTCGACATCGAGGAATGCATGCGCATGGAGTTCCGGATTCTCAATCGCATGCTTAAGGGCCACGACTTCTACGAAGGCATCCGCGCCGCCCTGATCGACAAGGGTTCGACGCCGCGCTGGGTGCCCGATCATCTGGAGGGCGTCGATCCCGCCGCCGTGGAAGCCTATTTCGCGCCGCTGGCCGACGGGGACCTCGAACTGTGAGCGACCTCGCCGAACGCCCCGTCTCGAACCGGCCGACCGTCGTCGAGATGATCTTCGTGTGGTTCCAGCGGGTCATCGCCGGCTACTGCCTGTTGTTCGGCGTGCTCTACTGGATACGCCTGATCGGCTTCTACGAGGGACCGCTGTGGCGTTTCGACCTGATGCCGCTGCATTGGCAGGTGGCGGCCGTCACGCTGGCGGTGTTCTTTCCGTTTGCCGCGATCGGCCTGTGGATGCTGGCTTCCTGGGGGCCCGTCATCTGGGGCATCTGCGCGTCGACCGAGATCCTGATGTACCTGTTTTTCCCCGACCTCTACGGCAACCGTCTACTGATCGTGATCAGCCACGTCGTCGTGGCCCTGTTCTACGCCACCTTCCGCGGCCTTATTTATTGGCAGAAGCGCAAGGCAGAGCAGTACGGTTAATTTTATGGTCTTGAGTGACCGCTCGTTAAGCCTCTTTCGAAACCACCTCAACTTAACCCCTTGTTAGTCTTGGCGTTTAAGTCGAATTTTATGTGTATTCGATAGTGTCGCGATCAAGGTGAGAAACAAAAAACAATCACCGGGCGACAACAGAGAGGCAAGACAATGAACACCAATTCGCGTCCGGCGGCGAAGCCCGCTTCAGTATCCGACGATCGCCGCGAAGCGATCCGTTCGCTCTATATGGAATCGCTCCAGCTGGTCGAGCGTCTGCACCGCCGCCTGCTCGACGTCATCAAGGACGAGTTCGACCGCAACGGCCGCAGCGACATCAATGCCATCCAGGCACTGCTGCTGTTCAACATCGGCAACTCCGAGTTGACGGCGGGCGAACTGCGCTCGCGTGGCTACTATCTCGGCTCGAACGTGTCCTACAACCTGAAGAAGCTGGTCGACCTGGGCTTCATCAACCACCAGCGCTCGCGCATCGACCGCCGCTCGGTCCGCGTCAGCCTGACGCCGAAGGGCCAGGCGGTCGCCGAGGTCGTCGGCGGTCTGTATGAACGCCACATCGGCTCGATCGAGCAGGTCGGCGGAATCAACACCGAAGAATTCATGCAGATGAACCGTGCGCTGCAGCGTCTCGACCGCTTCTGGAACGACACGATCGCCTACCGGATGTAGGCCGGCCGCGGGCAGGATTCCTGCCGGCCTGGGTTAGTAATTTCAGTGGCCGCGTTCGCCGGGACGCGACCACTTTTTGCCGTCCTCACGTCTTGTTGCATGGACGTGAGTCATGCTGCTGCCATATTCGGGTGAAAACGGATAGCGCAGGGCAGCCTCCGGCATCCAGATCGGGCTTCGAGCCTCGCTGGCATACGCAGAGCTGCCGATGCGCAAATGGTGTGTGAACGGGTTTTGGCCTGCATGGTTGGCCAATTGTTAACGATGGCGGACCTAAAGTCCGCCGACTTCGTCCAAACAGGCGCCAGATGGCGAGAAGAGTGCTCTTGATGACGACCAGAACCAGCCGACGTTCCTTCCTCGCGGCCGCCGGTGCCCTCGCATCCACGACAATTTTTTCCGGCCCGGCCGGAGCTCAGGACGTCATCGGCGATATCCTGAAATCCAGCCGCCGCGGCAATTGGGACGACACGTTCGACGCCCGCGCCTCCGAGTTCGACAAGGTCGCCTCGACGCTGCCGATCTTCTCGCCGCAGACGGTTGTCTATGCCGAACAGGCCATAGGCCAGTATTCCAATATCGTCGGGCAGGGCGGCTGGCCGATGGTGCCGGCCTCGAAGAAGCTGCAGCTTGGCGTCGTCGATCCGGACGTCGTGGTGCTGCGCAAGCGGCTGATGATCGCCGGCGACCTGTCGACCACTGCCGGCATTTCCGAATCCTTCGACACCTATGTCGATGCTGCGGTAAAGCGCTTCCAGGCCCGCCACGGGCTGCCCGCCGACGGCGTGCTCGGCAACTATACCTATGCGGCGATGAATGTCTCGGCGCCGGTACGTCTCGGCCAGCTCGAGACCAATCTCGTGCGCCTTCGCGCCATGTCCGGCTTCCTTGGCGACCGCTATGTGATGGTCAACATCCCGGCTGCGCAGATCGAGGCAGTGGAGCACGACCGCGTCGTGCTGCGCCATACCGCGATCGTCGGCAAGATCGACCGCCAGACGCCGATCCTCAATTCGGCGATCAACGAGGTCATCGTAAATCCCTACTGGAATGCGCCTGTGTCGATCGTCCGCAAGGACATCATCCCCCTGATGCGCAAGGATCCGCAGTACCTCGCCAACAACAATATCCGCATCCTCGGGCCCGAAGGCATTGAGCTCGACCCGTCGACCATCGACTGGTCGACCGAGGACGCCACGAAATTCCGTTTCCGACAGGACCCGGGTTCGGGCAACGCCATGGCCTCGGTGAAGATCAACTTCCCGAGCCCGGACAACGTCTACATGCACGACACACCGCAGCAGAGCCTGTTCTCCAAGCTGATGCGCTTCGATTCGTCGGGCTGCGTCCGCGTCCAGAACGTCCGCGACCTCGTCACCTGGCTGCTTCGCGACACGCCCGGCTGGGATCGCCAGCGCTTCGAGGCGACGATCAAGAGCGGCGAGAGCACACCGGTCCAGCTGGCGGTGCCCGTGCCGGTCTATTTCACCTACATCTCGGCATGGTCGACCGGCGACGGCGTCGTGCATTTCCGCGACGACGTCTATGCCCGCGACGGCGTCGACGAATTGCAGATGTCGCAGGCACTCTGAGAACTGCGATCAGTCATTGAAGGCCGCCGTCGGGCGGCCTTTTTCGTTTGCCGGGCAGGCATGCCGCAATCAGGCGTTCGGATTTCGCGGTGCGAACGTTGGCGAGCGCAAAACAACTGTGTTAATGGCGCGCATCGTCGCTTCCCGCCTCTTTCATCAAGGATTGACCCGCCATGGCTTCAGCCGCTTCGCAGCACGAATCCTTCTTCGGCACGCCGCTTGAAGAGGCCGATCCCGAGATTTTCGGCGCCATCCGGTCGGAACTCGGCCGCCAGCGCCATGAGATCGAACTGATCGCCTCGGAAAATATCGTGTCGCGCGCCGTGCTCGAGGCGCAGGGCTCGATCATGACCAACAAATATGCCGAGGGCTACCCGGGCAAGCGCTATTACGGGGGCTGCGAATTCGTCGACATTGCCGAGGAACTGGCGATCGAGCGCGCCAAGAAGCTGTTCTCCTGCAATTTCGCCAATGTGCAGCCCAATTCCGGCAGCCAGATGAACCAGGCGGTGTTCCTCGCGCTGCTGCAGCCGGGCGACACCTTCATGGGCCTCGATCTCAATTCAGGCGGCCACCTGACGCACGGCTCGCCGGTCAACATGAGCGGCAAGTGGTTCAACGTCGTCTCCTACGGCGTGCGCCAGGACGACCATTTGCTCGACATGGACGCCATCGAGAAGCAGGCGCACGAGACGAAGCCCAAGCTGATACTGGCCGGCGGCACCGCCTATTCGCGGGTCTGGGACTGGAAGCGGTTTCGCGAGATCGCCGATGCTGTCGGCGCATATCTGATGGTCGACATGGCCCACATCGCAGGCCTCGTCGCCGGTGGACAGCATCCGTCACCACTGCCGCATGCCCATGTCGTCACCACCACGACCCACAAGTCGCTACGTGGCCCGCGCGGCGGCATGATCCTCACCAATGACGAGGCGATCGCCAAGAAGATGAACTCGGCCGTCTTCCCCGGCCTGCAGGGCGGGCCGCTGATGCATGTCATCGCCGCCAAGGCGGTGGCCTTCGCCGAGGCGCTGAAGCCGGAGTTCAAGGATTACGCCAAGAACGTCGTCGACAATGCGCGCACGCTGGCCGAGAGCCTCAAGGCGACCGGTCTCGACATCGTGTCGGGCGGCACCGACAACCACCTGATGCTGGTCGACCTTCGGCCGAAGAACGCCACCGGCAAGCGCGCCGAGGCCGCACTCGGGCGCGCCAACATAACCTGCAACAAGAACGGCATCCCCTTCGACCCCGAAAAACCCTTCGTCACATCGGGCGTCAGGCTGGGCACCCCGGCCGGCACGACGCGCGGCTTCGGCAAGGCGGAGTTCGAGGAGATCGGCAATCTGATCGCCGAGGTCCTGGACGGGCTGAAGACGGCCAATTCCGACGAAGGCAACGCGGCTGTCGAGGCTGCCGTGAAGCAGAAGGTGTTGGCGCTGACCGGCCGTTTCCCCATGTATCCATATCTGGGGTAGGGGCGTTCCCGCGCCGCCGGCTTTCACGCAGCGCCGAAAAGCTCTAAGGCTTTCGCGACTAGAGAATCGCTAGATATAGGGTTTCCATGCGCTGTCCCTACTGCCAGTCGGAAGACACACAGGTGAAAGACTCCCGTCCCGCCGAGGATGGCGGGGCGATCAGGCGTCGCCGCGTTTGCCCGGTCTGCGCCGGACGCTTCACCACTTTCGAGCGGGTTCAGTTGCGCGACCTCGTGGTGCTGAAGAAGTCGGGCCGCAAGGTGCCATTCGACCGCGACAAGCTGCTGCGCTCGGTCGAGATCGCCGTGCGCAAGCGGAACGTCGATCCCGACCGCATCGACCGCGCCGTCACTGGCATCGTGCGCCAGTTGGAGAGTTCCGGCGAGGCGGAAGTGCCATCCGACGAGATCGGCCGGCTGGTCATGGAGGCGCTGAAGTCGCTCGACGACGTCGCCTATGTGCGCTTCGCCTCCGTCTATCGTAATTTCCGCGAGGCAAAGGACTTCCACGAGGTTCTCGGCGAACTGAAGGGCGACGAGGACGCCGCCTGAGCCATGGCATCGACCGGTGCTCACGATGCCGCCGCGCAAGAGGCCATGGATCGTCGCTTCATGGCGGCCGCGATCCGGCTGTCGCGCAAGCATTCAGGCCTGACCTCAACCAACCCCTCTGTCGGCACTCTCATCGTCCGTGACGACGGCAATGGTCCCGTGGTCGTCGGCCGCGGCGTCACCGCCATTGGCGGCAGGCCGCATGCCGAGACGGAGGCGCTGGCCGAGGCCGGCGAACTCGCCCGCGGCGCCACCGCCTATGTGACGCTTGAACCCTGCGCCCATCACGGCCGTACCCCGCCTTGCGCCAATGCGCTGGTCAATGCCGGTGTCGCACGCGTCGTCGGCGCGACCAGCGATCCGGACGATCGTGTGTCGGGCAAGGGCTACGCCATCCTGCGCACCGCCGGTATCGAGGTTGTCGAAGGCGTGCTGGCCAATGAGGCCGCCGACGCCATGGCGGGCTACCTGATTCGATCCAGGAAGAAGCGGCCGGAAGTGATTCTGAAGCTTGCGCTTTCCATCGACGGCATGATCGGCAAGCCGGGCGAGGGACAGATCGCTATCACCGGCGAAGTCGCCCGCCGCCAGGTGCACATGATGCGGGCCGGGGTCGATGCGGTGATCATCGGAATCCGCACCGCCTTGGAAGACGATCCGGAACTGACGGTCAGGCTGCCGGGCCTTTCGGCGCGTTCGCCGGCCCGCATCGTGCTCGACCGCCAGGCGAGGCTGCCGGCCGATTCGAAGCTTGCCGTCTCCGCCCGGACCGTGCCCCTGCTGATTGCCTCGTGCGGCGAGGCCGACGCCTCTCGCAAGGCAGCGCTGGAGCGTGCCGGCGCCAGGATGTTCGCCACCGAGACGTTCGACGGCCGTGTCGCCTTGCCTGAGCTTCTCGAGGACCTCGCCGCACAGGGCATGTCGAGCGTTCTCGTCGAAGGCGGCGCCGCCACGGCGCAATATTTCCTGGACGAGGGGCTGGTCGACCGGATCGTGCTGTTTTCGGGCGCCGTGGTGATCGGCGAGGGCGGACTTGCGGCGCCGATCGACAAGGACCACATGCCTGCCGGCTTCGTCGAGACGCGCCAGGCGACGTTCGGCGATGACCAATATGCCGAATGGGTGAGAGCTGGCTGATGTTTACGGGAATTGTCACCGATATCGGAAAGGTCGCATCGGCAACGCCGCTGCCGGAAGGCGTGCGGCTGCGCGTCGAGACCGCTTACGACCCGCAGACCGTCGCCGTCGGCGCCTCGATCTCCTGTGCAGGTGTCTGCCTGACCGTCACCGGACTGCCCGAGGACGGCGCCAACGCGCGCTGGTTCGAGGTGGAGGCGTGGGAAGAAGCTTTGCGGCTGACCACGGCGTCCGGCTGGCAGCAGGGCACCCGCCTCAACCTCGAACGGGCGCTTAAGATCGGCGACGAACTTGGCGGCCACATCGTTGCCGGCCATGTCGATGGCAAGGCGATGATCGTCGCCCGCACGGACGAGGGCGATGCCGTCCGCTTCACGCTCGAAGCGCCGTCCGAATTGGCAAGGTTCATCGCGCCCAAGGGATCCGTCGCGCTCGACGGCACGTCGCTGACGGTGAACGGCGTCGAGGGAAAGCGCTTCGACGTACTCCTGATCCACCATTCGCTGACCGTCACGACCTGGGGCGACAGGAAGGTCGGCGACGAGGTGAACCTGGAGGTAGACACCATGGCGCGTTACGCGGCACGGCTGGTCGAGGCGGCAGGGCAGGGTCTCTGATCCTGCCTCGGACGGTCGGGTCGCCAATCAAGCGCTTGCGGTGAAACGCGGTTCGGCCTAAGTGACCCGCTTCTCCGGAGACTTTCATGGCCGTCACTTCAGAACACGGAAAAGCTTTCAGCCTGCCCAGCAGGAAAGCGCATATTTTGATCATCGAGGCGCGTTTCTACGATGACCTCGCCGACGCGTTGCTCGACGGCGCCAAGTCGGCGCTGGACGCCGCGAAGGCGACCTATGACGTCGTCACCGTGCCGGGCGCGCTCGAAATCCCGGCCGTGATCTCCTTCGCGCTGGATGGTGCGGCGAACGGCGGTAAAGCCTATGACGGCTTCGTCGCCTTGGGCACGGTGATCCGCGGCGACACCTATCACTTCGACATCGTCGCCAACGAGTCCTCGCGCGCCCTCATGGACCTGTCGGTCAATGAATCGGTGGCGATAGGCAACGGCATCCTGACCACCGAAAACGATGAGCAGGCCTGGACACGGGCTCGCCGCACCGATGGCGACAAGGGCGGTTTCGCAGCGCGCGCTGCGCTCACCATGATCGCCTTGCGCGAAAAGCTCGGGGCGTGAGCCGGTGACACAGCCAGACAACGAGCCTGTCGCGCGCCAGGCCAACAAACGCGGCGCCGCGCGGCTGGCAGCGGTGCAAGCACTCTACCAGATGGATGTGGTCGGAACCGGCGTGCTCGAGACGGCTGCAGAGTACGAGGCCTTCCGGCTCGGCAAGGAAGTCGACGGCGCGCAGTACCGCGAGGCCGACGCGCAATGGTTCCGCGCCATCTTGGCCGGCGTGGTCGAAAACCAGAAGGCGCTCGACCCGGAAATCCGCCAAGCCCTCGCCGAAGACTGGCCTCTGTCGCGTCTCGATTCGACGTTGCGCGCCATTCTGAGGGCAGGCGTCTTCGAACTGATGAAGCGCGGCGACGTGCCGGTTGCCGTCATTGTCTCGGAATATGTCGACATCGCCAAGGCCTTCTACACCGAAGACGAGCCCAAGATCGTAAACGCCGTGCTCGACCGCGTCTCGAGGCGCGTGCGGGGAGAAGGGCGCGGCCGGGACGTCCAATGACGGTTCGCACCGCGGCCGAGCGCGAAGCAAGGCGCACGGCGCTGATCCTCGCGGCCTCGCAGGCCGTCGTTGGATCGGCAGCACCGATCTCGATATCGCTGGGCGCACTGGCGGGCGTCTATCTTCTGGGCGATGACAAGTCTCTCGCAACTGCACCGGTCACCGGCTTCAATGTCGGCGTGGCGCTGGGCGCCATTCCGGCTGCCGCGATGATCCGCAGCCTTGGCCAGCGTTATGGCTTCATGACCGGCACGCTCGTTACCGCCATAGGCGGGCTCATCGCGACGGCCGCGCTCTATCTCGGAAGTTTCTGGCTCTTTGCGACCGGCCTGATGGTGATCGGCCTGGGTGGCGCCTTCGTGCAGCAGTTCCGCTTCGCCGCCGCCGACAATGCGCCGGCCCAGTTCAAGGCGAAGGCGATCTCCTTCGTGCTCGCCGGCGGCGTCTTCACGGCGATCATCGGCCCGCAGACGGTTATCTTTACGCGAGAACTTCTGGCGCCCGTGATGTTTGCCGGCGCCTTTGCCGCGATCCTTGTCCTGGCTGCGATCGGCGCAGTCCTGATCTCGATGCTCAGGCTGCCCGCCAAGCGCCTGACGACGGTCGGCCATGTCGATCTGCCGGCCCGGCCACTGCGCGAGATTGCGACGCAGCCGCAATTCGCTGTCGGCTTGTTGTGCGCGGTCGGCTCCTACGCGCTCATGAGCTTCGTCATGACAGGGGCGCCTCTCGCTATGGTCGGCTGTGGCTTTTCGCCGGACGATGCCACGTTGGGCATCTCCTGGCATGTCATGGCGATGTTTGCGCCGAGCTTCTTCACCGGCGCGTTGATCACGCGCTTCGGCAAGGAGAAGATCGTCGCCGCCGGCCTGCTGCTCTTGATCGGCTGTGGTCTCGTCGCTCTGTCCGGGATCGAGCTGTGGCATTTCTGGACGGCGCTGATCCTGCTCGGGCTCGGCTGGAACTTCGGCTTCATCGGCGCCACCGCCATGGTCGCGGATACCTACCGCGAGTCTGAGAAAGGCAAGGTGCAAGGCCTGCACGACTTCGTGCTCTTCGGATCGGTCGCCTGCGGCTCGTTGGCGTCGGGCATCGTCTACAACAACGCCGGCTGGGACATGCTGAACTGGGTAATCTTCCCTGTAACCGGGATCTGTCTTGTGGCGCTGGCTCTTTATGCTCTCTGGCGCAGTCGCAGACTGCTGACAGCCATGCCGTAATCCGGGCGTCGGCTTGCCGCCGCCGGGAGCCATTCGATGCTAATCGATTAGGCCGAAAACCGGGCAGAACTTCAACAATATCTTGACGTTCAGCAGACTGTTTCGCATAAGCCGCTCCGATAGATCGGATCACGGCCCCCAGGCTGCCGGTCTCAATCCAACGGCCCGGGGAGGGGTTCTTTCGGGCAAAATCAGGGAAGAACTGGCATGACCATGCTTTACGTCGTCATTGCCTGCGGCTTGCTTTCAATCCTGTACGCCATCTGGGCGACGCAGTCGGTCCTCGCGGCCGACCAGGGTAATGCACGCATGCAGGAAATTTCAGCCGCTATCCGCGAGGGAGCGCAGGCCTATCTTGCGCGACAGTACACCACCATCGCGATCGTCGGCGTGGTCGTGCTGCTCCTCGCCTGGTGGCTCCTTTCCATCACCGCCGCGATCGGCTTTCTGATCGGCGCAGTGCTGTCCGGCGTTGCCGGCTTCATCGGCATGCATGTCTCGGTCCGCGCCAACGTGCGCACCGCCCAGGCGGCATCCAACAGCCTGGCCGCCGGCCTCGACATCGCCTTCAAGTCGGGCGCCATCACCGGCATGCTGGTGGCTGGTCTCGCCTTGCTCGGCGTTGCCGTCTACTACATGGTCCTGATCGGCCCGATGGGCCTGGCGCCGGATGACCGCACCGTCATCGATGCGCTCGTGTCGCTCGGCTTCGGCGCTTCGCTGATCTCCATCTTCGCGCGTCTCGGCGGCGGCATCTTCACCAAGGGCGCCGATGTCGGCGGCGATCTGGTCGGCAAGGTCGAAGCCGGAATTCCCGAAGACGACCCGCGCAACCCGGCAACCATCGCCGATAATGTCGGCGACAATGTCGGCGACTGCGCCGGCATGGCGGCCGACCTGTTCGAGACCTATGCGGTGACCGTCGTCGCCACCATGGTTCTCGGCGCCATCTTCTTCGGCGGCACAGCCATCCTCGGCTCCGTGATGCTCTACCCGCTCGCCATCTGCGGCGCCTGCATCATCACCTCGATCATCGGCACCTTCTTCGTCAAGCTTGGCTCCAACGGCTCGATCATGGGCGCGCTCTACAAGGGCCTCATCGTCACCGGCCTGCTGTCGGTCGTCGGCCTGGGCGGCGCAACCTCGCTGACCGTCGGCTGGGACGAGATCGGCACCGGCGGCGGCGTCGCCATCACCGGCACCAACCTCTTCATCTGCGGCCTCATCGGCCTGCTCGTGACCGGCCTGATCGTGGTCATCACCGAGTACTACACCGGCACCAACAAGCGCCCGGTCAACTCGATTGCCCAAGCTTCCGTGACCGGCCACGGCACCAATGTCATCCAGGGCCTGGCTGTCTCGCTGGAATCTACCGCCATGCCTGCGATCGTCATCTGCGGCGGCATCATCTCGACCTATCAGCTCGCTGGCCTGTTCGGCACGGCAATCGCCGTGACGACCATGCTGGGTCTTGCCGGCATGATCGTCGCGCTCGACGCCTTCGGTCCGGTCACCGACAATGCCGGTGGCATTGCCGAAATGGCCGGCCTCCCGAAGGAAGTGCGTCAGTCGACCGACGCGCTCGACGCGGTCGGCAATACCACCAAGGCCGTCACCAAGGGCTACGCCATCGGTTCGGCAGGCCTCGGCGCACTGGTGCTGTTCGCCGCCTATTCGAACGACCTGAAGTTCTTCGCTGCGAACGGGGACAAATATCCCTACTTCCAGGGCATGGGTGAGGTCTCGTTCGACCTGTCCAACCCCTATGTCGTCGCCGGCCTGATCTTCGGCGGCCTCATCCCCTACCTGTTCGGCGGCATCGCGATGACGGCCGTCGGCCGCGCCGCGGGCTCGATCGTCGAGGAAGTGCGCAAGCAGTTCCGCGAGGACCCAGGCATCATGGCCGGCACGTCTAAGCCCAACTATGCACGGGCCGTCGACATCCTGACCAAGGCGGCGATCAAGGAAATGATCATCCCGTCGCTGCTGCCCGTGCTGGCGCCGCTGTTCGTCTATTTCGGCGTGCTGCTGATCTCCGGCTCCAGGGCGTCTGCCTTCGCCGCACTCGGCGCCTCGCTGCTCGGCGTCATCGTCAACGGCCTCTTCGTGGCCATCTCGATGACCTCCGGCGGCGGCGCCTGGGACAATGCCAAGAAGTCGTTCGAGGATGGCTTCACCGACAAGGACGGCGTCAAGCACCTCAAGGGCTCCGAGGCGCACAAGGCCTCGGTGACCGGCGACACGGTCGGCGATCCCTACAAGGACACCGCCGGTCCGGCCGTCAATCCGGCCATTAAGATCACCAACATCGTGGCGCTCCTGCTCCTGGCTGTGCTCGCGCACGGATAAGCGAGGACAGACAAAAAGAAGCCCGCGGGACGCAAATCCCGCGGGCTTTTTCTTTTTACGATAGTTGCCTGCCCCGAGGAGACAGGTTCGCGGCGCGAGGCCTAGTTCCCGCCGCCCAACAGCCTGCCGGCCGAAGCCTGGCCGATATTGCCGATGCCCGAGAGCATCTGGCCGAGGAAGTTCTGGTCCTTGCCGCCGGTCGGCGTGGTGCGGGAGATGAAGTCGAACACCTTGCCGTCCTGCAGACCGTAGTTGGCGATGTTTTCGACGCGTCCCTCGCTGTTGAAGTAGACGGCGAGCACACGCTGGTCGACGATCTTCGGGTTCATGAAGGCGACCGGACGGCGGCGCGTCTGCGATACGTAGTAGAAGACCTCGTTGTCGAAGGTCGCCGTGGTCGACGGGGTGCCGAGCGCCAGGATCACCTGCTCGCGGCTCGAACCGACCGGCACGAGTTCGATGGCCTGCGGATCGATGACATATCCCTGGGTGATCGTTTCGCCGGGCTTGATGCCGGCGAACGTCTTGGAGGTGTTGCAGCCCGACAGGGCGACAGCGGCCACGAGCAGCGACACGGCGCCAGCAGATCTTGGCAGTGACTGGGTCTTGAATTTCGACGCTGGCAACTACAACTCCATCAATTCTGCATTCGGTTCAAAAACTTGCACCGTGCGGCAGAACGGGTAAACCAGCTTGCACATCGATGCAACAAGGCCGCGAGACGAAACGGATCGCCGGGAGACCACGCTACATGTTCCAGCGACTGTTCGGTCACGCACGCAGAGCGAACCGCGAAATCACCGATGCGCTTTACGGATCAATCGTGGCGGCCGCGCGGCAGGAACCCCTTTATTCTGCGTGGAACGTTCCGGACACGCCGCTTGGCCGTTTCGAGATGCTGTCGCTGCACATGTTCCTTGTCCAGCATCGCCTGCGCGGAGAGACGGGTGTGGCGCGGGAACTGGCGCAGATCCTGATCGAAACCTTCTTCACCGATGTCGATCACTCGTTGCGCGAACTCGGCGTCGGCGACCAGGGTGTCCCCAAGCGCATGAAGAAGCTAGCACGGATGTTTTACGGCCGTACGGCTTCCTATGACGACGCGCTCGACCGTCGCGACGA
The DNA here is from genome assembly GCA_947259295.1 of uncultured Rhizobiaceae bacterium. Taxonomy (GTDB): domain Bacteria; phylum Pseudomonadota; class Alphaproteobacteria; order Rhizobiales; family Rhizobiaceae; genus CAMYMG01. The sequence continues at coordinate 52,907 of CAMYMG010000099.1, forward strand.
GGCGGCTCTGGTGGATGCACTGAAGCGCAACATTCGCCCTGATGAGGCTGGATGGCCCGAAGCAGATCAGCTTGCGGCCTATGTTTTTGCCGCGGGAGCCTCGCTGTCGGAGCAGGGGTCGGAGGCAATCTGCGCCGGCGTACTCACTTTTCCGGTGGCAGGATTGGGAAAGGAAGGGAAATGACGGAACGCGAACCGACCACGAGCCCCGTCTCCTTTAAGGTACATGTTGCCAGGCTGCCGCAGAAGGGCATGCCGGTCGTGGTGGAGGCCGATGCCGGCCAGCGCGATGCGCTTGCCGCCGAACACGGGTTGCAGTCGGTGGTCCGCTACCGCGCCGACCTGCTTGTAACGCCATGGCGGCGGAACGGCATCAAGGTTTCCGGTACGGTCAAGGCGGATGTGATCCAGCAATGTGTGGTATCTCTCGAGCCGATTGAAGCGTCGGTGTCCGAGGCGGTCGAAGGCCTGTACCTGCCCGAAGGCTCCAAGCTCGGCAGGCAGGGCTTTGAGACCGGCGGCGAGATCCTGCTCGATGCCGAGGGCCCCGATTCTCCAGAGCTCTTTTCGGGCGATACTGTCGACGTCGGCGCGCTGGCGGAGGAATTTTTCGGGCTGGCGCTCGATCCGTATCCCCGCAAATCGGGCGCCGTCGCCGCCGCTGCAAGGGAAATCCCGTCCGCTGCGGAACCGGATGGACCGCTGCAGGAAAAACTGCGCCAGTTGACGCGGAAATCCTGAATTGTCGCCCGATTGCTAGAAATCGCGGTTGTGCGGCGGGCCAAAACCGCTATTTTCGCCTCCAACCTGCCAAGCCGCACCGCGGCCGAGATCGAGACGTGGCCGAGTGATCAGAATATCCATTGACGCTATGGGCGGCGATCGCGGACCTTCCGTGATCATACCCGGCCTCATGAAAGTGGTGACGCGGCGCAACGACGTGCGGTTTCTCATCTACGGCCGTGTCGACGAAGTCCGCCCCATCCTCGAAAAATATCCCAAGGTCGCCGCAGTCAGCGAGTTGATCCACTGCGAGATCGCCGTGCGCATGGACGACAAGCCAAGCCAGGCCCTGCGCCACGGCCGCTGGAAGTCCTCGATGTGGAAGGCCATCGAGGCGGTCAAGGCCGGACAGGCCGACGCCTGCGTGTCGGCCGGCAATACCGGCGCGCTGATGGCCATGTCGCGGTTCTGCCTGCGCACCATGGCCACCATAGACCGTCCGGCCATCGCCGCCATCTGGCCGACCATGCGCGGCGAAAGCGTTGTGCTCGACGTTGGCGCGACTATCGGCGCCGACGCGCATCAGCTGATCGACTTTGCCATTCTCGGCGCCGCCATGTCGCGCGCCCTGTTCGACATCGACCGGCCGACGGTTGGTCTCCTCAACATCGGCGTCGAGGAGGTCAAGGGTCAGGAGGAGGTCAAGGAAGCCGGGCAACTGCTTCGCGAAGCTGGCCTGATGTCGATGAGCTACCACGGTTTCGTCGAGGGCGACGACCTTGGCAAGGGCACGGTTGACGTGGTCGTGACCGAGGGGTTCGCGGGCAATATCGCGCTGAAGACGGCCGAAGGCACCGCCCGGCAGATCGGCTCCTATCTGCGCGCCGCGATGAACCGCACCCTGATGGCCCGGATCGGCTACATCTTCGCCAAGGGCGCCTTCGACCGGCTGCGCGAGAAGATGGACGTGCGCAAGGCCAATGGCGGCGTGTTCCTGGGCCTGAACGGCATTGTCGTGAAAAGCCATGGCGGCACCGACGACGAAGGGTTCGCGGCCGCCGTGGAACTCGCCTACGACATGATCCGAAACTCCCTGCTTGACCGCATCGAGGCTGACCTCGACCTGTTCCACGCGCGTCATCCGAGGAAGCTTACGGCGGATGCCGCCGCAGACGACGACAAGGAATAGCCCGTTGATCAGATCAGTCGTTCGCGGCATTGGCTCTGCGTTGCCGCGCCGCATCATGAAGAATGCCGAATTCGAGGGCATGGTCGATACCAGTGACGAATGGATCGTCCAGCGCACCGGCATTCAGCAGCGGCACATTGCGGCCGACGACGAGACGACGGCATCGCTGGGCGAAAGCGCGGCACGCGCGGCTCTCGCCAGCGCCGGCCTGACGCCCGACGACATCGATCTGATCGTGCTCGCGACGTCGACGCCCGACAACACCTTTCCGGCGACCGCTGTTAACATCCAGAACCGCCTCGGCATGCAACACGGCTTTGCCTTTGACCTGCAGGCGGTGTGTTCGGGCTTCGTCTATGCCGTCACCACGGCCGACCTCTACATCAAGGGAGGCCTCGCCAGGCGGGTCCTGGTGATCGGCTCGGAGACGTTTTCTCGCATCCTCGACTGGAGCGACCGTGGAACCTGCGTGTTGTTCGGCGACGGCGCCGGCGCCCTCGTGCTCGAAGCCGAGGAGAGCCAGGGGGCACTGTCCGACCGTGGCCTGATCGCAGCCAGCCTGCGCTCCGACGGTGTGCACAAGGAAAAGCTCTATGTCGACGGCGGCCCGTCGACGACCGGAACGGTCGGGCATCTGAGGATGGAAGGCCGCGAAGTCTTCAAGCACGCGGTCGGCATGATTACCGACGTGATCGAGGAGACCTTCAGGCAGGCAGGCGTTACCGCCGACGACATCGACTGGTTCGTGCCGCATCAGGCCAACAAGCGCATCATCGACGCTTCGGCCAAGAAACTCGGCATCGCCGAGGAGAAGGTCGTCACCACGGTGCAACTGCACGGCAACACCTCCGCGGCTTCCGTTCCTCTGGCGCTGTCGGTGGCCGCGGCGGACGGACGCATCAAGAAGGGCGACCTCGTGCTGCTCGAAGCGATGGGCGGCGGCTTCACCTGGGGGGCCGTACTGCTTCGCTGGTAGACAGGTAATAAGCGGCGCATTGTCCGGAAAAACTATTTAATCTCAATCATTAGCGGTCATGACTTGGGTCCTTGACCTGATCTTGGCAATTTCCTAACGTCTTGTCGCATCTTTGCTCGAATGAAGTTTCAGGGGTCGTTGGACGCTGGTATGGGGGGAAAGACACTTACGCGCGCCGACCTCGCAGAAGCCGTCTACCGGAAGGTCGGCTTGTCGCGCACGGAATCCGCTGCCCTGGTCGAGTCGGTGCTCGACGAGATCTGCGAGGCGATCGTCCGCGGCGAAACCGTCAAGCTTTCATCCTTTGCCACCTTCCATGTCCGCTCCAAGAACGAGCGCATCGGCCGCAACCCGAAGACGGGGGAAGAGGTGCCGATCCTGCCGCGCCGCGTGATGACCTTCAAGGCATCAAACGTTCTGAAGAACCGCATCCTGCGCACGCATCTGAACAGCAAGGCCAAGGCAGCCAAATAGGTCGCCAAGGGCCGGACGCCGGCTGCTGTTGTGCATAAGCGGCAGCCCGATTAGCTCACGGCTTGAATGTTGGCCGGCAAACCGCTGAAATAAGTGGCGATTCGCTCTTTGCTGCTGAAAGCCGTGCCATGGACAAGAGCCCCGACGCCTTCCGTACCATCAGTGAAGTGGCCGAAGACCTCGACCTTCCGCAACATGTGCTGAGGTTCTGGGAAACCCGGTTCACCCAGATCAAGCCGATGAAGCGCGGTGGCGGACGCCGCTACTACCGGCCTCAGGATGTCGAACTGATCAAGGGCATAAGGCACATGCTCTACGACCAGGGATACACAATCAAGGGCGTCCAGAAACTGCTGCGCGAGAACGGCAACCAGTTCCTCATCGCCGTCGCCAGCGGCGACCTGCAGGCGGTGGAGGCGATTGCCCAGCGCAAGCAGTCGGAGTCCGCTCAACTGACCGCCGCCGCCCAGCCGCGGCAGGGCGACGACGAGATGCTGGTGGGCGAGGCCAAGGCAAAGCCTTCCCGCCGCTTCTTCGGGCTGGGCAAGGGCGACGAGGACGGGCCCGTGCAACCGGGCGACGGCAAGCTCTCGCGCGACAACCGCGCGCTGCTGCAGGAGGCGTTGTTCGACCTGCTCGAATGCAAGCGACTGCTCGATCAGGTCCGCTGACTAGTCCGATTTTCCGACGACCAGCCGCGGAACGGCAGCGACCAGCGCGCGGCCCGTTGCCGATTGCGGGTTGGCGACGACATCGGGCGTCGGCCCCCTCTCGACTATGGTGCCGGCATCCATGATGGCGATGCTGTGGGCGATTGCTCGCACGACGGCGAGGTCGTGCGACACGAAGACATAGGCAATGCCTTCCTTTCGCTGCAGCTCGACAAGCAGTTCGAGGATTCGGCCGCGTACCGAGACATCGAGCGCTGACACCGCTTCATCGAGCACGATCAGGTCGGGCCTCGTTGCCAGGGCGCGGGCGATGGCAACCCGCTGGCGCTGGCCGCCTGATATCTCGTGGATCGCGCGGGAGGCGAGGCCAGGGTCGAGACCGACGCGCTCCAACAATGCGGCGATCGCCGCCGGCCGCTGTCTTCGCCCGAGGAGGCCGTGCACCCGCAACGGGTCGGCGAGCGCGCCGGCTACCGTGGCGCGCGGGTTGAAGGCCGCCAGCGGGTCCTGGAAAACCATCTGGATGCGCTTGCGCGTCGTGCGCAAGGCTTCGCCACTCAGCGCCAGGAGGTCCGTTCCGTCGAAGTCGATGCGCCCGGCATCCGGCTCGACAAGCCGCATGAGAATCCTGGCGAGCGTCGACTTCCCGCTGCCGGACGGACCGACCAGACCGAGCGTCTGTCCTCGCGCGACGCTAATCGACGCCTTGTCGAGCGCGGCGACACGGCGGCCCTTGCCGGCAAAGGTCTTCGAAATCCCGCTGGCGGCGAGCAATGGCGCATTCATTGGGTCGCCCCGGCGATCAGCGGCGGGGTGGCAAGGTCGATATGGCTGCCGATCAGGTGGCGCGTATAGGCATTCTGCGGCCGCGCCAGCACCTCGGCGGAGGTGCCGGCCTCGACCAGCCGCGCGTCGCTGAATACTGCCAGCCGGTCGGCGAACCCCGAGGCGAGGGCGATGTCGTGGGTGATGAACAACAGCGTCATGCCGTCGGCGCGCACCAGTTCATCGAGCAGCGCGACGATCTCGGCCTGCACGACCATGTCGAGCGCGCTCGTCGGTTCGTCGGCGATCAAGAGCCGCGGCCCCGCTGCAATGGCGGAAGCGATGGCGACGCGCTGGCGCTGGCCGCCGGAAAGCTCGTGCGCGTAGGCGGCAAGCGCCGCCTTGGGTTGCGGAATGCGCACGCGCGCGAGTAGCTCGAGGGCTCGCCCATGCGCCGCGCGCCAGCCGAGGCCGAGATGGCGGCGAGCGACTTCCGCGATCTGCTCGCCGATTCTGAGGACCGGGTTGAGGCTGGAGCCGGGATCCTGGAAGACGAAACCGATGTCGCCGCCCGGCACCGGTGGGCGGCCGAGCCCCGGCCAGGCGATCTGCCCGGTGCGCTCTGCATTGTCCGGCAGCAATCCCGCCAGTGCCAGCGCCAGCGTGCTTTTGCCCGAGCCGCTCTCGCCGATGATTGCCAGGCGCTCGCCGGCGACGATATCGAGGTTGACCGAAGCGAGCGCGGGGCGCGTCGTGCTGCCGCTGCGATAGAGAACCGAAAGATCCCTGAGCGTCGCCAGTTGCATGCTCATGCGCGGCTCCGACGCCGCGCCAGCGCATCGGCAAGCCCTTCGGAAAACAGATAGACGCCAAGCACCGTCAGCATCAGGGCTATGCCGGGCAGGATCGACAGGAACGGCGCCGAGCGCAGCACATTGCGCCCCTGGGCGATCATCGATCCCCAGGTGACGATGTTGGGATCGCCGAGGCCAAGGAAGGAGAGCGCGGCCTCAGTGAGAACCGAAATGGCGACGATGACCGAACTCAGCGCCATCACGGGGGGCAGGGCGTTGGGCAGGACCTCCCGGAAGGCGATCTCGAGCGGCCTCATGCCGAGCACCCTGGCTGCGGCCACGTAGTCGCGCTCGCGGATCGACAACACCTCGGCGCGCGCCAACCGGGCCGGGCCGGTCCAGGCACCGAGCGCGATGGCGGTGATCACGACGGGAAGCGAGGCCCCGGTAACGCTGACGAACGCCAGTGCGAGCAGGAAACTCGGCACGATCTGGAAGGCGTCGACCACGCGCATCAGTGCCTCGTCGACCAGCCCACCGGCAAGGCCCGCGAGGGTGCCGACCAGCGATCCGGCAATCATCGCCATCGCCGCTGCGGCTATACCGACGGCGAGTGACGTGCCGGCGCCGTGCATCAGTCCGGCCAGCACGTCGCGGCCGAGGCGATCCGTGCCGAGCGGCAGCGAAGGGTCGGTGAAGGGCGGCACCAGGGCTGGTCCGACGATCGACAGCGGATCGGCCGGAAAAAGTACCGGGGCAAGCAATGCGGCGAGCACCAGAAGGCAGAGGATCACGGTCCCCACCGCGCCTTCGGGCGTGCCGAGCAACCGGCGCAACAGGCTCATGCCGCAGCCTCCGCGGCGCCGACGCGCGGGTCAAGCAGCGCATAGGTGATGTCGACCAGCAGGTTGACCAGGATGACCAGCACGGCGCTGGTCACGATGATGCCGATGAGCAGCGGCGCGTCGCGGCCGGCGACCGCCTCCTGCGCCAACCGGCCGAAGCCGGGGATCGCGAACACGCTCTCGATCACAACGCTGCCACCCAGCATCGAGGCGGCCTGCAGGCCAAGCATCGTGACCAGCGGCAGCAGGGCGTTGCGGGCGATGTGGCGGATCACGATGCGCGGCCGACCCAGCCCCTTGGCGCGCGCGGCGAGTGCATAATCCTGCCGCCAGGCTTCTGCCATGCCCGAGCGCATCATCCGCAGGAACAGGGCGAGATAGATGAAGCCGAGTGCCGAGACAGGCAGAACCAGATGCCGCGCGATGTCGAGCGCGCGGTCGATGCCGTGCTTACCGGAGGCGATGGTCTCGATGCCGGCGATCGGGAACCAGCGCAACTGCACGGAGAAAACCACGCTGAGGACGAGGCCGAGCCAGAAGCTCGGCACGGCATAGAGCGCCAGCGACCCGATCGAGAGAAACCTGTCGGTGGCACTGCCCGGCCTTGCGCCGGCGACCACGCCAAGAATGGAGCCCAGGCTGAAGGAGAGGGCCAGCGCGCTGCCCATCAGCCACAGCGTATTGGGCAGCCGTTCCAGGATGAGATCGACGATCGGCCGCCCGAAGGTCACCGACCAGCCGAGGTCGAAATGCGCGAGCGCCGTGAGATAGAGCCAAAGACGGGCGAGCGTCGACTGGTCGAGACCGTAGCTTGCGCGTAGCGACGCCACGAGCGCCGCATCGCCGCCCCCGATGGACAGCAGGTAGGCATCCACGGCGTCGCCCGGCGCTGCCTCAAGCAGCAGGAACGTGCCAACGATCACGATCAGCAGCACCGGAATGCTGCTGATCGCCCGGCGTTTCAGCAGGAGAAGGGCACGTCTCACGCGGTAGGCAGCCTCGGAACTGGTTTACCTCGGCCTATCACGATTCCAGTTCGGTATCGGCCCAGTTCGAGACTGCCCAGCGCGGATTGTTGGAGACGTTCTTGACGCTGGTGCGGGCGACCGTGATGAAGCCCCATTCGGCGACGTTGATCAGCGGCAATTGCTCCGACACCTGCTTCTGGAAATCCTTGAACAGATCGGTGCGCGCCGCCACGTCGACCGTCTCGTTGGCCTTGTCGATCAGCGCGTCGAGCGATGCGTTGGCAAAACCGCCCTGGTTGGAGAAGAACACACCGTCCGGCGTGCCGCTCTTGACCAGGATGGTGGTCGAGATTGCCGGATCGCCCCGGAACACGGGCGAGCCCACGGAAATGTCGAAATCGTGGTCGGTATAGACCGCCTTCAGATGCGCTCCGGCATCGTTGTTGGCGATCTCGGCATTGATGCCGATGGCCGCCAGCGCCTGGCGCAGATAGTCGCCGAACTGCCGCGTCTCGCTGAAGAAGGGGGCGGGAAGGAGCTTCAGGGTAAAGCGCACGCCATTGGCGTCCTTCGCGTAGCCGGCCTCGTCGAGCAGCGCGTTCGCCTTGGCGACATCGAACGGGTACTGCTCGGTGTCGGGCGTATAGAACTCTTTGGCGTCGCGCGGCACGATGCCGGTCGATGCTTTCGCGTAGCCGAGGAAGATCGTGTTGACGACGAAATCCTTGTCAATCGCATGCGCCATGGCCTGGCGCACCTTGAGGTCGGCAAGCTCCTTGCGCCGATGGTTGATTTCGACCACGAGCTGGTAGGTCAGCGCCTCGTAGCCCTCCGAATAAACCTTGATTCCGTCGACCTTGGAGATTCGCTCCAGGTCCGAAAGCGGCACTTGGCTGAAGGCCGCGAGCTGGATTTCGTCAGCCTCGAGCGCGCTGGCCGCCGCCGCGCGGTCGGGCAGGACGCGGAAAACGATTTCCGACAACTTCGGCTCGCCTTCGCCCCAATAGCCGTCGTTGCGGGTCAGCCGGTAATATTCGCCGGGCTTGTACTCGGCGAGCTTGAAGGGTCCGGTGCCGACCAACTGGTTGTTGGCCGGGTCGGCGGCGATGTCGGCGCTGCCTTCGAAGATGTGCTTGGCCACAACGCTGGTGACCACCGGCAGCGCATTGCGGATCAACTGGAAAGGCGTCGGCTTGGAGAACTTGAAGACCGCCGTGAGATCGTCCGGTGTCTCGACACTCTCGAGATTGGCAAACACCAGCCGCCCGAGATTCTGCAGCGGCTTCCAGACATTCATCGCGGAGAAGGCGACGTCGGCCGACGTGAACGGCTTGCCATCGTGCCAGGTCACCCCCTCACGCAGCTTGAAGGTCACCGAAAGCCCGTCGTCGGAGCCCTCCCACGACGTTGCCAGGCGCGGCGCAAGGCCGTCGGCACCGTCGAACGAGGCCTCGGCCAGCGGCTCGATCACCTTGCTGGCGATGAAGAACACGCCGTTCGATGCGGCAATCGCTGGATTGAGGTTCTTGGGCTCGGAATCGGCAGCGACGACCAGCCGTCCGCCCTCCTGCGCCAAGCCGCCCGTGGGCATGGCCATAGAGGCCAGGAGGACCGCGGTGGTCTGCAACAGGCGGCGGCGGGTGAGAAGGATGTTCGGCATGGGTTACTCCACGGTGCGGCGCTGGGAGTGCGCACGTTTGACAGGCGAGAATTCTATGACGCTGGGGCAGCTTAGCGACAGACCAAACATAATGCACCACGAGGACGCGGGAAAAAATGTTTCCGTGCAACGGGCATCTAATTTGCGGGGGCGTGGCCATGGCATCGGGCACCCTTAGGCGGCCGTTGCCGAATATGCTTTCGGCGAATGAGAAATCGGGCCATTCTGCGCGCCACTTGGCCGCGGTCCGCGCAAGCGGGCCTTCGTCAACAATTCGGTGGAGTACCAGATGACCGCTAAGGCGACGCGATTTGTCCAGGCATGGGTGCAGCGAAATCTCGGGCGAAGGCCCTCAAGCGAGGAATTCGAGAGCATCCCGGAACTTGTCGCGCGATGCTTCCACGAGGCAGCCACCGCCGGCATCACGGAGGACGAGATAGAAGACGAGGTCGGCGACCTGAAGGTCTTCCTGAAGGAGGCGATTGCCAGCGCCGCGGCGGGCGAGGTCAGCGACATCGAGGAAGAGGACTGAGCGTCTTCGACCGCGCGGGCGGCGGGCAACGGGCGGGGGATTTGAAACGCTACGGAAAAATGGTCGGAGTGGCGGGATTCGAACCCACGACCCCTTGACCCCCAGTCAAGTGCGCTACCGGGCTGCGCTACACTCCGGACCGCGTGAAGCCCTAGATTAGCAGGCATTCGAGCGCAAGAGGCAACTGCCCGATTTTTCGGTCAGGTGACCGCAGTCGTCTGAAGCAGGCCGCGCTGGTAGCGGTATTCGAGCGCGATGCCGCCCCACACAAGGCCGAGCAGAAGGTAGAAATGGCGCCAGTGATCGGTGTCGATGACCGTGCCGAGCGCCACATGGCCGACGAAGACGACATAGGCGCAGAGCACGAAGGGCTGCCATGGGCGGTTGCGCAGCAGCAGGCGGAAGCCGGCGGCGATCGTCCAGAAGATCATGATCGCCCATGCGGCGAAGCCGAGCCAGCCATAGTCCATCAGGGCCTTGAGCCAGATGTTGTGCGTGTCCTCGCCATAGAGCTGGCCGAACACCAGCGGGCCGATGCCGAGGGGATGTTCCATCGCGAGTTGGAAGCCGATTACGTAGCGGGCAAAGCGCCCGAGCCGCGCGCCGTCGTAATCCTGGACGAGCTGTGCGCGCGCCGTCAGCATATCCGCCACGCCCGGAATCTGCAGCATGACCAGCAGGGCGACCAGCAGCAGCGACACCGCCGCGATGGTCATGACGACGATGCGCAGGCGGAAGCGGCCGCTTTCGCTCTGAAGGAACAGGGCGATCAGGAGCAGCACGGCAGCGGCGCCGAACAGCCCCCAGGCGCCGCGTGAGAAGGAAAAGAAGATGCCGGCCACGACGATCAGCAGCGGAACGGCATAGAGCAGCATCTTTGCCGGACTGCCGGTCAGCAGCCGGTAGAGCAGGTAGATGCCGGGCAGCGCCAGATAGGGCCCGAAGACGTTGGGATCCTCGAAAGCGCCCGCGGCACGGTCGAACTTGGTGAACATCTCGGCGCCCGGCAGCAGCCCGAAATAGCCGATGATGCCGAGCGTCGAGGTCACCACCGCCGAGCACACCCAGGCGTTGAAGATCAGCCGGTAGAGATCCGGCCGGGCCTCGGTAACGGCGGCGAAGAACACGGCGGTGAGGGCGAGGAACAGCGAGACGGCAAGATAGAGCGGCGTGTCCATCAGGTTCGACATCTGCGTCATGGCGATCATGCCGCCGATGTTGAACAGCACCAGCAGCGTCAGCAGCGGCATGATGGCGCGCGATATCCTGAGGCCGAACACTGCCCACACCGCGATCAGCCCGGCCATATAGATCTCGTAGGGCGCGGGTTCTTCGATGACGAAGCCCGACAGCAGCACGCCGACCACGATCGCCGCCGAGGAGATCAGCGCGATCAGCTTGGCGTTGATCGCGGCGGGCGACAGTTCATGCGCCGCGACGCTCAATACGCGTTCTCCGTGTTGAGCAGGCGCACCGGTGTCAGGAAGAGTATCTTGAGATCGAACCAGAGCGACCAGTTCTCGATGTAGTAGAGGTCGAACTCGGTGCGCATCCGCACCTTCTCGTCGGTGTCCATCTCGCCGCGCCAGCCGTTGATCTGGGCCCAGCCGGTGACGCCGGGCTTGACCCGGTGGCGGGCGAAATAGCCGTCGACGACCTCGTTGTAGAGCAGATTGTGAGACTGCGCCGCAATGGCGTGCGGACGCGGGCCGACCAGCGACAGGCTGCCCAGCAATGCATTGAAAAACTGCGGCAGTTCGTCGATCGAGGCCTTGCGGATGAATCGCCCGACGCGGGTGACGCGCGGATCGTTCTTGGTCACCGTCTGCTTCGCCGTAGGGTCGGACAGTTCCGTGTACATGGAGCGGAACTTGTAGACGTTGATGATCTCGTTGTTGAAGCCGTGGCGCTGCTGCTTGAACAGCACCGGCCCCTTGCTGTCGAGCTTGATGGCGATGGCCGTGGCCAGCATGATCGGCGAAAAGACGACGATGCCGATCAGGCTGAAGACGATATCGAAGGCCCGCTTGGCGACCGAGTCCCAGTCATTGATGGGCTTGTCGAAAATGTCGAGCAGCGGCACGGCACCGATGTAGGAATAGGCGCGCGGGCGAAACTGCAGATGGTTGGAATGCGCCGACAGGCGGATGTCGACCGGCAGCACCCAGAGCTTGCGCAGCAGCGCCAGCACGCGCGTCTCGGCCGTCAGCGGCAGCGATACGATCAGCATGTCGATGCGCGCGATGCGGGCGAATTCGATCAGTTGCGGAATGGTGCCGAGCTTCGGGTAGCCGGCGACGAGCGGCGGCGAGCGCTTGTCGTCGCGGTCATCGAAGATGCCGCAGATGCGGATGTCGTTGTAGGGCTGCTGCTCGATCGATCGGATCAGCACTTCGGCGGCCTTTCCGCCGCCGACGATGACGGCGCGGCGCTCCATCGAGCCGTTGCGCGCCCAGCGCTTGATCATGTGCGCCAGCGTCAGTCGTGGCACGAGCAGAAGCAGCAGGCCCGACAAGAACCAGCCGCCAAACCAGAGGCGCGAGAACTCGCCGGATATCTTGAGAAAGAAGCCGACGACCGCGAACAGCGCGAGCGTACCGGCCCATACGGCGGTTATGCGGCCAATATACACAACTGGCCGCATCAAGGCCGAAAGCTGGTAGCAATCGGCGATGTCGAGCAGGATGACGGCGATGAGCGAGGCACAGGCAATGACGAATGGGTAGTGCCAGAAGAGATCGGTGCCGAGGCCGACATAGTGGACGAAGAGCAGCGTGCCCGAGCCGGCAAGCAACACCAGCTCGACGAGGCGCAGCACGCCGCTCACCATGATGGGCGACATCGTGTCCCGCCGGTACTGGGATGCAATCTTTCGGGCTGTCGGGTTCAGACGTTCTGCGGCTTTGTCGCCGCCTTCTTCGTGCTTGCGCACCGCATCGGGGGAAAAGCGGTGCGGCGGCTCGATCTTGTTCATGCTGCTGCCGATCCGTGGGTCTCGGTCAGCGATAGCAAAAGAGAGCTAAGAAACCCTTGAGCAGAGCGACGCGATTGGAATCAAGGCGTCGTCTGGCTTCGTTGCAGGCCGCCTATCTCGCTGACACCGATGCAGGTCCTTCGTCGGAGAGAGCTCAAGATCCGGAGTCTCAGGCCTGGTTGCCGGTCTTGTACAACCGTACCGGCAAGCCGGGTGACCGCTTGACGATTCCCTTGGCCTCGAGGTCGAGCTGCACGGCCTTCAGCCACCAACCGGCCTTTGCGCCACCTAGAAAGTGCTCCTGCGACAACACCGGCAGCAAGGCCGCCTTGACCTCCGCGACCGTCAATCCCGGCGACACCGCCGGCAACACTGAGACCATTGCCTCGCGCATTGCGGTATATTTTGCGCGGTCCACGCGTTGAACGTGATTGGGTGAGGTGATGCTTTCGATGGCGATTCTGTCCTCAGGCATGGATTTCTCCCTTCACCGGTATTTCTGGGTTGCGGAAGCCCATTGCGATCCAGGCACCCAGCAGTTTGATGAAGAAAGAGATGCTATGGCTCTTGGCGTTGGGTACGTCGTCAGGCAGCACCGAAGGATCTTCGAGATCCCGCGTCATCGTCCGCAGGTCGAGGGGAGGGAGCTCTCCGGCCGGCCACAGACTGCCGTAGAGGCTGAGCCAGTGGCCGCCCGCAAGGTCGACGAAGACCGGCGTGTTGCAGCAGCCGGCGACGACACGGCGCGTCCTCGACCTGGGGCTCAGTCGAAACTCCCGCAACAGATCGGCGCCTTCGGGAAACGTGACGCGATCCTTGCGATAGAGGACGAAGCGGGTGGTGCCATGCGGACCCAGCACCGGCTGGGCGCCTGGAAGGGCAGCCAGCCTTCTGCCGGCCTCGCGGCAGCTGTTGCAGCAGCACTCGGCATTGACGATGGGATCGGAATGGACCTCAAGTCGGACTTTTCCGCAGGCGCACGAAAGCCGGGTGGTCTGGTCATTCACGTTCGAGTCTCCTTCCCGGGGCAGTTGAAGAGCAGGCGGATGTATCGGTCGAGGTGATCGAGGCTCTCGCGCGCAAGCTCGGCATTGTTGCCGGCCTTGGCCAGCACGAACGCGCCTTGCAGAACGCACTGCGTGTGACGCGCCAGGCTTGCGGCCGTCCATCGCGCATCGGTCCCTCGATCCCGCATCGCCGCCTCGATATCGGCTTCGAGCGTTGCGGCATGGCCAAAGACGCTGGCAGCGCAGGCATCGCGAATGGCGGGCGCGGTCGCATAGACCTCTTCAGCCATGGTGCCGACCAGGCAGGTGAAGTCCGGAATTGCGCCGGCGATGATGGAACGGCGGAAGGCGACATAGGCAAGGACGCGGCCGAGCGGATCTGTCGGCGCATGGTAGGGCGCTGCGGCGAAGAAGGCGCTCGTCGTCTCGGCCCAGAACTCGGCGGCAGCGACGCCCAGTGCTTCCTTGCTCTTGAAGTGATGAAAGAACGCGCCCTTGGTCACCTCGGCGGCCTGGCAAAGCTCGTCGACCGACGTCGCGGCATAGCCCTTGGTCCGGATGATGTCGCGGGCGGCTTCGAGGAGCCTGGTCCGCGCGTCGCCGCGCTCGGGAGAATGTTTGCTCGGTCTCGGCATAGGATAGTGCGTACCAACCAGTTGGTATTTATGTCAAGTGTGGCGGACGAGCAGCCTGACCCTGATTTATGCCCGGGGTACCGGAGAAGGTGTGTCGGAAGACTGGCCGGTGGCGGCGCGGGGGGGCTAGCCCAGGGCGGAGAAGTAGGCGCGTTCGATTTCCTTCGCCATCACGTCGGCTCCGAAGCGCGCCCTGAGGTCCTCCTCCTGCGGCATCAGCGCCGCGAAGGCGTCCGGATCGGCGACGGCTTCGGCCATCTTGGCTGCGAGGGCACCGACCTCGGGGTGAACAAGCGCGGGCGAACTGGCGCCAAAGATCTCCGGGATGCCACCGACGGCGGTGGCGATCATCGACTTTCCGGCCGCCAGCGCCTCGAGCACGATGTAGGGCATCGCCTCGGCGCGCGAAGGCACGACGATGATGCCGGCGAGTGCGAATGCCTGCCGTGCCGGCATCGGACTCAGGAAAGCCACCCGGTCTTCGAGGCCGAGCCTCGCGGCTTGCGCCTTGTAGCGCGGCAGGTCGTCGCCGCCGCCGACCATGACCGCGCGGATGTCGCGGCCGAGCCGTATCTCGGCCTGAGCTAATGCGTCGATGAAGAGGTCGGGACCCTTCAGGTCGCGCATCATGCCTATGTAGAGAAAGTCCGCAGCGTCGGGGGAGAGGGCGACAGGCTCGAACTCGCTGTCGCGCAGTCCGTTGTAGACCAGGCTGCTCGGCGGGTAGGGTTCGCCAACCTTGTGGCGAAAGGCTTGGCGCTCGAATTCCGAGACGAATAGCAGATGGTCGGTAAACCGCTCCATCATCCGCTCGAGGCCGAAGAACACCCGTCCCGTGGCCGAGGTCTCGTCGTAGTGCAGGCTTCCGCCATGCGCGGTATAGAGGCGGGCAACGCGATACCTGTAAACCCGCAACAGTGAGCCGAACACGCGGGCATAGACGCCACCCTTGGCGCCATGTCCATGCAGGATGTCCGGCTGCAATTCCTTGATGATCTTGTAGCCGCGCCACGCCGAGGCGAGATCGCCCGGGCCGATATGGCGCTGCATGGGCGTGCGCGACACGCCGAGTGAAAGGCTTGGCTTCAACGCGTCGAACAGGCGCTCCTCGAGGTCGCCCCCGGTCGTCGAATCGCAGACGATACCGACCTGGTGGCCGGCCGCAACCTGGGCTTCGGCCAGGTCGCGGACATGCCGGAAGATGCCGCCGACCGGCGAGCGGAAGCAGTGGACGATGCGCAGGCTGGCCGGTGCTGCTGTGACGGCGGCATCCCTTGACCTGGTTGCCGCGGCAGCGCGCACGGGGAGGGCGCCGGCAACGGGCGAGCCTGGCATCGTCGTCGCCGAAAATGGGTCAGCGCGCTTTGCTCTCATTGCCTAGAAGAGGCGTTCGCGGACATAGAGCGTGTCGCCGGGCAGCAACGGATCGGAAATGCGCACGCGGCCCGTCATCACCTCGCCGTTGATGTCGCGGGTAATGTCGACGCTGCCCTGATTGGCGCGTGGCGAGAAGCCGCCGGCGATGGCGATTGCCTTCTGGACGGTCAGGCCGGGCACATAGGAGTACTGGCCGGCTGCGCCGACCTCGCCCATGACGAAGATCGGCCGGTAGCGGTCGATCTCGACGGAAACGTCGGGATTGCGCAGATAGCCTTCGCGAAGCTTGGCGGCGAGTGTCGCCTCGACCTGTTTGGCTGTGTGGCCGCGCGCCGGGACGGAGCCGACCAACGGAAACGAGAAGTAGCCGGACTGGTCGACGGCGTAGGTATTGGTCAGGCCGTCCTGTTCGAACACGGTGACGCGAATGCGGTCGCCGGCACCCAGCACGTAGGGTTGGTCGAGTGCCTCATGGAAGGCGGCGGGCGCCGGACGGTAGCTCGCGCAGCCGGCAAGTATGGCGGCTGCAAAGAACGTCTGCACGGTGAACGAAAGCCATTTCATGGGTGAACGCGAACCTTCGACTGGCTGCCACACTCGCGGCGGCAGACGGGAAACCCTCGGCAGCCGTTATCGTCCTGTTAGGGTTAATGGCCGGTAAAGGGGCGGCCGATTTGAGCCTGTCCCGGCCGCCCAAACGCGCGATAAGTCCTTTGTTAACCTTCTGTAAACAAAGGACAATGAAAGGTTTCCGGCGTCTTAACCGCTGGGTTACCATAGTTGTTTACGGTGCGTTCCAAACGTTCGGAGTGGAATTGCATGGCAGGCGTTCAGTCAACGGCAAGCGATGTCGACGTCGATCTCGGTCGCTTGTTCGCGGGCCTGGCGGCGCGCTGGAAGCGCGTGCTGGGCGTGGCGCTTGTTGCGACCGCCGCTGCACTCGCCTTCGCACTGCTCGCGACGCCGCACTATCGGGCTGAGACCCGCATACTCATAGAGACGCGCGAGTCGGTCTTTACCCGACCTGACGCCGGTGGCGAAAGCGAGCGTCCGATCCTCGACGAGGAGGGCATCGCCAGCCAGGTCGAGGTGATCTCCTCGACCGACATCCTGCGCCAGGTGGCGCTAAAGCTCGATCTTGCCAGCCTGCCGGAGTTCGACGATGCGGCCGACATGTCGACCCTGTCGCGGCTGTTGATCATCGCCGGCCTGAAATCCGATCCCGGCGAGGTTCCGCCGGAAGAACGCGTACTCAAGCGCTTTCGCGAAAAGCTGAGCGTGTATCGGGTTGAGAAGTCCCGCGTCATCGTCATCGAGATGTCGTCGGAAGACCCGAAGCTCGCCGCCGAGATCCCGAATGCCGTGGCCGCCGCCTATCTGGCGGTCCAGGGCGCTGCCAAGCAGCAGTCGAACGCCGAAGCGACGGGCTGGCTGGAGCCGGAAATCGCCAACCTTTCGGAGCGGGTGAAGGAAGCCGAGCAGAAGGTCGCGAACTATCGCGCCCAGTCCGACCTATTGATGGGTCAGAACAATTCCGTCCTCGCAACGCAGCAACTGTCAGAACTGTCCACCGAGCTGTCGCGGGTTCGCGCCAACCGGGGAGCCGCCGAGGCCAACGCCGAAAGCGTGCGCGCCGTGCTCAACAGCGGCGGCTCGCTCGACGCGCTGCCCGACGTCATGTCATCGCAACTGATCCAGCGCCTGCGCGAGCGCCAGGTGCAGCTCAAGGCCGACATCGCCGACATGTCGACGACGCTGCTCGACAACCATCCGCGCATCAAGGCGCTGCGCTCTCAACTGGCCGATCTCGACAGGCAAATCCGCACCGAGGCCGAGAACGTGCTGAAGGCACTAGGGGCCGAGGCAAGGACCGCGCAACTGCGCGAGCAGCAGCTCGTTGCCGATCTCAACGCGCTGAAGGCAGAATCGGCCCGTGCCGGCGAGGAAGAGGTCGAGCTGCGGGCCCTGGAGCGCGAGGCCAATGCCCAGCGCCAGCTACTCGAGTCCTACATGGCGCGCTTCCGTGAGGCCTCTTCGCGCGGCGACGGCAATTACCAGCCCGCCGACGCACGCGTGTTCTCGCCGGCGGTTGCGCCTTCCGAGCCCTATTTCCCGAAAGTACTGCCGATTGCCGGCGCGACTTTCGTCGCTTCGCTTCTGGTCATGACCATCCTCACGCTGATGCAGGAGCTGTTTTCGGGCCGCGCCATGCGTCCGGCAGCCCGTCCGGCGGCGCCTGCCGAGGTCGAGCAGGTCGTCATGCCCGCCGATCCGGAGACAGGGAGAGACGCGATTGTCGAGCCGGCACCGGAGGTCGAGGATGTCGCGACCCCAGTTGCCCCGGTCGAGCCGCAGGTCAGGACGGGAGCGCCCGAGCTTGCCGATCCGATGCCTATCGACGTCAAGGACGACGAGGAAGCCGAAACGCCGGAACCGGTCTCAGTCCGGCCGGTATCCGAAGCTACCGAGCCCGACTTCGTCCATGAAGACGGGTCGGTCCCTGAACCGGCCGCCGAGGACGAAGCGGCAGTGGAACTGGAACCCGCCGAGGACCCGGAGCCACCAATACCCGTTCGCCGCGAACCCTTGCCGGCCATGCGGCTCAGCGGCGAGACCTTCCGTGAAGCCTGGGACAAGCACAAGCGCCTGCAGTCGGAACTCACCTGGCTGGAAAACCCCGCCGATAACCCGGCAAACCAGGACGACGATGAGGAAATGATCATGCGCAATCCATTCCGCAGAAAGCCGGCTCCGGCTCCCGAACCAGAGCCCGTAACGCCGACCGGTTCCCAGTTCGGGGAAGTGGGTATCGAGCGGGCTGCCGAGACGCTGATCGCCGGCGGCGCCACGAGGGCGATCTTCGTTTCGCCGGAGGGCGACGAGGCTGCTGCCTCGGCGGTGCTCGTCGCGCGCGAGGTCTCCGACGCCGGCCTGCGCGTGCTTCTCCTCGACCTGACCTCTTCCGGCGCTGCCTCGCGGCCGATGCTCGACAGCGCTGCGCTGCCAGGCATCACCAACCTGTTGACCTCGGAGGCACAGTTCACCGACGCCATCCACACCGACAACTATTCGCACTGCCACGTCATGCCGGTTGGCACCGCGGATCCGGTGCGCGCCATGCGGGCGGCCGACCGCCTGCCGATCATCATGCAATCGCTGACCAGCGCCTATGATGTCGTCGTCGTCGAATGCGGACCTGCCGACGCTGAGGGCATCCGCCGGCTGGTCGCCGATGGCACCGAGATCATGGTGAGCGTGATCGAGCCCGACGACGCGATCGCGGCGGTGGCCGAGGAGCTCAAGGCCAACGGATATGGCCATGTGACGCTGGTTACTCCGGCGGATTACCAGGCCCCGAACTCGCCGGTACCCGGCAGGTCGGCGGCCTGAACTGGCCTCGACACCTGCCCGCCGTGGCTAATCCTCTGTCGGTAGCGTAACGCCCGCCGTGCGCTTGCGCAGCAGCTTGGTCAGCTTCCATACGGTCGGACTGTTCTTGACGAAGGCCTTGAGCCTTGCCGTCAGCCGCATCTGCCATGCCAGCGCGCGGCCCTTGGCCGTCAGCGGGATGGTCACGTCGAAATGCTGCGTTTCGAGGTTGCACCAGAGCCGCTTGTACGGCTCGTCGCCGACGCTGAAATCGTAGACCTCCAGCCCGCGCCTGCAGGCTTCCTCGATATTGTCAAAGAACAGGAAGTCCCCGGGACTCGCATGAGCGAGCTCGTCGTCGGCGATCGCGCCGAATTCGCACACCAGGCGGTTGCGCATGAGGCTCGATCCGGTCACCGCCCGCAGCTTGCCGCCAACCTCCAGCGCGTGCAGGACGAAGGGGGGCGGGGTCTCCGCAAGCGCGTCGGCGAACAGCCTGTGAAAGAACGCCTTGACCTCCGGATCGGCAAACACGTTGCTGACCCCCATCAGGCCGAAGCGCCACTCCTTCATCGCGAAGAAGGCTTCAAGCATAGTAGCTACTTCCGCCGGCGTCTTCGCCTCGATGCGGCGAAAGCCGCCCGCCATCTCGAACTTGCGGGTCTGCGAGCGGTGCTTCTTGCGCTTGCGCTTGCCGCTGACGCGCGCCAGCAACTGGTCGAAGCCGCCTTCGAGATCGACCGCGAGCGCGATGTTGGGGCTCGGAAAATGCGGCAGTGTCGCAAGCGGATTGGCAACGCCATCAAATTCCGGCAGCAGGCGTTCGAGCGCAATGACATCGATGTCCGGGCGCGCGCTGCGGACCGCCGCGGCGATCGGTGCGAAGTCGAAGCCGCCAGAGGCCAGAAACTCCGGATCGGCGGCAGGGAAATTGCCATTGGCGTGTCGGCCGCTCATCAGCCGCGCCACGCGGAACGGTCCCGATTTCTCGACATCGAGGGCCAGCGCATAGACCGGCCGTCCGCCGGCCTTCAGCGTGACGATGATGCCGTCGGTGCCGGTCTCGGCAACCCAGGCTGCAATCCAGGCGGGGCTCTGAGGCGGCGCGGGACGCGCCGTACGGCACAGTTCGGCATAGGTCGACAGATCGTCGGCCGTCGATACCGACGCGCGCATGTTTCCGCTGGCTGCAGCCGCAGCCCCGGCGGCTTTCGCATGCCGATTGCGAAATGTCATGGTCGCGTCAACCATCCTTCAATCCTTGGGGCGTAAGCAGTGCTGTGGCATCGCGTCGGCGCGTTTCCATACGCTAGGCGCAAAAGGTGAATGAATGTTCGACGGGGGCGAAGCGATCCGGAAACTGGCCTTGAACGTCGCCAGGTATTCCGGGCTGGCGCCTCTGGCCCGGCCTTTCGTCAGCGGCATCGGTGCGATCCTGATGTTGCATCGCGTGACGGCCACGCCGGAAAAGCCGCTTGGCGTCAACCGTCATCTCAACATCGCGCCGTCCTTCCTCGATGCAGTGATCGCCGACATGAAGGCCGGCGGCTACGCCTTCGTGTCTCTCGACGAGGCGATCGAGCGGATCAGGGCAGGCGGAGCAGGGGGCCGGTTTGCCACCATCACCGCCGACGATGCCTATCGCGACAATTTGCATGAGGCCTTGCCCGTGCTTGAGAAGCATGCGGCACCGCTGACAGTCTATGTTGCACCGGCCATGATCGACGGCGAGGCCGACCTTTGGTGGGACGTGATCGACGACATCGTCAGCGCCACCGACCGTCTCAATCTGGAGCTGCCGGGCGGCGCGGTCGTCATGAACTGCTCGACGCCCCGCCAGAAATACGAGGCCCACCGGCGGCTGCACGACTACCTGACGCTGGATGTTGCCGAGGAGGATCAGCGGGCAGTACTGCGCAAACTGGCCGATGCTAGCGGGGTCGATCCGGCTGCGCCGGCGCGCACCTTGATGAACTGGGACGAGATCGCCCGCATGGCCGCGCATCCCCTGGTGACGATCGGCGCCCACACGGTCAACCACTACAATCTGAAGCGGCTGCCGGAAGCGGCGGCGCGCCAGGAAATGACGGGCGTGGTCGAGGTGCTGCGGGATCGGCTTGGCGAAGCGCCCAGGCATCTGGCCTATCCCTACGGCTATGCCAGCGCGGTCGGCTGCCGTGAGGTAGGCCTGGCCAGGGAAGCGGGCTACGTCTCAGCCGTCACCACGCGGCATGGCGTGTTGCGGGCCGAGCATCGCAATCATCTTCACGCCCTGCCGCGCATTTCCGTCAACGGCCGTTACCAGAGTGTCGCCCATATCCGCACCATGCTGTCCGGGATCACCACGCCGCTGGCAAACCGCGGCCGCATGCTGGTGACCGTCTAGGGCGTTTTCTGCTTCTTCGGGCGGGGTGGCAGGATCAGCCACTTGATGATGCCCATGGCCGGCAGCACCCAGAGAATGCCTGTGAAGAAGAAAAAGGCCAGGTGCGCGACCGGACCCGACTCCGAGAGCCGTGCGACGGCGACGGTCGTGGCGACCAGCGCGTAGATGATGACCAGCACGATCAGCAGGATGGTGCCGATCAGCTTTTTCAGGCGAATGGGCATGGCTCGGTCCTTTTCATGCCCCCGCTTAGAGGCTCGGCCGCGGCAGTGCAATCGCGGCTGTCCCTGACGGCATGTGGCGCGACATCGCAGCCCTTATCCGGCTCTTGAATCGCGGCGCGCGATGGTTCACCAATCTCGCCATTGGAGCGCCATGATGAGTTCGATGGAGATGGATGCGCGATCGGTGCGCAGCGAGCGCGACCGGCAGTTGGCCAACCGTGCGCTGCTGCGCGGCTGGCTGTATGTCGTGCTCGTCATGCTGATAGCGCTGGTGCTCGTGGGCGGCGCGACGCGGCTGACTGATTCTGGCCTCTCGATCACCGAATGGAAGCCGATCCACGGTGTCATCCCGCCGCTCAACGATGCCGAGTGGCAGGAGGAGTTCGCCAAGTACCAGCAGATTCCGGAATATGCCCAGATCAACGGGGGCATGGGTCTCGACGGGTTCAAGCGGATTTTCTGGTGGGAGTGGGCCCACCGCATCCTGGCACGCGGCGTCGGGTTTGTGTTCGGGCTGCCCCTGCTGTTCTTCTGGGCGACGGGCCGGGTGGAGCGCGGCCTGACGCCTAAGCTCGTCGGTTTGCTGCTGCTCGGCGGGCTGCAGGGAGCGGTCGGCTGGTGGATGGTGGCGTCCGGTCTCGTCGACCGCGTCGATGTCAGCCAGTATCGTCTCGCCGTCCACCTGACGCTTGCCTGCGCAATCTTCGCCGCGATCATGGTCGTGGCGCGCGGCCTGGCGCCGCATACCGAGGCGCCGGCTGACCGCTACACGCAGAAGTTTGCCGGTTTTCTTCTGCTCGCTGTCCTTTTTCAGATATTCCTCGGCGGGCTGGTAGCCGGGCTGGATGCCGGCCTGAGCTACAACACCTGGCCGCTGATGGACGGCAAGGCGATCCCCGGAGACCTCTTCGTCATCGAACCCGCCTGGCGCAACCTGTTCGAGAATCCGAAGACCGTGCAGTTCGTCCATCGGCTCGGCGCCTATGCCCTGTTCATCCTGGCGCTCTGGCATATTATCGCGGCGCGCCGGAGACTGCCAGCCACCACGCATTCGAGGCGCGCCCTGGTGCTCTTCCATCTGGTGCTGCTGCAGGCCATCATCGGCATCACCACGCTTCTCATGCACATGCCGCTGCACTGGGCGCTTTTCCATCAGTTCATTGCGCTCATCGTTCTCGGCTTTGCCGCCGCCCACTGGCGCGCCACCAAGGGCGCCTATCCGCTGCCGACCGAGATTGCCATCGCGCGGTAAGGGGCGTTCAGCCCGTCCCGGCGGCGACGGTCTCGACCGGAAAGCCGCGCATGATGGAGTTCGAGACGGTCGAGTCCCGGCGCGCGCGGTCGATCAGGGCGCCGATGTCGGCCTGCGGGTCCGACGACGTTGCCTTTACCGTCATTCTCGCGCGGGTGGCGATCAGGGGACTGCCGTCCAGTTCGAGCTCGACGTCGACTTCGATGGTCTCCAGAGCGATGCCCATCTCATGCGCGACATAGCGCAGGTCGTTGCAGAGGCAGCCGCCGATCGCCAGTGCGAGAAGCTGGCCGCCGTTGAAGCCGAGGCCCATGCCGCCTGCCTTGCCGTCCGGCCGGTCGACCACCATCGTGTGCCCGCCCACCCAGCCCAAAGCGGCCTCGGTGTCGGGGATGTTGCGGAGCTGTACCGTCGATGTGGGCATGATGTGGGTGCCTCGGGAAGACGGCCGATCTTTCCCGAAGCCGCGCGGCGTTTCAAGCCGCCCGCCGGGCGGCGGCCGCGAAATCTAGAGACCGAGCATCAGGTCCATGTTCTGTACCGCCGCACCCGACGCGCCCTTGCCGAGATTGTCGTAGACGGCGATCAGCACGGCCTGTGCACGGGCGTCATTGGCGAAGACGTGAAGCCGCATTCGGTTGGTGTCGTTGTAGATTTCCGGGTTGATCTCGCCGGAGCGTTCGAGCGGCGCATAGGGAGCTACCTCGACCACGGAATGCTCGAGCCCGGCATAATGATCGGCGATCGCGGCGTGAATGTCGGCGCCCGTCGGAACGCGGTCGAGCGTGCCAAGCTGCAGCGGCACGGCGGTGACCATCCCTTGCGCGAAATTGCCGACCACCGGCTGCATCAGCGGGTCGTGCGACAGGCCGGCATAGAGCTTCAGCTCCGGTACGTGCTTGTGCTGGAAGGTAAGGCCATAGGGCAGGTATTCCGGCGCATCCTCGCCCTTGGCGACATAATCCTCGACCATCTGCCGGCCGCCGCCGGAATAGCCGGAAATGCCGTTCATGGTCACCGGAAGGGTGGTCGGGAGAATGCCGGCCCGGATCAGCGGCCGCAGCATGGCGATCGGGCCCTGCGGCCAGCAGCCAGGATTGGCGACGAACTTCGCTTCCGAAATCGCCTTTGCCTGCGCCTTGTCCATCTCGGGAAAGCCATAGGCCCAGCCTTCGGCAACCCGGTGCGCGGTTGAAGCATCGATCACCCGCGTCGGCGCGTCGCCGATCAGCGCCACGCTTTCGCGCGCCGCGTCGTCGGGCAGGCAAAGGATGGCAATGTCGGCCGAACGCAGGAAATCTGCCCGCGCGGCCGGATCCTTGCGACGTTCGACCGGGATCGACAGGATTTCCAGGTCGTCTCGGCCAGCAAGCCGCGCGCTGATCTGCAGACCCGTGGTGCCGTGCTCGCCGTCGATGAAGATCTTTGGTTTCATGCCTGTCTGTCCAACAAAAACCTGTTGAAATTCAATCCTATATGCCGGCCGCTTGATTCACCGCCGCGGGGTGTTCGGCGGTCTTGCCGCTGCGTGCCATGCGTTCGGCCAGGAGGCCGAGATACTGCATGGCAACGGTGGCGCCGGCGATCGCGGTTATATCGGCATGGTCGTAGGCCGGCGCAACCTCGACGACGTCGGCGCCGACGATGTCGATCTGGCCGAGCTGGCGCAGTACAGACAGGATCTTTGCCGTCGATGGTCCGCCGGCGACCGGAGTTCCCGTACCAGGCGCGAAGGCCGGGTCGAGGCAGTCGATGTCGAAGGTGATGTAGGTCTTCCGGCCGCCGGTGCGTTCGATGATCGAATAGGCGATGTCGGAGGCGCGCATGTCCTCGACGTCGTAGCCGTACAGCATCTTGATGCCGCAATCTTCCGGCGCATGGGTGCGGATGCCGACCTGGATCGAACGGTCCGGGTCGATGACGCCCTCCTTGACGGCGCGCGCCACGAAGGAACCGTGGTCGATGCGCTTGCCGTCGTCCGGCCAGGTGTCCTGATGGGCGTCGAACTGCACCAGCGCCAGCGGACCGTGCACCGCCGCGTGGGCCTTGAGCAGCGGCCAGGTGACGAAATGGTCGCCGCCGAGCGACAAGAGGAAGGCGCCCGACTTGATGAGTTTCGTCGCCTCGCGCTCGATGATGCCCGGCGTCTTCTGGTGGTTACCGGTGTCGAGCAGGCAATCGCCATAGTCGACGACCGCCATCTGCTCGAACAGGTCGCGGTGGAAAGGATATTGCGGGTCGTTGTCGAAGATTGCCGCGGCACGGCGTATCGCCTGCGGCCCGAAGCGGGCGCCCGGACGGTTGGTCACTGCCGCGTCGAAGGGAATGCCCCAGACGATGGCGTCGGCATCCTTGATGCTCTTGGAATATTTCCGCCGCATGAAGGACAGTGCCCCGGCATAGGTCGGATCACTGGCTCGCCCCGTCAGGCTGCGCGCGGTGAAGGCATTGTCGATGGAATTTGCCGGCATCGGTTACCCTCTCGATTGTGGGGCATCCTTATTCGACATTCTCTCCACAATTGCGACCCCCTTTTTGCATTGCACATTCGCACGGCGGTCGGCGCAATTCGCCACTTTGCTGAGCCGGCTGCGTTCACCGGCGTGTCACGCGCCGGCTCTATCGCTTGCCGCATTCTTTCGCAGGCGGAAGCGATTCTGATGCTGAAATCCACCCTTGCTGCGGCGCTCCTGCTGATCGCGTCGGCCCAGTCGCCGGCAGTTGCAGCGGACCGCACGCGTCTCGACGAAATCCGCGAACGACTGCAGAACGCCAACCGCTGGCGCGACCACGTCATGGTCGTGGCGCACCGCGGCGGTGGCATGGCGGGCGACCGAAACCGCCATCCGGAGGACTCGATTGCCGGCGTCGTCCACTCGATAGGCCTCGGCGTCGAGATGGTGGAACTGGACGTACAGCAATCGAGCGATGGTGAATTTGTCATCTTCCATGACAGCTGGCTCGACCGCTCCTCGACTTGCACGGGCGAGCTGGCGAAGCGAACTCTGGCCGAGTTGCGCCAATGCCGCCTCGTCATCGCCGGGACCCGCCAGCCCACTGCCGAAGCGATCCCGACCCTCAAGGAAATGCTGGCAGTCACCAGGGACCGCGTATTCGTCAACATCGACAACAAGCTCGACATCGACGCTCTTCCCGCCATCATCGCCGTCGCACGAGACATGGGCATGGCCGACCAGATCGTCGTCAAGCGCAACCTGTGGAGCGCAGAAAAGATCACGGAAATGGCCGGGCTGCTGGACCGCTCGGGCGGCGGCGCGATCTTCATGCCGATCATCGCCGACGACGCCGTGCGGGACGCCCAGTTCCTCGAAGCCGCGACCAGCGCGTTTTCGGCCGACGCGGTCGAACTGATTGCCTGGCACGAAGGCGGCGCGCCGATGACGAGGGATGGCGGCCCACTGTTCGGGGCCAGGGCGAGGGCGGTGGCGGCGCGCGGCGACTGGCACCTCTGGGTCAACACCTACGCCATCGTCAACAAGCCGGCCGGCATGTTGTCGGGCGGACGCGGCGACCAACTGGCCACCGCGGCGAGCATGCCCGGCGAGGCCTACGGCTTCTGGGTCGAGCACGGCGCCACCATCATCCAGACCGACGAACCCGAGACCGCCATCGGCTGGCTGGCGGACAACGGCTACCGCGTGCCCTACAGCGACGCGTCAGCCATGCGCCAGGCGGCACTGGACCTGCCACCGCAAGATTGACGCCCTGGCCGGCGATCCCGGCTTAGAGAAGATATCCCCGAACGAAAAAAGGCCGCCCGGAGGCGGCCTTCTGACTGGATGTCGACGAAGCCTAGCGCTTCGAGAACTGGAAGGAGCGACGGGCCTTGGCCTTGCCGTACTTCTTGCGTTCCACGACGCGGCTGTCGCGCGTCAGGAAGCCGCCCTTCTTGAGCACGCCGCGCAGCGCCGGCTCGTAATAGGTCAGCGCCTTGGAAATGCCGTGACGAACCGCGCCCGCCTGACCCGACAGGCCGCCGCCGACGACGGTGGCGATGATGTCGAACTGGCCGTCGCGGTTGGACGCGATGATCGGCTGTTTGAGGATCATCTGCAGGACGGGACGCGCGAAATACTTCGCGAATTCCTTCTTGTTGACGACGATCTTGCCGGTGCCGGGGCGGACCCAGACGCGGGCAATGGCGTTCTTGCGCTTGCCGGTGGCATAGGCGCGGCCGAGATTGTCCAGCTTCTGGACATGCACGGGCGCGGCCGGCTCGGCGGCGACGGTCGCAGTGCCGAGGTCGGCGAGCGAGTTGAGGTCGGCCATTCTAATCCCTCTTCTTGTTCTTGGGGTTCAGCGCCGCGACGTCGAGCGTCTCAGGCTGCTGGGCTGTGTGCGGATGTTCGGTGCCGGCATAGACGCGCAGGTTCTTCATCTGGCGGCGGCCGAGCGGGCCGCGCGGGATCATGCGCTCGACGGCCTTCTCAACGACGCGCTCCGGGAAGCGTCCCTCGAGCAGCTGGCGCGCGGTGCGCTCCTTGATGCCGCCGGGATGGCCGGTGTGCCAGTAATAGACCTTGTCGGTGAACTTCTTGCCGGTGAAGGCGACCTTGTCGGCATTGATGATAATGACGTTGTCGCCGTCGTCGACATGCGGCGTGAAGGTCGGCTTGTGCTTGCCGCGCAGACGGTTGGCGACGATGGAGGCGAGACGGCCGACGACGAGGTTCTCGGCGTCGATGATCACCCACTTCTTCACCACGTCCGCAGGCTTCTGCGAAAAGGTTGTCATGGTTCTGCTTTCGGTTCGGACCTTCACATTGCGAAGGCGTTTCTTGTTGCTTGGATTGCCGGTAAGCACGGGCTTGCCGCCAAAAAGAAACGGCGGCCTTTGCGGGCCGCTGTTTCGAGACGGTGTATAGGCGAGGCGCCCCGCTGCGTCAAGCGAACGGGCGAAGGCGTGGTCGCCGGAATAGTAACAATATCAAGAGCTTGACAATACGGTATTATTTTACCTCACGCCGATCGCTTCGGCGGGATCGAATAGGTGCCCGTCGCGTGCGCCACGCTCTGGCCGTCGCCGGCGACGATGTCGATATCGTAGACCATGAGGCTGCGCCCGAGCTTGAGGATGCGGCAATGGCCGAGGATCGGCCCGGCCGGCGCCTTGCGCATGAAGTTGATGTTGATGCTGGTGGTCACCGACAGCGCGTCCGGCCCGGCATGCGACAGCACGCAGACATAGCCGCCGATATCGGCCAGCGTGAACAGCGACGGCCCCGACACCGTATTGCCGGGCCGCAGATGGCGCTCGTCGGCATTCAGCCGCACCGTGCAGCCGCCGGGGAAAATGTCGACCGCCTCGTAGAAGTTATAGTGCTCGTTGAGCTGCGGATAGACCTCGGCCAGCAACTCGTTCACCTCGCCGACCGTCAGAAGCGGCTTCAGATTGGCCTGTTCGGGCATCTTTCCTCCATTGCCGGCTTGCGGGCCGCCGGTCTTTTCGCCTTGGCCCGACCAGAAAACATGGACTGACGCTGTTCTTCAATGCCGGGCATGCTAGTTCTTTTGATCCATGACACGCGCGGCGCGGCAGCCGCGAAATTCTTCCGGAGGGTACCATGGCCGAGATTCTGGCGATGAAGCGCGACACCGCGCAGGAACTCGTCTCCGCTGTCCTCACCGACGGCATACTGCGCCTGACTTTCGCCAGCCCGCCGGCCAACGCGCTGTCGCTGGCGCTGATGGCCGCGCTTCAGGATGCCTTCGACCGGGCGCGGGACGACAAGGCAGTGCGCGTCATCGTGCTGGCTGCCGGTGGAAAACTGTTCTCGGCCGGTCACGACCTCAAGGAAATGACGGCTCGCCGCACAGATGCCGACCGGGGCAGGGCCTTTTTCGCGCAGACGATGACGGCCTGCTCGACGCTGATGCAGACCATCGTCAACCACCCACGGCCGGTGATCGCCGAGGTCGACGGCGCGGCCTTCGCCGCCGGATGCCAGCTGGTCGCCAGTTGCGACCTGGCGATCGCCTCGCACGAAGCGACCTTCTGCACGCCGGGCGTCAATATCGGCCTGTTCTGCTCGACGCCGATGGTCGCGCTGTCGCGCAACGTGTCGCGCAAGCAGGCGATGGAAATGCTGCTCACCGGCGAGAAGATCGACGCCGCCACGGCCAAGGAATTCGGTCTCGTCAACCGCGTGGTGCCGCGCGAATACCTGAATCAGATCGTCACGAAATACGCGCAAACCATTGCTTCCAAATCGCCTTTGACGCTGAAGATCGGCAAGGAGGCGTTTTACAGGCAGGCCGAGATGCCGCTGGCGGACGCCTATGACTATGCCTCGCAGGTGATGGTCGAGAACATGATGGCGCGCGACGCCGAAGAGGGTATCGGCGCCTTCATCGACAAGCGCAAGCCGGAGTGGAAGGGGGAATGATCTGCCGATTGCGACGAGCCCTGCCGCTTGATTGATCGCTTCGCATGCGCCACATCGTTCGCATGAACCACGATTCCTACGACGACTCCTACATTTCCGGCATTCTCGACGGCGTGAAGACAATCGCCATGGCGGGCGCTTCGGCGAATGACGTGCGGCCGAGCTACTTCGTCATGAAATACCTGCTCAACAAGGGGTTTTCCGTCATTCCGGTCAATCCCGGCCAGGCCGGCGGCCAGATCCTCGGCCAGGACGTCTATGCGAAGCTCTCCGATATACCGGTCGCCATCGACATGGTCGATGTGTTCCGCAACTCCAATGCGATCCCGGGCATCGTCGACGAGGTGCTGGCGCTCGACCCGCTACCCAAAATCGTCTGGATGCAGCTTGGCGTCCGTCACGACGAGGCGGCAGTCCGGCTGGAGGAAATGGGCATCCAGGTCGTCATGAACCGCTGCCCGAAGATCGAATATGGCCGCCTGTCGGGCGAGATCGGCTGGACCGGGGTCAATTCCGGCGTGCTGTCGTCCAAGCGGCCGGTCATGCGTCAGGGATTTCAGAGCTTCGGCATCCGCCAGAAGTAGCCTGCGCAATTCCATTCCCCGATACGAGCGCTTTGCGTCGGCTTCATTCCGCCTGATCCCGCAATCCGGCAAATTCTTCTTTGCAATCGCCGCCGCGCTTCGCCAAAGATAGCGCCGATTTTCAAAGTATGGGTTGGAGGAAAGACATGTCTCAGAAAATTCCGGGTTTCAGCACGCTGGCCATTCACGCCGGCGCCAAGCCCGATCCGGCAACGGGCGCGCGCATCACGCCGATCTACCAGACCACGGGATATGTCTTCGACGACGCCGACCACGCCGCCTCGCTGTTCGGGCTGAAGGCCTTCGGCAACATCTACACCCGCATCATGAACCCAACGCAGGCCGTGCTCGAGGAGCGCATCGCCGCGCTTGAGGGCGGCACGGCCGCACTCGCCACCGCATCCGGCCATTCGGCGCAGCACCTGATCTTCCATACCATCATGCGTCCGGGCGAGAATTTCGTCGCCGCCCGCAAGCTTTACGGCGGCTCCATCAACCAGTTCGGCCACGCCTTCAAGAACTACGGCTGGGAAGTGCGCTGGGGCGACGTCGACGACGTCTCGACCTTCGAGAGCCAGATCGACGACAAGACGCGCGCGATCTTCATCGAGAGCCTCGCTAACCCGGGCGGCGTCTTCGTCGACATCGAGGCGATCGGCAACATCGCGCGCAAGCACGGCCTGCCGCTGATCGTCGACAACACGATGGCCACACCCTATCTCGTGCGCCCGCTCGAGCATGGCGCCGACATTATCGTCCATTCGATGACAAAGTTCATCGGCGGACACGGCAATTCCATGGGCGGCATCATCGTCGACGGCGGCACCTTCGACTGGTCGAAGTCGGGCAACTACCCGATGTTGTCGGAGCCGCGTCCAGAATATGGCGGCGTCGTCCTGCACGAGACGTTCGGCAACTTCGCTTTCGCCATCGCCTGCCGCGTGCTCGGCCTGCGCGACATCGGCCCGGCGATCTCGCCCTTCAACGCCTTCCAGATCCTGACCGGCTGCGAGACGCTGCCGCTCCGTATGCAGCGCCACTGCGAAAACGCCAGCACCGTGGCCGGCTGGCTGTCCAACCATCCGAAGGTCGCCTGGGTGTCGTATCCGGGCCTCGCCGGCGACAAGAACAACGCCCTGCAGAAGCGCTATTCGCCGCGCGGCGCCGGTGCGGTGTTCACCTTCGGGCTCAAGGGCGGCTACGACGCCGGCGTCAAGCTGGTCGAGGGGCTGGAACTCTTCTCGCACCTTGCCAATCTCGGCGACACGCGCTCGCTGGTCATCCACCCGGCATCGACCACGCACCGCCAGCTTTCCGACGAGCAAAAGATCGCTGCCGGCGCCGGTCCCGATACGGTCCGCCTGTCGATCGGCATTGAGGATTCGAACGACATCGTCGCTGATCTGGAGCAGGCGCTGGCGAAGGTCTGATCCTCGGCCGGAATTGTCCGAAGAGGGCGCGTCTGCGATGGCAGGCGCGCCCTTTCTTCATCTGAGCCAGGCAGCGTATTCCGGCGTCGCGTCCCGCATGTCCTGGTAGAGCCAGACCATCCGGTCGACGAACCAAAGTTTCATGACCGAGGCGCCGATGGCGCCAAAAGCGGTCGCCCACGGGTCGAGCGCATAAAGCCCCCAGATCAGCGGGATCAGGAACAGGCCCGTCGCGAGCGACAGGCCGAGCGCCCACCGCGCGTGGTGGTGCGGAATCGGCACCGCCTTGCGGTTCAGCCAGACGCGCTCGCCGAGTACGCCGCGCGACGCCCAGTTGTCGGTCGAGGCGGGTGGCGGGAATGCCTTCGGATTGACGAGCGTCCAGCCGACAAGCACCGCGAGCAGCAGCCATGTCCAGGCGCGGAGCGGCCCGCGCAGGAAGACGACGAGCGCAAACAGCGGCAAGAGCGGAACCCGCGTCCACACGGACCACGGATTGACATGACGTTCCCAGGTGCGCTTCTTCAGCATGAGAGCCTCGCGGCGGATCGACTCCGGCAAAGGTAACGATCCGGCGCTTTCGCGTGAAGGACCAGCAGATGCAGAACAGCCGATTCCTGAAGATCGACATCGACACGGTCGAACTGGAAGAGGGCGCACCGAGCCCGGAGCGTTTGCTGACCGGCGATCCGAAATTCCGTACCTGGAACGTCGAGGAGGCGGACGGCGGCCTCTATGCTGGCGTCTGGGAAGCGACGCCCGGCATGTGGCGAATCGAATACGACGAGTGGGAATTCTGCCATATCCTGTCTGGCGTCTCGGTCATCGTCGAGGATACGGGCAAGACCTGGACACTGCGGGCAGGCGACAGTTTCGTCCTGAGGCCGGGCTTCAAGGGAAGCTGGGAAGTTATTGAAACGACTCGCAAGGAATATGTCATCCGCCTCTGACGTCGCCCCGTTAAACGTCCGGGTTGCCCCGATCCCAACAAGGAAAAGCAGCATGAATTCTGCCTGGCCGGAGATCCCCTATGCGCCGTGGCGCGACACCTGTTCGGCTCTGCATCTCTATACGCAGGTCGTCGGCAAGTACCGCCTGGCCCGCACGCCGTGGATCAACCACTCCTGGCAGGCGAGCCTTTACGTCAATGCACGCGGTTTCACGACCGGCATCGTTCCTGACGGCGAGGGCGGCATAGAACTGGCATTCGACCTCATCGATCACAAGCTGCTCGGCACCAACAGTGATGGCCGCACGGCGCAACTCAGTCTCGCGCCGGGCACCGTGGCTGGCTTCCATGCGCGTTTCCGCGACATGCTGACAAGGCTCGGCGGAACCCCCGAGTTTCACGGCTCCCCCAACGAGCTTCCCGACCCGGTTCCCTTTGCCGACGACCACGCGGACCGGCCATATGACGCCGACGCCGTGACGCGCTTCTTTCGCGCCAGCGTGTCGGTGGACCGGGTGCTGAAGCGCTTTCGCACCGGCTTCCTCGGCAAGGTCAGCCCCGTGCATCTCTTTTGGGGCAGTTTCGATCTCGCGGTAACGCGGTTTTCCGGTCGCCGCGCGCCATCGCATCCGGGCGGCATACCTGCGCTGCCCGACGCGGTAACCCGCGAGGCCTACAGCCATGAGGTTTCCTCGGCCGGATTCTGGCCGGGCGGCGGACCGATCGACTTTCCGGCCTTCTATTCCTACGCCTACCCGGGACCCACGGGCTTCTCGGACGCCGTGGTGACGCCGGAAGCAGCATATTTCGACACGACACTCGGCGAGTTTCTGCTTCCCTACGACGACGTGCGCCGTGCGCCCGATCCAGAGGTCGCGTTGATGGGCTTCCTGCAAAGCACCTATGATGCCGCCGCCTCGCTTGGCGCATGGGACCGCAATTCGCTCGAATGCGCTGTGGGGGTGCCCGGCGTGCCGCGCAGCATGTGACGGCGCCCGTCAGGCCTTGTTGCCGGCCTTGGCGAAGGCTTCTGCAAACTCCCGCGAGCCGATGAATGCGAGGGTGCGGCGGAATTCGGCCGACTTCTCCTTGCCGAGCAGCCTGTCGAAGCGATCCTGCGCGTCCCGCCAAGCGCTCATCAACTCACCGCGGCGCGCTTCGCCCTCGGGCGTCAGCCGGACACGCTTGACCCGCTTGTCGTGCGGATCCGGCAGCATCTCCACCATGCCGTCGCGCAGCAGCGGCTTCAGCGTGTGGCCGAGCGCCGACAGGTCCATCACCATCGCGCCGGCCAGTGATTTCAGCGTCGGCTCGCCGCTTGCTGCGATCTGCGACAGCAGCGTGAACTGCGTCGAGCGCAGATCGCTCGCGTCGAGTACCTCGCCGTAAAGCTGGCCGAGCTGGCGGGCTGCTCGACGCACCGCACTGTTGGAACAGTGTATCCACACATCGTTGTCGTTGCTGGTCTTGGTCATCGAACTCTCCGTTCGTCCGGCTTAGCGACGCCCGTCGTTGCTTCAAGAAAAAAATCCGGACCGGCATCTTGCCAGACAATCCGCCCATCGCATATTAGTGGCATATACCACCAAATTCAACCAAAGGAGTACCGGCAATGACTACGAATTCGGATCTCGGAACTGCACTCGTCACCGGCGCATCGGCCGGCATCGGCGCCACCTATGCCGATCGGCTTGCCCGGCGCGGCTACGACGTCATCCTCGTTGCCCGCGACGCCAATCGCCTGAAGGAGCTCGCAGCGCGCCTGAGCAAGCAGTACGCCGTCAAGGCGGAGGTCCTGGCCGCAGACCTGTCGTCGGTGGCCGACCTTGAAAGAGTGGAAAAGCGTTTGCGCGACGACGCCGCCATCACGCTCCTGGTCAACAATGCCGGCATCGGTCCGAAGGGCAAGGCGCTCGCCGACGACATGGCCTATCTCGACACCATGGTCGCCCTCAATGTCACCGCCGCCAACCGGTTGGCAGTCGCCGCCGCACAGGCGTTCGCGGCCCGCGGTTCAGGCGGCATCATCAACACCGCGTCGGCCGTGGCCATCGTGCCGGAGCCCTTCAACGCCACCTATGCTGCCAGCAAGGCCTTCGTCCTGGCGTTGACCCAGTCGCTGGCCGCGGAGCTGGCCGACAAGGGCGTCCGTTTCCAGGCAATCCTGCCGGGCTTCACGCGCACCGAGATATTCGACCGGGTGGGCGGTTCCTTCGACAATATCGATCCGGAACGCGTGATGGATGTCGGCGACATGGTCGACGCAGCACTGGTCGGTTTCGACAATGGCGAACTCGTCACCATTCCCTCTATGTCGGACACCGGCCTGCTCGACAGTCTCAACAAGGCGCGCGGCGCGCTGGCTGAGCAACTGTCGCTGAAGAAGCCGGCCGGGCGCTTCGGCCTCGCAGCCTGAAGCGGAGCTGAAATATCTGGCAGGTGAAGTGGCTTTGGCTGTCGCTCAGCACACCACCTTGAGGCTCTCCAAGCCATGAAAGTGCCAGGAGTCGCGATATCGCGGCTCCTCCGCGAGCCTCAGCTTCGGCAGCCGCTCGAACAGAACCTTGAGCGCCACCTGCAGCTCGAGCCGGGCAAGCGGCGCGCCGATGCAGAAATGGATGCCAGCGCCGAAGGAAACGTTTTTCTGGTCAGGCCTTTCCGGCTGAAACTTCGCTGCGTTCGCGAAGGCGGACGGATCGCGGTTCGCCATGCCGAGCAGCAGGCCGATCTGCTCGCCGGCCTTCACCAGGATGCCGCCGGGCAGTTCGCTGTCGCTGTAGACGTAGCGCGTGAACATGTGCAGCGGCGCATCGAACCGCAGGCATTCCTCGACGGTCGCGGCACTTACCTCTGGCGACGCAAAGAAGCGGCGCGGATCGCCGCCCTCGGCCAGGATCGTCCGCACGGCGTTGCCGGCCTGATGGACCGTCGCCTCGTGGCCGGCATTGAGCAGCAGGATCACCGACGAGACAAGCTCGTCGTCCGACAGCTTTTCGCCCTCATTTCGCGCCGAAATCAGCGAAAACAACAGCGTTTCGGAAGAATTTGGCGGCATTTTCGCGCAAAACTCCCGCAAATAGGCGGAAAAATCCGCCGCCGCGCGGTTGGCCTTGGCCTCGGTGTCGCGACTTCGGCCTGGTACGTACATCGCCACCATGTCGTGCGACCATTCGAGCAATTGCGGTCCCATCTCGACCGGCACGCCGAGCAATTCGGCGATAATGGTGATCGGCAGCGGCGCGGCGAAGGCCGGCAACAGGTCGACCGGTCCATCGGACGGGAAGCGGTCGACCAGTTCATGGGCTAGCACCTCGACGCGCGGCCTCAGCCGCTCGACCTGGCGCGAGACGAAAGCGCGGTTGACCAGCGTCCGCAGCTTGGTGTGCGCCGGCGGCTCGAGTTCCAGCATCGAGTTGGCCTCCACCGCGTCGAAGCTTTCGAGATGCGAGCGGTCCGCATTGCCGCCGCGGCCGTCGGGAATGCCGGCGGGATTCTGCCGGCCCAACCGCCGGTCGCGCAGCAGCCGGTTGACGTCGTCGAAGCCGCCGAAACACCAGACGCCAAGCTCTTCCCAGAAAAACGGGCCGCCATCGGCATGCAGATAGGCATAGGCCTCGTAGGGATCCTGGTAGAATCTCGGGTCGTGCGGATCGAGCCGCAGCCGGCGCGTCTCGGAAGCGAAGGTCAGGCAGGGCGGTGGCGGCATCGACGCGGTCATGCTGGATCATTAGCCCTTCTTGCCAAGCCGAGGCCAGACCGTATGTTGCGGCAGTCGGGCGTCCGTCCGATCTGGAGCCGAGGCAAGCATGAACATCATCATCGTCGGGGCGGGCATTGCCGGCCTCTCGACCGCCTGGTCGCTGGTCAAGGCAGGCCACAGTGTCAGCCTGGTCGAGCAGGGCAAGATCCCCAACCCGCTCGCCGCCTCCGGCGACCATCACCGCATCATCCGTCGCGCCTACCGGGCATCGACCGGCTACGGCGCGTTGATCACCGAGGCCTACCAGGCTTGGGATGAGATGTGGGCCGACCTCGGTGAGTGCCATCTCGACGCGCGCGGCTTTCTCTGCGTGTCGCGCGAACCGGGAGACGAGGCGGAGGAATACCGCGAGGGCATGGAGGCCGGCGGCTTCCCGATCGAGTTGCTGGAGCCCGATGCCGCGGTCGAGCGCTGGCCGTTTCTCGAGGCGGGGACTTTTCGCTATGCCTATTTCTCGCCGGACGGAGGCGCCCTGCATTGCCGCAAGATCGCTGCCGGAGTGCTTGCCTGGCTGCGCGCCAACGGCGCCAATATCTACGAGGACAGCAAGGTCACGGCGGTCGACACTGATGCGGGGCGGGTGACGCTGGCATCCGGCGAGACGATGCAGGCCGACCGGGTCATCGTGACGGCCGGCGCCTGGGTGCTGAAGCTCTTTCCGGAACTCGGCGGCGAGCTCACGACCTATCGAACGGCACTCGCCTATGTCGAGCCGCCGGCGGATCTCAAGGCAGCATGGGAGGCGGCACCCGTGATCCTCGATGTCGGCGGAATCACCGACGGCTACATGATCCCGCCGACCGGCGGCGCCGGCATGAAGTTCGGTTCCGGCCTGCACAAGGTGGAGACCAGCGATGCCGACTGGAACCGCGACCCGGTCGAAGGCGAGGGCGAGGCGATCCGCAACCTGTTTTCGCCGCCGATCGCCCGTATAGGCGAATACCGTGTCACCGAGGTGGTGACCTGCGCCTACACCTTTACCGAAGACGAGCGTTTCGCGGCCTACGAGAAGGGCAAATGCTTGATCGTCTCGGCCTGTTCGGGCCACGGCTACAAGTTCGGCGCATCGGTCGGCCGGCGGGTCGCCGCATCGGTCGAGGACGGCGACATCGCCGGCCTGAAACGCTGGCTGCGCGCCGAAATCGCCTGACGTTTGAGGCGGAGAGGGGCCGCCTTCGGGCAGAACATCCCGCGAGGCGCTGACGGGTATCGGTCAGGGTCCGAGGCTGGGACTGCTACGATGCGTCGCGTTTTGCCACGCCTGTCGCCATGCGACCTTCCGCTAATCCTTGGCCGAGCGCCCGCGGGGATCGGCCGAAAGCAAAGGGTGCAAAAGCAGTCTGCCGTGACCTCCGCCCCGCCTGAAATTCCAGCCCGGCTTTGGGCCGTCGCAATGGTGACAGGCGCGGGGGCCTTCATGGCGATGCTCGACTCCACCATCGTCAATCTTGCCCTGCGGACCATCGAGAACGAACTCTCGGTGCCACTGGCCAGCATCCAATGGGTGGCCACGGCCTATCTGATCGCCCTGGCGGCTTCGCTTCCCCTGTCCGCTTGGGCCGCCCGGCGCTACGGCTCGGGACGCGTCTGGATGGCCAGCACCACCGCTTTTGTTCTGGCATCAGCCCTCTGCGCGCTGGCGCCCGATCTGCCGATGCTCGTTGGCGCCCGCGTGCTGCAAGGGCTTGCGGCCGGCGTCATGGTGCCTGTCGGGCAGGCGATCCTCGGCCAGGTCGCGGATCGCCGGCAACTCGGCCGCCTGTTCGGGACGGTGGGCTTTGCAGTCGCGCTCGGCCCGGCGCTTGGCCCGGTGGTCGGCGGGGTGATGATAGACATGCTGGACTGGCGCTGGCTGTTCTGGATCAACCTGCCTATCGGGCTTGCTGCCCTCGGCATCGCAAGCCGGGTCCTGCCGCCGGCAAGATCCGAACCGGCGGCCGCGCCCGACCTGTTGGGCCTGATCCTGATCGGCGGCGGTCTGTCCGTGCTGCTTTATGGTGCCGGCGAGGGCGATCCGTCACTGGCTGCCCTTGGCGCCATTGTCGTCGCGCTGTTCGTCGTCAGGAGCCTGCGGATCGTCGATCCGCTGATCGACCTTCGCCTGTTTCGGAGCCGGGCATTCACGGCGGCT
The DNA here is from genome assembly GCA_947259295.1 of uncultured Rhizobiaceae bacterium. Lineage (GTDB taxonomy): Bacteria > Pseudomonadota > Alphaproteobacteria > Rhizobiales > Rhizobiaceae > CAMYMG01. The sequence goes on from CAMYMG010000099.1 coordinate 90,989, forward strand.
CTGCTGATCGCCGCCTCGATAGGTGCGGCGATGTATGGCGGGCTTCTGATCATCCCGCTGTGGCTCCAGGACCAGCAGGGACTTTCGCCGACCCTGACGGGCATGATGCTCATGGCTCTTGGTCTTGGCTCTGCGGCGGCGCTGCCCTTCGCGGGAAGGCTGACCGACACCAAGGGCGCGGCTTTGGTGTGCCTGGCGGGCGGCGCGCTGCTCGTCGCGTCGACGGCGCTTGTCCCGCTTTCAGGCGCCTTCGGGGTAGCGCTCATCGGCGTTCTGTTGTTTGTGCGCGGCGCCGGGCTCGCTCTGGCGCAGATGCCCGCGATGACGGTGGCCTATGCGGCGGTCGGCGAGGGCGTGAAGGGCGATGCGGCGACGCTGCTCAACATGGCGCAACGTGTCGGCGGCGCGATCGGGGCCATCGTGCTGGTGCTGTTCGTGGGCGAGGGGGGCGCTGCCTATCGGCCGGGCTTTGTAGCGATCATCGTCCTGTCGGTTGCCCCGCTTATCCTCTGGCGCCGGCTGTCCGTCACAACCCGATGATTCGTGGGCGGGCGGAGGAATCGCGCCCGTCTCCGCCAGGCCGATGCCGCAAATCGGCTGGCGGACGTGGAAATTATCAGTGACCGCCACCGCCGGCAAGACCGATGCCGGCGATCAGCGAACCCCAGACCTTCAGGCGCAGGCCGACGGCCTTGATGATGCCGGTGGCCGCAATGAGGTGTCCGGTGAACCCGCCGAGATTGTTGGTGTAGGTCTGGACCAGGCAGCCGGTGCCGTCGATCATGATCTTCTGCTGCTCGGGATGTTCGAGTTCCAGATAGACCAGCAGGGAGCCGCGTGGCGTCCTTTCGTTGAGTTCGACCAGCCGCCCTCCCGGCACAACCTGGCCGGCCGCGATTGCGGGCTGGATGGCGACGACATGCGCGGGCAGGACGGTGTTGCTGAAGGACAGGCCGATATTGCTGTCGCAGGCGATCTCGGCAGGCATCCCCACATAGATCGCCGAGCGTGAGACCTGCGAGAAGCCCGCCGGGATCCTGAGCGGCAGATCTTCCGGGCGGTCCGGGATGATCACCATGGCGGGGCTGAGGATGAGCGTCGACGCCGGGCTGCCCTCGCTCAAGACCATCTGTGCCACCACGCCGTCGGTGAACGAGCGCACCTCGGTCATGTCCAGCGCCACCTTGGCGCTTTCGAGGGCCGCTTCGGCAGCCTTGCGTTGGGCCGGAAGGGATTCGGATATCTCCACCTCGGCCAGGCTACGTTGGGCCTCGGCCGCGGCCAGGCTCGCCTCGCCCATGGCAACGGCGGATTCCGTCAGGCGCACCGTGTCCCTCGTACCGGCGTTCCTGGTGAGCAGGGTCTGCGCGTTCTCCAGATCGCCCCTGGTCTTCTGCAGCGACGCTTTCGACTGGGCAACGCTGGCCTCGGCGACCTTCAGCGCGTCGGCGGCCTTCGATTCGGCCGCGGCAATCTTGTCGAACTCGGCCTCGGCCTGTTTCAAAGCGGCCTTTTGCGCGCTGTTTTCGATCCTAAACAGCAAATCGCCGGCCGAAACGCGCTGTCCGTTCCAGACGGCCAGTTCGGTGACCGGACCGCTGGTCTGGGCGACGACCGATACGGTGCGAAACGGCAGCAGGCCGGAATAGGATTTCGGATGGAAATAGAAGATCGCGACGAACAGGAAGAAGGCAAGAACGGCCCACAGGAACATCGCCGTCTTCATGTTCCAGACCGTCATGGCCTCGCCACGACGCTTCAGCTGATAGTAGCGGATGACTGCGGGAAAAGATGTCAGGACGAGCTCAAACATGGCGGGTTTCCTCCGCGTCGGTCGCGGCCGGCTCTACGTCGGCGTCCTGCGGCGGCGGCGCGACTGTCGTCGGTGCCGCAACGGCCACGGGCTCGGGCTCGCGAATGCGCGGCAGATGAAAGCGCGACCAGTCGGCCATCAGGGCGAGGAGAACCGCCGTGAGAGGCAGGAAGAAATGGAAGTGCTCGAGCGGGAAGACCTCGTAGAGCAGGGCGATCACCAAGAGTGTCGGGATCGTCTTGGCGAGCGGCGTGCCTTTCGACCTGTGCTCGGCCCAACGGTCAAAAGCCGCGTAGAGCGTCACGATCCCGTAGAGGGCCAGGATGATGAAGCCGAGTGCAACCCAGGCCAGTATGTCCGTTTCGCCGGGTACGGTGAACCAGGACGGGCTCGAGTGCCCGGAACCGCTTTCGATCGCCATTACAATCCCCCTCAGAACGCAATTGCAGCCCTGTGTATCAATGGACATGGCAAGAAATGCAACATCTTCGGACGTCGTGGTTGCGACATCGGCCTGATTGCAGGGGATTGTCACACGTTCGGCGCGTCCGCCGCAGAGCGGCTGGCCACCGCTTGACCTGCGACCATAATGCGATTTGTTTCCGCAAGGGCCTGTGCTAGCAGGTTGTGGGGGCTCGATGTTCAGTTTCGCTGCACACAGAAAAGACCGGTTGATCGCTTTCGCCGCGGTCCTTGGCCTGTTGCTGCAGACGTTCTTCGCGTCGATGGCCTTCGCGGTCCCGCAAAGCGGCGGCCTCGACGCATTCGGCAATCCGCTCTGCATTTCCGGCGCCGACCATGGCTCGTCGCCCACGGATCATCCCAGCCGCACGCCGAACTGTTGCACTTTCGGGTGCAGCATGTCCTCGACGGTGCTCGGCCAGCCATCGGCCGAACCGCTCGCTCCTGTTCCGGGCGTCAAGGCGGCCATCCAGCCGCGCGACAACCGTGAACCACCGCAATTGCGCACTTGGCGCGGGCCCGGCAGTCCGCGTGCTCCTCCCCTGACGACCTGATCGGCGGCATCCGTCGCGTTCGACCCGGCCTTCCGACACCCCGTGTCGCAAGGCTGTGCCGATGGCGTGCGGCCACCCCTTTCCGTTCGCCGGCTGAGCCCGTGACACGGGGGCCTGGCTGCGCGTGAGGCCCTGAACCGCTCGATCCGCCTGTTCCCAGCAATCCGTCCGACCGCGTGTCGGACAGCATGAACTCGGGGCGGTACGAAGTGCCACCCCCGCCAACCCTGTCGACGGGGCGCGTCGGCATATCCAGACGAGAGAGAAGAAATCCATGTTGAAGAAACTGACGATCGCACTGTTCACCGCGGGCTTTGCCGTACCGGCACATGCCCATGTGAGCCTCGAAACCCAGGAGGCGCATGTCGGCTCGACCTACAAGGCGGTCTTCCGCGTTCCGCATGGCTGCGAGGGCAAGCCCACCAACGTCGTACGGGTTCAGGTGCCGGAGGGCGTCATTGCCGTGAAGCCGATGCCCAAGCCCGGCTGGACACTGGAGAAGGTGCGCGGTCCCTACGCCGAAGAATATGATTACTACGGCACGCCGGCCAAGGAAGGCGTGAAGGAGATCATATGGAGCGGTGGTGAACTGGGCGACGACGAATATGACGAGTTCGTGCTTCGCGGCTACCTGACACCTGGTCTTCCGGTGGGCGAGGTGTTGTATTTTCCGGTTGTCCAGGAGTGCCCCGACGGCGCGGCCGAGCGCTGGATCGATACGCCTGCCGCCGGCCAGTCCTCTGACGATCTCGAGCTGCCGGCTCCCGGCATCAAGCTGCTCGAAAAGACCGGCGGACACTGATTGCAAAACAGGAAGGCGTGCCGGGCGGCACGCCTTCCTCCTCAAGGTGAAATCCAGATGTCGCATCCTTGTCGAGCATGGCTCGTAAGTCTCCGCCTGTTCCTGATCATGCTGGCCATACTTGGCCAGCAGGCGCCCGCGCTTGCGCATGCCGCCCTCAACGGAAGCACGCCGCTCGACGGGTCGATGATCGAGGCGCCGCCGGCGGCCCTTTCGCTCGTCTTCAGCGAACCGGTGTCGCCGCTGGTGCTGAAATTGCTGCGCCCCGACGGCACGGCGAGCGAGCTCGACAAATTCGAACTGCGCGACCGTAGTCTGGAAATAGAAGCGCCAGGCGACCTCGGTCGAGGCACGCACGTCCTGACCTGGCGCGTCGTTTCGGGTGACGGGCACCCGGTCGGCGGATCGGTCGTATTTTCCATCGGGGCGCCAAGCGCGCAGATGCCGGCCCTTGCGGATGACATCGACCTCAGCGTGCGGTCTGGGCTCTGGCTCGGAAAGATATTCCTTTATGTCGGCTTGTTCATCGGCATTGGCGGCGTGTTTGCCCGCGCTTTTCTCATGCAGGGGAATGAGGCGGGCCGGCGGCCGGTACGTTTGGCGCTGGCTGCCGGCGCACTCGGCGCCATCGCTTCTCTCGGGTTCCAGGGGCTCGATGCGCTGGGCCGGTCCCCCGCCGGACTTGCTGATGTCAACGTATGGCGCGCCGGCTATGCCACCACCTTTGGCTTCACGACGCTCTGCGTCTTGCTGGGCTTCGGCGCGGCGGCGCTTGCGGCGAACTTGCAAGGCTGGCGCGAGAGGGTGCTCGCCGTGTTGGCGCTGGTCCTCGCAGCGGGCGCGCTCGCGCTGAGCGGACATGCCAGTGCGGCGACCCCGCAATGGCTGATGCGTCCGGCCGTGTTCCTGCATGCCGCGGCGGTGGCGCTCTGGATCGGAGCGCTGTTGCCTCTCGGGCTCGTGCTGCGCAACGGCGAGCCCATGGCCACGGCCGCCCTGTTGCGCTTTTCGCTTTGGATTCCGCCGATCCTGGCACTGCTGGTCGCGGCCGGGGCGGTTCTGGCCGTTGTCCAGCTGGGCCATCCTGCGGCGCTGGTGTCGACGGCCTACGGCAATGTGCTGCTGGTCAAGCTGCTACTGGTCGGTCTGCTGTTAGGTCTTGCCGCCGCCAACCGCTGGCGTCTGACCGGGCCTGCGGCGGCCGGCGACCGCCGTGCCATCCGCCGCCTTGCCGCGTCGATCGCAGCGGAGACGGTGATCGCGCTGCTGGTTTTCGGCACGGTGGCGGCCTGGCGGTTCACCCCGCCGCCGCGGTCGCTGGCCCTGAACGCGGTCAAGCCCGCCGTGCTGCACGTGCATGGCGAGAAAGCCATGGCCGACGTGACGCTGACGCCGCCACGTGCGGGCGAAATCAGCGTTTCCGCGCTGGTCCTGGATAGCGATTTCGTGCCGCTGGAGGCCAAGGAGGTCAGCTTCGCCTTTTCAAACAGCGCCGCCGCGATCGAGCCGTTCCGCCGGCCTGCCGTCAAACTGCCCGAACCGGGGGCGTGGCAGGTCGATGGCATGGTGCTGCCGCTTGCCGGAACCTGGACCGTTCGTCTCGACATACTGGTGTCGGATTTCGAGCTGGTCCGGCTGCAGGGCGACGTCGACATCGAGTGATGTGCGTCGGCGCCAAGCACAGCCGCGATCCCGCTGGCAGTAAAGCGCGTCGGGAAAAATGCCGCGCACCTCGCCTGACGCCTCGCATCACGCGGTCAAAGGCACCCCGCTGCCAGGTGCGGTAAGGTTATTGCCAGTTCGCAGGCGGTCGGCCTTGCACAAGGGTGAGGGGGCATCCTATTTACCCAGAACAATTGCGAACCCGATTCTGCTCCGTCCGGCGCCGGAATCTCATCCGAAAGGGACAATCGATGAAAGACCCCATCGAAACATACATGAACCTCGTGCCGATGGTGGTTGAGCAGACCAATCGCGGCGAGCGCGCCTACGACATCTTCTCGCGCCTGCTCAAGGAGCGCATCATCTTCATCACCGGTCCGGTCGAGGACGGCATGGCGACGCTCGTCTGCGCGCAGCTGCTCTTCCTCGAGGCGGAGAATCCGAAGAAGGAAATCAACCTCTACATCAACTCGCCGGGTGGCGTGGTGACGTCGGGGCTGGCCATCTATGACACGATGCAGTTCATCAAGCCGGCGGTCTCGACGCTGTGCACCGGCCAGGCCGCCTCGATGGGCTCGCTGCTGCTCTGCGCCGGGCACAAGGACATGCGCTTTGCGACGCCGAATGCCCGCATCATGGTGCACCAGCCCTCTGGCGGCTTCCAGGGCCAGGCCTCCGACATCGAGCGTCACGCGCAGGACATCATCAAGCTGAAGCGCCGGTTGAACGAGATCTACGTCAAGCACACCGGGCGCGATCTCGAGACCATCGAAAAGACGCTCGACCGCGACCATTTCATGACCTCCGACGAGGCGCTCGAATTCGGCCTGATCGACAAGGTGATCTCTTCTCGCGAGGCCATGGAAAGCGCCGAGACGAAGTGATTCCAGCCGGCAACGATCCGTCGTGCGAATGACATATTTTTGAGGGGTGTTGCGGCAATTAGGCCACAATTGCCTGTTCCCTCAGGACGTGTCACCGCCTACGTTAAGCCTATGTTGATTTTCGGCGGCTTAGCTTTAAGCGGGGTACTGCGAATCATTGCCACGTTTTCTGATCTGTGTTTCGTACGGGATACGTTGCAGGCCAGTCCGATGGCAGCGGCGGATTTCCGTCACAGAGTACAAGGGCGGGCGCCGAACCAGACGATCGGCGGCGTCACGGAAAGGACCAGGATAAGATGAGCAAGGTCAGCAACGGCGGAACCGGCGGCGGCGACTCCAAGAACACGCTCTACTGCTCATTCTGCGGCAAGAGCCAGCACGAAGTGCGCAAACTGATCGCCGGCCCGACGGTGTTCATCTGCGACGAGTGCGTCGAACTGTGCATGGACATCATTCGCGAGGAGAACAAGACCTCCACGCTGAAGTCGCGCGAAGGCGTGCCGACTCCGCAGGAGATCCTCGGCGTTCTCGACGATTACGTCATCGGCCAGCCCTACGCCAAGCGCGTCCTGTCGGTTGCCGTCCACAACCACTACAAGCGCCTGGCGCATGCCTCGAAGAGCCAGGACGTCGAACTGGCGAAGTCGAACATCCTGCTGATCGGCCCGACCGGCTGCGGCAAGACGCTTCTGGCGCAGACGCTGGCGCGCATCATCGACGTGCCCTTCACCATGGCCGACGCAACAACGCTGACCGAAGCCGGTTATGTCGGCGAGGACGTCGAGAACATCATCCTCAAGCTGCTCCAGTCGGCCGACTACAATGTCGAGCGGGCGCAGCGCGGCATCGTCTACATCGACGAGATCGACAAGATCTCGCGCAAGTCGGACAACCCCTCTATCACCCGCGACGTGTCGGGCGAGGGCGTCCAGCAGGCGTTGCTGAAGATCATGGAAGGCACCGTCGCCTCCGTGCCGCCGCAGGGTGGCCGCAAGCATCCGCAGCAGGAGTTCCTGCAGGTCGACACAGCCAACATCCTGTTCATCTGCGGCGGCGCGTTTGCCGGACTGGACAAGATCATCTCGGACCGCGGCCGCAAGACCTCGATCGGCTTTGGCGCGACGGTCGCATCGCCGGAAGATCGCCGCAGCGGCGAGGTGTTCCGCCTGGTCGAGCCGGAAGATCTGCTGAAGTTTGGCCTGATCCCGGAATTCGTCGGCCGCCTGCCGGTTCTGGCGACACTGGAGGACCTCGACGAGGCCGCCCTGGTGCAAATCCTGACCGAACCGAAGAACGCGCTGGTGAAGCAGTATCAGCGGCTGTTCGACATGGAGAATGTCGAGCTGACCTTCCACGAGAACGCGCTCTCGGCCATCGCCAAGCGCGCCATCGAGCGCAAGACCGGCGCACGCGGCCTGCGTTCGATCATGGAGGCGATCCTGCTCGACACGATGTTCGAACTGCCTGCGCTGGAAGGCGTCCAGGAAGTCGTGATCTCTGAAGAGGTGGTCAGCGGCAACGCACGGCCGCTCTACATCTACGCCGAGGCCAAGGACAAGAAGGGCAATGTGAGCGCCTGACGCGCTCCGCCCTGCAAGTACCGGACGGCGCCTTCGGGCGCCGTTTTCGTTTAAGGCCCGTTCGATCGCGCCGCCTCTCAGCGGCAGGGCACGGCGTAGACGGCAATCGGCCTTGCAAAACCCTTCAGCGAGCGCAGTCCGAGTTCGGTGAGGTCGAAGGCGTCGCCGAGCGCGTCGCGGACATCGCCCGACACCAGAATGCTTTCCGGCTCGGCGGCTTCGCAAAGGCGAGCCGCGGTCTGCACGGTAGTGCCGAAGAGATCGTTGCTGTCGGCGACCGGCTCGCCGATGTCGAGGCCGATGCGGACCCGCAATTTCTCCCGGCTCGCGAGATTGAAGGCGTCGAAGGCCTGCTGGATGGCGCGGGCACAACGCACGGCCGGCTCTGCGCCCTCTAGCGAGGCCATGATGCCGTCGCCGGTATGCTTGACCTCGCGCCCGTCATTGTCCTTGAGCGCCCGGCGCACGATCGAGTCGTGCGCGCGGATCATTTCCAGCGCCCTGGTGTCGCCGAGCCGCGCGGTCATGCCGGTCGAGTCAACGATGTCGGTGAACAGGATTGCGCGCAGCGCCGCGTCGACCTGACCGCGTGTCGCGTGTTCGGCCGGCAGCGGATCGGAGACGCGGCCGAGGAAGGCCTCGACTGCCGACAGGTCCACCTCGATGACATCCCTGGCGACTTCGCCATGCGCCTCGTCATGTACGCGCATCGCCGTCTTGATGTCGGGCGCGTCGACCAGACAGAAGGCGGTGCCCCGCGCCTGGTCGAACCAGTAGGTGAGGAAGCGGACGCCGTAGCGTTCCTGCACCTCGAGATCCTTGCGGTGAGCCTCGGCGATGTCGGTTGCAGTCAGTCCCTTGAGATCGTGGCGGTCGAGGAAGATCGGCATGAACCCCTCCCGGGTCAGAGCCATCGTACCTGTGTCTCCACGCTACCGGCATCGCTCCCCGAGGTCGAGCTTTATCGGCCTGGAGGGCGAAATCGCAGGTGCTGGCGGCAGCGCTGATGAATGGACGGGAAGTGTTTCGGCTTCATGCCGCGGTGATGTGGCTGTGGCCGAAGAACATCGGGTAGAGACACAGTTCTCGCACCAGCCGGTGCGTGCCGCGCTCGAACACGAACATGTTCTCCCAGTAGCCGGTGACGGCATAGTGCTTGCCGTCGGGCAGGAAAGTGACGCCGCAGGGGTAGCGCAGGCCGACCGTGCGCAAGTCGAAGCGCTTGGAGAGTCCGCCGCTGGCGCCGTCGAAGACCATCAGCTGGTGCGTGCTGGGATAGGAGGCGATCGCCTCGTCATGCACCGGGTCGTAGCGGATCGACAGGCCGTGGCGCATATAGCGGGTGGACTCCGCGTCGCCCATTCGGGTCAGGCGCTTCTTGCCGGCATCGTATTTCAGCGTCGCGGCGGACATGTAGTTGTAGCCGGGATCGGTGGTGACGTCGCTCTCATAGGCGATGCTGTCGCCGGCCCGCTGGCGTGCATCGTCGTGATCGCTCCCGTAGCGCGCCTGGATGGCGAAGATGCGGTCGAGATTGCCGGCCGCCAAATGGCGCAGCTCGATCTTGCCCTTGCCGGTGACGCGCTTGTCGACGAGCTTGCCGCTCGACACCTCGACGACGGTGATGGAGGCCTGCACGACGCTGCGCGGGATGGTGAACTTGCCGGTCTTGGCCGAGATGGTGGAGCCGTAATTGGCCGCGACGATGTACTTGCCATCGTCGGTCAGGCGGATGTCGTGCGGGTCGATGCCGTGCGTAGAATAGGTCTCGGCGATCTTCAGCGTCTTCGGGTCGCGCACGGTGAGACGACCATAGTGCCTGTCCAGATTGCCCTGATAGGGCGTCGAGGGAGCGCGCTCCGACAGGATTACGGTCTTGCCGCCGCCGAGATAGACGGCGTGCCCGCCGCCGTGCCAGCCGTCGCCGAGCGAGGGACCGATGGCGGCGAGTTCGAGGGTCTCCGGGTCGAAAGCGGTGTGCTGCTCGCCGTCCATCGAGCAGAGCACGCCGACCGAACCGTCAGGCGCCACCTCCACGTCGTGTGCGGCGACCGGCAGCAGCGTCTGACGGATTGAGCCGTCGAAGCCGACCCGGGTCAGCATCTTCTGCAGAGGCTGGCCTTTGACGGCCCGGTTGAAGCGGCGGTTTTCCGCCAGCGGCTTGCCGTTGGCATAGGCATGCTCGGGAAAGTAGCCCGGCACGAAGACGGCGCTCTTCTTCAGGGGCTGGGGCAGGGCCGCGGCG
>CAMYMG010000100.1 GCA_947259295.1 uncultured Rhizobiaceae bacterium
CGATGCGCGGCGTGCCGCGCGCCCGCCGCGCGATCTCCAGGGCGCCGTCGTCGCCGAGCGGCATGCCGAGGATGCGGGCGCCGCGCCTGACGATCTGCTCCAACTCCTCGACGGAATAGAAGTTGAGGCGCACCGGGATGCCGAAACGGTCACGTAGCGGGTTGGTCAGAAGACCAAGCCTCGTCGTCGCGGCGACCAGCGTGAACTTGGCAAGGTCGATCTTGACGGACCGGGCTGCCGGGCCTTCGCCGATGATCAGGTCGAGCTGGTAGTCCTCCATCGCCGGATAGAGGATTTCCTCGACCGCCGGGTTCAGCCGGTGGATCTCGTCGATGAACAGCACATCGCGGTCTTCGAGATTGGTGAGCAGGGCCGCCAGATCGCCCGCCTTGGCGATGACGGGCCCGGAGGTCGAGCGGAAATTGACGCCGAGTTCGCGCGCCATGATCTGTGCCAGCGTCGTCTTGCCGAGGCCCGGCGGGCCGACGAACAGCACATGGTCGAGGGCTTCACCGCGGCCCTTGGCAGCCTCGATGAACACCTTGAGGTTCGCCCGCGCCGCGGCCTGGCCGACGAAATCGTCAAGCGACTGCGGACGCAGCGAAAGTTCCGCGTCCTCGTCGCGAGGTTCGGGAGAGATAAGGCGGGGAGAGACGCTCATCGGCCTGTCTTTGCATGCGAGGAATATGGTGACAAGGCAAAGCTCAGCGCGCCAGTTCCTTCAGTCCGAGGCGTATCAGCTTGGGCGAATCGGCGTCCTCGCCGGCGGTCTTCATGGCGGCGGCGATGGCACTTGCCGCGATGTCGCGCGAATAGCCGAGATTGACCAGTGCCGAGACGGCGTCGGAGATCGGCGCGGGTGCAACACCCTCGCCAATCTCCTGCTTGAGGCCGATCGTACCCGCGGCCGATCCGGCGAAGGCCGGCGCCTTGTTCTTGAGTTCGGTGACGATGCGTTCGGCGACCTTCTTGCCGACGCCCGGCGCGCGGCTGACCGCGGCGATGTCGCGAAGCGCGATGGCGTTGGCAAGGTCGGCCGGCGCGAGCGTCGAAAGGATGGCAAGCGCGACTTTGGCGCCCACTCCGGGCACGTTGTTCTGCAGCAGCCTGAACCAGTCGCGCTCGAGCGAGGTCTTGAACCCGTAGAGCCGGATCATGTCCTCGCGGACATATGTTTCGATGAAGAGCGTGACGGCTTCGCCGGGTCCGGGGAGCGAGGCCAGGGTGCGGACCGAGCAGTAGGCGACGTAGAAGACGCCGCCGACGTCGACCGTGCAGTAGTCCTCGCCGATCTCGTCCAGGGTGCCGCGCAGCTTGCCGATCATCGCGCGTCCTGCCTCATGCTATGGCGGCCAGGCGGGCAGCAGGGCTCTGCCGGTGGTGGGCGTGGCAGATGGCGATGGCGAGCGCGTCGGCGGCATGTTCTGAATCGAAGATCGCCTTCGGCATCAGAACCTTGACCATCATGTGGATCTGCCGCTTGTCGCCGTGGCCGACGCCGATGACGGTCTTCTTGATCGCGTTGGGCGCATATTCGGCGACGGCAAGGCCGGCGAGGGCTGGAACCAGCATGGCGATGCCGCGCGCCTGGCCGAGCTTCAGTGTGGCAACGGCATCCTTGTTGACGAAGGTGGTCTCGACCGCGGCCTCGTCGGGCACCTGCAGCCGGATGATGTCGCTGAGGCCGTCGTGTATCTGGCAAAGACGCAGCGCCAGCGCCGCCTTGTCGTCCGATTTGACGGTCCCGGCCGCAACAAAACGCAGCGAATTGCCGAGCGTCTCGACGACGCCCCAACCGGTGCGCCGAAGGCCCGGATCGATGCCGATGATGCGAATCGCCTGGTTCATCGCGGAACTGTACCTTTCCGCCGGTGGGATGCCAGACAAATGTGAACAAAGAGGCAACAAACCACAGGCCAATGCCTGCATGTTGCGAAGTCGCACCCCTGCCGCAGTCCCGAAGGCGGGTAGCGGCGGCGGCCTGTCAGCCGCGGGCGAAAGCCGTGTTGAGGAGGCTTATCTGGTCGAAGACCGGGTTGGATGCCTGGTCCTGGCCGGCGTCCGTGTTGGCGGCGTTCTTGCCGTAGATCTCGTCGTCCATGCGGCGGACCAGCGATTGCAGGTTCAAAGACCGGTTCACAAGCCCGACAAAGGCCTCCGGCAGCTCGGCCCAGCCGTTGGCTTCGCCGTTGGCGGATGCCGTGTCGAGGCGGACCTTGGCTTTCTCGGCAGCGACCTGGTCGCGGCTCATTTCGCCGGAATTGGCGGCACGCTGCAGCAGCAGCCAGGAGGCGATTTGCATCAGCCGCGTCGTCAGGCGCATCGATTCGGCGGCGTAGAGCGTGGCGGCCAGACGGGAAAGCTGCTTCGCTTCGTGGCGGCCCTGACCGTCGAGATATTCCGCGGCCTGTTCCACCAGCCCCATGCCCTCGTCATAGAGCGGCTTGAACGAATGCGTGAAAACACGGCGCTCCGCGAGCTTGATGGTGTTGGCACCTTCCCTCGATGGTTCGCTCATTCAATACGCCCCTACGCTTCCCGTCCACGAATGTTGTCGGCTGACATCGGCAACCGCCTCGTAGCGGCCCCACTCAGCTACAACAAGGAGATTGAAAATGCGCTTCGTGGCGGTTCAAGGCAAGCGTATGTTTAATAAAAGGTTAACCGCTCTCGCGGCGTGCCGAGCTCCGATGGGCCGGAAGGGGGCGAAGCGGCAAAAAAAAGAGCCGCAATTGCGGCTCTCAGGAGTTAACAGGGAGGCGTCAAACGAAGTGGCTCCAGCCACTTGGTAAGAATCCAGATAACTGGATGCACACAGTAAACACCCGTAAAGCTTAATGGTCGGTTAACGCCGCTCCCGAAATTTAGCTCAAACTGCCGTGGCCGGGCGCGTCGCGACGACATTGTCGCTCTTCCAGATCGCCGTCAGGGCGATCCACGCAAACAGCAACATGCTGGCGAAGAAGGCCATCGATGCAACGGCGACGACCGGCTCGATCGAGGCGTTGCCGCCCAGCATGATGAAGAGCCCGACGACGAGAGCGATGCCGCTGACCGCCGCAAGCCAGAAATGCACACTGGCAAGCCGCGATGCCCGTGCTGCCGGCACAAGATGATAGAAGAAGGCGAAGACGGCTGACATCACCCAACCAAGCACCATGATATGTGCATGGGTAGGCATCTGGGTATGGTCGTGGGTCATGGCCATCGAGAGGCCGAGAACCATTCCGCAGATCGCATAGACGATCGCCAGAGTGAAGAAATTACGTGAAACGCCCTGCATGGACTTAACCTCCTTGAATGCCGCGAACACCGACCCCCTCGGCGTCATCGAGCATCGATCGAACTATAGCGTTTCACCATCATGTCGCCCAGAGGAGCGAAGCGTTACAAGCAGCTATATTTGCGTAGGCACCGCAGCCAAATGCGGCCGATACCGGAACGAAACGGACGCCGCAGCGGGGCAGCACCCGGCCGTTACCGCGCCGATGGTAGTTCCCTCCGACCGGCGGCATCGTGCCGCCTTCTCGGAAGGGGATGAAGATGGACTGGTATTCGCTTGTGAAGCTCCTGCACGTCGCGGCGGCTGTGCTGTGGGTGGGCGGCGGCTTCGCCCTAATGCTGCTTGCCGTTCGCGCCGACATGGCGGGCGACGTGCAGAGGACGCTGAGCGCCATGGGCGCGGTCGGCGAGCTCGGCAACCGGCTGTTCATGCCGGCCTCGGTGCTGACCTTGCTGTTCGGCGTCGTCATGTGCTGGTTCTGGGTCGGCTTCTCGGAATTGTGGATCATCATCGGGCTCGCCGGCTACATGACGACGTTCCTGATCGGCACCATGATCTTCAAGCCGACCGCCGACCGCATGGGGGAGATGATGGCCCGTGAGGGCGTGACGCCCGCCGTGCTCGACCTGGGACGGCGGATTCTCAGGGTCGCTCGCTTCGACTACACGGTGATGCTCATCGTGGTTGCCGACATGGTGCTGAAGCCGACCAGCGGCGACACCGGAATCCTCGCGGCGATGGTGCTGCTTCTGGTGCTCGGCGCGGTCGCCGCCTTTGCGCCTTCGCGCCAGACTGCAGCGGCCGGCGTGTAACGGCCACCGGATGGCCGGGCGTCAACCCGCCCGGGCCATCTCGCGAAGGCGAAACTTCTGGATCTTGCCCGTCGACGTCTTGGGAATCTCGGCGAAGACGACCGCCTTGGGGCATTTGAACCGGGCAAGCAGCGTCCGGCAGTGGGCGATGATCTCGTCGCTGTCAGCTACCGCACCCGGCTTGAGCTCGACATAGGCTACCGGCACCTCGCCCCATTTGTCATCCGGCCTGCCGACCACACCGCAGGACGCGACGGCGGGGTGCTTGTAGAGGGCTTCCTCCACCTCGATCGATGAAATGTTCTCGCCGCCCGAGATGATGATGTCCTTGGAGCGGTCCTTGAGCTGGATATAGCCGTCGGGGTGCATGACGCCGAGGTCGCCCGAATGGAACCAGCCGCCGGCCAGCGCCTCGTCGGTGGCTGGCTTGTTCTTAAGATAGCCCTTCATGACGATATTGCCGCGAAACATCACCTCGCCGATGGTTTCGCCATCGGCCGGCGTCTTCTGCATCGTTTCGGGATCCATCACGGCCAGGTCTTCAAGGGCGGCATAGCGCACGCCCTGGCGCGCCTTCCTGGCCGCCCTTTGGCTCTTGTCGAGCGAATCCCACTCGCCGTGCCATTCGTTGACGACCGCGGGCCCGTAGGTCTCGGTCAGTCCATAGAGATGGGTGACGGCGAAGCCGGCATCCGCCATGCCTGACAGGACAGCTTCCGGCGGCGGGGCGGCGGCCGTGTTGAAGGTCACCGTCTGGGGAAAATCGCGCTTTGCCTCCGCCGGCGCATTGATGAGCAGCGACATGACGATCGGCGCGCCGCAAAGATGCGTGACGCCGTGATCGGCAATCGCGTCATACATCGGAGCCGGGCGTACCCAGCGCAGGCAGACATGGGTGCCGGCCTGGATGGCGAGCGTCCAGGGGAAACACCAGCCGTTGCAGTGGAACATCGGCAGGGTCCAGAGATAGACCGCGTGCTTGCCCATTCCGGCATGGATCGTGTTGGCGTAGGCCATCAGGGCCGCGCCGCGGTGGTGATAGACGACGCCCTTGGGGTTGCCGGTCGTGCCCGATGTGTAGTTGAGCGAGATGGCGTCCCATTCGTCGTCGGGCATCGACCAGGCGAAATCCGCCTCGCCGCCGTCGAGAAATTCCTCGTAGTCGACGCTGCCGATACGCTCGCCCTTGGGATGCGGTGCATCGGCCGGGTAGTCCGGGTCGTCATAATCGATGACCAGTGGCGTGACGCTGGCCATCGCAAGAGCCTCCTTCATGACGCCGGAGAACTCGCGGTCGACGATCACGACGCTGGTTCCGGCGTGGTCGAGCTGGAAGGCGATGACAGCCGCGTCGAGGCGGGTGTTGAGGGAATGCAGTACCGCCTTGACCATCGGCACGCCGAAATGCGCCTCGAGCATCGGCGGCGTGTTGGACAGCATGACGGTAACCGTATCACCCTTGCCAATGCCCCGCTGCGAAAGCGCCGATGCGAGGCGAAGGGAGCGCTGCCAGAAATCGCGATAGGTGACGCGCCGGTTGCCGTGGATGATGGCGAGATGGTCCGGGTAGGTCTTGGCTGCGCGCTCCAGGTAGGTGAGAGGCGTCAGCGGCTGAAAATTCGCGGGCTGCCTGCCCAGGTTCGCTTCATACTGATTGGTCATGTTCTCCCTCCCGGCGCAGCATTCTTAAACATGCGTCGACCGATCCGTCATCATCCCATGAACTCACCGACGGCGTCGTATATCAGCTTGATGGCGATCAGCCCTACCGTGGCATAGGTGAAGGGATAGAAGACGTCCGGTTTCATTCGCCTGACCAGCCAAGCGCCGGCAAGCGTCGCCAGCGGTGCGACGGGCATCAGCACCGCGGAGGCTGTCAGGTTCGTCGTGTCGAACTGGCCGAGCGCGAAGTAGGGAACGAGTTTGACGGCATTGGTGATGGCAAAGAAGATCGCTGCCGTTCCGCTCAGCACCTTGGGGTCAAGCCTGAGCGGCAGGGTGTAGACCTGGAAGGGCGGCCCGCCGACATGGGCGACGAAGCTGGTGAAGCCGGAGATGGTGCCCCACGAGAGCGCAGCCGCGCGGTTGGGGGCGGTGACGTGGCCGGCGCCGTGGCGAACCTGCTGGTACGCCCAGCGCATGACGAACACCAGAGCGACCGTTCCGACGATCAGCCTTACCATGTCGGCGGTGACGATCGCGGCGGTCAGCCAGCCGATCGCGATGCCGATCATCGCGCCGGGCAGCATGGTACGCAAAACGCTGCGGTCGTAGACGCCCCGCCAGGTCCACAAGGACACCATGTCGGACAGTACCAGGATCGGCAGCAGGATGGCGGCCGCCTGAACCGGCGGCATGACCAGCGCCATCAGCGGCACGCCGACGAAGCCGACCGCGCCGCCGAAGCCACCCTTGGACAGGCCGACGAGAATGACCGCGGGAATCGCAGCCGCGTAGAACCAGGGGTCGGCGAGAAGTCCAGTCATGAGGGGAGAATGTCCGGAGGAATGTCAGGTGCGGAATAGACCGAAAATGCCCGCGGCGCGACAGCAATCTCGCCGTTCTGCCGAAACCGGCGCGCTGTTCAAGCCGATCTGCTTCGTCTATGCCGCATTCCAACCAACATCGCTTTGCATATGCGAGAACTCCGGAACAGAGACGAATGAACGCTGTAAATCCACCCAAGCGCTGCCGCATCGTGCTGATCCCGCCTGCCGGCGAGACGGCCGACGGTTTCGCCGCGAAATTCGCGGCGGCAATCGCCGGCGGCGATATCGCCTCCATCATCCTGCCTGCCAACGGCATGGACGAGGCGACCTTCCAGGACTTCGCCGAGAAGGTGGTGCCGATGGCGCAGGACGCGGGAATTGCCGCGATCATTGCCGAGGACACGCGCATTGCCGGCAGGGTCAAGGCCGACGGGGTGCATATCGAGGGCGACAAGGCTGCCCTGGCCGAGGCGATCGAGCATTTCCAGCCGAAGCTCGCGGTCGGCGCCGGCGGCGCGAAGACCCGCGACGATGCGCTCGAACTCGGCGAAGAGCGGCCCGACTACATCTTCTTCGGCCGCTTCGGCTACGACAACAAGCCGGAGCCGCATTCGCGCAACCTGTCGCTTGGCGAATGGTGGTCCGAGATGATCCAGATCCCGGTGATCGTTCTGGCTGGCTCGGACATTGCATCGGTCGAGCCGGTGGCGGCGACGGGCGCGGATTTCGTGGCCCTGTCGAGCGCGGTCTTTGCCGAGGGCGTCGATCCGAAGGCGGCGGTGGCGGGGGCGAATGCCATCCTCGACGAAACAGCGCCGATTTTCGAGGACTAGCCGATGCGGTTGCGACATCTCGCCATCGTGGCTGCCGCGGTTCTGGGGCTAGCTTCGCCGGTCGTCGCGTCCGAGGGTCAGTCCGAAGACGCCAAGCCGCCCCTGACGCATAGCGTCGACCCTGAGCGGTTCGGTGCGCCTCCGGCGGACGCCGCCTTCGGCGCGTTCCAGCGCGGGCTCTACATGACGGCGCTAAACCTTGCGATGCCGCGCGCCGAGGCCGGCGACCCGGCGGCCCAGACGCTGGTCGCGGAAATCCTGTCACGGGGGCTCGGCACCAAGAAGAACGAAGAGGAAGCCGCGAAATGGTACCAGCGGGCCGCCGAACAGGGGGTGCCCGAAGCGCAGTTCCAGTACGCCCTGCTGCTGCTCGACGGACGGTTCGTCAAGAAGGACCCGCAAGGCGCCTATGCGCTGATGGAGGCGGCCGCCGCTGCCGGCAACCGGTTCGCGCAGTTCAATTTCGCGCAGATCCTGATCGACCGGGAGCCGGGTCCGACCGCCATGAAGCGGGCCGTGCCCTATTATGAAGAAGCGGCCAAGGCCGGTCTTGCCGATGCGCAATATGCGATGGCGCAGATCTATGCGAACGGCGCCGGCGGCAAGAACCGCGACGATGCCGAGGCGCGGCGCTGGCTGGTATTGGCGGCACGGCAGAACTTCGATACCGCGCAGCTGGACCTCGCCACCTGGCTGATCGAAGGACGCGGTGGGCCGCACGATCTGAAGGACGGCTTCGGTTGGATGAAACGCGCCGCGCTCGGCGGAAACGTCGCGGCCCAGAACCGCCTGGCCAAACTCTACTGGGGCGGCATCGGCACGGAGCCCGATCCGGTCGAAGCGGCCGCGTGGTATTTCCTGGCTAGGCGGGCCGGGCTGGTCGATCCCGAGATGAACGACTTCCTCGACGGCCTGACCGAAGAGCAGCAGAAGCAGGCGCTGGAGCGGGCCAACCGGCTCCGCTGAGGGGGCCGTTGCGGGAGCGTCGTCTCTTGCCTCTCCGCGCATTTTGTGGTCATGAGCAGCCGAAACCGCCGCTCTGGCGACGCAAACCTCTTCCGGAACAGTCGAACATGGCCAAAATCAACGGCAACGAAATCCGTCCTGGCAACGTCATCGAACATGATGGCGGCCTGTGGGTGGCGGTCAGGACAAACCACGTGAAGCCCGGCAAAGGCGGCGCCTACAATCAGGTCGAGCTGAAGAACCTGATCAACGGCACCAAGCTCAACGAGCGCTTCCGCTCGGCCGAGACGGTGGAAAAGATCCGGCTCGAGCAGAAGGACTTCTCCTACCTCTACGAACAGGGCGAGGCACTGGTGTTCATGGACACCGAAAGCTACGAGCAGCTCGAATTGCAGAAGGATTTCGTCGGCGACCGCGCCGCCTTCCTGCAGGACGGCATGATGGTGACGGTCGAGCTCTATGACGAAAAGCCGATCGGCATTTCGTTGCCGGACCAGGTCACCCTGACCATCACCGAAGCCGACCCGGTGGTGAAGGGACAGACGGCAGCGTCGTCCTACAAGCCGGCGATGCTCGAGAACGGCATTCGCGTCCTCGTGCCGCCCTTCATCGGCTCCGGCGAGAAGATCGTCGTCGACACCAACGAAATCACCTACGTCCGCCGCGCGGACTGACCCCGCGCGAAACGGAAGAGCAGCACGATGGCGCGTTCGGCGATCCTCAATGTCATGGTCCAGGCCGCAATGAAGGCCGGCCGCTCGCTGTCGCGCGATTTCGGCGAAGTTCAGAACCTGCAGGTGTCGCTCAAGGGTCCGGGCGACTATGTCAGCCAGGCCGACCGCAAGGCGGAAGAAATCATCCATGCCGAGCTGTCGCGCGCCAGGCCGGCCTATTCATTCCTCATGGAAGAGCGTGGCGAGATCCCGGGCGAGGACGACCAGCACCGCTGGATCGTCGATCCGCTCGACGGCACCACCAACTTCCTGCACGGACTGCCGATCTTCTCCATCTCCATTGCGCTGGAACGCCAGGGACAGCTGGTGGCCGGCGTCATCTACAACCCCGCGATGGACGAGCTCTACACCGCCGAGCGCGGCGGCGGCGCCTTCATGAACGACCGCCGGTTGCGCGTCGCGGGCCGGAGCAAGCTGTCCGACGCGGTGATCGGAACGGGCGTGCCGCATCTCGGCCGCGGCCATCATGGCTCGTTCCTGGTCGAGATGCGCAATGTCATGGCCGAGGTGTCCGGCGTGCGGCGTCTCGGTTCCGCCGCGCTCGACCTTGCCTATGTCGCGGCCGGCCGCATGGACGGCTTCTGGGAAGAACCGCTCGAGCCCTGGGATGTCGCCGCCGGCATCCTGCTGATCCGCGAGGCGGGCGGCTTCGTCTCGGACAAGTCGGGCGGCCAGGACATGTTCGATACCGGCCAGGTCGTCGCCGGCAACGAGGCGATCCACAAGGCACTCCTCAAGACGTTGAAGCGGCCGGTTTCGGCGCGTTGATACCGGCCCACCCGTAAACCATGCGACGATCGGCCTGACGCCAAAGGGTTGATCGCAGGCGGCGCTGCGCGTTCAATGGGCAAAACGCAGCGACGCCCATGATTGAAGCATCCACTCCGACCCGTTCCAACGTCCCCCTGTGGGGACGGTTTCACTATTCGCGCGCCGAGCTGATCGCCGACGGGATCGTCCATGCCGTCGGCATCGTTTTGGCGATCGCCGCCGGCTCGGCGCTGCTGTCGCTCTCGGCGTTTCACGCCGCTCCCGGCGAATATATCGCCGCCATCTTCTACGTGGTGTCGCTGCTCACCGTGCTGTCGATCTCGCTGGCCTACAACATCTGGCCGCACACGCCGGCGAAATGGATATTGCGTCGGTTCGACCACGCCTCGATCTACTTGTTGATCGCCGCCACCTACACGCCATTCCTGGTTCAGCTCCCGGATCCGGCCGTGACCGGGCGCATGATCGCGATCGTGTGGGGCGCCGCGGCAGCCGGTATTGCGATCAAACTGTTCCTGCCCGGCCGTTTCGACAGGTTGGCCGTGGTGTTCTATCTCGCCATCGGCTGGAGCGGCATCGTCATCGCCAAGCCGCTGATCGACACGTTGCCGCCGGTGACGCTCGGCCTGATGCTGGCGGGAGGCGCCGTCTATTCCTGCGGCATCGTCTTCTTCGCCTGGCAGCGGCTGCGCTTCCAAAATGCCATCTGGCACGGCTTCGTCGTCACCGGAGCCGGCCTGCATTTCGCCGCGGTGATCGACTGTCTTATCGTCGCGCGGCTCTGAAGCCGGCCCGCCGAGCAGCGACTTGGCCAAGCATCTTTCAATTTCATCACAATTCCGCTTAGAGTCGCGGCAAGGTTAAGGTTGCCGGAAACGGAATCGGGGCGAGAATGGGCATTTTGAGGTCTTTCGGGCTGGTTGGTTCGTCCGATGTGATCGAATACGATCCGCATCGGCTGTCGAGTCCGCAGGTATTCCTGCTGTCGATGGTGGTTTTCCTGGCCATCGTCGCCTTCATCGCGGCGATTCTCGCGCGCCAGATATCGTCCGCCTTCGCGACCAATCCGGGCCTCAACGGGCTGATCGCCGGGATCCTGCTGGTCGGCATCGTGCTGACATTCCTGCAGACGCTGCGGCTGTTTCGCGAAGTTCGCTGGATCAACTCGTTCCGGGCAGGCTCGGAAGTCAACGAGCCCGTGCTGCTCGCGCCGATGAAGGCACTGCTGTCGCGGTCCTCCACCATGGCGTTCTCGACGAGTTCGATGCGCTCGATGCTCGATTCGATCGCCACGCGCCTCGACGAGAGCCGGGACATATCGCGCTATCTTATCGGCCTGCTGATCTTCCTCGGCCTGCTCGGTACGTTCTGGGGGCTACTGCGCACGATCGGCTCGATCGGCGACACGATCCAGGCGCTCGATCCCGGCTCGGGGGATACGGGCGCGGTGCTCGATTCGCTGAAGGCCGGGCTCGCCGCGCCGCTGGCCGGCATGGGCACGGCGTTCTCGTCGTCGCTGTTCGGCCTTTCTGGCTCGCTGGTGCTTGGCTTCCTCGACCTGCAGTCGGGCCGGGCACAGACGCGCTTCTATACGGAACTCGAAAACTGGCTCTCCTCCGTGACCGACCTGTCATCCGACATAGCGGTGGTCGACACGTCGAAGGGCGAGTCCTCCGACGAAATCCGCGCCCTTTCGGAGCGGCTGCGCAACCTGCAGGAATCCGGCGGATCCAACCCACGCGTGGCAACAGCAATGGCAAACCTGGCCGACGGCATTTCCGGCCTGGTCAAAAACATGCGTTCCGAGCAGCAGATCATGCGCGACTGGGTGGAAGCTCAGTCCGAGGAGCAGAAGGCGATGCGGCAGACGCTGGAGCGGCTGGCGGACACCCTGAAGAAGCGCGAGCTCAACTAGCATGGCGCTGGCGCGAAACCGGCGGGCCGACCGTCACGTCGATTATTGGCCGGGATTCGTCGATGCCCTTTCGACGATGCTCCTGGCGATCATGTTCCTGCTGTCGGTCTTCGTGCTGGCGCAGTTCCTGCTCAGCCGCGAGATCAGCGGCAAGGACGAGGTGCTGGCGCGCCTCAATTCGCAGATCAACGAACTGACGCAGCTCCTGGCGCTCGAGAAGGGCAGCACGCAGGACGCGCAGGATTCGCTCGCCAATCTGCAGGCATCGCTGAACGAGGCGGAACGGGAGCGCACGCGCCTCCAGCAACTGCTGTCGCAGGGTGCCGGTGCAGACGCAGAGGCAACGGCCCGCATCAGCGCGATGTCCGGCGAACTCGATGCCGAGCGCCAGATAAGCCAGCGTGCGCTGTCGCAGGTGGAACTGCTCAACCAGCAGATCTCGGCGCTGCGCAAGCAGATTGCCGCGCTGGAGGATGCGCTCGAGGTGTCGGAGCGACGCGATCGGCAGTCCAACACCAAGATCGCCGATCTAGGACGCCGGCTGAACGTGGCGCTTGCCCAGCGCGTGCAGGAGCTCAACCGCTACCGGTCGGACTTCTTCGGACGGCTGCGCGAGATTCTCTCGGACCGCGAAAACATCCGCATCGTCGGCGACCGTTTCGTGTTCCAGTCCGAAGTGCTGTTCCCGTCCGGCTCTGACATCATCAACGATGCCGGCAAGGTGGAGATGAAGAAGCTCGCAGACGCGATCATCGAACTGCAGCGTGAGATCCCGCCCGAGATTAACTGGGTGCTGCGCGTCGACGGCCATACCGACAACATCCCGGTATCCAGCAACAGGCGCTACCAGGATAATTGGGAGCTCTCTACGGCGCGCGCGACGTCGGTGGTGAAATTCCTGATCGAAAGCGGCGTGCCGGCCAACCGGCTGGTGGCCGCCGGCTTCGGCGAATTCCAGCCGCTCGACGAGGCAGACACCGCCGAGGCGAGAAACCGCAACCGCCGCATCGAGCTCAAGCTGACGGAA
Source organism: uncultured Rhizobiaceae bacterium (assembly GCA_947259295.1). Lineage (GTDB taxonomy): Bacteria > Pseudomonadota > Alphaproteobacteria > Rhizobiales > Rhizobiaceae > CAMYMG01. The sequence continues at coordinate 12,831 of CAMYMG010000100.1, forward strand.
CGCTGACATCGGAACCGGCGGGTACAGCCAAGACGGCGGTCTGGCGGAGACCGCTGGCGAGAGCTGATGGGCCGGTTCAATCGGCCAGATGCAAAAAGCCCGCCGGGAGGGCGGGCTTTCCGAAAAACTTGCGCTGGATTGATGGCCTAGATTGTGAGGCCTTCGTAGCGCTTCTTGAACTTCGACAGGCGGCCGCCGCGGTCGAGAAGGTTCTGCTGGCCGCCGGTCCAGGCCGGATGCGTGTTGGGATCGATGTCGAGGTTCAGCGTGTCGCCTTCCTTGCCGTAGGTGGAACGCGTCTCGTACTGGGTGCCATCGGTCATCACGACCTTGATGGTGTGGTAGTCGGGGTGGATCTTGTCTTTCATGGCTCTGTTCCTGGCTTCGGCACTGGCGGTTCAGACCAACGGCCTGCGTCGATGCGCCTGTTTTGAAAAACGTTCAGCCGCAGCTATTGAGGAGCCACGGCTTCAAAAACGGTCGGCGAGCCTATACATCAGCCGAAATTGAATCACAAGGCCGCGCCTCTTGCATTAGCCGACCGGGCGGATAGGACGAAAATATGGCCGTGACGATCGCAGACGCCGACGGCAGCAAGAGACGGTCGCTGCAGCCGCTCAGGCGAATCCTGCCCTACGCGTTGCGCTACCCTTCCCTGGTCATCGGCGCCATCATCTCGCTGGTCGTCGCAGCGGCGACGACGCTGACGCTGCCGCTCGCCGTGCGGCGGATGATCGACCACGGGTTTTCGAGTGCCGATACGACCTTCGTCGCCAATTATTTCGCCATGCTGGTCGTCATGGCCGCGGTTCTCGCGCTCGCCTCGGCCTGCCGCTACTACTTCGTCATAACGCTCGGCGAGCGGGTGGTGGCCGATCTGCGCAAGGACGTGTTCACGCGCGTGACGGAACTGTCGCCGGTGTTTTTCGACACGGTCCAGTCGGGCGAAATCGTCTCGCGGCTTTCCGCCGACACCACGCAGGTCAAGTCGGCCGTCGGCGCAACGGCGTCGGTTGCCTTGCGCAACACGATCCTCGGTCTCGGCGCCGTGGGCATGATGGTGGTGACCAGCCCGAAACTGTCGAGCCTGGTGATCGCGGCGATCCCGCTCGTCGTGCTGCCGCTGGTGGCCTTCGGGCGTTCGGTGCGGCGCAAGTCGCGGATGGCGCAGGACACGCTGGCGCATGCGACAGCCTATGCCAGCGAGCAGATATCTTCGGTGCGCACCCTGCAGGCCTTCACCAACGAGACACTGGTGACGGGTAAATTCTTCCGCGCGGTGGAGGCCGCCTACGAGGCAGCGCGGTCGTCGGTCAAGGCGCGGGCCGTACTGACCTTCGTGGCCATCTTCACCATCTTTGCCTCCGTGGTCATGGTGCTCTGGTTCGGATCACGTGACGTCCTGACCGGAGCGATCTCGCCGGGCACCCTCGGGCAGTTCCTGATCTATTCGGTGTTCGCCGCCGGCGCGCTGGGTGCGCTCTCGGAGGTTTGGGGCGAACTATCGCAGGCTGCCGGGGCGGCCGAGCGGCTGACGGAAATCCTTGCCGAGACACCGGCGATTGTTGCGCCGCTTCATCCGATTGCGCTGCCGGCCGTGGCGACCGGTGGCGTTTCCTTCGACAAGGTTTCCTTTGCCTACCCGGCCCGGCCCGATATGCCGGCGCTGCACGAGCTTTCCTTCTCGGTGAAGCCGGGCGAGACGGTCGCCATCGTCGGACCGTCCGGCGCCGGCAAGAGCACGGTGTTCTCGCTCATCCTGCGCTACTACGATCCGCTCGCCGGAACGGTCAGCCTCGACGGCGTCGACATCCGCAAGGCGGATCCGAAGGACGTGCGATCCCGCATCGCCATCGTGGCGCAGGACGTCACCATCTTTGCCGCGACGGTCGGCGAGAACATCGCCTTCGGCAGGCCGGGAGCCCCGGCACGGGATGTCGCGCAGGCTGCGCGCGACGCCCAGGCCGACGAGTTCATCGAGAGGCTGGAGCACGGCTTCGATACCGAAGTCGGCGAACGCGGCGTGATGCTGTCTGGCGGTCAGCGGCAAAGGGTGGCAATCGCCCGCGCTGTCCTCCGCGATGCCCCGCTGCTGCTGCTCGACGAGGCGACGTCGGCGCTGGACGCGACGAGCGAAACGCTGGTCCAGACGGCGCTGGAAAGGCTGATGAAGGGACGCACCACGATCGTCATCGCGCATCGCCTGGCAACGGTGCTCAAGGCCGACCGCATCCTGGTGATGGATGGCGGGCGCATCGTTGAAGAGGGCACGCATGCCAGCCTGGTCAAGAAGGGCGGTCTCTACGCGCGGCTGGCGAAACTGCAATTCGAGACCGGCGCCAGCGTGTTCCGCGGCGCGGCGGAGTGATGCTCAGCCGAGCAGGTTGCGCACCGTGCGCATGAAGACCTTCGCCCCGATCGGGATCAGGTCGTCCGGGAAATCGTAGTCCGGATTGTGCAGCGCCGGGTGCCGCTCGCCGGACCCCAGGAAGAACATTGCGGATCTGGCGCCGTGGCCGAAGCGGCCGAAATCTTCCGAGGCGCGCATCGGCAGCTCGGCCTCGTCATGGGTGACGCCCTCGGCGTCGAGTGCCGAGCGCAGATGGGCGACGGCCTGCGGCTCGTTGAGGCTGGCAACGAATATCTCGTGATAGTCGATTTCGCAGGAGAGGCCATGCGCGGCTGCGATGCCGCGGGCAAGATTTTCGGCCGCGCCGCAGAGATCGGCCATACGAGCGTCGAGCCGAGTGCGCAGCGTTGCCCACACCTCGGCGTGGCCGGGCGCGATGCCGAAAACCGCCTCGCCCATCGAGGCGTGAGTTACCGTCAGCATGGAAAAGTCGTCATCGGCAAAGCTGCCGCTACCGAGTGGCGGCAATGCCGGCATCAGCTCGCTGATGGCCTGCATGGGCGAGACGCCGGTCTCTGGCATGGAAGAATGCGCCGTCTTGCCGGTCAGGACGATCCGCATGCCGCGCGAGGCGCAGTTGACGACGCCCTCCTTTAACCGGACATGGCCGAGCGGCGTGCCCGGCAGATTGTGGAGAGAGAAGGCGAAGTCGGGCCGGATCCGTTCGTAGCGGGGGTCGGCCGTGACGCCGGCCGCGCCATTGCCCGTCTCCTCCGCCGGCTGGAACATCAGCACGACGCGGCCGCGCGCCGGCCTCTGGCGGCCGAGCTGCCGTCCGACGGCCGTGAGGATGGCGGTGTGCCCGTCATGGCCACACATGTGACCTTTGCCGGCAATCTGCGAGCGATGCGGGATGTCGGAGAGTTCCGCGATCGGCAGCGCGTCGAGCTCGGCGCGCAGGAGGACGGTCGGGCCTGCCTCGCCGCTGTCATAGACAGCAGCCACGCCATGGCCGCCGAGACCAGTCAGCACCTCGTCCGGACCGGTGTCTGCCAGGAAATCCGTGACCGAGTGCGCCGTGCCTTCTTCCTCGTTGGAAATCTCGGGGCGCGCATGCAGCGCTCGCCGGAAGGCGACGATCTCGACGAGATCCTGGTTGGTAAGCGACATGGTCTGGTTCCCTGATTCTGGCCCGGTCCGTCGTCGGCCGCCGGTTCAAGCAGGCCGCTGCTGACCCCTGCGCAAGTCTCCGGTCACAACGCCCCGTAGCGCGCCTTGAGATGGTCGATGAAGTGCGCGGCGTCGAGGCGCTCGCCGGTTGCCCGCTCCAGCAGGTCCGGCGTCGAGTAGCGCGAGCCCTGCGTCCAGATCCTGTCGCGGCGCCAGTCATTGACGGTATCGAAGCGGCCGGCGGCGATTTCGTCGTCGACGGCCGGATGATCGGCCTTCAGCGCCGACCATTGCTGCGCCGCCATCATGGCGCCCAGCGTGTAGGACGGGAAATAGCCGAAGGCGCCGGACGGCCAGTGAACGTCCTGCATCGGCCCGTCGGCGAAATTGTCGATGGTCGACAGGCCAAGATAGTCGCGCATGCGCGCGTCCCAGGCTTCCGGGATGGCGGCGGCCTCGAGCCGCCCCGCGACGAGCTCCTGTTCGAGTTCGTAGCGCAGGATGACGTGAAGCGGGTAGGTCACCTCGTCGGCATCGACCCGGATCAGGCCGGGCTGGACGAAATGCACATGCGGCAGGATATCGGCGATGGTCCAGGTCTCGCCGAGATATTTCTCGACCTCGGGCAGTGCCCAGTGCCAGAAGGCGGGGTTGCGGCCGAGCTGCTTCTCGACGAACAGGCTCTGGCTTTCATGCATGGCCATGCCGCGCGCCTTGCCAAGCGGCCAATGCGACCACTCCTTGGGCAGGTTCTGCTCGTAGAGCGCGTGGCCGGTCTCGTGCAGAACGCCCATTAGCGCGGAAAGAAACTCGGTGCTGCGATAGCGCGTGGTGATGCGTACGTCGGACGGCACACCGCCGCAGAACGGGTGATGCGACACTGCCAGGCTGCCATGGGTAAGGTCGAAGCCGACGGCTGCCATCATGGCGAGGCCAAGCTCGCGCTGGCGCTCGATCGGATAATCGCCCGACAGCGGCTTCAGCGGCGTCCTCGCCAGGCGTTCCTGCTGGACAGCCAGCGCCTCGGGCACGAAATCGCGCAAGAAGCTTTTGAGGTCGGCAAAGACCGGCGTGATCTCGGCGGCGCGGTTGCCGGGATCGTATTGCTCCATCAGCGCGTCGTAGGGATCGAGGCCGGTCGCCTCGGCGCGCATCTGGGCTTCCTCGCGCACCAGCGTAATCACGCTTTCCAGCGCGGGCAGGAAGCTCGCCCAGTCGTTCTTGGCGCGCAGGTCGCGCCACAATTGTTCGCAGCGCATGCGCGCCGTGGTCTGACGCTCGACGAAGTCGGCGGGCAGGCAGGTCAGGTTGGCATGGTGACGGCGGAATTCGCGCAGCGCCGCGGCCTGGTCCTCGTTGAGGCTCTCGGTCTCGGCAGCTGCGATCCAGTCGTCGATCTCCGGCGCCGTCGCCTGCCGATGGTGCATGCCGGCAAGCACCGACATCGCCTCGGCGCGTTTCTCGCCGCCGCCGACGGCCATGTGGGTCGCCTCATCGGCGCCGAGGATGGCCTGGGCATGCTCGAGCGCCTCGAGTTTGCGGCCCAATGCGTCGAGCTTGGCGAAGGACATTTTGATTACCCGATTGCGCGCGGCAGAGGCGCCGGCCAGGACTGAAGTACAAGCTTTGTCGGTTCGATCGGCCGATCAGGGCCGAAGCGACACGAGAATGGCTATCCGGCGCTGAGCTTGGCCATCGTCTCTTCGTCGACCTCGAAGTTGGCGTAGACGTTCTGCACGTCGTCGTCATCCTCGAGCACGCCGACGAGCTTCATCAGCGACTGGGCACGTTCCTCGTCGACCGGGATGCTGTTTTGCGGCTTCCAGACGACCTTCACCGATTCCGCTTCGCCGAGCGATTCCTCGAGTGCCTTGGACACGTCGCCCAGGCCCTCGAAGGTGCAGATGATCGTGTGGCCATCCTCGTCGGACTGGACGTCGTCGGCACCGGCCTCGATCGCGGCCTCCATGATCTTCTCGGCATCGCCGGCCGAGGCGGGATAGAAGATTTCGCCGACGCGGTCCCACATGAAGGAAACCGAGCCCGTCTCGCCAAGCGCTCCGCCGGCCTTGGTGAAGGCGGCGCGAACATTGGAGGCGGAGCGGTTACGGTTGTCGGTCAGCGCCTCGACGATCAGCGCGACGCCACCGGGGCCATATCCCTCGTAGCGCACTTCTTCGTAGTTTTCGGCGTCGCCCATCGAGGCCTTGCTGATGGCGCGGGCAATGTTGTCCTTCGGCATCGAGACGGCCTTGGCGTTCTGCACTGCCAGTCTGAGGCGCGGGTTCATCGCCGGGTCAGGCGCGCCGGATTTGGCTGCCACGGTGATTTCGCGTGCCAGCTTGGAGAACATTTTGGAGCGCACCGCGTCCTGGCGCCCCTTGCGGTGCATGATGTTTTTAAATTGTGAATGGCCGGCCATGGAGTCCCTGTCGTCTTCCAGCGGTGTTCAGAATGGCGGGCTTATAGATAAACTGGCGCTAAAGGTCCAGACGAGGAGGCTTTGCCGGCTCGCGAAAACGTGACCGGCAGGGCGCGGCGCCGACTGGTCAAGCGACGTCCAGTGCGTATCGTTGCGCATCGCGCCAATCCGATCCCGGGAGACACCCATGCTCCGTGCGGCCGCAATTGTTCTGGTAACTTCTCTATTCTGGCCGTTCGCCGCGGCGGCACAGGATCAGCCGCCGCCGTCGAAATGCGTGGCAATCGCCCAGGCGCTGCCCTCGGTCACCTATGCCAGCTTCACCCCGGCGCAGGTATTCGTCGATGGCGACGTGACGATCACCTATGCCGGGCATTCGACCTACATCATCGAAACGCCGGCCGGCGTCAGGATCGCCACCGACTTTTCCGGCGTCTATGGCAGCGACCCGCTGCCACGCATCGTCACCATGAACAAGGCGCACCGCACCCATTTCTCGGATGCGCCGGACGCAGGGATCGAACATGTGCTGCGCGGCTGGAACCCCGACGGCGGGCCGGCACGCCATGCGCTCGTCGTCGACGATGTCTACATCCGCAACGTGCCGACCGACATCAGGCGCTTCGGCGCCACGGAAGCCGACGGCAACTCGATCTTCATCTTCGAGGTCGCGGGCCTCTGCATCGGACATCTCGGCCACCTGCACCACCATCTGGAAGACGCTCATTACGGCGCCATCGGCCGTCTCGATATCGTCATGGTACCGATCGACGGCGGCATGACGCTGTCACTCGAGGCGATGAGCGAGATAACGACGCGGCTCTATTCCTCGATGATCCTGCCGATGCACCGGCATGCGACGCCCATCGGCGAGTTCACCGGCCGGATGGGCAAGGATTTCGCGGTCGATTTCCGTGCCAGCCGGTCGCTGAAAGTATCGCTGAGGACCTTGCCCGACCGGCCGACGATCATCGTGCTCGACGGCGTCTAGCTGCCGGCCCGGCTAGTGATCGGCCTTCTTGCGCCGGTTTCTGGCGAGCATGTTGAGCGCCTCAACGAGCGCCGAGAAGCCCATCGCCGCGTAGATGTAGCCCTTGGGCACGTGATAGCCCATGCCGTCGGCGATCAAGGTCATGCCGATCATCAGCAGGAAGCCGAGCGCCAGCATGACGATGGTCGGGTTCTTGGCGATGAAGTTGGCGAGCGGGGTGGCCGCCAGCATCATGACGGAAACGGCGACGATGACCGCGATGTACATGATGGCGATCTCGTCGGTCATGCCGACCGCCGTGATGATGGAATCGATCGAGAAGACGAGGTCGAGCAGCAGGATCTGGAAGATGGCGGCGCCGAGCGACAGTTGCACCGTCTTGCCGACCATCGAGTCCTTGTGGTCGCTCGGATCGACCGTGTGGTGGATCTCCTTCGTCGCCTTCCAGACCAGGAACAGGCCACCGGCGATGAGGATCAGGTCTCGCCAGGAGAACCCGTGGTCGAAGAGCTCGAAAAGCGGCTCGGTCAGCTGCACGATGAAGGAAATCGTTGCGAGCAGGACGAGCCGCATTATCAGCGCCGCGCTGATGCCGAGCCGCCGCGCGCGAGCCTGCTGATGGGCGGGCAGCTTGTTGGTCAGGATCGAAATGAAGATCAGGTTGTCGATGCCGAGAACGATCTCGAGCACGATCAGCGTAAACAAGGCCACCCATGCCGTCGGATCACTGGTGAAGGCGAAGTATGGCGCCAGGAAGTCGATGATCGGCATCTGGTGTCTCTCGTCTCGGGGCGTGGGCGTCGGGATCAGGTAGGGCCCGGGCCGGGTTTCGTCAATGGCGCGGCCACGCGGATTTGCGCATGTCGCTGCTTCCCCGGATATCAGCTTGCGGTAAGATAGAACATGGCCTGGATAGCCCCGCTCATTGCTTTTTCGGTTGCTGTTGCCGCCCAGCCTGCACTGCCTTTCGGCATGTCCCATGCCGCAGCCCGCACGCTGGCCGTTGCCGGTGTCTCGACCGACGCCCGGCGCGAGAGATTGTTTGGACTTCTGGCCTCGGCTCGCAGCGAGGCCGAGGGGCGTGCGATCGAGGACGAGATCTGGCGCTTCTGGCTGGATCTTGCGCCCGACCCGCAGAGCCGGAAGCTGGTGGATGGCGCCATGGAACGTCGGGAGAGCTACGATTTCGCGGCCGCCGAAGCGTTGCTCGACGAAGCGGTGACGCGCGCGCCGGACTATGCGGAAGCCTGGAACCAGCGCGCCTTCATCCGCTATCTGCGCGACAATGACGAGGGCGCGGAGGCCGACCTACTGCGGACGCTCGAGCTCGAACCGCGCCATTTCGGCGCGCTGGCGGGACTTTTCCTGGTGCTGTACCGGCAAGGCCGCGTGGAGCAGGCGAACGCTTCATTGGAGCGCGCGGTACGCATTCATCCCTGGCTGAAGGAACGGACAATGCTGCCGCCCGATGCGGCCGGCACGCGACCACCGGTTGCCGGCCAGGAACAGGACCTCTGAGACTGTCGACTACGCCCAGAAGCCGGGCATGACTTCCTCGAGCCTTGGGCCGCGGCGGAACGGCGATATCCGTTCGGCGAGACCTGTCCGGTCGGAAATATCGACCCCGACGCCGCAGATCGTCGCCGGCCCGTTGGCCGCCTCGAAACGGCCCTTCGGCACCTTGGACAGGAACCGGTTGAGCGGCTCCTCCTTGTCCATGCCGAGCGAGGAATCATAGTCGCCGCACATGCCGGCGTCGGTGAGATAGGCGGTGCCGCCGTTGAGAATCTGGTGATCGGCGGTCGGTTGGTGGGTATGCGTGCCGACGACGAGGCTGGCGCGGCCGTCGACAAAATGCGCAAAGCACATCTTCTCCGACGTTGCCTCGGCGTGGAAGTCGATGACAGCCGCGTCGACCTGGTCGCCGAGTGAGGCAGCGGAAAGCTCACGCTCCACCGCGTGGAAAGGATCGTCGAGTTCCGGGTGCATGAACACGCGGCCCATGATGTTGGAGACCAGGACGCGCGCCCCGTTCCTTGCCATGAAGACGCCCGAGCCGCGCCCCGGCGTGCCCTTCGGATAGTTAGCGGGTCGCAGGAAGCGTTCCTCGCGCGGCGCGAAGGTCAGCGCCTCGCGCTGGTCCCAGACATGATTGCCGGTGGTGACGACGTCGGCACCGGCCTCGATGGTGTTGCGAAAAATCTCTTCGGTGATGCCGAAGCCGCCCGCCGCGTTCTCGCCGTTGACGATGACGAAATCGAGCTTGAAGTCCGAGATCAGCCCGGGGAGTTGTTCCCACACTGCCGTTCGTCCGGATTTGCCGACCATGTCGCCGAGAAAGAGAAGCCGCATCGCCCTTCTATAGGGGCGCTTCGAAACGGCGCAACCCGCTTTCGGTGAGGATTTCGGGTATGATGACGTCGTGCGCCTCGTCGGGCACGCGGTCGACCTCCTGGCAATCGAATGCAATGCCGACCAGGCGGGGTGCGCGGCCACGGGCGGCCAGGCGCGCGATGGCCCGGTCATAGTAGCCGGCGCCGTAGCCGATGCGGTGCCCGCGCGTGTCGAAGGCGGCGAGCGGCACGAGCATGATCGTCGGGTCCAGCACTTCATGCTCGTCGCCGGGGCCTGCCGTGCCGAACCCCATGTCGACCAGCGCGGCGCCACGCACCAGTTCGCGAAAGACGATCGTCGTGTCATCGATGATGGCAGGCAGGCAGAGCCTCGCGCCATGCTCGCGAAGCGCAAACATCAGCGGCCTCACATCGACCTCGGAGCGCATCGGCCAGAAGCCGGAGACGATCGAGGTTCCGTCGACCATAATGCCGTCGCGCGCCGTCTCGGCCATCTCCAGCGAAGCCTCGATGCGCCAGAAGGCGTCGAGCGCGTCGCGGCGCGCCAGCGCCTGCTTGCGGAGGTCTCGTTTCAGCTCTTTGGCAGAGGTCATGCAAGCGACAGTAGCAGGATTGTCTGCTTGCGGGATGCCGGCAACCCGACGCGTTTCGCGCAGGCGGCGCCCCATTGCAGAAATGGTTGCGAAGCGACGGTCCACACAACCGGTGGAAAAGCGATCCCGGGAACCTACAAAGTAGGTGGGCGCCGTATGTCCGAACCCACGGGTCCGGCCAGGGACAGCTCCCTAGGGATCAATAAGGCCCCGGGGAATATGTTTTCCTGCCGGGAAGCACAGACCGTCGTAGCAGATATAGTCTTCCTTCGCGACCGCGCCAATGATTTCGATGGCGGTGCGAAGATTGTTTTAGCGCGTGGGCTACCCTTGCTCCGCCGGCGGTCCGCCAAGGCTCCTTTGCCAGAGCACGAGAAGCGGGACAGCGACGAGTTCGACGCAGAGGCCGGCGACGTGCCCGGGCGATGGCTCGCCGGCCACGAATAGCGACAGAAGGCGCGCCAAGCCTCCCGCGAAGGTCAATGCGGCAAGCAACTGGAAAAGCCGCGTCTTTCGTTCGATGCCGGGAATGCAGGCATACCAGGCCACGCCGACCGCCAGGAAGACCCCGGACAGAAAACGCACATGGCTGTCCAGGTCGACCGGCCAGGGCGGTTCGACGCCGAGGAATGCCGGTCCCCACCAAACGCCTGCGGCTCCTGCGGCCACGGGAACCGCAGCAAGGGCGGCTACGATAGCCTGCAATAGGCGTTTTCGAATTCTTCTGTTCGGCACGCTTGTCTCCCTGTGCACCAAGAAACGGGACCTGGTTGAGGAAGTTTCACCAGCCGAACCCGGTGGCCTCGCGCACGCTCCGCACCTCTCGCGGGCGCCGCAAACGCAGGGCTCCCACGCCATTCTTGGTTAAGCGACAGGGTTAAGCGGCTTTTAACTTTTCCACTTCATTATCCCTAACGAGTTCAATCGAGTTCGGAACGAGCATGTTCCGATTCTACCCAGGGGTGACGAGCATGTTTGATTTCGCAAGGAAGGCACTGTTTGCCGCGCTGCTGGCCGGCGTGGCCGGCCCGGCATTCGCCGCCGACTACTACGAGCCGCCGGTCGATATCCCGCCACCTCCGGTTGTCGGCGGCTGGTACATCCGCGGCCATATCGGCATGAGCAACCAGTTTTTCGATGGTATGACTTCGGACATCTATGCCGACCCGGCAATCGTTGACTTCGGCTGGTATGATCGTGGCGGTTTTGGTTCCGCCCCCATTTTCGGCGCAGGTGCCGGCTATAAGTTCAATGACTATCTGCGCGGTGATCTGACCGTGGAATATCGCGGAAAGTCTGACTTCGAGGCCTTGGACTACGTCGTGGATGGCGCGGGTCTGGAGACCAACGACTATCGCGCGAAGAAGTCCGAATGGCTGTTCCTCGCTAACGCTTATGCCGATGTAGGCACATTTTATGGCATCACGCCGTATGTTGGGGCGGGTATCGGCGCTTCACGGAACACGATCTCCAATTTCCGGGATATCAACGTAATTCGAAACGCCGGCGGCTATGCCGACGACGAATCGCAGTGGAATTTTGCTTGGGCGCTGCACACCGGTGTCGGAATCCAGGCGACCGAAAGGATGACGATCGACCTTGGCTACAGCTTCGTGTCGTTGGGGGATGCGAAAACGGGCTCCCTGCAGAACGATGATCCGGACTTCACTCTTCCCAATGATGGCTTCAAGTTCAATGATCTTTACTCCCACGATCTGAAGCTCGGCGTGCGCTACTCGCTGAACTAATATTCGGTAACATATCTGAGCAAAAAGGCCCCGCGAACGGGGCCTTTTTCGTTTCGGTGACCCGCAAGAAATTCGCGGTCTTCGATTCTCCGTAAACTGTCCGTTATCCTTAACCCGCACTTAACCACTATGGTTAACAATGCTCCCGAACACGGTTGCCGGAAACGGCGCACCTCGGGAGTCAAGGACTATGAGCTTCACAAAGCGCATCACGGTTGCACTGGTCGCGTCGCTCGGATCGCTGGCCGCGGCGCAGGCCGCCGACTACGATCCGCCGATCTATGTCGAGCAGGCGGCGGAATATGTCCCGGTCGAAATCGGCTCGGGCTGGTACCTGCGCGGCGACGTCGGCTACGTCTTCAGCGCCAGCATCGGCGGCGTGGACTACACCACCTACGATTCGGACACTACCACTTACAGCCCGGCGTCCTTCACCTCGGAAGACATCAAGGCCGACTTCGCATGGGGCGGCGGCTTCGGCTATCGCTTCACCGACTATTTCCGCGCCGACGCCACGGTCGACGGCTACCGCGCAAGCTTCAGCGGATCGACGGCAAGTGACGAGGCATGTGCCGGCGTAGGCGATCCTAATACCACCTGCCGGTCCGAGAACAGCTCCGAAGTTTCTACCGTCAGCGTGATGGCAAACGGGTATGTCGATCTTGGCACCTATGTCGGCTTAACGCCTTATGTCGGCGCGGGCGCCGGCTTCTCCTTCGTCAGCTGGGGCGACCTGAACGACACGACCTACTGCGTCGAAGGGGGCGGAACGTGCCCCGATCCGCTGGCGGTCGGCAGCACCGTCCACGGCGGCGACGAGGGCTGGCGCTTCACCTATGCCTTGATGGCCGGCTTCGCCTACGACGTGACGAGGAACTTCAAGGTCGATGTCGGCTACAAGTACCGCAGCATCGACGGTGGCGACATGTTCGGCTGGGATTCTCCGCGGACCTTCGGCGATGGCTCGCATGGCAATCTCGACACCCATGAAGTCCGGGTCGGCGTGCGCTACGAACTCTGGTAGCCTTCCCCAATTCTTGACATCGAACGGCGGGCCTTGCCCGCCGTTTTCGTTTTCGCCGTGCTCGAAAAATAGTCCGGCAGTGACAGAGGCTTTCCTCTTGACGCCCCGGCTGCAAGGGAATATCGCCGTCCGTGGGCCACCCCTCCCCAACGAGGGGCCTGCTATCTGGAAGGATAGAACCACGATGACGAACATTTCCAAGCCCGGACTCCGTCCGGCAAACCCCAATTTTTCTTCAGGTCCATGTGCGAAGCGTCCAGGCTGGACGCCCGAAGCACTCGCCGATGCCGCGCTCGGCCGCTCGCACCGCGCCAAGATCGGCAAGGCGAAGCTGGAACAGGCGATCGACCTGACCCGCGAAGTCCTGCAGGTGCCTGCCGACTATCGCATCGGCATCGTGCCGGCATCCGACACCGGCGCCGTCGAGATGGCGCTCTGGTCGCTGCTCGGCGAGCGAGGCGTCGACATGGTCGCGTGGGAAAGTTTTGGCGCCGGCTGGGTGACCGATGTCGTCAAGCAGCTGAAGCTCACGGATGCGCGCAGGATCGAGGCAGGCTATGGCGAGCTCCCCGACCTTTCGACGATCGATTTCGACCGCGATGTCGTATTCACCTGGAACGGCACGACATCGGGCGTTCGCGTGCCCAACGGCGATTTCATCCCGGCCGACCGGAAGGGACTGACCATCTGCGACGCCACCTCGGCCGCATTCGCGCAGAAGCTCGACTTCGACAAGCTTGATGTCGTCACCTTCTCCTGGCAGAAGGCATTGGGCGGCGAGGGCGCGCATGGCATGCTGATCCTGTCGCCGCGCGCGGTGGAACGGCTGGAAAGCTACAAGCCGGCCTGGCCGCTGCCGAAGATCTTCCGTCTGACCTCCAACGGCAAGCTCATCGAGGGCATCTTCAAGGGCGAGACGATCAATACGCCGTCGATGCTGTGCGTCGAGGATTATCTCGATGCGCTTGGCTGGGCCAAGTCGCTCGGCGGGCTCGACGCGCTTGTGGCGCGTGCCGACGCCAATGCCAAGGTGATCTGGGATTTCACCGAGACATCCGCCTGGCTCGACAACCTCGCCAAGGTCGATGCGACCCGGTCGAACACCTCGGTTTGCCTGACGATCACCGACCCGGACGTGGCTGCACTCGACGCTGACGCCTCGGCGGCCTTCGCGAAGGGCATGGTCGCACTGCTCGACAAGGAAGGCGTTGCCTTCGACATCGGCGCCTACCGCGATGCTCCGTCAGGCCTGCGCATTTGGGCCGGCGCCACCGTCGAAACTTCCGACATGGAAGCGCTGATGCCGTGGCTGAACTGGGCCTTCGAGACCCAGAAGGCGACGCTGTCGAAGGCCGCGGCCTGAGACGGCGCCGGGCCGCTGCCCGGCATCCCGGAGAACTCCCTGCAATGGCTCTTTCGTCGCAAACGCGCAGTTTCGTCGCGGATACGCTGGCGCTGGTGATCTTCTTCACCATCGCCAGCGGTCTCAACGAACGGTTCGTGGCGGGCATGGCCTGGAGCGAAGTCGCGGTTACCCGAAGCTTCGGTGCAGTGCTGATGGTGATGACGGCAAGGCCATACGGCATGTGGCGCGACTGGATCTTCCGGACATCGGATCCGCAAACGACGTGGACAAGCCTGCTGACGGATTGCCTGTCGCTCCTTCTGTTTCAGGTGCCGATCTATTGCGTGATCCTGATGGTCGGTGGAGCGGAAAGCACTGCAATTCTCAAGGGGGCTGCCGGCTTCTCGATTGCGATGCTGGTGCTCGGACGACCCTACGGGCTCTTTCTCGATCTCGTCCGCAGGTCGTTCGGCCTGTCGGGCGGCGGCCAGAAGCCGATGTCCCTGGGCGGCTGAAATCATTCCCGGCCGTGGCGCTCGCGCCGCGGCCTCACAAGTTCATTTTTCCAGCCGTGGCCGAGGCCCGGCGGCAACCAAAGGAGGCCTTGATGGCACCCCGCGTTCTCGTTTCCGACAAGCTTTCGCCCACAGCCGTGCAGATTTTCAAGGATCGCGGCGTCGAGGTCGACTACCTGCCCGATCTCGGCCCCGACAAGGAAAAGCTGCTCAGCGTCATCGACCAGTATGACGGTCTCGCCATCCGTTCGGCTACCAAGGTGACCGAGAAGCTGATCGCCGCGGCGACCAGGCTGAAGGTCATCGGCCGCGCCGGCATCGGCGTCGACAATGTCGACATCCCCGCTGCATCGCGCAAGGGCATCATCGTGATGAACACGCCCTTCGGCAATTCCATCACCACGGCCGAACACGCGGTGGCGCTGATGTTCGCGCTGGCTCGCCAGATCCCCGAAGCCAATGCCTCGACCCAGGCCGGCAAGTGGGAAAAGAACCGCTTCATGGGCGTCGAGATCACCGGCAAGACGCTCGGCATCATCGGCTGCGGCAATATCGGTTCGATCGTCGCGACGCGCGGCGTGGGCCTAAAGATGCATGTCGTCGCTTTCGACCCGTTCCTGTCCGAGGGACGGGCCTCCGAACTGGGCGTCGAGAAGGTCGAGCTCGAGGAACTGCTGGCGCGCGCCGACTTCATCACGCTGCACACGCCGATGACCGACAAGACCAAGAACATCATCAACGCGGAATCGATCGCCAAGATGAAGGACGGCGTCTTCATCATCAACTGCGCGCGTGGCGGCCTGATCGTCGAGGCCGACCTAGTCGAGGCGCTGAAGAGCGGCAAGGTGGGCGGTGCCGCCATCGACGTGTTCGAAGTCGAGCCGGCCAAGGAGAGCGCCTTCTTTGGCCTTGAAAATGTGGTTGCCACGCCGCATCTCGGCGCCGCCACCAGTGAAGCGCAGGAAAATGTCGCGTTGCAGGTGGCCGAGCAGATGTCGGATTATCTGATCAAGGGCGCGGTCTCCAACGCCATCAACATGCCGTCGATCACCGCCGAGGAGGCGCCGCGGCTGAAGCCCTTCGTCAAGCTGGCGGAGGTGCTGGGCGCCTTCGTCGGCCAGGTGACCGAGGATCCGATCAAGGAAGTCGAGATCCTTTTCGACGGGTCGACGGCATCGATGAACACCAGGGCACTGATCAGTGCGACACTGGCCGGGCTGATCCGCCCGCAGGTGGCAGACGTCAACATGGTCTCGGCGCCGATCATGGCGAAGGAGCGCGGCATCCGGCTGACCGAGTTGAAGCGCGACAAGTCGGGCGTCTTCGACGGCTATATCAAGCTGACGGTGGTGACGGAAAAGCAGTCGCGCTCGATCGCCGGAACGGTATTCTCCGATGGCAAGCCGCGCTTCATCCAGATCAAGGGCATCAATCTCGACGCCGAAGTCGGCCAGCACATGCTCTACACGACCAATGCCGACGCACCGGGCATCATCGGCCTGCTCGGCACGGTGTGCGGCGAGAATGGCGTCAACATCGCCAACTTCCAGCTTGGCCGCAATCGGCCGGGCGGCGATGCCATCGCCCTTCTTTATCTCGATGCGCCGTTCCCGGAAGACGTTCTGGCCAAGGTGCGCGCGCACAAGTCGATCGATTCGGCCAAGCGCCTGCGCTTCGACGTGGCCGAGGCTTAAGGTTTGGGTTGACCGCCCGGACCCGGGACTGGCATTCAGCCCGGGGTCCGGTCGGCGGACATGGGAGGACGATTCGATGACGCGTGACGACGCACAGCTGCCCGTTGACGGGGCTTTTCTCGGCCGCGCAATGGCCGAAGGATGGGCCCACCCGGTCATCGTCACGGTTCGTGACGGCCTGGTCTTTGACATCACGTCGAAACACGCGCCGACATCGCGCGACGTGTGTGAACAGGACGATCCGGGCGCCTATGTGCGCAACGCGTCAGGCAGAGAGATCGGCAGCCTTGATGCGCTGATGTCGAACAGCGTCGTTCCGCGCCGCGATTCCAGCAAGCCCTACCTCCTGTCGCCAGTCGACCTGCAGGCCGTGAAGGCTGCCGGCGTGACCTTCGTCGTCTCGCTGCTCGAGCGCGTCATCGAGGAACAGGCGCGGGGCTCGGCCGAGAAGGCCGACGCCATCCGCGCCGACATAGCCGGCCTGATCGGCCACGACCTGTCGAAACTGAAGCCGGGATCGGCCGAGGCCGAAGAGATCAAGGCCAAGCTGATCGAGCGCGGCGTGTGGTCGCAATATCTCGAGGTCGGCATCGGTCCGGATGCCGAGATCTTCACCAAGTGTCAGCCCATGGCCTCCGTCGGATTCGGAGCAGATGTCGGTTTGCATCCGATCTCGACCTGGAACAATCCCGAGCCGGAAATTGCCGTCCTGTCCAACAGCCGTGGCCGCATCATCGGCGCAACGCTCGGCAACGACGTCAATCTGCGCGATGTCGAGGGCCGCTCGGCGCTGCTGCTCGGCAAGGCCAAGGACAACAATGCCTCGGCGGCGCTCGGCCCTTTCATCAGGCTGTTTGACGGGAGCTTCTCGCTGGAGGACGTTAAGTCCTGCGTCGTCACGCTGAAGGTGGAGGGTGAAGACGGCTTCGTGCTAGAAGGATCGAGTTCGATGGCCGAGATCAGCCGCTCGCCGGAAGAACTGGTCGAGGCTGCGATCGGCAAGCACCACCAGTACCCGGATGGATTCGCGCTTTACCTCGGAACGATGTTTGCGCCGGCCAAGGATCGCGGCGAAGCGGGCAAGGGATTCACCCACAAAATCGGCGACACGGTGACGATATCGACGGAAACACTCGGCTCGCTGGTAAACCGGGTGCAGTGGTCACCAGACTGCGCGCCATGGACCTATGGCGCCAGCCACCTGATGCGCGACCTGGCCAAGGCGGAGCTTATCTGACGGGAAGCTCGGCCCGGCCGTCGGCCTTGCGGCCACTGGTTTCAGCCAGCCAGATACCGCCCAGCACGAGGATCATGGCGATGGCGTGATAGGCGTGAAACGTCTCGCGCAGGATCATCACCGACAGCAGCGTTCCGAAGATCGGCACGAGATTGATGAACAGGCCGGCACGGTTCGCTCCGATCATCTCGACGCCCTTGATGTAGAATATCTGGGCGAGGATCGACGGGAAGAAGATCGTGTAGGCGACGACGCTCCAGCCCAGTGCATCCGGGACGATACCGGCTCCGGATCGGAATTCGGCGACGACGAAGGGAACGGTGCCGACAAATGCGACGCCCGTCAGCATGATCATCAGACTCTGCCAGTGGATCGCCGGTTTGAGGCGGAGCGCCACCGTATAGGCCGAGTAGACGATCACGCCAATCAGCATGAGGAGATCGCCATAATTGACATTGAGCGCCAGAAGTTCGCGCGGATCACCGTGGGTTGCGGTTAGCACGACACCGGCAATCGACAGAACGAAACCGACAATCTGAAGCCAGGTGACGCGCAGGCGGAAGAGCAGGAAATTCGCCGCGAAAATCAGCATCGGCATGGCGGCCTGCTCGATGCTCACATTGATGGCCGTGGTGTAGAGTAGCGCGGAATAGAGCGCGATGTTGAAGACGGCGAAGCCCAGGAAGCCGAGCGCCACAAGAAGCGGCAGGTTGCGTCTGATCACAGGCCAGTCGGACTGCAGCTGCTTGCGGCCGATCAGCCAGAGGATGACCATGGCGACGCCCCAGCGCAGCGCGGTGAGCAGCATCGGGGAAACATGGCCGACCGCCAGTTTCCCGGCGATGGCGTTGCCGCCCCAGAACAGGGTGGTCAAGACCAGGAGGAGGTAGGCGGTGCGATGCATGGGGATGCTGTTCCGGGAGGATTGAAGGTCCGCACCTAGAGCGCTGACCGGGGCAAGTAAATGATTCGGTTGGCGGTAATTCGTTGGTCCTGTCGACCGCCAGCCGACAAACAACTATCGCACTCGCAGCGCCTTGCGGTTATAGAGGCCTTTCGATTTGCAGCGGGGGCTGCATTTTCCGCACGTTTCGGAGGAAAGTAACATGGCCAATGTGGTGGTCGTCGGCTCGCAATGGGGCGACGAAGGCAAAGGCAAGATCGTCGACTGGTTGTCGGAGCGCGCGGACGTGGTCGTCCGCTTCCAGGGCGGTCACAATGCAGGCCACACACTGGTCGTCGACGGCAAGGTCTACAAGCTGTCGCTGCTGCCGTCCGGTGTCGTTCGCGGAGGCAAGCTGTCGATCATCGGCAATGGCGTGGTTTTCGATCCGCATGCATTCGTCGCCGAGGTGGCCAAGCTGCAGGCGCAGGGCGTCGAGGTGACACCTGATCGCCTGAAAATAGCCGAAAACACCGCGCTAATCCTGTCGCTGCACGGGGAGCTTGACCGGATGCGCGAAGCGAAAGCGGCCAACGGAACGAAGATCGGCACGACGGGACGCGGCATCGGGCCAGCCTATGAGGACAAGGTCGGCCGGCGCGCGATCCGCGTCATGGATCTTGCCGACATCGGTACCTTGCCGGCAAAGATCGACAGGCTCCTGGCGCATCACAATCCGCTGCGGCGCGGCCTGGGCGAGGCCGAGGTTCGTGCCGACGTTCTGCTCGAAGAGTTGAAGTCGGTTGCCGACGACATCCTTCCCTATATGGACCGGGTCTGGAAGGTGCTCGACGACCGGCGGCGCGCCGGTGACCGGATCCTGTTCGAGGGCGCGCAGGGAACGCTGCTCGATATCGACCATGGCACCTACCCCTTCGTGACCTCGTCGAACACCGTGGCGGGCCAGGCTTCGTCGGGCTCGGGCGTCGGGCCCGGCGCGATCGGCTATGTGCTCGGCATCACCAAGGCCTACACGACCCGGGTCGGCGAAGGTCCGTTCCCGACCGAGCAGGACAATGAGATCGGCGAGTTCCTCGGCACGCGGGGCCACGAGTTCGGCACCGTGACCGGACGCAAGCGGCGCTGCGGCTGGTTCGACGCGGTGCTGGTGCGCCAGGCGGTTGCGGTCAACGGCATCAAGGGCATCGCGCTGACCAAGCTCGACGTGCTGGATGGAATGGAAGAGATCAAGATCTGCACCGGCTATCGGCTGGATGGCGAGGTGATCGACTATCTTCCGGCCAGCCAGGCGGCCCAGTCGCGCGTCGAACCGATCTACAAGAGCCTGGAGGGCTGGACGGGCACCACGGCCGGCGCGCGCAGCTGGAACGACCTGCCGGCCCAGGCCGTAAAGTATGTACGCTACATCGAAGAATTGATCGGCGCGCCCGTGGCGCTCCTATCCACCAGTCCCGAACGGGAAGACACGATACTTGTGACTGATCCGTTTCAAGACTAGTTATGGGCTCCTCCCGGGCATGCAGCGCATATGGGGCGCGAGCCGGAACAAGGATATAGGTCGACAGCAGCATGGCAGATTTTGTCGCGGTTCTGAGAAAGACGCTGGACGGGCTGGGTGAAACCACCCCGGCGCAGCGCGAGCGCGTCTATGAAAAGGCGCGCGCGACGATCGCCTCGAAGCTTGCCGCGATCAATCCGCCGCCGCCCCCCTCGGTGGCCGAGCGCCAGAAACGTACGCTGGAAGACGCCATCAAGGTGATCGAGCGTGACTATCAGGCCATGTCGGATCCGCTGGCCGAACTCGAGAACGTCTTTGCCTCGCTAAAGAATCCGCAGCCGAAGGACCTGCCGCAGCCGGTGACCAAGTCCGGCGCGCAGCCGCGTACGCCTGCCGTCGCGCCGCCGCCACCGCGCCCGTCGAATGGCGCAGAGCGACAGCCG
>CAMYMG010000101.1 GCA_947259295.1 uncultured Rhizobiaceae bacterium
GTGCCGGCTTTTTTCGTCGCCGTCAGCACCACCGTCGCCTTCTCGACGCCTTCCGCGCCGCCGGCGGCGCGCTCGGCGGCGGCGCGCAGCGGTTCCAGTTCCTCAGCGCGCTCGGCCGGCACGGTGAGCGAGAAGAACACTGTCGAGCCGGATATGACGATGTCGGACAGCAGGCCGAGATCGACGATGTTGCCGGTCAGGTCCGGCCCCTTGACCCGCCTGAGCTGCTCAATGATCTGTTCCTTGCTGATCGCCATCCAAACACCTTGCTGTCACGTCGTTTCCTGCTGTGACATATTGCAATTGGTACGGCGGGCCAATGCTTCACGGCGAAGTTTGGCTGGCGCAGCATGGAGGAAGCGTGACGATGGAAAGCAAGGGCAACCGCAAGCAGAGACGCGCTTCCGCCGAACCCGAGAAACTGGACACCAAACACTTCGTCGAACTCGCCGACCGTTTCGTAGACGTTGCCAACCGGGCGAACCGAAAGGTGCTGGCAACCGACGTGCACATGGCGTTCCTCTATGGTGCCGCGCGCTACAACGCCCATGTCGGCAAGAATGTCCGCTCGGTCGCCGACCACGAGGCCTTCGTCGAGGAAATGGCCGGCGTCTACAAGGAGATGCTGCGCAACCATCTTGCCGACCCGGCGCTGTAGGCCGCGTCTAGCCCTCGAGCCGGCGGCGGATTGAAACCCGGCGGCGCGGCTCGTCAGCCTCATCAATTTCGGCGTGTTCCGGCGACGGCGCGTCATCCATGGCGACCTGTTCGTGCTGCTCAGGCGTGACAGGCGTTCCCCCCTCGGCGGGCTGATCTGCCTCTGGACCGGCCTCCGCCGCATCTGACGTGTCCGTCGCGGCAGCGTCCTCCGAGACTTCCTCCGTCGCGGCCAGTTCTTCTTCTGCTTCTCCAGCAGGTTGCGACAGGCGTCCCGACGCTTGTTGCAGCTGCTGCTCGCCCTGGGTCAGGAAGCCGCGCCCGACCTGCCACAGCGACTTGTAGACGCTGTGGGCCGGATTGCGGAAATCCTGGTCGTAATCGTTGAGACCGTCGACATTGGCAAAGACCGGGTCGGTGCGCCACATCTTGCGCAGCGCCGTGCGGCGCAGGAGTTCAGGCACGCCGCGCTTCAGGAAGACGGTGAAATCATCGTCCTTGCCGAGCGAATCGATATCGATCGCCTCGGCGGCAAGCCGGTTCGCCTCAAGTTCCTCGTCGACTGCCTCAGGCTCCGCCTCGCCGGCCGGTTCGATGTCTCCGGCTTCAGAACGTTCCTGAGGCTCAGGCGGCTCGATCTCGACCTGCCGCTTGCGCCGCGACCAGCGCGACAGGAAGCCTTCGCCGGGATCGTCTTCTTCAGCCATCGAGCTTGCCTCCGCCCGGCTTCTGGCGGTCGACGAAGATCGGTTCCTTGCCGAATTTCTGGTCCTCGACGTCGACGCGGTCGCGCCGGCGCTTCCTGAATTCTTCCTCGCGATGATAGTGGTTGACGAAATCCTTGATGGTGGCCTCGATATCGGCCGGCATGGCGATCCGCTCGATGATGTCCTCGCCGCTGTCCTCGAAGTCCTGGGCCTGGTAGGGCGAAGCCGTCACCGAATGGACGTGCCAGGGCAATGGATGGCGGTCGTCGACGGTACGCCTCAGCACGACGAAGAGCGCCGGGGCCTGGCTGTTGAAATTGTGCACATAGGCTTCGGTTTCGGCCGCATGGCAGCTGATCTCGGCGACCCCCATGAAGTAGCGGGTGACATTCTCGTCGCTGAGCAGCACGTCGCCGACCGCCAGCCCTGAGAAGGCAGGCGTCACGCCGACCGGAATCCAGTAATCGGTCGCCCAGCGCGACACCGACTTGCGCCGCTCCGCCAGCACGCCGACCATGATCGAAAGTTCCCGCGCCAATGCCTTCATATTGCTCCAAAATAACGCAAACGCGTTTGCGAACGCCTGCCCAGAGCATAAGGTGTTCCGACGAGGCAACAAGGGTAAAGCAATGGGTCCGATGAAACAGCGCCTGCTGGTCTGCAATTGCGAGAAGTCCATGACTGTGGACGGCAATGCGATTGCCCGCGCGCTTGGCCAATCGGAATTGACCGTGCACACCCAACTTTGCCGCAGCGAGGTCGCCCTCTACGAGCAGGCGCTCGCACAGGAGGGACGGCTGTGCGTTGCCTGCACGCAGGAAAGCCCGCTGTTCGAGGAGATCGCCGACGAGGCGGGTCGCGAAGTGCCGCTTTTCGCCAATATCCGCGAATTCGCCGGCTGGACGACGGACAGGCAGCCGACGGCGCCGAAGATGGCGGCCCTGCTCGCGGCCGCATCGCTGCCGGTGAAGCCGGCAAGGCTGCGCAGCGTTCCGAATGACGGGCTCTGCCTGGTGGCCGGAAGCGGCCAGGCTGCTTTCGACGCGGCCATGCTGCTCAATCGGACGCTGTCGGTGACCCTGCTGCTCGACGATGCGCAGGACGTGCTGTTGCCGCTCGTCCTCGATTTCCCCGTCTTTTCCGGCCGCGTTGCGCGCGCGTCGGGCACGCTCGGCGCCTTCGAGGTCGTGGTCGACGGCTATGCGCCGATGCTGCCCTCGTCGCGCGGCAGGCCGCAATTTGCCATGCCTCGCGACGGCGCCAAGTCCACCTGCAGCGTGTTGTTCGACATGAGCGGCGATGCTCCCCTCTTCCCGCGCCCCAGTGGCCGCGACGGCTATTTCCGCGCCGACCCGGCCGATCCCGTCGGCGTCATGCAGGCGGTGTTCGAGGCGAGCGGCTATGACGGCGAGTTCGAGAAGCCGATCTACGTCACCTACGACGCCTCTATCTGCGCGCATGAGCGGTCGCAGAAGACCGGCTGCACCAAGTGTATCGACAATTGCCCGCCCGGTGCGATCTCGCCGGCCGGCGACAATATCCTGATCGATACGGCGATCTGCGGCGGCTGCGGCAATTGCGCTGCGCACTGCCCGACGGGCGCGGTCTCCTACGACTATCCGGCGCGCGCGCAATCGATCGAGCGGGTACAGGTGCTGGCACGGACCTATCTGGAAGGTGGCGGCCAGGCACCCGTGCTGCTGGTGCACGATGCGGCGCATGGCGCTCCGCTGATCAACGCCATGGCCCGCGCCGGGCGCGGCCTGCCGGCCAATGTCATTCCGATGGAAATGCATTCGGCAACGGGCGTCGGCCACGACCTGATGGCGGCAGCCCTTGCCGCCGGCTTCCGCTCGATCGCGGTGTTGGTCGACCCGCGGAAAGCGGTCGAGCTTCATGCGCTGAACGAGGAGATCGCCCTCATGGCCTCGCTGCTTGCCGGATTCGGGCATGCGGCGGACCGGGTTTCGGTGCTTGCGGAGGCCGATCCGGACATGGTTGAGCAGGCTCTCTACGGGCTGGTCCTGCCGGCCGCGATCGCGCATCAGTCCTTCGCGCCGGTCGGCGGCAAGCGCGACGTGGCGCGCTCGGCGCTCGCCATCCTCGCCGGCACCGGCAAACCCGGCAGCGAGATCATTGAACTCCCCTCCTCCGCCCCATACGGCACGATCCTGGTCGACCGCCAGAAATGCACGCTTTGCATGGCCTGCGTCTCGGCCTGCCCGGTCGATGCCATGCGCGACAATCCCGAAAAGCCGGAACTGCGGTTCGTGGAATCGGCCTGCGTGCAATGCGGCATCTGCGCGGCGACCTGCCCCGAGGACGCCATCTCGCTTGCGCCGCGCTACAATCTCGCGCCGACCGTGATGCAGCCGGTGACGCTCAACGAGGACGAGCCGGCCGAATGCACGCGCTGCGGCAAGGCGTTTGCCTCGCGCGGCGTGCTGGAGCGCGTCAAGAAGACGCTCGGCGGCAAGCACTGGATGTTCGAGACCGACGAGCGGACCGCGCTCATCGACATGTGCGAAAGCTGTCGCCTAGAGGTGCTGTCAGGCGATGGCGCCGACCCGTTCGCCATCGCGCAGCGGCCGCGCGTTCGCACCACCGACGACTATCTCGAAGCCGGCCGCAAGGGCTTGTCGGTCGAGGACTTTCTAAGCGACGATTAACCGCGCTGGGTGCAGAGCGAGCGTGCCCGCTGGAGAGACAGCCGGGCAGCGTCGGCGTCCATCAGGCCTTCGTCGAGCAGCGCGTTTATCTGGTTCGACCGCGTGGCGACGCAGTCGTCGACGCTGGCCGGCGTACCGAGGGCCGGAAGCTGCGAGGCGCTCGGCAACTCCGTCACGCGGTCGCTGCGCCGCTCTGCCTCCTGCCACGCGAACCAGGCGCCGATGGCCAAGAGGATGGCGAGAACCAGCGCCACCAGACGCATCCAGGGCGCGTTGGCAATTGTCTGAGACGAAGCGGTCATGGCGTCATTCCTTATTGCCTGGTTTGTTCGAGCGGAAGATTGGTGAGCAGATTCTGCGGCTTCAGCCGGATCAGGCCGTCGGCAGTGGTCGCGAGGCCGAGATAGGCGTGCTTGCCCCGCATGGCGGGGATAAGTGCCTCCTGGTCGAGAAACTCCAGCCGGAAAAGTGCCGCCATCCGCGCCAGCCGCTGCTCCTCGACGGCAACGCCCTCGTAGAGCCCGTTGAGGATCTGCGTCGCCTCAGCGTCGAGGCCGATATGCCAGGTCCAGCGCTCGTCGGCGATCGACTGCATGGCCTGCACGCGCACCCGCATCTGGAAGAAGTGCCGGATCCAGCGCTCGATGACGCGAGCCAGCGCATCCTGTGCCGGCTGGGTGAAGCGGAAATCGAGCGCCACGTTGAACTGGTCGGCGCGTGCCCAGTAGGTCTCGGCGTTCTCCTCGGTCATCACGTCGAGCGTCACCTCGCGCATCGGCGTTCCGGCCTCCGCAAGCAAGGCGCCGAGCCCGCCCATGCCGCCGGATTCGGAATACATCTCGACGACTTCCGCATCGGCGAGCATCAGCTGCCCGTCGCTGGTGGTGGCCTTCTGCTCGCGAAAGAAGAGCTCGGCGGCGCGTGCCACGAAGGCATCCTGTTCGCCTGCCAGCATGTTGGAGCAGATCAGGTGGACGAGCTGCTCGATGAAGACAGGCGGCACCCGGGGTGCGCCCGGCCCAAACAGGGCCATATAGCCGGCCTCCAGCGAACCGTGCTTCAGCAGGTGGTCGCGGTAGCCGAGCAGCAGGCGATAGTTGTCGGCCGCATCGGTATCGGCAATCGCGGCAAGCTCGGCGTCGGACACGGGCGCATCCGGCGTTTCCATCAGCTTCTCGAATAGCTTGTGCTCGTTCTCGCAGCTCTCGTCGATCGGGTGGATCTCCGGTCGCGTGTAGTAGGCGCGCAAGAAATCCGGCGACACCGCCAGCCAGCCGTTGTCGAGCCTGTGGGTCAGGTGCAGTCCGGCGGATTTCCAGATCGGCCGCAACCGTTCGCCCTCAACGGGGGTCTTCACGTCCATCAACGCAAGCCCTCCAGGGCGGCCGCGACGGGAATCGCGCTGGTCACGCCATTCTCGCTGACCAGCAGCCCGCCCTCCTCGTCGAGCCCGAGCATCTTGCCGGACCAGAAGACGCTCGCAAGGCGGCCCTCGACCGGCCCGTCCGTGTCATGCGCGCGCGCCACCCAGGACTGGTGTACGCCGCGAAAACCCTCCTGCTGCCAGCCGTCGATCCACGACAGGAAGTGCCGCGCAACCGCCTCTACCAACTCCGTACGCTCGATCTCGCCGCAGCCTTCCTCGTGCAAAGCCGTCATGTCGGGTTGCCTGCCGGGCTCGTCCGCCGCATCGGCCGGGCGCTTGAGGTCCAGTTCGAAGCCGACGATCAGGAAAGCCGGCACGGCATCGAGCGCAGCATTCTCCGGCGCGGCAAGAACGACACGCCCTACCCGGCCCCCATTGGCCAGCACGGTGAAGGGCCAGCGGAAGGTCAGCGCCATGTTTGGCGGGCCGATCGCGCCGAGCGCATCGCCGATGGCGACCATCAGCGTCGGCCCCATCTGCACCGCCTGTGACAGCGGGACGTCCGGCTCGAGCACGATCATCGCCGCGGCGCGGTCGGTCGAACGCGACCACAGCAGGTCGCCGGCACCATAGGTGCCGGCCGCGGCGCCGGACAGGGCCTCGGCCAGAAGGTCACGCTCCGGCTCGACGGAATGGCCGTCGAAGGCGGGCGGAAATACAGGTGCAGTCAGTTCGGCAATCGTCACGGAAGGTCGATGTCGCCGGCAACCACGTGGTTGAGCCCGGTGCCTTCGGCGGTCAGCACCATCTTCACCTTGAGCTTGCCCGGTCCGGCCTTGCCCGAGCGCACCAGTTCCTCGATCTCGCGCTGCGAGGTGACGCCGACCTGCTTCAGGAACTTGCGCAGCGACATGTTGAAGGCTTCTTCGCTCATGGTGACCTCTTGCTTTCTGTTGCCGACACCGGGTCCCGCGACATCCGCGAAGATCCAGCATCCGCGTGTTGTTGCGATCGGCGGCTGACCGGTCAGAGCCGGACGTTGTCGCTCTTGTAGGTGGTTCCGGCCGGCATTTCGAGCTGCGAATTCAGCAGGAAGCCGGCGCCCAGCGAGACGACGAGCAGCAACACGATGCTGAGGAGGAATGCTTTCATGGTTCCGGTCTCTCCTTCAATTGCTGCGCGTGCCGGGCGGCGGCGCACTTGCGTCGGGCTCGGTCGCCCTCTCCAGATAGTCGATCAGCGCGTCGCGCCGGTCGACGCTCTTCAGCCGCTGGACCGGCATTTTTGTTCCGGGCGTGACGACGTCCGGTCCCTCGTCGAACAGCCGGGATACCGTCTGCGGCGTCCACACGATAGCGGAATCCTCGAGCGCCTTCGAGTAGCTATAGCCCTCGACCGTGCCTGCAACCCTGCCGAATAGCCCGTAAAGCGTCGGTCCCGCGCGATTGCCGCCAGCCGGCGTCAACGTGTGGCAGACCGAGCACTTGCGCAGGAACTCGCTCTCGCCCGCATCCTCGACGTCGCGCGCCTGGAAGCGGCGCGGGTAGACCGACTGCACCGGTTCGACCGCGCGCCGCGGCTCGACCTGCCAGCCTATGGCGAAATCATCGAGGCCGGCGCGGTAGAGGCGACGGCCATCCGGTGTGAAGGCAAGGCTCCAGACCGGGCCGTAGAAATCGCTGTGGTCCTCGACCAGCGCGCCGCTGTCGATGTCGAAGACGCGGATGTGACCGTCGGCGCTGCCGGCAGCGAACCAGCCGGCACGCGGCGAAACGGCTAGCGAGAGCACCGGCTTGTCGCTCTCGAAAAGGCGAACCATCTCCTGCGTCTGCAGGTCGACCACGCCGGTCAAACCGTCGAGCGTGCCCAAGGCGAGCAGCGTGCCGCCTGGCAAGGGGGCGATGACGTTGACGCCCCAGCCATGCGCGTAGAGCACGCGCGGCGGGCCGGATATCGCCCCGCCATCGAGCGGCCACTGCCTTATCATGCCATCATAGGAGGCAGTGAAGAGCTCGCGCCCGTCTTGCGAGAAGCCGACCGAATTGACATTGCCGCGGTGATCCTCTGCGCGCGCCGTTTCGCGTCCCGCCGCAATGTCGTAAACCCGTGCGGTGCCATCCCAGCGCGCCGCCGCCGCGAAGCGGCCATCGAGGCTCACCGCCACGTCCAGCACCTTGTCGCCGGTATCCCTGACCAGCTTCTCGAGCTTGCCGGCCTTGAGATCCCAGATCGCGAAGGCGCCGTCATCGGAAACCGAGACCGCCCTGTCGGCGCCCGGCACGAAGGCCACGTCATTGACCGCGGCCTCGTGACCCTCGAGGCGCGCAACGACGCGTCCGTCCTTGTCGCTCATGTCCCACAGGATGACCGAATAGTCGAAGGAAGCGGTCAGCGCCCGCGTGCCGTCGTCCGACAGTGTCACCGCCTTGACCGGCCCGCCATGGCCGACCAACCTGTCGGGCAACGCATCGTCGGCCGCCAGGGCGGCGGCCGGGCCGGCAAGGTCGATCAGCGCGATCATGGCTGCCAGACGCACCGAATGCAGCATCGCAGTGGAGTGCCCCTGCCCTACTCTGCCGGCTGTGGACTGGCGGTCGGACGCTCGCGCGATCCGGCTTCCTCGACTTCCTCGACCCACAGCGAATGGTGCTCCTTGGCCCAGTTCAGGTCGACATCGCCGCTGCCCATCGCGTCATAGGCGCCCTCCATGCCGATCGTGCCGATATAGATATGGCCGAAGATGATGCAGACCATGAGCACGGCCATCGCGGCATGCCAGATGGTGTTGAACTGCTGTTCCTGGATGACCGAGTAGGGCGGCGCGCTGATGCCGAGCAGCGCCGGCACGTCGATGCCGACCCTTGCCAGGAGGCTGAACGTGTCGCCGAAAAAGCCATGCTCGAAGGGAAACAGCAGCGCCCAGCCCGAAATCGACAGCGAAAGGCCACCGATCATCACCGACCAGAACACGATCTTCTGGCCGGCGTTGAACTTTCTCGCCGGCGGGTGGACGCCCTTGGTCAGGAGGCCGCCGCCCTTGAGCAGCCAGATCACGTCACTGCGATTTGGGATGTTCTGGGCAATCCAAAGGACGAAGGCGATGGCGAGCCCGAGCATGAAGGCGAAGGCGACGTAGTTGTGTGACATCTTCAGGAAGCCGGCCAGCGGGCCGAAGGCATCCTTGCCAATGATCGGCAGCACGACGGTGCGCCCGTAAGAAATGTTGAGGCCGCTGATAGCCAGCACGATGAAGGACAGCGCCATCAGCCAGTGACCGGTGCGCTCGATGAGCGAAAAGCGCTTGATGGTGACGCCGGCGAGACCATGCTCGACGCGGATTCGCCCGCGAATGGCGAAGAACACGGCAAGCAGGATCAAAGTGCCGAGCATCGCCAGGCCGAGATAATCGAAGAAGGGACCGTTGCGCAGAAGACGCCAATTCTCGCCCTCGGACTGTACGAGCACGCCGGCCTTCTTGTCGGGGATCGATACATTGCCTTCGATGCCCTGCCGCACCGAACGCCAGAGTTCGGCGTCGGAACTGTTGCCCAGCGCGTCGCCAGGCACATTTCCATCGACCGGCGAGCCTCCCTCGACGGTGACCGCGCTGTCGGGCGGACGGACGGAACTTTGCGCATCGGCAGTCGCGTTGAACAGCAGGAGCATCAGGCAAGCGCCGAGCAGTGATGCGAGCAGCGCCTGCATCCGGCGCAGACCTCGTCGTTCGGTGGATGCGTCGAGCGCCCGTGTCGTGGACATGTGTCTTTCTCCCGCTATGGCCAAGGCCCGGAACCGGTTGTGATGGCCGCCGGTCGGAGAAAGCGGTCAACATCCATCGTGACCTCGATGCGCCCGGCGGTCACGCAACCCGGCACCGCCGGGTCGCGCAATGGGCGGCCTCGTCAGCCGCCGGTCTTCTGGTCGTAGGCCGTGCCCCAGCCCCATGCGCCGGCGCCGAAACCGCGCGCCACGACGCGTTCGCGGTAGATCGCCGACACCGTATCGCCGTCGCCGGCCAGCAGCGCCTTGGTCGAGCACATCTCGGCGCAAAGCGGCAGCTTGCCTTCGGCCAGGCGGTTGCGGCCGTATTTCTGGAACTCGGCGGCCGAGTTGTCCTCTTCCGGTCCGCCGGCGCAGAAGGTGCACTTGTCCATCTTGCCACGCGAGCCGAAATTCGACGCCTGCGGATATTGCGGCGCGCCGAACGGGCAGGCGTAGAAGCAGTAGCCGCAGCCGATGCACAGGTCCTTGGAGTGCAGCACGACGCCGTCGCTGGTCTGGTAGAAGCAGTCGACCGGGCAGACCGCCATGCAGGGCGCGTCCGAGCAGTGCATGCAGGCGACGGAGATCGAGCGTTCGCCCGGCTTGCCGTCATTGATGGTGACGACGCGCCGGCGATTGACGCCCCAAGGCACCTCGTTCTCGTTCTTGCAAGCGGTGACGCAGGCGTTGCATTCGATGCAGCGTTCGGCGTCACAGAGGAACTTCATTCTAGCCATGGTCTATTCCTCCCCTTAAGCCCGCTCGATACGGCACAGCGTGGCCTTGGTTTCCTGCATCTGCGTCACCGAGTCATACCCATAGGTCTGCGCGGTGTTGCAGGCTTCGCCAAGCACGTATGGATCGGCGCCTTCCGGATATTTCGAGCGCAGATCATTGCCCTGGAAATACCCGCCGAAATGGAAGGGTGTGAACACCACGCCCTTGCCGACACGCTCGGTGACCATCGCCATGACGCGGATCTTGCCGCCCTCCGGACTGTGCAGCCACACACTGTCGCGGTCGCGCAGGCCAAGATCGTTGGCGTCCACCGGATTTATCTCGACGAACATGTCCTGCTGCAGCTCGGCCAGCCACGGGTTCGACCGGGTCTCGTCGCCGCCGCCCTCGTATTCGACAAGCCGCCCCGAGGTCATGACCATCGGGAAGTCCTTGGAAAAGTCGTTCTTCTGGATCGAGGCATAAGCCGTCGGCACCCGCCAGAACGTCTTGTCGTCATAGGTCGGATAGTCGGCCACTAGATCGCGGCGCGGCGTGTAGAGCGGCTCGCGGTGGGTGGGGACCGGATCCGGGAAGGTCCACACCACGGCGCGTGCCTTGGCATTGCCGTAGGGTGCGCAGCCATGGGCGATCGCGACGCGCTGGATGCCGCCCGAAAGGTCGGTCTTCCAGTTCACGCCGCCGACCTTCTTCTTGTAGTCGGACGGCAGTTCGCCGGTCTGCGAGGTCTCGCCGACCTCCTCATCGTCGGCAGACGGCCGCTGGTCTGCGAAGCCCGCCACGTAGTCGATGTACCGGCGTTCGTAGGACGTCAGGTCCTTGTCCCAGCCGAGGCCCTCCAGCATCGCCATGGTGAATTCGGGGTAGCCGTCCTCGATTTCCGAGCCGACCGGCCACGAGCCCTCTGCGAGGAGGTTCTCGCCGTTGCGCTCGACGCCGAAGCGGGCGCGGAAGCCCATGCCGCCCTGTGCCACGGGGATCGACACGTCATAGAGGTTGGCCGAGCCCGGGTGCTTCATTTCGGGCGTGCCCCAGCACGGCCATGGCATGCCGTAGAACTCGCCGTCGTGCGGACCGCCGACGCCGCGAAGCGTCGTCTTGTCGAAGGTCTGCTGATGCTGCATGTGCGACTTCAGGCGCTCCGGCGACTGGCCGGTATAGCCGATGGTCCACATGCCGCGGTTGAATTCGCGGGTCAGGTCCTCGATCGAGGGTTCGCCGTTTTCGACCTTGATGTTCTTGAACATCCGGTCGGCGAAGCCGAATTTTTCCGCGAACTTGTACATGATGGTGTGGTCGGGCAGCGACTCGAAGAGCGGCTCCACCACCTTTTCACGCCACTGCAGCGACCGGTTCGAGGCGGTGACCGAGCCAGAAGTCTCGAACTGCGTCGAGGCCGGCAGCAGATAGACGCCGTCCTGGCGGTCCTGCAACACCGCCGTCATTGTCGGATAAGGATCGATGACGACCAGCATGTCGAGCTTGCTCATCGCCTTCTGCATCTCGGGCAGACGGGTCTGCGAGTTCGGCGCATGGCCCCAGAACACCATGACCTTGGTGTTGTCGGGCTGCTCCAGGTTTTCCTTGTCCTCGAGCACGCCGTCGATCCAGCGCGACACCGGTATGCCGGTCTCGTTGATCATCGGCTTGTCCTTGCCATCGGCGCCCTTCATCGTGACGAAGCGGCCGCGGAGCCAATCCAGGTCTTCCTCCCAGACGCGCGCCCAGTGGGCCCAAGATCCGTCGGCCAGGCCGTAGTAGCCCGGCAGCGTATCGGCCAGCACGCCGAGATCGGTCGCGCCCTGGACGTTGTCGTGGCCGCGGAAGATGTTCGTGCCGCCGCCAGCCGTGCCCATGTTGCCGAGCGCCAGCTGCAGGATGCAGTAGGCGCGGGTGTTGTTGTTGCCGTTGGTGTGCTGAGTTCCGCCCATGCACCAGATCAGCGTGCCGGGGCGGTTTTCGGCCATCATGCGCGCGACGCGCTGCAGTTGCGAGCCGGGCACGCCGGTGACGCGCTCGGTTTCCTCGGGCGTCCACTTGGCCACCTCGGTGCGGATCTGGTCCATGCCCCAGACGCGGCTCTGGATGAACTGCTTGTCCTCCCAACCGTTCTGGAAGATGTGGTAGAGTACGCCCCAGATCAGCGCGACATCGGTGCCCGGCCGGAAACGGACATATTCATCAGCGTGAGCGGCGGTGCGCGTGAAGCGCGGGTCGCAAACAATCAGCGGCGCGTTGTTTTCTTCCTTGGCCTTCAAGAGATGCATCAGCGAGACCGGATGGGCCTCGGCCGGGTTGCCGCCGATCAGGAAGATCGCCTTGGAATTGTGGATGTCGTTGTAGGAATTGGTCATGGCGCCGTAGCCCCATGTATTGGCGACGCCGGCAACCGTCGTCGAATGGCAGATGCGCGCCTGGTGATCGACATTGTTGGTGCCCCAGTAGGCGGCCAGCTTGCGGATCAGGTAGGACTGCTCATTGGAGTGCTTGGCGGAGCCGAGCCAGTAGACCGAGTCCGGACCGGCTGACTCGCGGACCTCGAGCATCTTGTCGCCGACCTCGTTGATGGCCTCGTCCCAACTGATGCGCTGCCATTTCCCGCCGACCAGCTTCATCGGGTATTTCAGCCGCCGCTCGCCATGCGCGTGCTCGCGCACCGATGCGCCCTTGGCGCAATGGGCGCCAAGGTTGAACGGCGAATCGAAACCCGGCTCCTGGCCGATCCAGACCCCGTTGGAGACTTCCGCGATCACCGTGCAGCCGACCGAGCAATGGGTGCAGACCGACTTCTTGATCTCAATGGCACCGGCTGCCTCGCCCGCAGCCTCGGCCTTGCGGACCATGCCGCCGGACAGCGAGGAGATCGCCGCCGCGCCGCCGATCGCGAGCCCCGAGCGCTTCAGGAACGTACGGCGATCGACCGCCGCGTTACCGAACTCGGATAAAGCAGACGCCATTCGGGAGGCCCTTGCGACCCCGTGTGCCTTCTTCCTGAGCATGATTTCCTCCGTTGCCTTTACAGCGGTCGCCCGCAGTATGGGTAGTGGTCTGGTCGCGGCGTCAGAAACGCGCGGACTTGTAGAACGCCTTGACATGATCGGTTTCCGAATAGCCGGCGCCGGTCGCAGGCGCATCGGCGGCCGCTGCCTCGACCTCCTTGCCGCTCACCAGCGCAGCGCCGCCGGCGACGCTGCCGAGCCCGGCCAGCTTCAGAAAATTGCGGCGATCCGTCTTGCGGTCATCAGCCTTGGTCGTCATGCCTATCTCCTTCCAGGAACTTCGGTGTGTAGACCCCGCCTCCCCTATGATGGGTTTGGCGGACTTGGGCGGTTTGCCTTACATGGCGAAGGCAGCCTCCTCGATTTCCATGAACAGTTTTCCGATTCGGCCAACCGGCCGGAACAGGCGCGCCGACTTCGCCTTCTCGAGATCGGCAAAGAAATGCGGCGTCCAGGCACCGACATGCTTGGCGAAGAAGTCCTTCTGCACGGCCAGCGGCTGAGGCGTCCCGAAGCTGCCGTCGATCAGGCCGGCCATCATGTCCATCAACGCGCCGGCATGGTCTTCCGGCTCCCTGGTGTCGGAAGACCGGGCAATGCCGAGCGGCGCCATGTCGTTGCGCAGGCGCGCCAGCGGCTTTTCGTTAAGGAATCCAGTGAGGTAGTAGGATCCGTAGGGCACCAGTTCGCCCCTGCCAACGCCGATGAACAGGTCCTGATATTCCTGGCGGGCGTCGGCGACCGTGATCGCACCGGCCGCTGCCGACAACTCGCCGAAGGCCGTGCCGAGATCGGTTTCGTCGCCGGTGAGAGCCTTTAGCGTAGCCATAAGCTGCGCGTCAGCGGGGGCCGCCAGAAGGCGGGCCAGCAAACGGTAGACATTTGCCCTCAGGCGATCGTGTTCAGGAACTTGGCCTTCGACGTGCAGACGGTCAGGTTGCAATTGGACTCCTCCGACCGCGGATTATGCAGCAAATACGCGGTCGTACAATGCATTTGGTCGTGTGCAGCGCAGCAATCCGGAGGCGGTTGCGGCAAGCGGGAACGGCTCGCCATAGACGCGACAGGCGTTCTTTGTCATATTCAGTCGAACCTCTCATCCATTTGAGTTCGATTTCGAAAATTATGCATGGTTTTGCAGATTCATTTTTAATGGCGACCGGCCTCATCCTTTCGGGTAACGCCGAATTGTGGACGATCGTGCTGCTGTCGCTCCAGGTTTCTCTGACCGCGGTCGTCTTCGCGGCCCTGATCGGCATGCCGGCCGGCGCCGCGCTGGCGGTCGGCCGGTTTCCCGGCAAGCGCGCCCTGGTGGTGCTGATCAACGCGCTGATGGGGCTGCCGCCGGTGGTGGTGGGGCTGACCGTCTATCTGCTCCTCTCCAACAGCGGACCGCTCGGCGTGCTGCAGCTTCTCTATACGCCGACGGCGATGATCATCGCCCAGGTCGTGCTGGTCACGCCGATCATCGCGGCGCTGACAAGGCAGGTGATCGAGGACCTGGACGCCGAATATTCCGAACAGTTGCGTTCCTTCGGCGTATCGCGGCTCGCATCGGTGCCGACGCTGCTGTGGGACGGCCGAACCAGTCTGCTCACCGCCCTGCTTGCGGGATTCGGCCGGGCGATCGCCGAGGTCGGCGCCGTCATCATCGTCGGCGGCAACATCAACCATGTCACGCGCGTGATGACGACGACGATCGCGCTCGAGACCTCGAAGGGCAATCTCGCCCTGGCTCTGGCGCTCGGCGCAATCCTCATCCTCATCGCCATCGCCGTTAACGGCGCGCTGGGGTTGATCGGCACCGCAAGTGGACGCGCCGCCCATGCGTGAGGAGGTCATGGACGGCGGCATGCTCGCTGGAAGCGGCGGCAGAACGGCGAGCGAAGCGGCGGCCATACTGCCGCTGAGAGTGCGCGGACTTCACTATACGGTTTCGGGCAAGCGCCTCGTCGATATCGAAACGCTCGACCTTGGCGCCGGCGTTCCGACCATGGTGATGGGACCGAACGGCGCCGGCAAGAGCCTGTTGCTGCGCCTGCTGCATGGGCTTATCGAACCGAGCGGCGGAAAGATCCTGTTCGGCGACCGGGAATTGAGCCTGCCGATCCGCTTGCGCCAGGCCATGGTGTTCCAGCGGCCGGTGGTGCTCAGGCGGTCGGTCAGGGCCAATATCGACTATGCGCTCGCCGCCCACGGCATTGCCCGCCGCGAACGGGCAGGCAGGGTCGACGAATTGCTGCGCATGGGCGAACTCTCCGACAAGGCCGGCCAGCCGGCGCGCACCATGTCTTCCGGCGAACAGCAGCGCCTTGCTCTGGTGCGCGCGATCGCGGCGTCACCCGACCTCCTGTTTCTCGACGAACCGACATCGAGCCTCGATCCGGCGGCAACGCAGATGATCGAGGCGCTGATCCAGCGCGCCATCGCGGCCGGCACCAAGATCGTCATGATCACGCACGATGTCGGCCAGGCCAGGCGGCTCGGCGGCGAAATCCTTTTCATGCATCGCGGGCGGGTCGTTGAACAGACGCCCTGCCCTGCCTTCTTCGACGCACCGGTCTCCGAGGCGGCCCGGGCCTTCCTGGCAGGACGGCTTCTTCTCTAGGCAAAGAAACTCGAAAGGTGAGGACATCATGAACAAACGCACATTCCTGATCCGCGCAGCGGCCCTGTTGGTCGGCATTGGTATCGGCCTGCCGGCTACGTCTGCGGAAGACAGGTTCATCGTCGTGCAGTCGACGACGTCGACCCAGAATTCCGGCCTGTTCGACGTGCTGCTCCCCGAATTCACCAGGAAGACCGGCATCGAGGTGCGGGTCGTCGCGGTCGGCACCGGCCAGGCAATCAAGAACGCGCAAAACGGCGACGGCGACGTTCTGCTGGTCCACGCCAAGGCGGCCGAGGAAAAGTTCATCGCCGATGGCGGCGGCGTCGAGCGCTTCGATGTGATGTACAACGACTTCGTCGTCGTCGGGCCGCCGGCCGATCCGGCGGGCGTATCGGGCTCGAAGGACGTGGTGGCGTCGCTCGCCAAGATCGCCGAGAGCAAGGCGCCCTTCGCCTCGCGCGGCGACGATTCGGGCACCCACAAGGCGGAGCTGAAGCTCTGGAGGGCGGCAGGCGTCGACGTGGCCGCCGCGTCCGGCGACTGGTACCGCGAAACCGGCTCGGGCATGGGCGCGACCCTCAACACCGGGACCGGCATGGGCGCCTATATCCTGACCGATCGGGCGACCTGGATCTCGTTCGGCAACAAGGGCGACTACGAAATCTCGGTCGAGGGTGACAAGCAGTTGTTCAACCAGTACGGCGTGATGCTGGTGAACCCCGAAAAGCACCCCAACGTGAAGGCCGAGGACGGCCAGGCCTTCATCGACTGGCTGACCGGCAAGGAGGGCCAGGACGCCATCGCCGCCTACAAGATCGACGGCCAGCAGTTGTTCTTCCCGAACTCGACGCGGCCGCAGAGCTGAGCCGCGTCAGATGCCGGGTCCGTTGTGGTGGATGGTTCCGAACCCGCCAATGGCATAGCCCGGCATCGCGGCCGCCCGCCGCCTGAAGGCGTCGGAAGCGGCAAAGCGCAAGAAGGCCTGGAAAGGCTTGTCGAAATAGGCCTGGCGCCAGAGCACCAGGTCGAAACGCTCCTCGACCAGCGGCACGAAGCCGAGCCGCATCTGGGCGGCGACGGCGGCGAGGCCGAAGGCAATGTCGGCCGAGCCGTCGAGCACGATCAGCGCCACGTCGCTCTCGGTGCGGGCCGGAACCACCGGCCCGGCGAGCGCTGCCGGGTCGATGCCCTCGCCGCGCACCAGTTCCTCGAAAAGTTTCTGGCTGCCGGCGCTGCTCTGCCGCCTGGCGCATCTAAGCTTCGCGACGTCGCCGATGGAGGCTACGCCGTGCGGATTGCCGGGCGCGACGATGAGGCCGCGCTGGCGCTGCGCGAACTCCATGACGACGACCGGCTCTTCGGGCATCGCCTGGCGAACCGTCTCGACATTCCAGCCGCCGCCGGCGTCGCGCACATGCATGCCGCAGGCCATCGCATCGCGGCGCTGGAGCCGCGCCAGCCCGTCGAGGCTGCCATCGAAGAAGGCCGGAATGCCGCTGCCGGATTCCCTGAGCGCCCATTCGAGCAGCGGGTCGTGGCTGCCGGCGAGAAGCAGCGGCAGCGGTGTGGCCGCGACGCCCGGACCCGAACGCGAGGCGGCGATCCACGCCTCGACTTCGCTGCGCGGGAACAAGAGCTTGCCGACGACGCGCACGCAGGGCACCTCGCCCGCAGCCGCCAGGTCGTAGACCTTGCGCTCCTTGATGCGCAGGAGTTCTGCAAGTTCCCTGGTGGTCAGATAGGTTGGCTGCTGCGTGTCGGTCATGTCGTCATTCTGCACGCCGGTGCCGGCATAGGACAGACCCCGGCGTCGCCAATGCACCGGGAAGCCGGCGGCGCAGCTTTTCCAGGCGCGTCTTCGGACGCGGGCCCCCGAAGGTTTCGTTGCGTCGAGCCTGGATGCGGGTCAGCCGCCGACGCGGCTGATCGAATTGATCTTGCCGACGCCGCTGTCACCATTGGTGAAGAAGTCGATGGTGATCTTGTCGCCCTGCTTCAGGTCGGCCGGCAGCGGCAGGTCCTTGGGTACGATCTCCCAGACCGTCTTGTCGTTAAGAATGATGACGTTCGCGAGGCGGTCGTAGGCAAGGATTTCGCCCGTCGTGCTGTCGGCCAGCGCGGGCGTGCCGGTCAGGCAGACGACACTGATGGCAAAGGTGAAAATGGCACGCATGTCGTCTCCTTGGAACAAGAACAGTTTGAATAGGAACAATCCGTATCGCCGGCGAAATGATAGCAGGTCGCGATCGCCGTGTCGCCATCAACAGCGATGGTCGGTCGGCGATTGTATCAGGTTCGCAACCACCGGCGCACGGCGCAGCATGCGCAACATGGGCCGCGTCCCTCGCAGGCAAGCCCTGTAGCGGACGATCGTGCCTGGATGCGTCGCACACGGCCTTGAGGTGCAGGTCGTCCCGGGATCGGGCCGATGATCGAGAACAGGTTGACGCTGCGAACCGGCGCGGGGTAAAGCCGGACCACCGTTCGGTAGCGAAACGGTCGCGGCGCCCGAGCTTCCGGCAGGCTGCCCCGACATGCTAGCGTATCCAAGGCCCGGAGGGATGGCCGAGCGGTTTAAGGCACCGGTCTTGAAATTCGCTTGCTGCCGTCCCCGCCCGTCCCGCCATGTGACGCAAAGTCCTTTATTAGCTAGGCTTTGCAGAGCATGAAGGCCCTCTCCATCCCGTTCCGTCCCGGGCACTGCTACGCAGTTGCGTAGCAAATATCGTAGCAGAGTGTTCACTGCACGTTCTCCAGGCTACCCTAGGTCAGACCGCAGTGATGTTGTGTTGGCCTGCCCAGGCAAAGTCCAGCTCACATAGACCTGCCACGACCCGCACTTCGGACACCGCAGTTTGCTCTTGATGTCCGCCAGTTCGCACCGCCGCCCCCGCGTTATCATCAGGGTTGTCAGATCCGGTTCGTAGCGGAACGCACATTCCCGGATTATCTTGAGCCCTGCCCTGCGACCCCAGGCGCAACGGAAATGAAGTCTGCCGTTAGCCAAATACAGATCATATAGGGTCTCGATTGCCATGAGAACGAAATAGGAACATTGTCCTCCTGCGGTCAAGCTGTAGCGCGGTCATTTTCGCGATGATATCGTGGCGGCATGTGCAACCTCTACAACGTCACCACCACTCAACAGGCCATCATCGAGTGGTCCCGCGCCATGCGCGACCTGTCGGGCAACCTCGAACAATCGATCGATGTCTACCCGGACCAGCCGGCCCCGATTGTCCGCAATGGCCTGGACGGCGTCCGCGAGCTAGTCCGGGTCCGTTGGGGCCTACCGAGCTCGAAGCAGGTGCTTTTCATGGCCACAAAGAAGCGGGCAGAAAAGCTCCAAGCCAAAGGCGCCGTTACGGACTTCAACCACCTGCTGAGGATGGAGCCAGACGGCGGCACGACCAACGTGCGCAACACGTCGAGCAAGCACTGGACGCGCTGGCTAGGGGTCGAGAACCGCTGCCTCGTGCCAGTGACGAGCTTCGCCGAGCCGGATCCAGCGAACAAGCCCGAAGGCGGCCGGACGCCCAACGCGTGGTTCGCCCGTGACGAGACGCGCCCGCTAATGTTTTTTGCCGGCATCTGGGTTCCGCAGTGGGAAAGCGTGCGCAAGGTCCGGGAGGGATTGCTAACGCTCGACCTGTTCGCCTTCCTGACGACCGAGCCGAATGGCGTCGTTGCGCCCGTTCATCCGAAAGCCATGCCGGCACTGCTAACGACGCAGGAGGAGACCGAGATGTGGCTGACGGCGCCGTGGGAGGAGGCGAAGGCGTTGCAGCGGTCTTTGCCAAATGAGAGCTTGGTCCTGGTCGACAGGGCTATGAAAGTCGAGCATGACCGTCTATGACAATTCGTCCGACTACGCGCCCAAGGCTTGGAACTTGGCACTATGGCCGGTGTGGCTATTGGCCGCCGCTGTTGGTGTTACACTCTAACTTCTCGCCTAGCCCGGCAGATCCCGTCGCCCGCCGGAGACCGACATAGAAATGGCCCGCACAATCAGAGTGCGGGCCTTCATCGATCGCTCAGTTGGAAAAGAGGAGTTTGTAACTAGAAGCCGT
This sequence comes from uncultured Rhizobiaceae bacterium, assembly GCA_947259295.1. Taxonomy (GTDB): domain Bacteria; phylum Pseudomonadota; class Alphaproteobacteria; order Rhizobiales; family Rhizobiaceae; genus CAMYMG01. The sequence goes on from CAMYMG010000101.1 coordinate 19,580, forward strand.
AGACGACGCCAACGCGAACCGTGTTGAAGGTTAGGTCAGAGTCTGCATTGGCAGCATTGTTCCGAGTCTGCAAAATTCCTCCAGTGCCACCAAACTCCTGACTGTAGAAGTTGTTAGAGCCTAAATCGGTATAGAGATACTCGGCTTTTAATCTCCACTTTTGAGAGTTGAAGAGGCTCATTTCCATACCCCCGCCTGCTGTCCAGCCGATTTCAGTACTGGTATCTGTGAA
>CAMYMG010000102.1 GCA_947259295.1 uncultured Rhizobiaceae bacterium
AATGTGAATCGCCCACACACGAGCCTCGATGGGCTCACCCCGCTTGAATACGCAACCCGATCCGTCAAGGATCACAACGTGAACAGGGCTAACTTATAGACGCGGACAAAACGGGGAGCACGTCAGAATGTTCGCTGCGGGGGAAGGCAACTTTGCGCCAGGGTCCGGACTGACGCGCGTTCCAGGAGACGGCCCACATTTCCCGTGGGGGCCGCTAGGCTCAGATTTCTATCATCTCGGCCAGCGTCAGTGCATCATCAATGTCGACCCCGAGGTGGGTCTGATCGTGCTTGCGATGGGGATCCGGTACGCGTTGACGGGATACAAGGCCTTGATGGCTGGCTGAATGGACACCGCCGCGGTTCCGGGCGGGAACGAAGTCGCCAACCGAGGTCGGCATGACATGGGCGTGAGAGTCTCTTGTGGCTAGAACTTGTACGCCGCGCCCAAGCGGACATCGTGGGTATCGAGTTCGAAGTTGAACTCTTCATCGTGGTCCACGGACAGGAAATCCTTGTCGTTGTAATCCGTATACCGGTATTCGCCGCGCAGCAGCCAATCGTCGGTTATCGCGTACTCGGCCCCTATGCCGAGAGTCCATCCGACGAGATTGGCGTCCCCGGCGCTGTAGAAGTCACCGTCTTCGTACTCCGTGTAATCGAGGTAAGCGAATGCGATGCCGCCCGCGACGTAGGGGAGGAACCTGTCCATTGCGTAGCCCAGCCGAGCACGCGCAGCGCCTGACCAGTCAATTGCCGTGTCGGCAAGATATGAGGCGTCGCCTGGGGCTAGGCTCGAACCGCCGACGTCCCCCCAGACGATGTCTGCCTCGGCGCCGACCACCAGACCACCGTCAAACTGATAGTTGTGACCCGCGTAAATTCCGCCGAAGATTCCGTCCACGCCATGAGTGAAATTGTAGTCGGCATCCGTTCCGACGCCGGTCTCCCAGAGATAGTCGGCATTGCCGCCCACGACGTAGCCGACCTCGGCGCCGACATACGCGCCAGACCAATTGTAACCCGAAGCCTCAGGTACCGGATTGTAGACAACCGCGTCCGCCGCCGCCGCTGCACCAGCAAGAGACAACAGAAACGCTGTACCCAAAATCATTCGCTTCAAATCATGCTCCTATAGGGTCGAATCCCGGCGAGCCTAACTATGCTATCCAGATCAGTCACTTACGCAGCGGCCTATTTCGGGGCAGGAATCCGGCACCTGTGGCAATTGCGCCACCACCAGTCTTGTGGGCTGGTCTGCACCAGGCAGTAAGGTCGACTAGCCGCCTTCTGGAGACTCACAGTCTGCACGGCGAAGCGATTTGCCCGCCGGTCAGCCTAGGCCAGGCCCTGAGCTATCCGGTCCGACATCCACCCGCCGCCCAACATTGCTCTCGTATTGGCACTCATACGGAGTGGTCGGTGCAGGATGCGCCGCGTCACCGGCCAACCGTCAACTGGCGAGATCGCCCAGTTCGTGATCTTCCAGATCCATCACATCCTCGCCGGACTTGTCCCATTGAGCGCGATCGTCGTCCGTCGCCTTGGGCGAAAACAGTCCCGTCATCGCGTAGAAGATGCCGATCACAGGTGCCGTCCAGCAGGCGAAAGCGAGCGGTATATAGAGCAGATTTTCGAGATTGCCGTCCATCACGCCTAGTCCCAGCGCGCTGATGACAAATGCGCCGCCGGCGTTCCATGGGATCAGCGGGCTCATCAGCGTGCCGCCTTCTTCGACGGCCCTGCTCAGGTTGAGCGTCGAATAGCCCATGCCCCGATACAGCGGCGCGTACATCCGTCCGGGAAGTGCGATCGATATGTAGGGATCGCCTGCGACCATGTTCGTTGCGAAGGCTGTCCCGATCGCCGAACTCTGGACAGCGGCGAAGCTTTTCACGCGACTGATGATTGCGACGATGATCGCCTCCAGGCAACCGGTGCGCTCCAGCGCACCGCCGAAGCCAAGTGCGATCAGCATGAGAGATATCGTCCACATCATCGACTGGATTCCGCCGGCAGTGAGAAGCTTGTCGATGTCTGCCACCCCGGTCTCGATGGAGAATCCCGATTGGGCATATTTGAACACGTCGTGAACGCCCTCGCCCTGCCAGAAGATCGCCACGAGGGCGCCGGCGACGACGCCCGCAAACAACGAAGGCAGCGGTGGCTGGCGGGTGAGAGCGAGCGCAACGACCACCAGGGCCGGCAGCAGCGGCACGATGCCGAGATTGAACGTCTCCGTGAGCTTGGCAGTGATCCTATCTATGTCGCCGCCTTCGATCTGACCAACGGGTTCGATGAGCATGAAGCCGACAGCGGTGTAGACGATCAGGGCAATCAGCATCGCCGGGACGGTCGTCGGCATCATGTTGCGGATGTGGTCGAAGACATTGGTGCCGGTCACGGCAGGCGCGAGATTGGTGGTGTCGGAGAGCGGAGAAATCTTGTCGCCAAAGAACGCGCCGGAAACGATGGCGCCAGCCGTCCAGTAGACGGGAATGCCGAAGCCCGCTCCGATGCCCATCAGTGCCAGGCCGACGGTACCGACCGTGCCCCAGCTCGTGCCGAGAGATAGCGAAACGACGGCACACAAAAGCATGGCGGCAGCCAGAAAGACCGATGGGCTGAGCAACGTCAGGCCATAATAGATGAGGGTGGGTACGGTCCCGGAGGCGATCCAGGTGCCGATTATCATGCCAACCACGATCAGGACCGCAAGCGATGGCATCGAGACATGGATAACGTGGAAGATGCCCTCGCGAATATCCAGCCATTCCTGTCCGCGCAGGACTCCGAGCAGAGAGGTTATGGCGAGGCCGAGCGCGAGTGGTATGTGCGGCGTGAAATCGCCAAAGTAGAAAAGCTGAAGCGCCAGCAGGCCGAGCGTCAGAAGAACCGGCAGCAAAGCGAGCGGCAAGCTCGGGAGTGCTTTCGGTGCTTTGCCCTTGTTGGATTGCTGGTTTTCCAAGACGCCCCCCTTTGCCACTCACACAGTTGAAATGTGAGTAATCTTCCGGAAACGGCTGGGACGGCAGATCGTTGCATTGAGCACTACCAGAACTTCAAGACTACTTGGTCGCAAGATCTGCACGCGGATCGCGGGCTGACATGCACCAGCTTGGCCCCGAACCCCCGGTCGAAGAAGGCTCAGGCCCGCTGAGGGGCCTGAGCGAATGCCGTGGACAGGCTAGAACTTGCTGTTTTCGTCGTAATACTTGACGGCGTTGTCCTTGGTTATGATCGGCGACGGCAGTGCGGTCTCCTTCTCCGGCACGCCACCGGCCAGGATGGCCATGGCGCGGTTGAAGCCCGCGCGTCCGATCTGGTCCGAGGAGTTGCGGCCGGTGGCACCGTAGTTGGAGCCCTCGCGCATGATTTCCTTCAACGTGCCCATCTCGCCGTCGACGGAAGCGATGAACATCTGCTCTGCCTTGCCCGCGTCGGCGATGGCCTTCTGCGCGCCGAGGCACATTGAGTCGTTCTCGCAGAAGACGGCGTCGAGGTCATCATGCTTGGAAAGCATGTCCTCCATCTGAGTGAAGCCGCCGTCAGCGCTCCACTCGCCCCAGCCCGGTGCGACGATCGCCTCGATCTCGGTGCCCTCGAACTTCGACTGGACGCCCTCCGAACGGTTGGAGCCGATCGTGTTGTCGGCCGGGCCGCCCCGGATGATCGCGACCTTGCCCTTGCCGCCGAGACGATCGACGACATAGTCGCCTATGCCCTCGCCGATGGCCCGATTGTCGGGCCCGACCCAGGCGGTGAAGTCGCCGCCCTTGAGCAGCCGGTCGACCATGACGACCGGCGTTCCTGCCTGGTTGATGGCCTCCAGTGCTGCCGGAGCTGCCTCGATCCAGGCGCCGGAGACGATGAACACGTCGACGTCCTGGTTGACCAGATCCTCAACGTCGGAGGTCAGCTTGGCGACATCGCCATTGGCGTCCGTCGATAGCACTTTGATGTTGGAGAAGCGGGTAGCCTCGTCCTTCACGGCAGCATCCATGCCGACGAAATAGGCGCAGCAGAGCGACAGGTTCACCATGCCGATCTTGATCTCCTTGTCCTGCGCGGACACCGGCGTCGCGCCGAGTGTCGCCAGGGCAAGACCCGCCATCGCGGCATTTCTCAATTGGCCAAACAGTTTCATGTTCTTCCTCTCTCGATAGGCCGGCCATGCCGGCGGTTTTCAAGCCTTCTTCCGCCTGGCGAGCACCGCCACCAGGATGATCAGGCCCTTCAGAAGCTGCTGGTAGTAGGAATCGACGTTGAACAGGTTCAGCACATTGTCGACGACGGCTAGCGCGAGCACGCCGCCAAGCACTCCCATGGCCGTTCCGCCGCCGCCGCCAAGCAAACCGCCGCCGATGACCACCGCGGCAATGGCGTCGAGTTCGTAGCCGATGCCGACGCTCGGCTGCGCGATACCGAGCCGCGAGGCCAGCAGCACACCGGCGATTGCCGCGAAGACCCCGCAGGCCACGTAGGCGAATATCAGGTGCCTGTTGACGTTGACGCCGGCCAGCCGCACGGCTTCCTTGTTCACGCCCAGCGCAAACGCGGCCCGACCCGAGACCGTATGGTTGAGGTAGAACCACACGCAGGGCACGGCGAGTGCGAAGACGATGAAGGCGACGGGCACCGGTCCCACGAACGCGCCGCCGATCAGCGCACGGAACATCTCGTCGGCTGGATAGCGCGGCGTGTCGGCATAGACATAGGTCAGTCCGCGCAGGCTTCCCATCGTGGCGAGCGTCACGATGAAGGGCTGCAGGTTGAACCGCGCCGTCAGCCAGCCATTGACGAAGCCGACCGCTGCCCCCATGGCCAGCGCGACGGCGATCGCGGCCGAAAAATGCATCTGCTCCTGCAGGCCGGTGGCGAGCAATCCGGCGAACGCCAGGACGGAGCCAACGGAAAGATCGATGCCGCCGGTGCGGATGACCATCAGCATGCCGAGACTGAGGAAGCCGTTGGTCACCAGTTGCCGCGACACGTTGACGAAGTTGCGCTGGGTCAGGAACGCGTCGGAGGCCAGTGATGCGAACACGACCAGCAGCAGGATGGCCGCAACGAAGAGGAGGTCGGCGCGGCTGAAGCGCCGCAGCATGGCAGGTTGCGCTTGGGAGGTGCCGGCTGTCGTTTCGGTCAATGGAGCCGCTCCCCCGGTTGCGCGCCAATTTCCAGACCGGCGGCGTGCGCAAAGACGGTCTCGGGCTGGAAATTCGCGGGCAGAAGTTCGGCGACAATCCGCCCGTCGCGCACGACAAGCAGCCTGTCGGCCATGCCGAGCACCTCTGGCATTTCGGATGATATCATCAGCACCGCCACGCCGCTGTCTGCGAGATCGCGGATCATCTGATAGATTTCGACCTTGGTAGCGATGTCGACGCCGCGCGTCGGCTCATCGAAAATGAAGAGCTGGATGTTTTCGACCAACAGCCACTTGGCCAGCACGACCTTCTGTTGATTGCCGCCGGAAAGCTGGCGCACGGGCTGCGCAGGATCGGTCAGCTTGATCGACAGTTCCCGTATCTTCTCGCCGACCAGTTGCCGTCGTTTGGCGCTGTCGATGATGCCGTTCGTCGCATATCTCGCAAAACTGGCGAGGCCGGCATTGTCGATAACGCCGACATCCAACGCGAGCCCATCGCCCTTGCGGTCCTCGGTCAGAAGCGCGACATGGCCCCGCACCGCCTGTGACGGCGTCGCAAAATTGGCGGAAACCTCGTTGAGGCGCACGGATCCTTCGTCAGCGCGCATCGCGCCGAAGATTGCCTTGGCGATCTCGGTGCGGCCGCTGCCGACAAGGCCGAACATGCCGACGATCTCGCCGGCTCGCGCCTGGAAGCTGACATCCTCGAAATGGCCATGGAGCGACAGCTTCTCGACCTCCAGCACCATGCGACCTGCATTGCCCCGGCGTTCGGGGAAAATCGCCGACAGCGGCCGGCCGACCATCGCCTGGATGAGACGGTCCTGATCGAGCTCGGCCGTCGCGCCTGAAAGCACGCTGCGCCCGTCCTTGAGCACGACGATCTCGTCGGCGATGGCGTAGATTTCCTCCAGGCGGTGCGAGATGTAGAGCACCGTCGCGCCGGTGGCCGCGAGGCTGCGGACCTTGGCGAACAGCTTGTCGGCCTCGACGGCAGAGAGCACCGCGGTCGGTTCGTCGAGGATAAGGATCGCCGGCTCCGCGACAAGCGCCTTGGCAATCTCGACGATCTGCTGGCGCGCAACGCTGAGCGAACCGACCAGCGCAGTTGGATCGATTTCCGGAAAACCGAAATCGGCAAGCACGCGCGACGCGATCCTGTTCGCCTGCGGCCAGTCCACAACGAAGGAGAAGCCCCGCGTCGGCATTCGCCCGAGCAGCATGTTCTCGGCGACACTCAGATGCGGCAGCAGGGAGAGCTCCTGGTAGACGGTGCGGATGCCCAGCGCCATGGCATCCGAAGGGCCGGCGATCGCCACCGGCTTTCCGGCGAGCCGTATCTCGCCGCCATCCGGCTTCGTCGCGCCGGAGAGCATTTTCATCAGCGTCGACTTGCCCGCGCCATTCTCGCCGCACAGCGCCAGCACCCGGCCTGCGGCGACCTCGAACGAAATGTCACGTACAGCCGGGTTGCCGTCATAGCTCTTGGCGATATGACTGACAGCGAGGCGGGACATCAGGCGACCGCTCCGAACACTTCGTGCAACAGCAGGGTCTTTTCCTTGCTCATCTCGTGCAGCGTATCGTGGATGCCTTCGCGTCCGTTGCCACTCGCCTTGTTGCCGCCGAAGGGCAGCGTCTCGACGCGCACTGCCGTGGTGTGGTTGACGACGACCGTGCCGACATCGAGCACTTCATAGGCTCGCATCACCTTGAACAGGTCACGGGTGAAGATTGCCGCCTGCAGGCCGAACGGGCTGTCATTGGCGAGCACCAGCGCGTCTTCGAAGCGCTCAAAGGGGATGAGCGGCAGCACCGGTCCGAACGTCTCGTCGGCGAAGGCCGGCGTGCCTGGCGCGACCCCGGTCAGCACGGTCGGCTCGTAAAAGTTGCCTCGGCGCTTGCCGCCGGTGACAACCGTGGCCCCATCCGCGACGGCCTGGCGTACCTGGCCCTCGACGCGCTCGGCGGCACGCCTGTTGATCAGCGGCCCGACATCGGTCCGGGGGTTGATGGGGTCCCCAACTTCCAGCGCCCTCGCTCGAGCCGAAACCGCCTCGAGCAGCCTCTCGTAAATCGGCTGTTCAACCAGCACGCGCTTGACCGCGCAGCAGATCTGACCGTTGCCCGAAGTGAAGCGGCCGGCGACCAGCGCATCGGCGGCGGCATCGACATCGGCGTCGCCGCAGACGATGGTCGCATCGTTGCCGCCAAGTTCGAGGTGCACCTTCTTCAGGGTGGCGGCCGCAACTTCGAGGATACGTCTGCCAGCCGCCGTGGAGCCGGTCATGGCGATCATCTGCACGCCATCGGCGCGAACCAGCGCCTCGCCGACATCACGGCCTCCGGTCAGCAATTGGTGTGCTCCCGGCGGAAGACCCGCCTCCTCCAGGTAGCGGCTAACCTCGATCATGGCGAGCGGGCAGTCCTCTGGCGTCTTGGTGATGACGGCGTTTCCGGCCGCCAGCCCACCCGCCACCTTGTGGCTCCAGAGCTCGACCGGATAGTTGAAAGGCACGATCGCCGCGACCACGCCAAGTGGCTCGCGTGTCGTGATCGCCAGGGACTTTTCGCGGCCGGGAATGGAATCGAGCGGCACGGAACGGCCGAAGACGCGTTTCGCCTCTTCGGCATAGCCACGGAAGATGCGCGCGGCGACGCCGACTTCATTCGTCGTCTCGCCGATCCGCTTGCCGTTCTCACGGCAAAGCAGCCTTCCCAGCTCTTCCTGATTCTCCTGGATGCGCCGGGCGACTGCTTCAAGTATCTCGCAGCGGCGCCAGGCGGGCAATGCCGCCATCGCGGTCTTGCCGCGCTGCGCAGCGGCGACGGCGCGCTCCACATCGGCCAGGGTCGCACGTGGCACCGTGTCGATCTGCTCGTCAGTCGCGGGATTGAGGACCGCATCGACCTGCCCGTCTGATGAGCCCGTCCAACCGCCGTCGATCAGCATGTCCATCGCCTGTCCCTCCCGACGTCGCGAAGCGATGCTGCGTATCGCCATTCAGCAGAGGAATAGTTCAATATATAAACGTCGTCAACGATATTTGAACTTGTTTGGATCATCGTGTTTCGCTATACGAATAATGAATTTCGGATCTGGCATGAGCGATCTCGACAGCAATATCAGCGCCACTGCGCTCAAGGCGCTTGCCGTGCTCGATTTCGTCGGCGAGCGCCGGCGACCCGTCACGGTCGCGGACGTCGCCGCCGGAATCGGAGGAGATCGCGCAACTGCCTACCGCATGCTGATGACGCTGGTTCAGTCGGGTTATGTGCAGAAGGCCGACGACTCCAAGCACTACCGGCTTACTTTCAAGGTGCTGTCGCTTGCCCGCCATCTTGTCGGCGAGGACGAGCGCGCGCGCCGCATCCTGGACTGCCTGCGCGCTATCTCCGAGGAGACGGGCGAGACGGTGCATTACTCGGTTCTGGAGCGCGACGCCGCCGTACTCGTCTTCCGCGCCAAGGGCACGCAGCGGGTAGCCGTCGACTTCCAGATCGGCGACCGTTCGCCGCTCCATTGCAGCTCGATCGGCAAGGTGTTGCTGGCCTACCAGGACATGCGCGTCACCGAGACGGTGATTGCCGGTGGTCTCGCCAAGGTCGCCCCGAACACCATCACCGATCCGGACGAGTTGCGCCGCTCGCTGGCCCGCATCCGCGCCGACGGCTACGCCTTCGACGATCTCGAATTTGCGCCCGACATGCGATGCGTGGCGCTGCCCGTCTTCGAGAATGGAGGCGAGGTACGGGGCGGTATCGCTATCTCCGGCCCGGCCAGCCGGTTCGACATAGATAAGCTCACCGCGCTGCGCGACGTCGCTCGGCGGCATGCCTCGAACCTCTCGCGGGAACTTGGCGGGATTCTGTAGCTCTGCTGGGCGCGCCTGTGTCACCGGCCACTCCTGATCCGGTTGCCGGCGCCATCGAACAGATGCGACTGCGCGGGATCGAAGAGAAGATGGATCGCCTGTCCCTTGGCGAAATTGGCCTTGCCGCGCTGTTCAACGGTAAGAAGCTGATCGAGCCCGTCGACCTCGACGTAGAGAAGGCTTGAACCGCCTAGATGCTCGACCACGACGATCCGCCCGGGAACGGCGAGCTCGTCAAGCGGCCCTGAGATCGATATGGCGTCCGGACGAACACCCAGTTCGATCTCCAGGCCGTCGGCGATGGAAACACGCCCGCCGAGCCTCAGCACCGTCCTTCCGGACGAAGCGGTCGTCAGGGTGGTACCCGCCTCCGAATGCGTGGCAATGGCCGGGATGAAGTTCATCTTGGGTTGCCCTAGAAATCCTGCGACAAAACGGTTGGCCGGTTTCTCGTAGAGTTCCAGCGGCGATCCGATCTGCTCGACCTTTCCACGATTGATCACGACAATGCGGTCGGCGAGCGTCATGGCCTCGACCTGATCGTGGGTCACATAGATCATCGTGGTGCGAAGCTGCTCGTGCAGCCGGGCGATCTCGACGCGCATCTGCGCCCTCAGGCCGGCATCGAGATTGGAAAGCGGCTCGTCGAAGAGGAAGACGTCGGGCTTGCGCACGATCGCTCGGCCTATTGCGACCCGCTGACGCTGCCCGCCGGACAGTTCCTTCGGCTTGCGGGCAAGCAGATCCTCGATCTGCAGCACGCCGGCGGCTTCGGCGACCTTGCTGTCGATATCTGCCTTCGCCGTGCCCATCATCTTCAGGGCGAAGCTCATGTTCTCCGCCACCGTCATGTGCGGGTAGAGCGCATAGGACTGGAACACCATGGCAATGCCGCGGTCGGCAGCAGCGACGGACTTCATGGGCTTACCGCCGATCAGGAGTTCGCCTGACGTGATCTCTTCCAGCCCGGCGATCATCCGCATCAGCGTGGATTTGCCGCAACCGGAGGGGCCGACGAAGACCACAAGCTCACGGTCGGCGATGACCAGCGACACGTCGCGTACCGCCTCGACCCTGCCGAAGGATTTGGCAACGTTCCTCAGTTCCACAGAAGCCAACTCTTCAATCCTTCGACTTGACTGCCCACATCTCGATCTCGACCATGAAACCAGGCAAGAGTACCGCCTGCACGGCCGTGCGAACGGGCAGCGGTTCGGCCATCATCTCTTCGTAGACCGCATTGAAGCGCGCCCACTGGCCGAGGTCGGTGAGATAGATGTTGACCTTGAAGACGTCGCCCAATGTGCAATTGGCGGTGGCGAGCTGCGCGGCGCAATTATTGAGCGTGGCCTGCGTCTGCTCTTCTATCGTGGCGCCGATCACCTCGCCGTCCATGTCCACCGCGACCTGACCCGAAATAACCACAAGCCGCCTCGCGTCGATCTCGAGCACGGGTGAGTACGGGCCTGCGGTACTATGCTGCTTGGCGTCCTTGGGACGCACTTTCAGCGGATGATGAATGTCGCCGGTGTCTGCCATGGTCTATCCCTTGACTGCGCCACTGAGCAGGCCCTCGACCACGAAGCGCCAGACGAGCACGACGAGCACCAGCGTGGGAACGATGGCGATGAAGATCGCCGTGTTGAGCAGGCTCCACGACACATCCGTGTTCCGCGCCAGCGCCGCCATCACGACGGAGACCGGGCGCGTGGCCGCGTCGCCCGAAAGCACCATCGAGAACATGTATTCCGAATAGGAGAGCATGAACGCAAACAGCCCGGTGGCGCCGATCGATGGCAGCGCGAGCGGCAAAGCCACACGGAAGAAGGTCTGGAAGCGGTTGCAATGATCGAGCACCGCCGCCTCGAATATCTCGGCCGGCATCTTTCGGAAGAACACCGAAAGGATCAGCACGGTGAACGGCAAGGCCTTCGCCGTATGCACGAGGATGATGCCAGCCTGCGTACCGACCAGCCCGAGCGCCTGCAGCATGATGTAGATCGGCGTCACGAGCGCTACCGCCGGCACCAGCGGTGAGAGAATGAGAAACATGAAGGTCAACTGCTTGCCCGGGAAAGCGTAGCGGGCGAACACAAATGCCGCCGGCGCACCGATCAGCAGGTTCAGCAGCATTGACGAAAAGGCGATGACGCCGCTGTTGAGCAGACTTTGAGGGACTTGCCGCGCCGCGTCCGAAATCATCGCCCGGTTGGCGTTCTCGGCGAGGTAGGAATCCGGCAACTGTCCCGTGAACACGTAGCGATAGGTCTCGAAGGACAGACCCTCGCTGAAGAGAGCCTTGCTGCCATCGAGCAGGATCCGGTCGGGCACGACGCTGCCGATCAGCGAAAGGATGACCGGTCCGCCGGCAAAGAGCACGATCAGCGATGCGAACAGGCAGGTCAGGAAGGGATTGAGCCCGCGTTGCATCCTACTGCTCCGCGAAAAGGTCGGAGGGGAGAGCGCGCGTAATGGCTGCAATCAGCACCGCAGAAATGGCGACGACGATGAAGGCGACCGCGGACCCACTGCCAAAATCATACATGGAGAAGCTTTCCCGCCAGATCTGGAAGGACAGCAAGGTCGTGGCCGTGCCCGGCCCGCCCCCGGTCATGGCGTAGACAAGGTCGTAGGTCGTGAAGGCGGTAAGCGCGTTGTAGACGATCAGCACGACGATCATCGACTTGATCTCGGGGAAAACGATGTAGCGGAACCGCTTGAATGCACTGCGGCAGTCGATGGCGGCGGCCTCCAGGGTCTCCGAATTGACCGCCGAAAGCGCGGCCATGATCAGCACGACGGCGAACGGGATCTGCGTCCACACATGGGCGACGGCGACCGAGACAAGCGCGAGCCGCGGCGAGGTCAGCCATGGGATGGAGCCGTCGATCAGATGCAGGTCGCGCAGCAGGCCGTTCAGGACACCGAAGCTTGGATGGAACACCCAAATCCAGAGCACTGCGCTGATCGCGCCGGGCAGCACCCAGGGCAGCAGGACGATGGATCGGACGATCTGCGAACCGAAGAACCGCCGCTGCAGGAAGAGCGCAATCAGCGTGCCGATGATGACGACGCAAGGTGCCGCGAGGAGGGTGAAGACAAGCGAGTTGCCGAGCGCGTCCCGAAAATAGTTGCTGCCGACGACCCGCTTGTAATTGTCCAGGCCGACGAACGGCTCGCCGGGGAAGAGCAGCATGACCGAATGCAGGCTCGTCCAGAATGCGTAGGCGACCGGATATATCGTCATAAGCGCCACCGGCAAAAGTGCAGGCAACAGCCAGAGCGCCGGAAAGCGTTTTATCGTCCACATGGAGAAGCCTGCTGAGCCTTGAATTGGCGAAAGGCGGGGCGGCAGTGTGACGCCGCCCCCTCGACACCGCTTAGCGGTTGGCGAACTGCTCCTTGAGCTGGTTCCAGCGCTCCGCGCCGTCCTTCATGGTCTGTTCGACGCTCGCCTCGCCAACCATCGCCTTGGCCAGCAGCGGGCGGAAATAGGCTGACCAGACCGAGCTGTACTCGGTATAGGTGCCGGCCTTGGCAATCGACGCCTGGTCGCCCAGCGCCTTGACGTCGGCCCATTTGCCCCAGGCCTCGATCACATCCTTGTCCTCGAACAGCGGCAACTGCGCGAAACCGAGCCCCTTCTCGACGGCCCAGCGCTTGGCCACGGTATAGGGCTTGCCGGCCATGAAGTTCACGAACTTCCAGGAAGCCTCTGCGCGTGCCGGATCGGCCGCGGCCTGCGCCGTCACGACATAGGACTTGGCAAAGCCAAGCGTGGCGTGCGTGGAGCCGGGCATCGGCGCCAGCGCGAACTCTCCTGCACGAGGCTGGTCGGCGGTATTGTTCAGCGCCGCGAGCACATAGGTGTAGACGATGGTGAAGGCGTGCGCTCCAGTGTTCATCGCCGGGATGATCTTGGACTCGTGCGTCTCGGACTGCACGAGATCCTTGGAATAGGCATCGGCGATCCACTGCAGTTGCTTGAACGCCTCGTTATTCGGGTCGGCAAAAAGCGGGTTGAGATCCTTGTCGAAGAACTCTGCGCCACGACCGTAGGCCTGCGCGACGAAGGCGTCATAGAAATTGGGGAGTTCCTGATTGTACTCATAGACGATCGGATGCTCCATGCCGCCTGCCTTGAGCTTCTCGGCGGCCGCAGTCACCTCTTCCCACGTGGACGGCACGGCAATGCCGGCGTCGGCAAGGATCTTCTTGTTGTAGATGAAGGAGATGGTGTCGGCGTAGTAGGGCAGGCCGTAGACCTTGTCTTTGTACGTCACGTCGGTCAGCGCGAACCCGGCGATGTCTTTCTTCAACTCGTCGATCGTCGCTGCTGGCGCGACCGAGTCCAGCGGAGCGATAAAGCCGGCCGTACCCCATGCTGGCAACCAATCCTGACCACCATAGATCACGTCGGTCGGTGTATTGCCGCGGAAGCGCAGGACGAGACTATCCTGGTAGTCCGGCCATGTGTAGTCCGTGACCTTGACCTTGATGCCGGGATTGGCCTCCTCGAACTGCTTCACATTGTCCTGGATCGTCTCCAGGGAATAGTTCCAAACGACGAATTCGAGGGTAATGTCCTCGGCAGCACCGGGCTGAGCCGCAAGGATGCCGGAAGCGAGCATGCCGGCGGCGAAAAATGTTCTCATCTTCATATTGTCCCATCCTCTCTTGCGGCCAACGCTTGAGCGTTCCATTCGGAGCGGCGCACCCATTTGGTCGTTGACATTGGGCGTCCTGGATCGGACTATAAAAACCAATGCTGATCAATTGCAACCGATTTTCCTCAAAGGACGGGTCACCGATGGTAAGTGATGGTAACTCGGGCTTTATGACGATGCCCTGCGGGCCGGTACAGGGAGCGAGATCAGGCCGCCACGTTCATGTACGATCTCAAGACGCGCTGTTCGCGGTGATATGATGCGCTTCGAAGAACTCACCTCACCTGACGTCGCCGCCCTCGACCGCGACAGAACCATACTGATCCTGCCGCTCGGCTCGGTCGAGCAGCATGGCAACCATATGCCGCTCGGTACCGATACTCTGCTTGCCCATTCCGTATCTCTGGCGGCAGCTGAACGATCGCCTGGGGCGACCGCGGTCCTGCCGCCGCCCTGGTATGGGTTCTCGGCGCATCACATGCGCTTCCCGGGCAGCATCACGTTGCGCGCCGAAACGCTGATGGCGGTGGCGGAAGACATCGTCGGCTCGGCAGTGGCGCACGGCTTTCGCCACGTTCTTATCGTCAATGGCCATGGCGGAAATGGCGGCGTAATCGACCTCTTGGCCTCGACTCTCGGCCACAGGCACTACGGCAAGGCCAGGATCGCCGCCCTCACCTACTTTCAACTCGCGCGCGACGCGATCGCTGCACTGCGGCGGTCAGAGTCCGGCGGCATGGGGCACGCCTGCGAATTCGAGACGGCGATGGTCCAGCATGTAAGGCCTGGTCTCGCAAAGATGGAGCTGGCCGAGGCGACCTATCCCGACCCCGGCTCAAGCTATCTCGCCACCGATCTGCTCGGTGGGTCGGCGGTGAAAACCTATCTCGATTTCGCCGACCTCTCCCCGACCGGCACGCTGGGGGACCCGGGTCTTGCGACACCCGAGGCGGGCAAGAAGTTCTTCGATGCGGTGGTCGGAGAGCTTGTCGCCTTCATCGAGGATTTCCGCGGCTGGGCCATTCCGGGACAGCCGAAATGACCGATAAGTTGAAAGTCGGCGTCATCGGACTGGGTTTCTTCGGCAACCGCCACGCCCGAGCCTATGCCGATCACCCGGCTGCCGAACTGATCGCAGTCTGCGACTCCGATCCGGCGCGAGCCCAGATCGTCGCACAGGCGACCGGAGCGCGAGACTTCAGCGACCTGCACGCGCTGTTGCAGTTGCGGGACCTCGATGCCGTAAGCATCTGCTTGCCGGACCGACTCCACGAAGAGGCAGCAGTGGCCGCGGCCGAGGCGGGCAAGGCCATCCTTCTTGAAAAGCCGCTTGCTCACGACAACTATACTGCACGCCGCATCGTGGCGGCGGTGGAGAAGTCCGGCGTGCGCTTCATGGTCGGGCACATCTTGCGGTTCGACCCGCGTTACGTGCATACGTTTCATGCCGCGGCTCCCGAGAGGCTCGGGATGCCCATACATCTTCGCGCAGAGCGAAACGGCGTCCGCGCGACGGCAAGCCGACTGGGGTCCTCGAGCTCGATCCTTTTCTACATGGGCGTCCATGACATTGATGCCATGCAATGGATCGCGCGTTCGAGGATCAATCGCGTCTATGCGCAAAAGGTCGAGCGGCTCGGCACTGGCAACGAGGACGCCCTCTGTGCGGTGGTGAATTTCGAGAACGGCGCGATCGGCACTATCGACTACAGCTGGGCCTGGCCGGACGGACTGATGAACGGCTTTCGTTCGTCGCTCGAAATCGTCGGCACAAAATCGGCTGTCTATCTCGACTGCTCCGACCAGGGTTTCTATGTCGTTGAACAGGGCGGCACCAGCGGCGGCGACACGCATCTGTGGCCCGAGATCAACGGTCGCATCACGGGCGCTCTGGCCGACGAACTCGACCATTTCGTCAAGGCTACCTTGTCCGGCGCTCCCTATGTCCAGCACCATCGTGAAGCGCTCGACGCGATTCCCGTGCTGGACGCCTTGGCGGAGTCGGCGCAAACGGCGGTTCCCGTCGATGTGCTCCGCTGAAAGATCGCCATTGGCTCCGAATGGTTGACAACAGAAACCCGACTCTGTTCATAAGCGGCTCTCGCCGGGAACCCCTAGATGCCTTCCGACACTACTCTGGCGCAACTTGCTGCCATTGCCACCAACGACCGGGCGACACCATCACTGGTCTACCGGTCGCTGCTGCGCAGCATTCGGGACGGTCTGATGGTGCCGGGCGCCAAGCTCCCCAACGAGCGCGAGTTGGCGCAGCAGCTCAATACCAGCCGCACCGCGGTGCGGAGCGCACTTGCCATGATGGAGCGCCAGGGCCTGGTGCTGAGGCGTGTCGGCAGCGGAACTTTTCTCACGGATGATGCCGACCTGGTGTTCGAGCGCATGGACCAGACCAGCGTCGACAGTCACGAGGCAGTTCCGTCGTTTGCCGAGATAGTAGAGGGACGGCTGCTCTTCGAGCCGGCCATGATGCATCTGGTAGTCAACCGGGTGCAGGAGGCAGAGATCCTCGACATGCGCCGTACGCTCGAACTGATCCTCGAAGCGCCGACCTGGGAGGACTTCAAGGAGCAGATCTATGCCCTGCATCGACTGATGTTCGCCAGCACCAAGAACAAGTTCCTGATGCAGATCATGGCGAGCATCCTGGACGACCGCCGCGCGGTGTTGTTCGACGGACGCGATACGGACAAGCCCGCGCCCGGGCCGGTGCGGCAGCAGACGCACAAGGACCTCAAGGCGATTGTCGACGCCATCGCCACGCGGAACGCCAAGCTGGCTGAAGAACTGGTCGCCGATCACCTCATGCGCACGCTGGCGACGATCAATATCTGGCAATAGCCGACACACGTTCGGTTGACGCAGCCGCTACCGTCTGTGTCGGCAATAAAGACGACTGAACCGCAGGGTTGACGGTCGATACCTTGGCCATCTCTCCATTCGTGATTTCACTTTCCCACGTAGCAAATCGGCTGATGTATCGAGCCGATTACGTCGCGGATAACTGCGGCAAGTGTGTTCCGCCGATGCCAAGAACTCCTAGCGCGATGAAGCGCGTCTCGCCTCGCCGGGCCTGACCCCGTAGCGCACATAGAATGCCCGGCTGAAGGCACTTTCGGACCGGTAGCCTACCTCTGCTGCGATGCCTGCCAGGCTTCGCTTCGAGCCGGCGAGTTTTCGCCGCGCAAGATCGAGTCGGAGGTCCGACAGGAAGGCAAGCGGCGCCATGTTTGCGGTCCTGCGGAAGATGCGCACCAGGTTCGCCCGTGACGAGTTGGAGAGCCCTGCCAGTTCGTCGAGGCTCCACGGCCGCCCGGGCTCCTCCAGCATGGCGGCCGCCGCCGGGCCGGCCTGGGGATGCCCGAGCAGCGCCAGAAGAGAATTCGATCCGAGATCCGACTCGAGATGAACGCGTACCGCCATGACCAGCAACGCACTGGCAATGTCGGCGGCGATGGCGGCCACCCCGGGGCGCGCCGCTTCCAACTCCTGCGCCAGGAGGGAAATGAGGTCGCCGATGTTGCTCGCATCCCCACCCTCTGCCGCTTTGATGACGATGACTTCGGGAAGTGCCGACAGGACCAGATTTTGTCCTGCGTGGTCGAACCTCAGCCTGCCGCACACCAGTTGCGCCTGGGGCTCGGCGCCATTGGTCTTCACGACCACGCCGGACGTCGATCTGCCCGTTATGTTGAAGGGACCGGGGTCAGACGGTTGCGTCGTCGTGCCGTGAACGACGTGGGGGCTCCCATGCGGCAGCACGGCGACATCGCCGGCAGCCAGAGGAAACGACCGGCCGGAATCGGGCAAGAAAAGGACGCAATTTCCGCCGGTCACGATGTGGAATGGGGCCCATGCTTCCGGCTCGCTCGCATGGACGGACGTCCATTGGGCGCCGAACCTGCAGACATATTGCAGTTCGGGGCGGACCCTGAGCAGCGGCGCCAACCCGCTCAGAACATCTGGCGGGCCGCTCTGGCCGGCATCCAGGCTGCTTGAATCCATAGGGTGATCCGTCCGGGCATCAGGTTGATCCCCGGTGGCATTCACAAGAGGACCTGCTGACAGTTATTGTTGCAGTGCATCCTGCAGCGTGGAGCCCGGCGTTGAAAGGAAAAAATCAGCCTGACACATCCCGGCCGGGAAGCATCGGCTTCTCCGCGGGAACCGGCTCGCATGAAGACGCGGGCGCCGCCCGGCGACCGTCCGAGACGACAGCGGCGAAGCGCGGCGGCCTGGGCAGGCATTGGGCAGGCAGCATTGCGGCGGCCGTCCTCGCCGCCGTCGTTTTCGCGGTTGATCTCCAGGAGGGTCTCGATGCAGCCGTGGCCGTCCTCTATGCGCTTGTCGTCGTGCTTGGCGCACGGTGGAGCGGTCGCCACTCGGTCTGGTTCTGGACGGGCCTGTGCATCTTTCTTGCGATTGCGTCCTACGTTTGGGTTCATGGCCAGACCCTGGACCTGTCCAGTGCCTTGCGCCTCCTATTCGCGCTGGTGGCGATCGGCATTTCGGCGGCACTTTCCTGGAGCCGCCAGCGCCTGCTGGACGTGCAGCACAAGCTTCGAGATACCCAGCGGACCCAGAGGATCCTTGTCGATTCCGTGCCACAGGTCCTGTGGGGAACGCTGCCTGACGGAACCTGCGACTTCCTGAACGCGCGCTATACCGAGATGACCGGCGTCGATGTCGACGCGGCGCTTGGAGAAAACAGCTGGGTCGATGTCGTTCACCCCGATGACCGGCAGGAAATGGCTAGGCTGTTCTCGTCCGCACTGGAAACCGGCAACCAGTTCCGCGCCAATGCGCGCGTTCGGACGCGCGACGGGTCATACCGATGGGTGACCTCGGTCGGGCGGCCGATCCGTTCTCCCGAGACCGGGGAGATCACCCGTTGGTTCGGCGGCCTGTTCGACATCGACGACGAGTTCAAGGCGCAGGAGAAGGTCCGCGAACTCAACGAGGCTCTGGAGCGACTGGTCGCCGAACGGACGGCGGAACTCGACGAGACGCGCTGGCGCTTCCGCAGCCTTTACGACAACCCCAACATCTTCGTTGCCGAGCAGAATTGGAGCGAGGCCGGCGTCATCCTGCAGAAGCTGAAATCGGACGGTGTCACCGACCTGCGCGGCCACCTGCTGAAGAACCGCGACCTTCTTCAGGCATGCATCAATGGCGTGCGTACAGTCGACGTCAACGACGCGATCTGGCGGAAGCTGGGTTACGAATCCAAGCTCGACCTGGTCAGCAAGGCGCCCCGTGAGGGCGTTGTCGATGCCGTCGCAGCCCTGCTACCCCAGCTTGAGGCCCTCTTCGAAGGACGTGACTACGTTACCGGCACGACCACCCTGATCCGTGCCGACGGTGGACGCATGCCCGTCATCTTCGCCGTCAACATGCTTGCCGACGGGACGGCCTATGCCACCTTGTTTGACATCACCGAACGGGAAACCGCACATGAACTCATGGTCGCGGCACAGCAGGAACTGGCGCGCGCCAGCCGCATAGCGACCGTCGGCGCATTATCGATCTCGATCGCACACGAGCTCAATCAGCCGATCGCCTCGATGTCGGTCGACATCGACATGGCCGGACGAATACTCGCGAAGGAGGCCCCCCTGTCCGAGGCGACCACCCGCATCATCGAGCGGCTGAAGCGCAACGCGCACCGGCTGGCCAGCATCGTCCAGCGGACGCGGGACCAGATCGCGAATCGGCGTCGCGCGTTCGAATGCGTCGACCTTGCAGCATTGGCAGAGGAAACCAGGCTTATTCTTGAGCGAGACATCGTCGCGCGACAGGCGGTGGTCAAGGTTCGTGCCAGCGAGGTCCTGCCCTCAGTCAGTGCGGACCGGGTGGCGCTGCAGCAGGTCCTGGTCAACCTGATCGTCAACGCGCTGGACGCTGTAGCGAGTGAGCCCGAGGAGAGCCGCACGGTCGAGGTCCGGCTTGACCGTGACGAAGAGAGCTTGGTCCGCGTGACGGTGGCAGACTCGGGCCCCGGCATAAGCGAGGAAAACATCTCCAGGATTTTCGAGCCCTTCTTCACCACCAAGCAAAGCGGGATAGGAATGGGACTCCAGATCTGCCGCACGACCATAGAGGAGTTGGGCGGAGAGCTACGTGTCTTCAACCAGCCGGAAGGCGGGGCGGCATTCCAGTTCAGCCTGCCTCTGGCAGACGGTGACGGCGGCGAGACTTCAACACGGAGCAGAGGGCGTGGTCGTCCCCCCAGCCACGAACCGGACACGCCGCGGGCGTTGTCGGAAACCGGGCGCGAAGAGCAAGATGCCTGAACCGATGGCACTACGGGAAGCAGAGACTTTCCCTAGGCAGGTGGCGTCAGTACCTGGCGGAGGAGGACGATGAATGCGTCCGTATCGATTGGTTTGGCGAGCAGACACAGGGCACCGGCGGCCAGCGCCCTTCGGCGCATCGCCTCGGTTGCAAATGCCGAGACCAGGATGACAGGTCTGCGGTCCCCGACGGCGGCGAGCCTGCGACAAAGGTCAAGCCCCGTGATGCCGGGCATCTGGACGTCGCTGATGATGCACTGCGCTTCCGCCGCATCCGGCCGGTCGAGAAAGGCTTGCGCACTCTCGAACAGGCAGGCTCGATAACCGATGTGTTCAACCAGCGTTTCAAGCGAACCACGCATGTCTTCCTGGTCGTCGATGATGGCGACGAGCGGAACCGGTTCCATCGGGCTACGGATCGCTTCTGGCCAGTCGGTGGGCCATTCTGGTTTCGTCCTCCCGATCCTGTGCCGCTGGAATCCGACCGTCGACATACCCGGCGGCGATCCATGCGCGGACTTGTTATCCGACTTTGCATGGGCAGCGCACGAAAGGCACCGGCTACCAAGGTATGGGTCGACCATGGGGAAGGATGATGGATCGAGCTCCCATCCATTGGTAGCAATTGACGACAACAACGAATGGTATTGCCTCAATTCGACTTTGGAATGCAGATTGCCTTGAAACCGGAGGGGGCCGAAGATGCTGGTTGACCGATCATCCCGAGCGACGGAAAGGCCCGTCGCGGCAGCCGCCAATCCGGTCTCACGTCCGCTTGTCCTCATTGTCGACGACGACGTCGAACTGCGCGAGACGCTGAAGGATCTGTTTGGATCCGTCGACATCGATACCGAGACATTTGCCACGACGCGCGAACTTCTGAACGCCGGCCTGCCGGACAGGCCGAGTTGCCTTGTGCTCGATCTGCGGCTGCCCGGTGCGAGCGGACTCGAACTGCAGAAGCAGCTGACCGAGATGGGCGCTCAGCTTCCCATCGTGTTCATAACCGGACATGCGGACGTCTCCACCTCGGTGCGTGCGATGAAGGCCGGCGCGGTCGACTTTCTGCCAAAGCCTTTTCGGGATCAGGAGCTCCTCGATGTCGTGTCGGCAGCGCTCGTGGCCGACGAGCAGCGTCGCGCGAAGGACGAGGATCTCTCCGAGCTCCGCACCCTCGCCAAGCAGTTGACCCCTCGCGAAATAGATGTCCTGCGCGGCGTCAGCCGCGGTCTTCTGAACAAGCAGGTGGCCTATGAAATCGGCGTTTCCGAGATCACGGTGAAGATGCATCGAAGCAGTGCCGGCCGAAAACTGAAGGTCAAATCGGTTGTCGACATGTTGCGCAAGATCGAACTCCTGGAGCTCTAGGCCACGAGGGCCGCAAGCGGCCACTCAGATGGTGTCGTGCCCCGTCATTTCGTGCAAGTCCCTGCCCCGACGGGTGGCGCCCGTCGAAGGGTAAGCCAGGCTGATCAGCGGCAACGCAAGCACCGCACCCGACAGTTCCGCAAGCACGTACCAGATTGCCTCCGACCCGCTCAGGCTGACGGGGCCGGATGCAAACAATGCCGCGATCGCCACCGCCGGGTTGGCATAGGACAAGGTGGGCGTGGCCAGGATCGCAGCCGTCAGCCACGCGCCGACTGCGAACGGCCCGGCATCGGTCCTACCGCTGCCGGCGCAGCCCAACACCACCAGCATCAGCCCGGAAGAAGACAAGAGTTCGCTCGCAAACAGCTCGCCTGTCGGCAGGGCGGCAGCGATCTGCCAATCGACCGGCCGAGCGAGATTGGCAGCGATAGCGGCGCCGATAACTCCCCCGGCCAGTTGAGCCGCCACATAGGCGGCCGTACACGCCAGGTCGCGCTCAGCGCGCAACCACTGCAACAGGGTGATGAGTGGATTGAAGTGTCCGCCGGACGCGCCTCCAAAGGCAACGATGAGACCGACCAGCGCGCCCGCCGTTGCGAACGCGGCGACAAGCAGGCCGAGACCCGATGGCGCGCCCGCAAGCCGCACCGACATCTGGCCGGCGCCGACGATCGCAACCATGAGCAGCAAGGTGCCGATCCCCTCCACGAAAGCGCGCCGAGCCAGGGCCGTCCCGGCATCCGCCTCGAAGAAACATGTATTCGGGCGTGACCGCACGCTCGGTGCATCCGCGGCGTGACCGCGCAGATCCGATGCTGACATACTCACTCGGAACCTCGCTCGCTGAACGGTGATGACAGGGAAAAGCGGCTGGCCGGAGCTTTGGCCGTCAGACGCCTTCGTGAACCAGCTTGACGAAGAAGTCCGGTCCGATGACGAACTGGCCCCATTTCGCGTCGAAGGCGCTGGTCGGCTTTTCGGCGATGATCTCGCCCAGCATCTTTCCCTGCGACTTCAACGATCTGACTGCGTCACGTATCGCTACCAGCATGTCCCGGTACGACAGGAGCTCCGACCGGTTGCTGACCGGCTGTCCGTGACCCGGAATGATGATCGTGTCGTCGTCGGCGCGGGAAAGAATGGCGTCGGCTCCAGCTATCATTCCGTTGATGCCGCCCCCGGTGGAATGGTCGATGAAGGGGTAGATGCCGTTCCAGTAGATGTCGCCGGCATGGATGACGTTGGCCTGCGAGAACGTGACAGAGATGTCGCCATCGGTATGGGCAGCCGGATGGTGTTGCAGGAACAGGGTCTGGCCGCCGAAGTCGAGCGACTGGCTGTCCGACATGACCTCTGAAGGGGTGGCCGACAGCGGCGATGGCGGGAAATCGAAATCCCAGTCGTCTACCCGCTGTGCGCCGAGCAGGTGTTTGCGCGTATTCTCGTGTGCCAAGATGGCCGCGCCTTCGGCATTCAGCCACGCATTGCCGTCGGCATGATCGAAGTGCCAATGCGTGTTGATGAGCCGGCGGACGGGCTGTTCACCCAAGCTCGCGAGTACGTCGAGGATCCTCGGCCTCGAAGCCGTGATGCCGGCGTCCACAAGCAGTTTCCCGTCCGGGCCGGCCAGAACGCCAATGTTGCCGCCAGATCCCTCCAGCACGCTTATCCCGCCGCGCAGGCTGTGAACGTTGATCGGTGCCCTGGCCGCATCGTCGCGGATCATGTCGACAATGCCCTGCGCCTGGGCAAACACCTGCCGCGGGCTGAGCCATCCACCGGCGAAGGTCGCCGAGGCGACACAGCAGAGGCAGAAATTGCGCCGCGAAAGCGTTCGAGTGTGACCGTTGGACATTGCTGGCCCTTCCTGCGGCCTTCGGACCGCCAAATGATCGGATGGTTCGGTTGATCGCTTCAGAGCGGCTTCGGGTGGTCGGCGGTGCGTGCCTCGACCTCGGCCATCTTCTCGGCAAGCTCGGTCGGCGTGAAGAAACCCTTGGTGAAGCCGATATTGGCGAAGGCGACGATCCAGCGCTCGTAATAGGGCAGTTTGCCGATCAGGCTCTCGCCGAGGGCCTCGACTCCCTTCCGCTTCTCTTCGGTGTTGATCAGCTTCCTGAAGTCGAGCACGTCGGCCAGCGCATGGCAGCGCTTCTCCCATGGTTCGAGTTCGTGTTCGACCCGATCCACCGGGCCAGCCGCCGCGCCGCCGATGTCGTTCGGCAGCCGGCTCACGAAATCTTCAACGCTCATTGTGCGGCTCCATCGTTCAGCGTCACGGGGATGACACCGATCATCGCATCGCGCGTGACCAGCGCCGCCAGTTGCTCCTCGGTACAGCCTTCAGTGCCGGCGGGCCGGCGCGGCAGGACGAGATAGCGGATGACGGCGGTGGAGTCGCTGACCCTCACCTCGACGTCATCGGGGATGATCGTGCCGAACTCGGCAAGGACCTTTCGCGGCTCGATCACGGCGCGGGCGCGGTAAGGCTTGAGCTTGTACCAGTCCGGGGGTAGGCCCAGCACGGGGCGCGGATAGCAGGAGCACAGCGTGCAGACGATGAGGTTGTGGACGCTCTCGGTGTTCTCCAGCACGATCAGTTGCGTGTCGTCGTAGAAGCTGATGCCCATTTCCTCGCAGCCCGCCCGGCCGTTTTCGAGCAGGCGGCCCTTGAAGGCAGGGTCCGTCCACGCCCGGGCCACGACGGCTGCGCCGAGTGCGGGCGTTCGCGAGTCGAGGACTTCGATCTGGTGGCGGATGTCGTTGGCCGTGATAAGCCCCTTGGCGATCAGCAGTTCGCGGACCGCCGTCTCCATGATCTCGTAATAGCCGGGCGCGTCGTCGCTGACGATCGCCTCATGTGCGTCGTGGTAATGGGAGTGCCCATGCCCGTGGGAGTGCGGGTCGGATGACATCAGATCTGCTCCAGCCAGGTTTCGATGATTTCGATCTGCAGTTCGTCGTTTGGGGAACCGGCGTAGTCCGGCCACAGGTCCGGCATCGCGAAGGCCACCCGGTAGTAGTGTCGCTTGTTGCCGGCGTTGCGGCCGTAGCCCTCCTCCTCATTGTCCACGAAGGCGGGCTCGATGACGCGCACGATGCTGCCGGCGATGCCCCGGAGATAGATTGGGACGCGGTAGTGGCCGATCGGTGCGCGTTTCGAAACGCGAACCCGGTCGCCGACGGTGAACGAGGGCCGTTCGAAAAGCGCCGGGCGGATTGCCGAAAGTGCGGAAGTATCCATGCTGCAACCTCTCAATGCGGTGGTCCGAACCACTCGAAATGTTGTTTGGTGCGTCCGAACGGGGCAAGAATGGCGCGAAGGCGGCGACCTCGACTACGCTACGATTGTATCTTCGCCGCCGCCTGAGTTGTGGCCCTCCCATACCAAGGTCGGGGGCGGTGGCCAGCGGACAGCCGGACGATCCGAAGAGCGGAAGGCCTCGGCGGACAGTGGCGCGACAGGGTCGTGTTTGCCTCCCTTTCGCCGTCGTGGCCTCTTACAGGCCGGCTGAGGATAACCCAGGGTCGAACACGATGTTGTCGAGATCGATCGACACGACGAGCGGTTCGGGCAGCGACTGTCCGTCCGTCTGTCGCGGATAGATCCTTCGCCGGGTCGGGAACAGGATGCCGTCAACATCCGCGTAGCCAGAGATGTAGTGGGCGCCCGGCGTGTTCCCGGCGATCTCCACATCATAGTCGTGCCGCTTCAGCAGTCTGACATCGTCGACATAGAGCGTCTGCACCGACGAATGGCTTGCGATCGTTTCGGGCAGGCGGACGCGGAGGCGGCGCCACCGTTCCTCCCCCTCCTCCCACGGGCTGATTTCCTGGCTGTCGACACCCGGCCATGCCAGCAGGAACGGCATGTTCAGATAGGTCCACATGGCGCAGCCCGCGAAATACGCCAGCTGGAGATCGCTCCATGGCGTGGACAAAACATGGCCGGCAAAACTGTCGCGCGGTTGGCGCAGTTCCTCGATCGTCTGCCCGCCGGCGTCCATCAAGGCGACACGGCCCGGCGTGAATTCGGAGGCATGAGCAACCTCGCCGAACGGTGTGTGTGAACTGCGTTCCTCGGTCAGGCTGGCAGTGACCTTACAGTCGTCAAGCACGCCGGCCTTGCCCTTCAGTCCCCACAGGGCGCCGCCCTGTGTAAGATGCGCCGACACGCTGCGATGCCTGCGCCATTGATCGAGGCCGCCATGGGCGTCGATGATCTCGTTTGCCAGTGGTCCCATCGGTTTTCTCCGTTTCGGCACAAGGTAAGCGTCGACCGGTGGGCAGCAATCCATACGCGGGTAGAGGCAGGCGCTACTTTGTTCGGCGCGGCGTCCTGCTGACGTTGGGCTAAGCAAAGTGGGGACGGAAGGACACCTTCCGGTCCGGGGGCGATGCCGAGGTGGGCCAGGCCTCCCGATGTCGCTCGGTGCGGGTAGCCCATACCCCGGTACGTATTGAGCCGCGGCGCGAAAAGCGGATCAATGCGCACAAGGCTCATCGGCCGCGGAACGACGCAGCGCCCCCAAAGGGATCGCGGTGCCTGACCGGCCGGCGGGCACTAACACGGTTCACAGGACAGGAGACGGCAATGCACATAGAACCCGGCATGGTAACCGGCGCTAAGATCATCATCAGCTATGCCACGGCGGCAGGAAGCCTCACCTATGCCGTGCGGGCCGCCGCGAGTGCCCTGGCGCAACAAGGGGCACCGGCGCTCGCCGTTCGGTCGGCAATTGCGGCCGGCCTCGTTTTCAGCTTCTTCGAAATCTTTCCGCACCATGCGGTCGGCGTGTCCGAAGTCCACCTGATCCTCGGTTCGACGCTGTTCCTGCTTTTCGGTGCTGCGCCCGCGGCCTTCGGTCTGGCGATCGGGCTGCTCGTCCAGGGTCTCTTCTTCGCGCCCTTCGACCTGCCGCAATATGGCATGAACGTCACGACGCTGCTGGTACCGCTTTTTGCAGTCCAGGCGCTCGCCAGCCGGATCATCTCCGAGAGCACCCCCTATGTTGACCTCGACTATCGCCAGGTCCTCGGTCTTTCGATCGCATACCAGGGCGGAATCGTCGCCTGGGTTGCCTTCTGGGCCCTCTATGGAAACGGTTCTGGTGTCGAGAACCTGTCGTCGATCGCAACCTTTGGCGGCGCCTACCTGCTCGTCATCGTCATCGAGCCGCTGGCAGATCTGCTCGTGCTCTCCACCGCCAGGGCGCTGAACGCCCTGAAGGACAGCCCGATGCTGGAAAGCCGACTCTACCACTCCGCCTGACAGCAGCGCATCAGGCACCGTCCCGAACGGGACGTCAGCTCCGATCTGGCGCGCGCCGGTGTTACGTGACGCGCCCGGTCACGCCCCAGTGCTCCAGTCACCCGTGTGGGCATAGATCGCGTTGCGGAGTTGGCGGACGCCCTCGGTGATCTCTTTGAGATGCGCAGGGCTTTGCCCTGAGGCCGCCAGAAGCGCGTCGGCGAGGCATCCGGCCCGGGATCTTAGAGCGCGGCCGGCATCGGTCAGCGCGACGACCACCTGCCTTTCATTCGCGGGGTTGCGTGTCCGGCGCAGGAGGCCGGCCGCTTCCAGCCGCTTGAGCAACGGCGTCAGAGTGCTCGATTCCAGGGCAAGTCTCTCGGCGATGCCGCCGACGGTCTGCTTGTCCTCGCGCCACAGCACGTTGAGCACGAGATACTGGGGGTAGGTAAGCCCCAGTTCGTCGAGCAGCGGTTTGTAGACCCGCTGGATGGCCATGCCAGCCGAATAGAGGGCGTAGCAAAGCTGGTCGTCGAGCGGCAGCGGCGGGTTTGCGTCAGGCATGTGTGCACTCCTATCCGGCACATATAGCCTGACATATCGCAAAAAAGAATATCGCGACAACAATTAGGCTGGACAGGGATGCAGATGTTCGTTAAAGACACTTATCGCAATAATTGTTGTTGCGATATCAAGCGCTAAGGAGATGACGGTGAAATCCACATCCGCACGCACGTTGGCCGCCGGTGCCGCCATGGCAATTGCCACTGCCACCGCCGCTCAATCCGCCGAAAAAAGCGCCGACAACCAGCCTGTCAGGAACGTCGTGATGGTGCACGGAGCCTTCGCGGACGCTTCAGGCTGGCGCGGTGTCTATGACGAACTGACGGCACGTGGCTATCGCGTGTCCCTTGTCCAGAACCCCCTTACATCGCTGGCTGACGACGTCGCCGCCACCAACCGGATACTCGACCGGCAGGACGGCCCGGCCATTCTGGTCGGCCATTCCTGGGGTGGCACGGTAATAACCGAGGCAGGCGTGCATCCAGCCGTCGCGGGGCTCGTCTATGTGTCGGCCCTGTCTCCCGACGCTGGCGAGACGACCGCCCAGCAATATGAAGGCTTCACCACCCCGCCCGAATTCGTCCTCGAGACCACGCCGGACGGCTACGGCTTCGTGAAGCCTGAAGCATTCAAGAGTGGCTTTGCCGACGACGCGAGCGACGCGGACGCTGCTTTCATGCGCGACTCGCAGGTGCCGATCAACATGTCCGCCTTCGCAACACGGCTCGAGAACGCTGCGTGGCGCACGAAGCCGAGTTGGGCGGTGATCGCAACCGACGACAAGGCATTCGATCAGCGGATGCTGCAGGCAATGGCCAAGCGTATCGGTGCCACGATCACTGAGGTCGCGGCAAGCCACGCCGTCTTCAAGACCCAGCCGAAGGTGGTCGCCGATACCATCGACGGGGCGGCCAGGCAGATGTCCGTCGCGCTGCAATAGTCGACAATCGCCTGCCAGGACAGGCAGGCGTCCGCATTCCAGAAACGATTTTGCGACGAACGCCGGAGCCGCGGGGCTCCGGCCGGCGGAGCCATGCCACCGCGGCAAGACAGGACGAACATGACCACGAACCCTCTTCCAAACGAGGCCGACGATCACCATCTCGATCCGCGCGAAAACCAGGAACGACGCACAGGCGAGATCGGGCCCGTCTATGATTTTATCGTCTGTGGGGCGGGAGCTGCGGGATCCGTAATCGCCCGGCGCCTTGCCGAGAATTCCGTCTGCACCGTGCTCCTGATCGAAGCCGGCGGCATCGACGAGGCCGAATCCGTCCTTGATCCGGGAAAATGGCCCACCAACCTCGGCAGCGAGCGCGATTGGGGGTTCCAGGCCGAGCCCAACCCCCATCTCGACGGCCGTGCGCTGTCGATGTCCATGGGCAAGGGTCTCGGCGGAGGCTCCAGTGTCAATGTCATGGTCTGGGCGCGCGGGCACCGTACCGACTGGGACCATTTCGCCAAGGTGTCCGACGATGCCGGCTGGGGCTACGACGCGGTGCTGGACATCTATCGCAGGATCGAGAACTGGCAGGGCACCCCCGATCCGCAGCGCCGCGGCATGTCGGGGCCGGTGTGGGTGCAACATCCCTGCGATCCGAGCCCGCTTGCGGGCGGCATGCTGGACGCGGCCAGGGAACTTGGCATTCCGCGCTTCGACAGCCCCAATGGCAAGATGATGGAAGGCGCCGGCGGCGCGGCGCTGACGGACATGCTGGTGCGTGACGGCCGTCGTCATTCGATCTACCGGGCCTATGTGGCGCCCTGGCTCGACCGCCCGAACCTGACCGTCGTGACCGAGACGCATGTGCGCCGGATCCTGTTCGACGGACGACGCGCAGTCGGCGTCGAGATCGAACGTGCCGGCGAGCTTCTTGCCATCGCCGCCGGCACGGAAGTGATCGTCTCCACGGGAGCGATCAACACGCCCAAGCTTCTCATGCTGTCGGGCCTCGGCGACCGGAGCGAGCTTGACCGTCACGGCATCCCGGTCGTGCGGCACATACCGGGCGTCGGGAAGAACCTGCAGGACCACGTCTCCTTCGGCTGCACCTGGGAAACACACGAGCCCATGCCGCCCCGCAACAACGGCAGCGAAGCGACGCTTTACTGGAAAAGCCGGCCCGAACTGGAGGCGCCGGATCTCCTGTTCTGTCAGGTCGAGTTTCCGGTGCCAAGCGAGCGCACGGCAGCACGTGGCGTTCCGGAACACGGCTGGTCAATGTTCGCCGGTCTGGCGCACCCCCACAGCAGAGGCGAGGTGCGGCTGAGGTCGGCGGATGCTTCGGCACCCCCCATCGTCGACGCCAACATGATGTCCCACCCGGCGGATGTCGAAGCCGCCAGGGCCTGCGTGAAACTTTGCCGCGAACTCGGCAACGCGGAGGCGTTCCGGCCCTACGTCAAGCGCGAGGCCATTCCCGGCGAGGGCCGGCCGGCCGATGACGACTTCATCCGTGATGCGGCCGTGACGTACTGGCACCAGTGCGGAACTGCGAGGATGGGGCTCGACGACATGGCCGTCGTCGACGCTACGCTGGCAGTCCAGGGGATCGAAGGCCTGCGCGTGGCGGACGGTTCGATCCTGCCGAGAGTGACCACCGGCAACACGCAGGCGCCCTGCGCGGTAGTAGGCGAGCGCGCGGCGCAGATGCTTCGGCACAGGCACGGGCTCTGATCCCGGCTGGCGCTGACCGCGTCACGGGCGCGGGCTTGCCATGGCCTCGGCCGGGTAGCGCTGACGATCGCTCGAACGTTCCTGGCGACTGCGCCAATAGTGGGCGGCAGTCTGCCGGTTGCGTTCGAGCATCAATTCCATCTCGGCGCGTGCCGATGTAGCGTCGCGGGCGCGCACGGCGTCGGCCACGCGCACATGGCCTTCGCGGGTCACGGGCTCGCCATCGACCACCAGCACGCCGAATTCATAGGAAATCCGCAGCACCGTCAGGATGACGGGACGCATCTGCCGCAGCATCAGGTTCCCCGTCGATTCGAGAATTGTCGAGTGGAACTGGCAGTCGGCCATGAAGAGCGTCTGCACGTCGCCTTCGTCCGGATGCATCGCGTGTGCAGCCTCGAGCAAGGAATGCACCTGCGCGTCGGTC
The DNA here is from genome assembly GCA_947259295.1 of uncultured Rhizobiaceae bacterium. GTDB lineage: Bacteria > Pseudomonadota > Alphaproteobacteria > Rhizobiales > Rhizobiaceae > CAMYMG01. The sequence continues at coordinate 30,292 of CAMYMG010000102.1, forward strand.
GCCCGCTCCGCTGCAAGGGCTGCTGCCGCGGGCTCGATGATGCAGCGCATTTCGGTGGTCTCGGCGAACATCTGCGCAATGCGCGGATGATCCGGGGCATGCCAGGAGGCGACGTCGATGTCGAGCAGGCTCCACTCCTCGATCGGCCGTACCCTCGTACCGTAGCGGCGCGCCGTTTGTACCAGGCCTTTGCCCGACAGCACCTTGATTGCATCGCGCACGGTTGCGCGGCTGACGCCGATCGACAGCGCCAGTTCCTCCTCGGTGGGCATCACCTGGCCTTGCGGATATTCGTCGTTGGCAATGCTTCTCCCCAGTTGGTCGACCACCTTCTTGGTGGCTCCCGTCGGCAGGGAGGACCCCAGTTCCATCGGCAGCGTGAGCTTCGGTTTGTCGGATCCGCTTTTCACCTGCGATTGCCCCATTGCGTCTTTACATATGATCTAAAGATTGCCATCCTATTCCCCATCTGCCTGCCATGCCAACCACTAATCCTATCGATGCGCATGGCAAAGCCAGCAGAAAACAGATCAAGGGAGGAAAGCATGAGAATTCGAACTTTTGCCGCCGCACTGGCGATGGCATGCACGGCATGGTCGGGTGCCGTTTCGACGGCGGCCGCCGAGGAAATCAAGTTCGGCATCGGCGTCGCCGAAGGCGACTATCCGGAATACAACGCGCTGGTGCGCTTCAAGGAGTATGTCGAGTTCAAGACCAACGGCGAGATTACGGTGCGGCTGTTTCCGGGCAACCAGCTTGGCGGCGAACGCGAGATGATCGAGCAGGTTCAGCAGGGTAGCCTCGAGCTGACTTTCGCCGCCGATGGTGCGATGGCCGGGTTTTATGCACCGATACAGGTGTGGTCGATCCCCTACATCTTCGAAAGCGCGCCCGTTGCCTGGGACGTCATCAACGGGCCGTTCGCCAATGCCATGCGCAAGGACATCCTTGAACAGACCGGCATCCGCGCACTTGCCTTCTCGCAGAACGGCTTCCGGTCCTTCACCAACAGCATCCGCCCGATCATCAATCCGGCCGACATTGCGGGGATGAAGATCCGCACCATGGAAAGCCCCGTCTTCATGGAGATGGTAAATTCGCTGGGTGCGACCGCCGTGCCGATCAGCGGTGCGGAAGTGGTGATGGCACTGCGCCAGGGCGTGGTCGACGGCCAGGAGAACCCGCCTGCGGTGGTCTACAGTGGAGGCCATGGCGAAGTGCAGAAATACTACACGCTGAACGAGCACGTCTTCGGCCTGCACGTCATCGTCGCCAACAACGACTGGTTCAAGTCGCTTTCGCCGGGCAACCAGCAGATTATTCAGGACGCCGCGAAGGTCATGGCATGGACCGAAAACCTCGAGAAGACCGAGGGCGACTGGCTCTACAGCCGCAAGCTTCATGACGAACTCGGCATGGATATCCACGTCTCCTCGCCCGAGGAAAAGGCGGCGTTCAAGGAGATCACCCAGGCTCCGGTGCTGACTTTCATCCGCTCGCGCGTCGGCGACCAGCTGGTCGACGAGTTGCTTAGCGAGGTCGAGGCCGCCAAGGCACGCCTTTACAACTAGACCTCCCCTGGACGGCCGCCTCGGACCCTCGGGGCCGGGCGGTCGTCTTGCTCGAAGGCAGCCATGCAAACCCTCGCACTTCGGATGGCCCGGTTGCTCGCGCGATCGACCGAGATCGCAGCGACGCTGATCCTTATCGTCGTCACGGTCCTGAACCTGACGCAGGTCGTCGGCCGCTACGGCTTCAGCATCGGCTTCAGCTGGACCGAGGAAGCCATGCGCTACCTCATGATCTGGCTGATGATGCTCGGCTCGGTTGCCTGCATCTTTCGCGCCGAACACATGGCGGTCCAGACCCTCGAGGACCGTGTCGCGGCCAGTCATCTGCGCTACCTCAGGTCGGCACTCTACTCCATTGCCGCGATCTTCTGCCTTTTCGTGCTCGTCTACGGATGGCCGCTCGCCATGCGCAATGCAGCCCAGGTAGCGCCGGCGTCAGGAATCCCGATGATCTACCCCTATCTCGCACTGCCTGTCGGTGCGTTTTTGATGCTCCTGCAGATCGCGCTCTCGTGGGTCTCGGGCTTCGAGCCGGAGAGCCGTGACGACGATGCCGGCGACGGTGCCGCATGATCTACGTTGCCATTGCAGGACTGTTGCTGCTCTTCATCGGCGTGCCCGTGGCATTCGCGCTGGGGCTCGCCGGCCTGTTCGGCGTCTGGCTGGCCGACATTCCCTTTGCCATCGTTGCGACGCGGCTCTTCACCGGGGTGGACAGTTTCGTCTTTCTCGCGGTGCCGTTCTACATCCTCGCCGCCGAGATCATGAATCACGGCGGCATCACAACCCGCCTCATCGCCATCGCGTCGCGCGCCACGGGCCGGCTGCGCGGCGGTACCGCCTTCGCCAATGTCGGTGCTTCGGTCATGTTCGCCGGCATCTCGGGGTCGGCGGTAGCGGATGCCGCAGCGCTTGGCCGCGTGTTCATGGAGGAAATGCCGAAGGAGGGTTACACGCGTCCCTACGCGGCGGCCGTGACCGTGGCCTCCTCGATCATCGGTCCGATCATTCCGCCCTCGGGCCTTGCCATCCTGCTTGCTGCCGTCTCCGGGATCTCGGTTATCGATCTGTTCCTGGCGGGCGTTCTGCCGGGCCTGCTGCTTGGCGTTGCCTGCTGCGTCGTCATCGGTATCGGCGCCATCCGCGGCAGGCTGCCGAAGCCCTTGCCGCGACTGACCGACGAGTCGCCCTGGCGTGCCCTCGTCGAGGGCGTCGCGGTCGCCACCTTGCCGCTGATCATCGTCGGCGGAATGGTGCTTGGCGCCTATACTGCGACCGAGGGCGGCGGCATCGCCGTGGCCTATGCGATCTTCCTGGCGGTGGTTGTCTTCCGCCAGCTCGACATGAAGGGTCTGTGGCGGGCTTTCATGAGTGCGGCGCGCATCTCCGCCACGATCTACCTGCTGGTCGCCGCGGCCACCATCCTGTCCTATGCGCTGAGCCTCCTCGGCATCGCCAACTGGGTGCGCGATGCCGCCGTGATCTTCGAGGGACAGCCGATCGCCTTTCTCTTCGCCATCATGGTGCTGATGCTGATCATAGGCACGTTCCTCGACATCGGCGCCGCCATACTGATCTTCGTGCCGTTGATCCTGCCCGCAACATTGGCGCTTGGCATCGACCCACTCCAGATGAGCATGGTCGTGATGCTGACGCTTGCCATCGGACTTGTGACGCCACCCGTCGGCGTCGTCCTTTTCGTCGTCATGCGGGTTGGCCAGATCGGCATGCTGCCGCTGCTCAAGGCGCTGGCGCCGTTCCTGATCGCAGAACTCGCCGCTGTCGCCCTGCTGTGCGTGGTCCCCGAGATCTCGACCTGGCTACCGCAACTCCTCAACCCCTAGATCGCCGAGTTCGCCCGTGAAAGTCACCGCAATCGAGACTGTCGTCGTCAACGCGACCCATCGCAACTGGATCTTCGTCAAGGTCCTCACCGACCAGCCCGGCCTGCATGGTTGGGGCGAGGCAACGCTCGAATGGAAGACACGGGGAGTGGTGGCGACGATCGAGGATCTCGCACCTTTCGTCATCGGAGAAGACCCCCAGCGCATCGAGCACATCGTACGCCGGATGACGCATTTCAGCTTCTGGCCGCTCGGGGTCATCGGCCTGTCCGCCGTGTCGGGCATCGAACAGGCGCTCTGGGACATCAAGGGCAAGTCGCTGGGTGTTCCGGTCTGGCAATTGCTCGGCGGTCGGGTGCGCGACAGGGTTCGCGTCTATACGCATATCCTACGCGGCGCCGGCGGCCCTCCCCCAGGCAACGCCGACATCAGCGCCTTCTGCGACGCCGTGCAGGAAACGGTCGAGATGGGATACAACGCCATCAAGCTCGGTTTCGTGCCCTACACGGGATATGACGCCCCCCTGCCGGCCGTCCGGCATGTCGAGAAGCTGGCGGCTGCGGTGCGGGAACGGGTCGGCGACGGCGTCGACATCATGACCGACTTCCACGGACGGCCTGATTCGATCGACGCGGCCAAGGCCTATATCGACGTCATCGCGCCGATCGCGCCGCTCTTTGTCGAAGAGCCCATCCAGCCGGGCGACGCGCGCGCCATGGCGGACCTCGCAAGACGGGTCGATTGTCCGCTGGCGACCGGCGAGCGGCTGTTCACCCCACGCGAATTCGCCGACATCGCCGAGAACCGGGCGGTCGCTTTCATCCAGCCCGACCTCGCACATTGTGGTGGCTTTTCCGGTGGCCGCAGGATCGCCGCCATCGCCGAGGCAGCCAATATGGGAGTGGCGCCACACAATCCGATGGGACCCGTGGCAGGCGCGGTCGCCCTGCAATTCGACATAGCAACGCCGAGCTTCGTCATTCAGGAGGAGGCTTCGGGTCTCGCCCCGTGGTTCGAGGAGGTCTGCTCGGCATTTCCCCTGACCATGACCGACGGTTCCTGGAGCATCCCGATAGCGCCAGGCCTGGGAATCGAGATCGACGAGAAAGCCGCCGCTCGCCACCCCTTCCAGCAGGAAGTGATCATGTCGCTCGACTCGATTCTTCCGGATGGCACCATCGCTAACTGGTGAGTTGGCTCACCGTAGACCCCACGCTCTTGCCAGCTGGCGTGCTTTATTTGTATCGGATCGGCTGATACATATGGCGCTTTAGAATATGGCGGGGGCAAATGTCGGACCAGATTGTCGTTGTCGACCCGCGTGATCGGCTGGACCTGCTCAAGAGTCTCGCCAGCGAGGTCCGTATCCGGATTCTCGATCTCCTCAACCGTGAGGGCCCGAAAAACGTGAACCAGGTCGCTGAAGAGCTCGACCTCCCGCAATCCACGATCTCGGCGAACATCCAGGTCCTGGTCGATGTCGGTCTGATCGAAACCAAATCGCGGAAGGCGCGCAAGGGCAGCCAGAAGGTCTGCTACTCGACATTCACCGAGCTTGTGATCGCCTTCAAGGACCGTGAGCCCCAGAAGCATCGCGACGTGATTGAAGTCGCGATGCCTCTCGGTCTCTACACCAGATGCGAGGTAACCGCTCCCTGCGGCCTGTGTTCGAGGGAAGGCGTCATCGGCCTGCTCGACGTCCCCGACACATTCCTCGATCCGGACCGGATGCGGGCCGGGCTCCTCTGGTTCACACGCGGATTCATTGAATACCAGTTTCCCAACAACGCGACGCTCGCCAACGTGAATGTGGCGGCTGTCGAACTCGCGCTCGAGCTTTCATCGGAAGTTCCAGGCACTGCGAAGGACTGGCCGTCCGACATCACAATTGCCATCAACGGCCACGAGATAGACACCTGGACGGCTCCTGCCGACTACGGCGACAAGCGCGGCAAGCATACGCCTGACTGGTGGAAACTCGCCGGCTCGCAATATGGCGATCTCAAGATCTGGCGCGTGACCAACAAAGGCACCTTTCGCGATGGCGTCAAGGTTTCCAACTGCTCGCTGGGTGACCTGGAACTGGCACGCCATCGATCGATCCGGGTCCGGGTCGGCGTCAAGGACGACGCGCGCCACCCCGGGGGGATCAACATCTTCGGCAACGGCTTCGGAAACCACAGTACTGACATCGTTCTGCGCCTGTTGAACTCGGAGTCGGCGGCAAGGCCCTTGACGAAGGCATGAACTTGGCCATTAACTGACCCACGAAACGGATATGAACCGGAAATTCGGATTCATTGAACCGTTGTGGGAGGATCAATGAAGGCCAGGGTCACGGCGAACGCCGCCTATAGTATCGCGGACATCGACAAGCGTCTCTACGGGTCGTTTCTCGAACATCTCGGCCGCGCCGTATACACGGGCATCTACGAGCCCGGTCATCCGCAAGCCGATGCGCAAGGCATGCGCGGCGATGTCCTTGAACTGGTGCGCGCGCTGGATACGCCGATCTGCCGCTATCCGGGGGGCAATTTTGTCTCCGCCTACAACTGGGAAGACGGCATCGGGCCCAAGGAGGACCGGCCGAGGCGGCTCGACCTCGCCTGGCGCACCACCGAGCCCAACCAGGTCGGCATCCACGAATTCGCAGACTGGGCCGAAAAGGCCGGCACCGAGATGATGCTTGCCGTCAATCTCGGCTCCCGGGGCCTGGACGAGGCGCGCGCCTTTGTCGAATATGTCAACCACGCGGGCGGCAGCTACTGGTCCGACCTGCGCGCCAAGAACGGCCGCAAGGACCCGTGGAACTGCCGGCTCTGGTGTCTCGGCAACGAGATGGACGGACCCTGGCAGGTTGGCCACAAGTCGGCCGCCGAATACGGCCATCTCGCCAGTGAAACGGCCAAGGCGCTCCGCGGGCTGGATCCAACGCTGGAACTGGTCGTCTGCGGTTCGTCGCACTCCAACATGCCGTCCTATCCGCAGTGGGAGGCGACTGTTCTCGAAGCCACCTACGATCAGGTCGATTACATCTCGCTGCACATGTATTTCGAGAACTACGAGAAGAACACGCGAGAGTACCTCGCCCTCCCCATGAAGCTCGACCGCTATATCGGCACGGTCTCCGGGGTCATCGACTATGTGAAGGCCAAGAGCCGATCGAAGCGCGACGTCAAGATCTCCTTCGACGAATGGAATGTCTGGTACCACGAGCGAAAGAACGACGCCGAGCGCATGAAGTCGTGGGACTGGCCCGAGGCACCGCGGCTTCTCGAGGACGTCTACAATTTCGAGGACGTGCTTCAGGTTGGATGCATCCTCAACACATTCATTCGCCGGTCCGACGTGGTCCAGATCGCCTGCATTGCGCAACTCGTAAACGTCATTGCCCCGATCATGACCGAGCCCGGCGGCGCAGCCTGGCGGCAGACGATCTACTGGCCCCTCATGCTGGCGTCACGGCACGGGCGGGGCACCGCGCTGCAACTCGCGGTGGACGTTGCCACCTACGACGCCGACGTGGCCGATCGCGTGCCCTGGCTCGATATCGCCGGTGTGCTCGACGCCGATGCCGGCACGCTCACCTTCTTCGCCATCAACCGGCATGGCGACGAGACGATGGAGGCCGAAGTCGCACTTGAGGGTTTCACTGCCAGGGGCGTCGAGCATACGCTGATCCATCATGACGATCTGGAGGCTTGCAACACGATGGACGCGCCCGACAAGGTCGCGCCCGTAAAGGGTGCGGGCGCCGCGCTCGGCGGCAGAGGGCTGAGCCTGACCTTGCCGCCGCATTCCTATTCCATGATACGGGTATCGCTTTAAGTATCCATAGTTCGGATACATACCGTAAATTCCGTTGAATGGATCGAGGTTTTGTGTAGCATGGATGTATAGGCGGGTAGCCCCGTTCTACTTGGGAGGAATGACGATGAATGTTCGCATGATGATGGCGGCCGCAGTGGTCGCGACAGGTAGCCTGGGCAGTACGCTTGCCCATGCCGAAGAAACCGTCCTGTGGTGGGACTTTCTAGCCGGCGGCGACGGCGTTCGCATGAAGCAGATGATCAGCGACTTCAACGCCGCTCATGCCGGCGAGATCAAGATCGATGCCACGACGCTGGAATGGGGGGTACCCTTCTATGCCAAGGTTCAAACCTCGGCCGCGGTCGGCGAGGCGCCCGACGTGATGACGTACCATGCCAGCCGCATACCGCTCGGGGTCAGCCAGGACATCCTCCAGGCCATCACCCCCGAAGACATGTCCAAGATGGGCCTGTCGACGTCGGACTTCGCTCCGGCGACCATGGATGCGGTGACTGTGGACGGCAAACAATACGCCGTGCCGCTCGATACCCATCCGATTGTCCTTTACTACAACCGGGACCTGCTGAAGAAGGCGGGCGTGCTTGGCGACGATGGCCGCCCAATGGGCATGGGCAGCAAGGAGGAATTCACCGCCACGCTGCAGAAGCTCAAGGACGCCGGCGTCCAGTTCCCGCTTGGCAGCGTCACGGGGGACGGCAACTTCATGTTCCGCACCATCTATTCGCTGATGTGCCAGCAGGGCGGCGAACTGATGACCGGCGACGAGTTCCTGACCGGCGACAATGGCGACAAGCTGAAGAACGCGCTCGACGTGTTGCAGGGCTGGACCAAGGCCGGATTGCAGTCGACCTACTCCGACTACCCGGCGACCGTTGCCCTGTTCACCTCGGGCAATGCCGCCATGATGATAAACGGCGTGTGGGAAGTGCCCACGATGACGGACCTTGCCAAGGACGGAAAGCTGTTCGACTGGGGTGCGGTTGAGATCCCGGTGATCTTCGACAAGCCGTGCACCTATGCCGACAGCCATTCTTTTGCCATCCCCAAGAACAAGGGCAAGGAAACGAGCCCCGAGAAACATGCAGCAGTGCTGGAAGTCATTTCCTGGATGGACAAGAACTCGCTGTTCTGGGCCACGGCCGGGCATATTCCCGCCTACAAGCCCGTCACCGAGTCGCAGGAGTACAAGGCGATGGAGCCCAACGCGACCTACTCGCCGCTGACGGATAACATGATCTTCGATCCCAAGTCGGAGCAGGCCGGCATTGCCGGTCCCATCTTCGGCGTGATGTCGACCTATTTCGTGCCGACCCTCAACGGCGAGATGGATCCCGGTGAAGCCGTGGAATCGATCAAGGAAGAGCTGAACAACATGTAACCCTGCTATCCGGGACCGCTCGACGGCGGTCCCGGTACAATCCTGGACAGGGACATGCTGCGTAATTCCCGCACGGAAATTCTGGTCGCGCTGGTTCTGATCGCCCCCTTCCTGGCGATCTACCTTCTGGTGTTCGTCTATCCGACGGCACAGATGTTCCGCATCTCCTTCACCGATGCGCCGCTGATCGGCGAGGGCAAGTGGGTCGGCGTTGCCAACTACCTGAGACTCCTCAAGGACCCGATGTTCCGCCGCGCGGCGTGGAACACCGGCTACTTCGTGCTGATGACGGTCGTCCCCGGCACGATCATTGCCATGCTTATCGCGCTTGGCGTTTCGCGCCTGAAAGGGCGCTTCCAGTCGGCGGTGCTCGCCCTGTTCTTCCTGCCATACATCCTGCCTGTGTCGGTGGTCTATCTGATCTGGGACTGGACGCTGAATTTCCAGTTCGGCGTGGCGATGCATGTTCTCGACTTGCTGGGCGTGGCGCGCGTGCCCGTGTTCAAGTCGCGCGAATGGTTCCTTCCCACGGTCGCCCTGGTAACCATCTGGTGGACCGCCGGATTCTCGATCCTGTTGTTCCTGGCGGGTCTGCGGGCAATACCGGCCGAGATTTACGAGGCCGCTTCGCTCGACAATGCGACGCGGTGGACGACCTTCCGTCGCATAACCTGGCCGCTGCTGTGGCCAATCACCTCGCTGGTGGTGACGATCCAGCTCATTCTCCAGCTCAAGATCTTCGACCAGGTCTACCTCTTCTCGGTAGGCGGGCGGCCAAACGAGAACATGGTCTTCGTCTACTATATTTTCCATCGCGCTTTCGAGCAGAACCAGGGCGGCCGCGCCGCGGCGGTTGCCGTCACCCTGTTCGTACTGGTGGTCGTCGTCTCGGTGCTGCAGTTCCAGTTGCTGAGGCTCACGGAAAGGCGGCCCCGGTGACAGTCCTGACCGCAAGAAACTGGAATTTCTGGGGTGGGATCATCACGGCCCTGACGGTGGCCGCAGCCGTCCTGTGGGCGTTCCCGCTCTACTGGGGCGTCATTTCATCGCTGAAGCCGGACGACGAGGTCGTTCGCCCCTATATCGAACTGTGGCCCGAGACGCCGACGCTGGAAAACTATATCCACGCGCTCACCACGACGCAGATCGGCGCATGGTACGTCAACTCGGTGGTTGTCGCCGTCGGGGTAACGATCATCACCGTGTTCAGCTCGATGCTGTGCGGCTACGCGATCTCGCAGCTGCGTTTCCCCGGAAGGCTCGGCCTGTGGTGGCTGATCCTGGCCTCCTTCATGGTTCCGACCTCGGCGCTGATCATCAACCACTTCGTGCTGGTGGCCAATCTCGGCCTCCTCAACACCTGGGCCGGCATCATGCTGCCGCAACTGATCCACCCGGTCATCATCATCGTCTACAAGCAGTTCTTCGACCAGGTGCCGCGCGACTTCCGCGAGGCCGCGGTAATGGACAACGCGTCGGAGTTCGGCGTCCTGTTCAAGATCTACATGCCGATGAACTGGGGGGTGACGACTGCCTTGTCGATCGTCTGCTTCATTTGGACCTGGAACGCCTTCCTGTGGCCTTTCCTCTCGGTGACCCGCACCGAGATGATGACGATCACGGTCGGCATCACGCAGGTCAACGATGCGTTCGGCGTCTACTATGCGCGCGAACTCTCCGCGGCGGTGCTCGCCGGCCTGCCGGTGGCGCTGGCATACCTGATCTTCCAGCGCCGCGTCACCGAGGCGATAACCCTGTCGGCCGGCATCAAGGGCTGAGCCTTTTCGGTCCGGCCAAGGTCTGCCGGCGATTCCCGGCCGGCTCTATTGCGCGTGCCAGGTCGAGCCGTCGGCGTCGAACAGGTGCACTGCCTCGGGGTTGAACTTCAGCTGTACGGCTTCGCCCGAGACGACGCTCGACATTCCGACATCTTGAGCGATGACGGCCGTGCCGTCGGCGAGGCGGGCATGGACGAGCGTCCGGTCGCCCAGCCGCTCGACGACCGTCGCGGTGGCCGACGCATCGCCGCCCTCTGCCACGACGGTCAGTGCCTCGGGCCGTACGCCAAGCTCGCGCCAGTCCTTGTCAGCCGGCGCGTTTCGCAGTTCGACCAGCGACCCGTCGCCGAGACGCGCGTTCATGCGGTCGCCCGAGCCCGAGACTGTGACCGGGAATATGTTCATGGCGGGAGAGCCGACAAAGGTGGCGACGAAGCGGGATGCCGGGCGCGCGTAGACCTCCATCGGCGTCCCGACCTGCTCGATGCGGCAATCGTTGAGGATTACGACACGGTCGGCAAGGGTCATCGCCTCGACCTGATCATGCGTCACATAGACCATCGTCGATTTGAGGCGCTGGTGAAGTTCGGCGAGTTCGACCCGCGTGCGGGCGCGCAGCGCGGCGTCGAGATTGGACAACGGTTCGTCGAAAAGAAAGGCCTTGGGCTCCTTGACGATCGCGCGCCCGATCGCGACGCGCTGGCGCTGGCCGCCCGAAAGCTGCGATGGCCGGCGATCGAGCAGCGCTTCCATCTCCAGGATCCGCGCGGCCTCATTTATACGCTCGTTGATGATAGCGGGCGGAATGCGGATGTTCTTCAGCCCGAAGGCCATGTTCTCGGCGACGGACATGTGCGGATAGAGGGCGTAGTTCTGGAACACCATCGCCACGTTGCGCTTGCCGGGCGGCAGTTTTTCGGACCGCACCCCGCCGATGGTCAGCGCGCCCTTGTCAATCGTTTCAAGTCCGGCGATCATCCGGAGCAGCGTCGTTTTTCCCGAACCGGACGGGCCGAGAAAAACCACCAGCTCCCCCGATTCTATGCGCAGGCTGACATCGCGAATGACATCCACCGACCCGAACCGTTTCCACACCTGATCCAACTCGATATCGGCCATCGAGATCCTCCCTTTACACCATATTTTCGGATAAATACCCGATGTCAAGGATTAGTCGCGACGGAGGCGTAGGGTGGCCTCTCTACCGAGAAAAAGCCAGCGGAACCGTGAAGGGCCAGCTTGTCCGGCCGGCGCCCGGGGGAATGTCTGGAAACGGCGCAGCGCGGCGGACCGCTTCCAGGGCTGCGTCGTCGAGAAGGGGCGAACCTGAGCTCGACACGACGCGGATCGAGGCCACCGAACCATTGGCGGCCACAACGAAGCCGACACGCACCTGGCCGCGCAACCGCTGGCGCTTTGCCGCAGCCGGGTAGCGCAACGCCCTGCGCAGCTTCGATGCGACCTTGCCGGGATAGTTCGAAACGGCAGCGTTGCCGGCGGCCGAGCTCTTGCCGCCCCTGGCTTTGGATGCCGCCTGGCCATTTTCCCTGCCGTCTGCCTGGCCGCGCCGAGCGTCGGCCTTGTTGCTGCCGCCACTGCCAGACTTTTTCGCCTTCGCGGCCGGCCTAGCTGCGGCTTTGACCCCCTTTTTCACCTCCCTGGGGCGCGTCGCCGTTTGTGGCGCCGGTTGCTGCCCGGTCGGCTTCCTAATCTCAGGCCTTGGCATGGGCAAAGGTGGCTGAGCGACATCCGCGAGCACCTCGGAAACCTCGCTTTCGGCAGGCTCGACCATGGCAGCCTCGATGGAGTCGGCCGGCACCGCATCGATACTTTGAGGTGCCGTCCGGGCGGGCGACGAAGCGCTCTCTGCCTGAGCGGCTTGAACCTCGGCCGCCGCAGCCGGTTTGACGCGGTCGGGCGAAGACGGCTGCACAGCATTCGGCTCAGCTGACGTTCTCGGCTTAAGCGGTTCGGCCGCGACTGATTGCTGGACGACATTGTTGTCAACCGTCTCCTGGCGGTCCGTGGCCAGAATCTCCAGGGCCGGGTCGGTATTTGACACGGGCGATTTCACCGCCGCTTCGACACTCTCCGCCTCAGCAAAAATGGCGGTCGATAGATCGACACGTGCCACGGGCTCCGGCTTTGCCACGTCGACCGGACGTGCCACCGGGGGCGCCAAAGGCTGCACCGTCTCGATTGCCGCCGCCTCCGGCTCGACGACCTCGACGGCCTCGGCAACCTCGTCCGCCGGCAATGTCTCGGCCTCCATCGTCTCGACCGGCCGCGCATCGAGCATGGTGATCATCGTGACCTCGACCGCGTCGCTCGGCGGCGCAAGCTCGTCGTCCGGCATCTGGTCCTCCGATGCATTGCCGTGAGAGGCGACGCCGGACAGGTCCGCCCCTTCGATCAGCACGGCCTCGCTGTTGGCGCTGATAAGAAATGTTGCGGCGGCGGCGTGGAGCAGGCAGGAGGCCGCGAGCGCCAGGCGCCATTTGATCCGCCGGCCAGGCACGGCGGCCGGCGGCTGTTGCATCGGTTCCCGGGCTGCCCGGCCGATCGTTTCGTCAGGCCACGCCGGAAGCGCCTTTCCTTGCAGCGCGTGCGCCGTGCAGCCAGAGATTCCGGCCGGAATGGCCAGGTCCGAATCGTCTGGTTCGCGTCCGTCCGATCCCATGCCGGCGTGCGGCCAGACCGGCCGCCCGGAAGCAAAGGATGGTTCGACCACCACGGACATCGCCTCACATGCCGAAGCTAATACCAGACCTGGTCTCTGGCTTGAGTTGACGCTGGCATGCGTCCGGCTCGACGCCGGCCCCCACGCACTCGGTCGCGTGGTTGATCAGCACCCGACTGATTTTCGCACAGTCCGTGCCAGCCAGATCGAAGCGGGCGACCTTGGTCTTGCCGGCGGGAAGCTCGTTGAAGTCCAGCACCGTCAGCCGGTCGACAATCCCGGCATCGTTGAACAGCGCGACCTCGAAAGCCGCCTTGGTCAGCCCGGCGCCGAGATTGTTGGCCACGACAAAAGTAAGCCGGCAGCCCTTGTCAGAAGGCTGCAGGCTGTTGAGTTCGAGGGTGAGTGCCGGCGAAGGCGTGGCCTCCTGTGCGCAGACGACAGGTGCCGCGGCGAAGTACGCCGCGGCAAGAGTAAAGGGCAGCAGTCTTGATGACATGATTGCAATCAGCCTCCGAACCGCATCGTTGCGGCGAGCTTTACCGAGAGGCCGGGCTCGTAAATGATGTCGGTTGTCGATGCATTGAGCGGGTTGGTGTAGTTGACGTCGAACAGGTTGTCGGCGCGGAAGTTTATCTTGAGATCATCGGTCGCCTGGTAGCTGGCAAACAGGTTGACCAGGGTGTAGTCCTCGGCGATTGCGTTGCCCGCCGGGGCTCCGTTATATTGAACCTCGCCGCCGACGATCAGCCTGTCTTCCATGAAACGGAAACCGAGCTGTCCGGTCGCCTGAGACGACGGAATCGTCGAGAGATCCTCGATTTCGCCCGAATAGGAGACTGTGTGACCGTCGATGATCGAGACGGTCAGGCCCGCGAAGCCCCACGAGGCATCATAGAGACCCTCCAGTTCGAAACCGTTGATCTTTGCATTGGCGAAGTTCTGATACTGGTAGCATATCGGAATGCCCGGACCGAACGGACAGCCCGCGGTCGGATCGAAGGCCGAAAGCGTGGCGCCTGCGATGTAGTCTTCGATGTCATTCCTGTAATATGCCGCCTTGAGCCGCAGACTGTCGTCGCCCGCGAGGATTCCGTCGGCCTTGTAATTAAGCCCGGCTTCCCAGGTCTTGGCGGTTTCAGGCCTGAGATTGGGATTAGGAAGAAATGGAAAGACGACGCCATTGGGGTGAAGTCCGCTGATCAGCGTTTCCGACAGGGAGGGAGAACGGTATCCTTCGGCATAGGTGCCGTAAATCTGCAGTCCGGCGAGGCCAGTCTGCTCGAAAGGCGAAACCCCGACCGTGATGCGCGGCGAAAGCCTGTCGCCCGACGTTTCCCCGACATCGCTGTCCAGCTTGTAGCTGTCGTAGCGTAGCGCGCCGACCACCTCCAGCCAGTTCCAGGTCAGCTTTTCCTGAATATAGGCGCCGGCAACCCGGCGCTTGCCCGAAGGTGTGAAAACATCCATGCCACCCTCAGGGCTGGTTGTGACCACATCGTCGGTCACCCAATCGCCGCCATAGGTCAGTTCATGCTTAATCTGACCGGTATCGAAGCGCGATGTGTTCCAGAGATCGATGCCGCTCGTGTCGACCTGATAGGTGGTCTGCGATCCTTTCGGCACGACAATCGGCAAGCCGGTCTGCGAATCGAACCGGGCAACGTCGGTAAGGAAAGTCTGGTCGAGATCGGTCCTGCCGAACGAGCCGTTGACATGAAGGTCCAGCCAGCTCTCGTCCTCGTCGGTGATGTGATAGCGCCCGGTGAAGATGTTCTCCTTGGAATCAAGCCCATAGGAGTCGCCGCCTTCAGTCCAGCTGTCGCTGGAGCCGATCCAGCCGAGCTTCAGATCGCTTGTGTCGGTCGGACGGATCGTTGTCTTGAGCATGCCGCTGAGCACGTCGAAGCCGGAGCCCGCCACATCGTCGCCATTGCCGTCCGTGTACTCCTGAAAGTCGCGCCACACGATGTTGCCGAGTACATCAACGCCATCATTGAAGCGATAGGCCCCGGTCGCGCTCGTCGTCCAGCCTTCGCCGTTGGTGTCGTACTGGCCGGTCACCGATCCCGCCCAAGTCTCTCCGGGCCGCAGGAAATCATCGGCGTCCTTTGTCTCGAACACGACGACACCGCCGATGGCGCCCGAGCCGTAGGTATTGGCGACCGGCCCGCGGATTACATCGACCTGCTGGACGAGTTCTGGATCGAGCCAGAACATCGATTGCGTCCCGTGCCCCGAGCGCTGGAAGTTCTGCCGCGCGCCATCGATAATCACGGCGACACGGCCGAAATCCTGAAGTCCGCGTATGTTGACGCTCGAGGCCGTCCGGTTCGCATCGGACTGCATGGCAACACCGGGCACACCGAACAGCACTCCCTGCGGCGTCGTCGCCATGCGCCGCTCAAGCTGTTCCTGATCGACATGGCTCACGGATGCCAGCTGCTCGATCGCGGTTTCGTCGGTGCGGCTGACGACAGTGATCCGGTCAAGCGCGGTAGCGCCGGCGATCTTCAGTTCGGGTTGAGCAATCGTTGTGCCTTGCGCCGCAGCTTCGGCATTCATCTGCTCGACCGGCAGCGTGGTGTCAGGTTCCACCACCTGCGCCCTGACCGCGCCTCCCGACAAAATCACCAGTGCCGCACTGCCCAGCAGTACCGCCATATCGCGCCCGACCAACCCCATGTCCCAACTCCAAATGTGTGAATTCGATGCTGGCTGGCATGCGCTCGCTCGCTTTTGCAAAACTACGGAGATCTAAATGTTGAGTCATTGACTCCGGTATTCGACTGGATAATAAACATGACTATTCGAGTCAACATAACTTTTCGACGTGGCCGAAGCCGGCGCTTGGCGCCCGGGGGCAGTGAAAGGAAGAGAGATGAACGCGCACAATCCCGATGAATTCAGGTTCCGGCCGCGCAGGCATGCGACCGACGACTATCCGCGAACGCAGCATGCCGGTGTGCCGCCGAAGACCGTATCGAGCGCTGCGCTGTTCGAGGGTCTCCACGAGATCGGCATCAACCATGCAGGCGCGCTCTACCGGCTGAAAATCACCCGGCAGGGCAAGCTCATTCTCAACAAGTAGGGGCTCGACAATGGACCAGCGCGTCAAGCCTGCACCGCACGAAATCCGCGCGGCACGAACCGACAATCCCAAGATGCGCGAGCGCGATCTCGCTACGCAGCTCGGCATATCCGAAGCCGAACTTGTGGCAGCGCATTGCGGTGAAACAGTCCGTCGCATCGAGCCTCGCGTCAACGATCTGCTCCTCGGACTGGAAGCCGTCGGCGAGGTCATGGCGCTGACGCGCAACGGGAGCGCCGTGCACGAAAAGATCGGCGTCTACGACAAGGTCGTGACCGGAAAACACAATGCGATGGTGCTGGGCGAGGATATCGATCTCAGGATCTTCCCGACGGCCTGGGCGCACGGCTTCGCTGTCGAGAAACGCGATGGCGATGACGTCCGCCATTCGCTGCAATTCTTCGACCATGCCGGCGACGCCGTGCACAAGATTCATCTGCGTCCGGCATCGGATTTCGAAGCGTATGGGAAGCTGGTCGCGCGGCTCCTGTCTGACGATCAGTCGACAGCCGTCGACCTCAAGGGCGTGACGGAAAAGCCGGCGACGAGCGCCGGCAGCGGCGCCACCGAACTGCGCGAGCGTTGGGGGCGCATGACCGACGTCCATCAGTTCTTCGGCATCCTGAAGAAACTCGACCTGTCCCGCCACCAGGCTGTCACCATGGTTGGGCCGGACTATGCCTGGCGGCTGCACGGCGAAGCCCTTCAGGCGATGTTCCTGCATGCCGCGGCCGACGGAATGCCGATCATGTGCTTCGTCGGCAATCGTGGCTGCATCCAGATCCACTCCGGCCCGGTGAAGAACGTCAAGACGATGGGCCCGTGGCTCAACGTGATAGACGAGACGTTCCATCTTCACCTGAGGACCGATCATGTGCGCGAGCTCTGGGCGGTTCGCAAGCCAACGAAGGATGGCCATGTGACGTCGATCGAAGCCTATGGCGCGGACAACGAAATGATCATCCAGTTCTTCGGCAGGCGTCACGAGGGCGAAGGCGAACGGAAGGACTGGCGCTTCCTGGCGGAGAACCTGCCCAGGGCGGCGGCAACGGCCGAGGTCGTCTGATCATGGCCAATAGAATTCGAGGCGTGCTGATGCGCGCCGCCCTGGCCTGCGCAATTCTGGCCGGCCTGGTGCCGGTAGTGAACGCGGAAACACAGGCGTTCGACGCCTCCCGGCTGGTGACCATCGGCGGTTCGCTCACCGAGATCGTCTACGCACTCGGCGAGGAAAGCAGGCTGGTCGCCCGCGACTCGACCAGCATCTATCCGGCAGCGGCGCTATCGCTTCCCGATGTCGGCTACATGCGCGCGCTGTCGCCGGAAGGCGTGCTGTCGGTTGATCCTTCGGCCATCCTCGCGCTTGAGGGCAGCGGCCCCCAGGCCGCGATCGACGTGCTGGCAAAAGCCAGTGTGCCGCTGGCCATGGTACCCGAGAGGTTCGACCGGGACGGCATCCTCGACAAGATCCGCATCGTCGGCGCCGCCCTCGATGCGCAAGCCAAAGCCGATGCCCTGGCGGCGAAGGTTTCTGCGGATCTTGCAGCGGCAGAAAACCTGACTGCCGGGATCGCCGAGCGCAGACGCGTTCTTTTCGTCCTGTCGATGCAGGGTGGCAAGCTGCTCGCGGCTGGCAGCGGCACGGCCGCCGATGGAATCATCACCATGGCGGGAGGCGTCAATGCCGTAGAAGGCTTTTCCGGGTACAAGCACCTGTCGGACGAGGCCGCCATTCTCGCGCAGCCCGAGGTCATCCTGATGATGGACCGCGGCGGCGATCAGAAGATCGACGAAGCGGCCCTTTTCGCGCTTTCCGCCATCGCTTCCACCCCTGCCGGACAGGCACGGCGGCTCGTCCACATGGATGCCGCCTACCTTCTCGGTTTCGGCCCGCGCACCGCATCTGCGATCCGCGACCTTGCCGCGGCGCTCTATGGCGACCAGCTCGGGAATTGATGGTGCGGCATGTCACATGAAATCGCGGTTGGCTTGACCGGATTGCGAAGGCGGGCGGCACAAGCCGGCGACCGATCTGGATTTGCCCGGCTGGTGGTCATGCTTCTGGTCCTGGCGCTCGTCGCAACGATCCTTTTCAGCCTCGGGTCGGGAGCTTCAGACGCCTCTGCCGTCTCCTTCCTGCTCGACGCCTTGTCGCCCTCGTCCGAGGCGGCGCTGTCGATCCGCGACCGCATCATCATGCAGGATATCCGTTTGCCTCGTATCGTGCTTGGCATGATGATCGGCGCCTCGCTTGCTGTTGCTGGCGCTGTCATGCAAGGCCTCTTCCGCAACCCCCTCGCCGACCCCGGCCTCATCGGCGTCTCGGCCGGGGCAGGCCTTGCCGCGGTGGCGGTGATCGTGCTCGGCACGACGTCGCTTGCACCCCTCGTCGTCATCTTTGGTAGCTTCGCCTTGCCATTCGCAGCCTTCTGCGGCGGGCTTGCCACGACGCTCGTTCTCTACCGCATATCGACGAGGCAGGGACGTACGTCGGTTGCCACCATGCTTTTGGCCGGCATCGCGCTCGCCGCCATGGCCATGGCCTTCACCGGCCTGCTGATCTTCGTCGCCGATGATCGTCAGTTGCGCGACCTGACGTTCTGGTCGCTCGGCTCGCTGTCGGGGGCTACCTGGCAGAAAGTCGGCGCCGTCGCCCCGATCATGCTGCTGGCGCTGGCCGCGACGCCTTTCCTGGCTCGCGGGCTGAACGCCCTGGCGCTCGGCGAAGCCACGGCCAATCATCTCGGCATTTCAGTGCAGCGGCTGAAATATGTCGCGGTTGTCGCCGTTGCCGCTGCCACGGGCGCATCGGTCGCCGTCAGCGGCGGCATCGGCTTCGTCGGCATCGTCGTGCCGCATCTGCTGCGCCTGTTGATCGGGCCCGACAACCGTTTCCTGCTGCCCGCATCGGCGCTGCTTGGCGCCAGCCTGCTGCTGCTTGCCGACGCCGCCAGCCGGACCATCGTGGCCCCGGCCGAACTGCCGATCGGCATTGTTACGGCCGCCGCCGGCGCACCGTTCTTCCTGTGGATCCTGCTGCGCAAGTGCGGCGTCCTCGATCTGTGAGGCGAGCCATGATCGAAGCCCTAGGCGTCACTGCATCCATAGGCGGCAGACCGATCATTGCCGACATCGACATATCGGCGCCGGCCGGCGAGGTGACCGCGATCGTAGGTCCCAACGGTTCGGGCAAGACCACTCTCTTGAGGACGCTATCCGGCGATCTGCGGAGTAGCGGCACGATCACGATCAATGGCCGCGACATCGCGGGCATTAAGCCCTGGCAGGCTGCCACTCTGCGCGCCGTGCTGCCGCAGGCGACTGTCCTTTCCTTCCCCTACACGGTGCGCGAAATCGTGAGGCTCGGGCTGCTTGGCGGTCGTTCCGGTGCGACTGAGGGCGACCGCGCGAATCTTCCCGATCGAGCGCTGGCACGCGTCGACCTCGAAGGCTTCGCGGGGCGGTTCTACCAGGAGCTCTCCGGTGGCGAACAGCAGCGCGTGCAACTCGCGCGCGTGCTATGCCAGGTCTGGTCGCCCGTCCTCGACGGCGAACCGCGCTACCTGTTGCTCGACGAGCCCGTGTCGAGCCTCGACATCAAGCACCAGCTGATCATCATGAACATCGCCCGCGACTTTGCGCGCCAGGGAGGCGGCGTGGTTGCGGTCCTGCACGATCTGAACCTCACCGCCATGTTCGCCGACAGGATCGCGGTGATGCGGCGTGGCCGGATAGCTGCCCTCGGCACGCCGCGCGAGGTGCTGACCGACGCGCTGGTCTCCGATGTCTTCGACTGCCCGTTGAAACTCGACACGCTGCCACCGGCTGGCACGCCCTTCCTGCTGCCGCAGGCGGCGATGTGATCTGGCCGGATCGCCATTCCGCATACCTGCACATGGCATCAGTGAGCGCCGGCGAGCCTGACCAGGGCATTGAGCATCAGTGCTGCCGCCTTCTCGATGTCGGACCAGTCGGTCCATTCCTGCGGCGCATGGCTGACGCCGCCGCGACTCGGCACGAAGATCAGCCCGGCCGGACAAAGCTTTTGCATGGTCTGCGCGTCGTGGCCGGCACCCGATGGCATGTCGAGAGCCTGCAGCCCCAGATGGGTCGCCTCCTCAGCCAATAGCGCATGCAGCCCGGCGTCGAGACTGGCGGGGGGCAGCCAGCTCTTTTCCTCGATCGTGAAGTGTAGACGGTGAGTTTTGGCCGTGGTCGCGATCCCGTCCGAGACTGCATCGCGCAGACGTCGCATGACCTTTTCCGACGTGTCGCGGATGATGATCGAGAACGCGGCCGTACCCGGGATGGTGTGCGGGAAATTGGGGCCGAGCTCGACCTTGCCGATGGTGACCCGGCTCTGGTCACTGCCGTGGGCCGCAATCACGTCAGGGATGGCGGCCGCGAAGGCGGCAAGACCAGCAAACGCGTCCGCCCGCATGTCCATCGGGGTCGTCCCGGAGTGGTTGGCGACGCCCTCGAAACGGACCTGCATGTTGCACACCCCCGATATCGTGTTGACGATCCCGACCGGCAGTCCGGCCGATTCCAGAACGGGACCCTGTTCGATGTGAAGTTCGAGAAAGGCCGCGACCGATCCGGCGCGCCAGGCCGCGGCGAGCGCGCCGAAGGCATCGAGCCCGTGCCGCCGCATCGCCTCCACCAGGCTTTCGCCGTCGCTGTCGCGCGCCTGTCCAATCCAATCGCGCGTCACGCAGCCGGCAATTGTCTGCGAACCGAGCATGCCGCCGAAACGGCCCTCTTCCTCGGCCGTTGCGACGACGACGACCGGCCGGGCCGGCTCAATGCCGGCCTGCTTCATGGCACGGACGCATTCCAGCGCGACGCAGGCGCCAAGCGATCCGTCGAAGGCGCCGCCTTCCGGCACCGTGTCAAGATGCGAGCCTGCCATGATGCAGGGAAGTTCGAGCGGCCCGAAGCGCCCGAAAACATTGTTTACCGCATCACGCGTGACCGTCAGCCCGTCTCTTTCCATCTCCGCCGCGAACCAGTCGCGCACCGCCATGTCCTCGCCTGAGTAGCCGATCCGGTTATAGCCGCCGGTCCTGGCGTTGAAGCCGAAGGCGTTGACCCCGTCGTGCAGGCGACGCAGCCGCGCCAAATCAATGCTGGGTCTGTCTTGCGTCATGGTGTGGTGCGCCCTCCTCCCGATAGCGGCTTGCAGGTCCTCCCAAGAGTGCACAAAAATTTATCATAATAAATACTTGCACTCTCTCAAATTCTACGAATTAATTGTCTTCCATCTGAAACGATGGAGATCGCCATGAGAAGATTTCTGGCCGCCATGGCATTTGCGCTGCTCGCCTTTGCAGCGCCCGCCAATGCCCAGACACCCCCCAACGTGCTCGTTGTCGGCCAGATCGCCGAGCCGAAATCGCTCGACCCGCATGCGGTCACGGCGGTCAACGACTTCCGCATCCTGATGAATGTCTATGACGGGCTTGTGCGCTACAAGGACGGCACGCTCGAGGTCGAACCGGCGCTCGCCGAAAGCTGGACGATCTCGGACGACGGCACGACCTACACGTTCAAGCTGCGCGACGGCGTGAAATTCCACGATGGCACGGCGTTCAACGCCGAGGCCGTGAAGTTCAACTTCGACCGCATGCTGGACGAGAACCATCCCGCGCACGACACCGGACCCTTCCCGCTGTCGTTCTTCTTCTCGTCGGTCGATACGGTGACTGCCGTCGACGAGCAGACGGTCGAGTTCAAGCTGAAGGAGCCCTATGCGCCCTTCCTGTCCAACCTCGCCTACCCGACCGGGCTGATCGTTTCGCCCGACGCGGTGACCAAGAACGGCAAGGACTTCGGCCGCAACCCTGCCGGCACGGGCGCCTACAAGTTCGCCGAGTGGGAGGCCAACGCCAAGGTGGTGGTGACCCGGAACGAGGACTACTGGGACGGCGCGCCGGCCCTCGAAGCCGTCATCTACAGGCCGATAACCGACGCCAATACGCGCATTGCAGAGATGTTGTCGGGCGGTCTGGACATCATGGTGGAAGTGCCGCCGGACAGCCTGCAGCAGTTCCGCACCGACGACCAGTTCGTCGTCCACGAACAGGCCGGCCCGCACGTCTGGTTCCTGATCCTCAATACCAAGGAAGGCCCCTTCGCCAACAAGGCGGTACGCCAGGCTGCCAACTACGCCATCAACAAGAAGGCGCTGGTCGACAACATCCTGCAGGGCACCGCCGAAGTGGCGGCCGGCCCAACGCCGCCCGCCTTCGCCTGGGCCTACAATGAGGATCTCGAACCCTATGCCTATGATCCCGACAAGGCCAAGGCGCTGCTCAAGGAGGCTGGCTACAACGGCGAGCCGGTGACCTTCTACGTCACCGAGGGCGGTTCCGGCATGCTCGACCCGATCGCCATGGGCACCGCCATCCAGGCCGACCTGAAGGCCGTCGGCATGGAGGTGAAGATCGAGACCTACGAGTGGAACACCTTCCTCGGCAAGGTCAATCCAGGCCTTGAGGGCAAGGCCGACATGGCCGAGATGGCGTGGATGACGAACGACCCGGACACGCTGCCCTTCCTGGCGTTGCGGTCGGAAGCGATGCCCGACAAGGGCGGCTTCAATTCGGGCTACTATTCGAACCCGAAGGTCGACGAGCTTCTGGAGGCGGCCCGCCGCTCGACCGACCAGGCCGAACGCGCCAAGCTCTACAAGGAGATGCAGGCGCTGGTGCAGGAGGACGCGCCCTGGGTCTTCGTCGCCAACTGGAAGCAGAATGCGGTGACCAAGGCCTCGGTCGAGGGCTTCAAGCTGCAGCCCTCCTTCTTCCTCATGCTGCAGAAGGTTGCCAAGCCGCAATGACTTCCAAACGGCGCCGGGACATGTTCCGGCGTCGCTCTGAAGCACGCGAGAAAGACGCTTCTTGACCGCCTACATCGCCAAACGACTGCTGGCCGCCATCCCGGTTATCTTCGGGCTGACCATCATCGTCTTCCTCATCATGGCGATGATCCCCGGCGACCCGGCGACCGCCATTCTGGGGTCTTATGCGACGCCGGAGAATGTCGAGAAGCTGAACCGGGATCTCGGCCTCGACAAGCCGCTCTTGCAGCAATACGTCATCTGGCTGACCAATTTGACGCACGGTGACTTCGGCCGCTCCTACACAATGAATCGGCCGGTGCTTGACGAGGTGCTGGAGCGCTTCTCGGCGACTTTGATCCTAGCCGGGACGTCGCTCGTCCTGTGCTCCATCGTCGGGCTGCTGGCGGGGATCGTCTCGGCCGTGCGTCAGTTTTCATGGGTCGACAAGTCGATCACCTTCGTCGTTCTCATCGGTATCTCGGTGCCCTCCTTCTGGCTCGGGCTGCTGCTCATCCTCGTCTTTGCTGTGAACCTTCAATGGTTTCCGGCATCGGGCATGTATGCCATCTACGGCGGCGGCGACCTGCCGGACCTGCTGCACCACCTGTTCCTGCCGGCCCTCACATTGGCCGTCGTGGCGACCGGCGTCATCGCCAGGCTCACCCGTACGGCGATGCTCGAGGTCCTGCGCCAGGACTATATCCGCACCGCACGCGCCAAGGGCGTGACCGAAAACCGCGTCATCTATCGCCACGCATTCAAGTCGGCGCTGGTCACCGTCATCCCGGTGATCGGCATCCAGGCCGGCTTCGTCCTCGGCGGCGCCGTCTATATCGAAACCGTCTTCCAGTGGCCCGGTATCGGCTCGATGCTGGTCAAGGCCATCTCGACGCGCGACCTGCTGCTCGTCCAGGGCGGCGTGCTCGTTGTCGCCACGGCCTATGTGCTGTTCAATCTGGCCGCCGACGTGGCGCAGACCTTGCTCGACCCGAGGCTGCGCTGATGGCAGAAGTCGTGGCAACGCAACCCGCC
Source organism: uncultured Rhizobiaceae bacterium (assembly GCA_947259295.1). Lineage (GTDB taxonomy): Bacteria > Pseudomonadota > Alphaproteobacteria > Rhizobiales > Rhizobiaceae > CAMYMG01. The sequence continues at coordinate 54,341 of CAMYMG010000102.1, forward strand.
GGCCGGCGGTCAGGCCGCCCGGACAGCCTGCGCCTGCTGCTCAACAACAGCCTTGCGACCGCCGGGCTGATCGTCTTCGGGCTGATCGTGTTGGTCGCGCTCGCGGCGCCTCTTCTGCCGCTTCCCGATCCCGACATGACCGAGCCCGCCAATCGACTGATCCGGCCATTCGAGGCGGGGCACCTGCTCGGCACCGATGCGCTCGGGCGCGACATCCTTTCCAGGCTTGTCTGGGGCACCCGCGTCAGCCTCGCGGTCGGCCTGTCGGCAACCCTGATCGCCGCGTTCTTCGGCTCGCTGATCGGCCTGGTCGCCGGCTATGCCGGTGGACGGGTCGACACGCTGCTGATGCGCGGCATCGACATGGTGATGGCCTTTCCCTACATCCTGCTGGCGCTCGCCATCGTCGCGGTGCTTGGCCCCGGCCTGCTCAACGCGCTCTATGCGATCGCCGTGGTCAACATCCCCTTCTTCGCCCGAAACATCCGCGGCATCTCGCTCGGCGTTTCGCGGCGCGAATTCGTCGACGCGGCGCGTCTTTCCGGCAAGTCCCATACGCAGATCCTGTTCGTCGAGGTGCTGCCCAATGTCCTGCCGGTCATCATCATCACCATGTCGACCACCATCGGCTGGATGATTCTCGAAACCGCCGGTCTGTCCTTTCTTGGGCTCGGTGCGCAGCCGCCTCAGGCCGACCTCGGCTCGATGCTGGGCGACGGACGCAAGATCCTGTTCACCGCCCCGCATGTCTCTATCGTGCCCGGCCTGATGATCTTCGCGCTGGTGATGAGCATCAACCTGCTCGGCGACGGCGTGCGTGACGTGCTCGACCCGCGCCTGAAATCCGGTGCGCTGACGCGCCCGGTGGCGCGCACCGCGGTGATGCGTGAAAAGCAGCCTGCCGCTGCTGCAATAGAGGGCGCCGTGCTCGACGTGCGTGGCCTGCGCACCGAATTCCACATCGGCGGCGAGGTCTACAAGGCGGTTGGTGGTGTCGATCTCCATGTCGGCCGCGGCGAGTGTCTTGGTATTGTCGGCGAATCCGGCTCCGGCAAGTCGGTCACCGCCATGTCGATCATGGGACTGGTGCCGACGCCGCCCGGACGCATCGTCGGCGGTGCCGCGATGCTTGGCGACGAGGACCTCTTTGCCGCTTCGGACGAACGCATCCGTCAGTTGCGCGGCGCGGCGGTCAGCCACGTCTTTCAGGATCCCCTGTCGACGTTGCATCCGCTGTTTACGGTCGGCGACCAGCTGGTCGAGGCGATCCAGGCACACCAGCCGCTATCGAAGTCCGACGCGTCGGCAAAGGCCGCCGACCTGCTCAAGATGGTCCGCATTCCCAACCCCGCCGAGCGCCTAAACGCCTATCCGCATGAACTATCCGGCGGCATGCGCCAGCGGGTCTGCATCGCCATGGCGCTCGCCAACGATGCGCAGATCATCATTGCCGACGAGCCGACGACGGCACTGGACGTCACGGTGCAAGCGCAGGTGCTGGCGCTGCTCGACACGCTGCGCCGCGAACGCGACACCGGCATCCTGTTCATCACGCATGACTTCGGCGTCGTCTCGGCCATCTGCGACCGGGTTGCCGTCATGTATGCCGGCAAGTTCGTCGAGACCGGCAGCACGGACGAGATCCTCTCTTCGCCTGCCCATCCATACACCGCCAAGCTGATCGACTGTGTCCCCGTGCTCGGACAGCCCGAACGGCGATTGGACGCGATCGCGGGCCGGCCGCCGGTGGTCAACAGATTGCCGGTCGGCTGTGCGTTTGCCGAGCGCTGTCCGCGGGTCGAGGCCGACTGCCGCGCGGGGCCGATCCCGCTGATGGAGTTCAGACCCGGGCGTGCGGCGCGCTGCATCCACCCGTTGATCGCGGGAGAGCCCTATGTCTGAGGAGACCTTGTTGAAGGTGGAGCGGGCCGAGCGTGTCTTCGGCGGCGGGCGTACGATCTTCGGCAGGCCGAAGCCCGGCGTACACGCCGTGCAGGACCTGTCGATCGAGGTACGGCGCGGCGAGACGCTCGGGGTGGTGGGGGAATCTGGCTGCGGCAAGTCCACGCTCGCGCGCATGATCGTCGGCCTCGACAGGCCGACCGGCGGCCGCATCCTGTTCGAGGGACGCGACCTCGCCGCAGAGGCAGGCAAGGATTTGCGCCGACTGTCGCGCGACGTACAGTACGTCTTCCAGGACCCGGTCGCCTCGCTCAATCCGCGCAAGACGGTGCGTACGATTCTCGAGGCGCCCCTCATTCATCTTCTCGAGCTCGATCGGGAGGCGCGGTCAACGCGCCTTTCCGAACTGATGGACGCCGTCAACCTCGCGCCCGAGTTCCTCGACCGCTATCCGCACGAATTCTCTGGCGGACAGGCACAGCGCATCGGCATCGCCCGGGCGCTGGCCGCCGACCCTAAGCTCATCGTGCTCGACGAGCCGGTCTCGGCACTCGACGTCTCCATCCAGGCCCAGGTACTCAACATTCTCGACGGCCTGAAGAAACGTTTCGGGCTGACCTATGTCTTCATCAGCCACGACCTGTCGGTCGTCGAAAGCGTCAGCGACCGCGTGGCGGTGATGTATTTCGGCCGCGTCGTCGAGATCGGATCGAGCCGCGCCGTGTTCGGTAGGCCGCGCCATCCCTACACGCATCTCCTGCTCAACTCCGCGCCGGCGCCCGGCCGCAGGTCGCTGGCGGCGGAGGACGCCGAGACCGAACTGCCCGACCCCTACGATCCGCCGCCGGGCTGCGCCTTCTACGCCCGTTGCCCGAGGCGCACCGACACGTGTAATGCGGTAGTGCCGGCGTTGGAGGGGTTTGCCGGCGAAGAGGCACACCAGGCCGCTTGTTTTCACCCCCACGGAGACAGGTGACAGGAATGGGGGAGGCGGACAATGGCCTGCCGGTACCGGCGCTCGATCCGCACGCCGGCAAGCGCCGTAAGCGGCCGGACATCATAGCTGATTCCATCCGCGATCGGCTGATGGCCGCCGGGCTCGCGCCGGGCAAGCGGGTACCGGCCGAATGGCTCAGTCCCGAGCACCTCGGCGTTTCGCGCGGCACATTGCGCGAAGCTCTGAAAATCCTTGAATTCCAGGGGCTGATCGCCAGCAAGACAGGGCCCGGCGGCGGCTCCTTCGTGGCGTCCATCGACCCGGACAATGCCATCCGCATCCTCGACAACCTCTTTCTGTTCGAACCGCCGTCGATTGCCGATATCTATGCCATACGCAAGCTCGTCGAACCCGAACTGGCCGCCACGGCAGCGACGGACTCCCTTTCGGAGGAGGCGTTCCGGACGCTGCAGGCAACAATCCGGCTCTACGAGGTCGAGCCGAGCTCGAGCGAGGACGAATACCGCCAGCGGTTGGCCGAACTCGACTTCCATGCCGAACTCGCGCGCAACAGCTCCAACCGCCTGCTGGGGTTCGTCGCCATCTTCCTGCTCAGCCTGCTGCGCGACATGACCGTGTGCCGCGAGATCTACCAGCTCTCCAATCCGCAGCTGCGCGAAGTCGGCTTGCACTATCAAGTCCGCCTGCTGCGTGCGATCAAGAGGGGCGATGCCGAGGCAGCGCGGCAGATCATGCATGACCACATGACCGAGGCCGAGGCATACATGCTGAAGAGTGCGGCGACACGCCAGCGCCCCAAAGCCGAAGATTCGTAAGCCGGGGTGCCGGCCGCAAACGCGGTGAGCCGTATCTAGAGATCCGGAACGGTGAGGTCGGCGACGCTGCCTGAAACGAGAAGCTCCGCCTCTGTCACGGCCTGCAGATCGGCGAGCGAAAGGCCCGCAAGCTTCTCGCGCAGCACGAAGCGGCCTTCCTCGATGTCGATCACCGCAAGCGAGGTGTAGACGCGCGTCACGCAGGCGACGCCGGTGAGCGGCAAGGTGCAACGCTTCACCAGCTTCGGCTTGCCGTCCTTCGTCACGTGATCGGTGATGACGGCAACGCGCTTGGCGCCGTGGACCAGGTCCATCGCGCCACCCACCGCGGGGACGCCTTTCGGGCCGGTCGACCAGTTGGCGAGATCGCCGTTTTCCGCCACCTCATAGGCACCGAGGATCGCGACATCGAGATGGCCGCCGCGCACCATGGCGAAACTGTCGGCGTGGTGGAAGAAGGCGGAGCCGGGCCGCAGCGTCACGGCCTTCTTGCCGGCATTGATCAGGTCCCAGTCCTCCTCGCCCTTGGCCGGCGGCGGCCCGAAATCCAGGATGCCATTCTCGGTGTGGAAGATGGCCTCACGGCCTGCCGGCTGGTACTGCGCCACCTTCTCGGGGAAGCCGATGCCCAGATTGACATAGGCGCTGTCGTGAATGTCCTGCGCTGCGCGCCAGGCAATCTGGTTGTTGCTGAGCTTGGCCATCATGTCAGGCCACCTCGGGGTAGATGGCGTTTGCGAGGTTCAGGTCCTCTTCCTGCTGCGGATGCGGTACCGCGACGACCTTCTGCACGAAGATGCCGGGCGTGATGACGATCTCAGGATCGATGCCGCCCGCCGGCACGATCCGGCTCGCCTGCACGACGGTTTCGGCGGCCGCCATGCACATCAGCGGATTGAAGTTCCGCGCCGCGGCCCGATAGGTGAGGTTGCCATGCGTATCGGCAGCCTCCGCCTTGACCAGCGCGACGTCGGCCTTCAGCCAGCGCTCCCGGACATAGGATCGTCCTTCGAACTCCTCGACAGGCTTGCCCTTTGCGAGATCGGTCCCGAAGGAGGTGGGCGTGTAGAATGCCGGAATGCCGGCCCCGCCAGCCCGTATCCGCTCCGCGAGCGTGCCCTGAGGCACCAGTTCAAGCTCGATCCTGCCGGCCTGGTAAAGCTCGGTGAAAACCACGGGATCGGCGGAGCGCGGGAAGGAGCAGATGAGCTTCCTCACCATGCCGGCCTCGATCAAGGCGGCGAGGCCGACATGGCCGTTGCCGGCATTGTTGTTGATGACCGTCAGCCCGCTTGGTTTCCCGGTCGCAAGAAAGCGGTCTATGAGCGCGTGAATGAGCTCGATTGGCGACCCAGCGCCGCCAAAGCCGCCGATCATCACGGTCATCCCATCCTCTATACCGGCCACGGCCGTGGCGAGGTCTGCGGCTGTCTTGTCCATACCGGTCAGCGATCCCCTCGCGACAGCACGAAATCGAACTCGACGTCGTAGAACGGTGCCTCGACATCGGCCTTGGCGGCGGCTTCCGCGTCATCGACCTTGCGAAACTCGGCGAGCAGGCTTTTCTTCACGCCGAACACGGCGTCGGAATCGATGTACGCGTCGTCCGGATCGAAGATGTGCGTCGTCAGCGTGTCGAAACCTTCTGCCTCGACGATGTAGTGCAGATGCGCCGGACGATACGGGTGGCGCCCGAGCGCGCCGAGCAGCTTGCCGACTGGGCCGTCATCCGGGATCGGATAATATTTCGGCTTCACGCCGCGAAACCAGTAGCGGCCGTCGGCGCCGGTGCGAAAGACGCCGCGCAGGTTGAAGTCGGGCTGGATGCCCTTCTGCTGGACATCGTAGAAGCCCTCGTCATTGGCCTGCCAGACATCGATCTTGGCTCCCGCAACGGGGCGACCCTCGGTGTCGAGGATGCGGCCATGCACGAACATCGGCTCGCCCTTCTGGTCGAGACAGATGTTAGAGCCCATCGGCAGTTCGGGTGCGTCGGCGACATGGAAGGGACCGAGCACGGTCGATTCCGAGGCGCCCGACGGCTTGCGGTTGTTGATCGCGTCAACCAGCATCGAGACGCCGAGAACGTCCGACAGCAGGATGTACTCCTGCCGCCACTCGTTGCAGATCTGCCCGGTCCGGGTGAGAAACATGATTGCCGCGAACCATTCGTCCTGGGTCGGCTCGATCTCCTTCACCGCCTCGTGCAGTTTCCGCGTGATGACTTCCATCACGTCGCGGAGCCGGGCATCCTTGGCGTTCTTGTTGCGGGCGACGACGACTTCGGCCGAGTTCGCCTCGGTGAAATAGCCGGTTTCATGTCCGTCGATCATGGGACCTCCTCAACGCGCAAGAACAGATTTGAAGACGCGGCGCAGTTCGGCCGCCGGGTCGGAAGCCAGCGTTTCGGCGCGCCAGGCGACATGGTGATCTGGCCTGACGATCAGGCAGCCTGTGTCGCGGATTTCCCGCGCGCGCGCCCAGTCGCCGGTATGATCCTCGATGGCGCGGCGCGGGCCGATCACATGCGTGCGAATCGGCAGGCCGAGTTCAGCGCCGACGGTTTCGGCCGCCGCCACCCAGGCATCGCCGCCGATGCCGGTCAGCAGCGTGAACTCGCCATGGCCGCAAAGGTCGAGCGTCGAGACCTTCTTGCCGGAGCGCTCGAACACCCAGACATGCGGCAGGCGCGCGCCAGGCCAGGTCGTGGGCGCATAATGCAGCTCACGGTCCTTTTCGAAGTCGGGCTCCGGCTGACCGTCGGTGACGATCGCGCAGGAAGTGTAGCGCTGGTTCATCTCGACGCCATGCGCATCGAACTCGTAGTTCTTGAAGGCAATCGCCTTGCGCAAGGCCTCGCGCTGCGCCTCCGCGGCCGGGGTCGCATCGCAGCGCGCTTCCATGTTGCGCTGGATCTTTTCGTGATCGACGCCGCCATCCATGCCGAGCGCCTCGAAGATCGGCCCGAATTCCGCGATGGACTGGTTGGCCCGCGTCACGATCTGGCGGGCGATTGGCGCGCGCTCTTCCGAGTAGCTGTCAAGAAGACCGATGCCGGCCTGCCCCTGCACCACCTTGGCGAGCTTCCAGGCAAGGTTGAATCCGTCCTGGATCGAGGTGTTCGAGCCGAGACCGTTCGACGGCGGGTGCCGATGCGCGGCATCGCCCATGATGAACACCCGTCCCTTCTGCATATGCGTCGCGAAGCAGTTGTTCACAGTCCAGGTGTTGGCGCCCAGAAGCTCGATCTCCAGCTCCGTGTCTCCGACAAGCTGGCGCGCCACCTCTGTCGCCAGTTCCGGCGTCACCTCGGGCGGCGGCTGGTTGATGTCGTAGCCCCAAACGATCAGCCACTCGTTCCAGGGCCGGACCATGCGCACCAGGCCCATGCCGATGCCGCCGACATCGGCGCCCGGCTGCATCACCCAGTAGAGGACGCTCGGCCGGTGCGCCACGTATCTCGACAGATCGGCGCGGAACAGGATGTTCATCGATCCGCCGACCCCCATCTTGCCCTCGAGCGGTACGCCGAGATGCTCGGCCACCAGCGAATTGCCGCCATCCGCGCCGACGAGGAATTTCGAACGGACCGTGAATTCCTTGCCCGTCAGGCGGTCGCGGCAGGTCGTCGTGACGCCCTCGTCATCCTGCTCGTGGCTCAGATACTCCGTGCTCATGCGCGCCTGCGTGCCACGCGAACAGGCCGTCTTGAACAGGATCGGCTCCATGAAGGTCTGGGGCAGGTCGTTCATGAAGGACGGCGACGACAGCAGGTGCTCGGCCTTGGAACTCGGGTGGGTGCCCCAGCTCTTCATGCGGCCGATCTCTTCGCCCGCCAGACTCTCGCAGAACACGTTCTCGCCCATCAGTTCCTGCGGTGAGGCATGCATCATTGCCTCCGCCTCGACATCCCGGCCGAGATCGCGAAGCACCTCCATCGTCCGCTGGTTGGTGATGTGGGCACGCGGCGTGTTCGACAGCCAGCGGTAGCGGTTCACCACCATGTTGGCGACGCCGTAGCTGGACAGCAGAGCCGCCGTCGCCGAGCCGGCCGGGCCGGTCCCGACGATCAGGACCTCGGTTTCTATATCGGCCATCAAGTTCCTCCCTCAATCTTCGCGCCGGTAAGCCTGCGGCGAACCGGAAACAGATGCAGCCCGCTGCGGGCCGAGATCAGTCCCCACAGTCCCGTCGGCGCAAACAGCATGATGACGATGGCAAGCACGCCGAGCGTCATCAGGTACCAGCTGCCATAGTCGGCCAGCACCGAGCGCAGCATGTAGAACACCAGGACGCCCAGGATCGGCCCCTCGATGGTGCCGATCCCGCCGATGACGACGATGAAGATCACATAGGCGGTCCAGTCGGTGACGGCGAAGGCCGCGTCAGGCGAAATACGGGCCGTCTGCATGAAGATCAGCGCGCCGGTCAGACCAGTTGCAGCAGCGGCGATCAGGAACACGGCCCATTTGAGCTTTGCCGCATCGACACCCACAGACTGGGCCGCATCGACATTGTCGCGCACGGCGGCGAGTGCCAGGCCGAGCCTGCTGCGCAGCAGCCAGTAGATGCCGGCCGTAGCGAGGACGACCAGCACGAGTGCCAGCCAATAGGCTAGGATGTCGCGGGCCGCGGCGTCGCGGACCCCGAACAGAGCCTGGATCGCATCGGTTCCGATGATGTTTCGTGTTGCCTCGCGCGGCAGCGAGGTGCCGGTACCGCCACCAAGAGCCTTCCATTGCGCAACCAGCAGGCGCGTCACCTCGGCGATCACCCAGGTGCCGATGGCGAAATAGGCCCCCTGCAGGCGAAAGGCGAAGAACGCGGTCGGAACCGCCAGCAGTAATGCAGCCAGGCCGCCCAGCGGAATGGCCCAGACCGGGTCCCAGCCGAGCAGGATCACCCCGGCAAACATCGCATAGGCGCCGATGCCTACGAATGCCTGCTGGCCGACCGAAACCAGGCCGCCATAGCCCGCCAGAAGATTCCAGAGCTGGGCCAGAGTCAGCATGGTGAGGATGAAGAAGAGATCCTGGATCACGCTGCGCGACGCGAAGGCGGGCAACATTACGCCGGCGACGACCAGCACAAGCATGGCGACGGCTGTCGCAGTCCCGGCGCGGGTGCGGGTTGTCAAACGGTACATGACGCCCTCAATCCACGGCGCGGGGAAACAGGCCCCGCGGCTTGAGCAGCATCACGGCGAGGAATGCGATATGGCCCGCCAGGATCTGCCATTCGGGATTGACCGCCGCGCCGACCGTTTGCGCGACGCCGACAATGATGCCGCCGGCAAGCGTTCCCCACAGGCTGCCGAGGCCGCCGATGATCACCGCCTCGAAGGCATAGATCAGCCGCGCCGGGCCGATGGAGGGGTCGAAGTTCGCCCGCATGCCGAGATAGAGCGCGGCCAGTGTCACCACCACCATCGCGATGCCGGTGGCAATCGCGAAAATCCGCTTCGGCTCGATCCCCATCAGCCCTGCAGCCACCGCGTCGTCCGAGGTGGCGCGAAACGAGCGCCCGAGCGCAGTGTGATAGAAGAGCGCGTTCAGCGTCAGGATCGCGGCGACCGCGGAGAGGAAGGTCAGGAGCGGCATCACGCCGACGGTAACCAGCCCGAGATCGAGGGACGCCCCTTCCAGCGTGCCGGCGGGAATGCGCTGGCTGTCGGCGGAAAACCCCTCTAGAAGTCCGTTCTGCAGGGTTACCGACAGGCCGAAGGTAACGAGCAGCGGCGGCAGGATGTCCTTGCCCAGCACCCGGTTCAGCACCACCGTCTGCAGCAACCAGCCGAAGCCGAACATCAGCGGCATGGCGATTAGCACGGCGACCCAGGGCGACAGGCCGAGCAACTGCACGCCTACCAGGATCAGGTAGGCCGCGAACACGATCAGGTCCCCATGCGCGAGGTTGACAAGGCGCATGATGCCGAAAACGAGGCTGAGCCCCGCCGCGAACAGTGCATAAAGGCCGCCAAGCAGGATGCCCTGCACGATTGTGTCGATCCAGATCATGCCGCCTCTCCGAAATAGGCGGCATGGATCTCCTGGCGTGACACCGCCGCGGCCTTCGCAGTCAGGGTCACGCGGCCTTCCATCATGCAGTAGACGCGGTCGGCAACCGACAGCGCCTTGCCGATGTCCTGCTCAACCAGGACGATGGCAGCGCCGCTCGCCCGGATCTTAGGCAGCGCCGCGTAGATGTCGCGGATGACGACGGGCGCCAGCCCGAGGCTGATCTCGTCGCAAAGCAGCAATTCGGGATTCGACATCAGCCCGCGACCGATCGCAACCATCTGCTGCTGGCCGCCCGAAAGCGCGGTGCCCGGATTCTTCCGTCGCTCGCGCAGGATCGGGAACAGGTCGTAGACCGTGTCGAGGTTCCAGGGGCCTTGCGCCTTGCGCGCCTGCCCGCCGATCAGCAGGTTTTCCTCCACCGTCAGCGAGGGAAACAGCCGGCGCCCTTCGGGCACCATGGCGATGCCGCGCTTCATGATGTCGGCCGACGTCAGCGCACCGATCGGCTCTCCACGGTGCAGCACCATGCCGGCCTGGTTCCGGATGACGCCGGTGATCGAGCGCATCAGCGTCGACTTGCCCGCTCCATTGGCCCCGATCACGGCGACGCACTCGCCCGCCGCAACCGCGATATCGACGCCGAACAGGGCCCGGAATTGCCCGTAGCTTGCGGTGAGACCATGGGTTTCGAGAAGCATCACACCTCAATTCCCAGATAGATCTCCTGCACGTCCTTGGACGCCATGATCTCGTCCGGCGTCCCGATGCCGATGACTTTTCCGAAGTCGAGCACCAGGAGGCGCTCCACCACGGAGGTGAGGGCGTGCAGCACATGCTCGATCCAGATGATGGTCGTGCCTCGGGCATGTATCTGCCTGATCGTCGCAACCAGCACCTTGCACTCGCCTTCCGTCAGGCCACCGGCAATCTCGTCGAGCAGCAGGAGTTCCGGGCCGGTCGCGAGCGCTCGGGCGAGTTCCAGGCGCTTGCGGTCGAGCAGGCTGAGCGTCCCGGCAACAGTGTTCGCCTTCCTGATAAGATCCGTCTCGTCCAGAATGCGCGCACAGTCGTCGACCATGTCGGCTTCGCGTCCGCCGCGGCCGAAAGCGGCAGCGGTGAGCAGGTTCTCGAATACTGTCAGGCCCTCGAAAGGCTGCGGGATCTGGAACGAGCGGCCGATGCCCATGCGAACGCGCTGCATCGCCGGGGCGCGGGTGACATCACGGCCGAGGAATTCCAGACGCCCCTCATTTGCCAGCAAATTGCCCGTGATCAGGTTGAAAAGCGTCGACTTGCCTGCCCCGTTGGGTCCGATGATACCCAATGCCTCGCCGCGCGGCACCGAAAAGGTCACGCGATCCGCGACCTTCAGCGCCCCAAACGACTTCGAGACATTGTCCAGTTTGAGTATCATCCGCAAAATCCTCTGCCCACGCAGACCGGGGCGGCGGTGAACGCCGCACCCGGCACCGGTGTCAGTTCAGCGCTTCCATCTTGCCCGCGGTGGGGATTTCCGGAGCGTTGGCGTTTTCCACGATCACCAGATCGAAGCCATCGTCCTTCTTCCGCCACTGGCCGCCGACGAGCGGCGTCTTGCAGACGTTCTTTGCGGCGAAGGGCGGCAGGCCCTCGCCGTTCCACGCCACCTTGCCGACCACGGTCACCATGTCGGTGGCGGCGATTTCGGCGGCGATTGCCTCGGAATCCGTCGGGTCCGAAACACGTCCCATGACATTCGCCGCCACTTCGAACAGCGAATGGACAAAGCCGATCGGCTGGGTCCAGGGACGCCCGGTCTTGGCGGTGAAATCCGCCGCGAGGTCCGCCGAGCTCTGCCCCGTCACCGAGGACTTGAACGGGTGCGAGGCCGACCACCAGACTTCGGAAGAGAGGTTATGGCCAGCATCGCCGAGCGTCTCGACCGACTGCGGGAAAAGGATCGCCTTTGCCACCGTCACGGCCTTCGGTTTGAAACCCTGCTGGCGGGCCTGGTTCCAGAAGGTGGTGAAGTCCGGCGGAATGACGACGCCGGTGACGATCTCGACGTCGGCCGCCTTGAACGCATTCACCTGCGCGGTGAAATCGTCCGTGAGGTTCTGGTAGCGGCCCGGGTCGGTGAGGCTGAAGCCGGCTGCGTCGAGGCCCGGCTTCAGGCCATTTTCCGGATCGCCCCAGGCGTTGCCATCGGCGTCATTGGGGAAAAGCCCGCCGACCTTGCCGTTGGTGTCGAGCTGCTTCCACATGCCGGTATAGATGGCAATGATATCCTCAAGGCCCCAGAAGTAGTGATAGGCGAAGTCGAACGGCTTCCAGGACGAAGGGTCTCCCGGATTGCCCTGCTGGCCGATGAACCAGGGCTGCCACGGCGCCATGGTCGAGATGACGGGAATGCCCTCCGCCTCGCAGGTGGTGGCGACAGGATTTGTGTTTTCCGGCGTCGAGCCGACTAGCATCAGGTTGATCTCGTCATCGATGATCAGGCTCTTGGCGACCTCGGCCGCGCGGTTCGGATTGGACTGGCTGTCCTTGACGATGACTTCGAAGTTCTTGCCCGCCTCCGAGGCGAGGAATGCCTCGATGTTATAGGCGTCGCTCTCGGCAAAACCTGCCAGCGGTCCCGTCTGCGGGGATACATAGCCGAGGCGGATCTTGGCGTTCTGCGCGATGCTCGGCGCTGCAAGCCCCGAGGCGGTCAGGGTCAGTCCAGCGGCGGCAGACGTCTTCAGTAGCGTGCGTCTTGTAATCATGGGTTCGTCCTCCCTTTTGCTCTATTCGTCCCCCGGACGACGTGCTTCCCACGCCGCCTGGAGCAGTTCCCGTATCGATTCCAGGTCGATAGGCCTTGGATTGGCATAGGCATTCTTCACGGCGATCGCCGCCGCACGGTCGAGATCGGTCTCCTGGATTCCGATGTCTCTGAGGCTGAGCGGCGAGCCGACCGACTGCGCGAAATCCCAGATGGCGCCGCCTGCCGAGCGCCCTCCAAATGCCTCGGCGATCGGGCGCAGCAGGTCGGGCACCGCCGCTTCGTTGAAGGCGGTCGTGTAGGGCAGGAGAATTGCGTGGGTCTCGGCATGCGGCGTGTCGAACGAGCCGCCGAAGACATGCGCCAGCTTGTGGTGCAGCGCCATCGAACTGTGTCCCAGCGCGGTCGAGCAGCACCACGCGCCGTAGAGCGCCTGCGCGCGCGCAGTGCGATTCCGCGGATCGTCGATCAGCCGAGGGATGGCTTCCCGAAAGGCCGCCATGGCGTCCTTGCACATCAGCACGGTCACCGGATTGCGATCTGGCGCATAGAGCGCCTCCATCGCATGGGCGATGGCGTTCATGGCCGAGGTCACGGTCAGCGCGACAGGCAGGCCGAGCGTCAGGTCGACGTCGTAGATGACCGTCTCCGGGCGAATATCGGGCGAGCGGCGCGTCGTCTTCTCGCCCGCCGAGGTCTCGCCAAGAATGTCGGTCATTTCCGAGCCGGCATAGGTCGTCGGGATCACCACCTGGTCGGCGCCCGTACGCAGCGCGATGGCCTTGCCAAGCCCGACGGTCGAGCCGCCGCCGAGGCTGACCACCGCAGTGGCCCCGCTGGCGCGGAAGCTTTCGACGGCCTTTTCCGTGATCTCGACGGGTGTATGCATCACCGCACCGGAAAACGTGCCGGCGGCAAGATCGCCAAGGCTGGCAGCCAGTGTTTCGGCATCTTCCTTCTGATGTTCCGTCGAAAGCACCATGGCCTTGTCGTGGCCGAGGCGCCGGACTTCCTCTTCGGCACGCGCCATGGTGCCCGAGCCGAAGACCACCCGCGTCGTCAGACCCGGAAAGGTGAAACTGTCCATCATCGCGACGCTCCCATGCGTGGACCCCGGCCGGCGGACAGGTCGCCAAGGATGCCGTCGAGCATGGCGATCTCGGCATCCGAGACCTCGTGGCTCCGCCCCGGGAAGAGGTCCGCGCGCAGGCGCGCGCCCTTGATCCCCAGCGACTGCGCCGCATCCGCGAAGGCCGACACCGGAATCCAGGGATCCGCGTCACTGCCCGACAGGTAGATCGGGACGCCGGCCGGAGCAGCATCGCTCCGGGCATCCCCGGGCACGCCGACGCGGCAGCCGGTGAATGCCGCCAGTGCATCCGGGGCCGGAAGGCCGGCACAGAGATATTCTATCGACAGACACGCGCCTTGCGAGAATCCCGCCAGCAAAAGCGGCCGCCCTTGCAGTTCCGCGCGCGCCGCGCTTACGGCAGCCGCCAGGTGGTCGAGCGCGGCGGAAAGCTGCGCCCGCGCAACCGAAGTCAGCGGATCTATGGCACGCG
>CAMYMG010000103.1 GCA_947259295.1 uncultured Rhizobiaceae bacterium
ATCTCGCGCAAGGTCGAGACGTCGAGCATGGCATCGGCCAGCAGACGCTTCAGCTTGCCGTTCTCCTCCTCAAGAGCCTTCAGCCGCTTCGCCTCCGACACATCCATGCCTCCATACTTCGAGCGCCGTTTATAGAACGTCGCATCGCTCACGCCGTATTTGCGGCAAAGCTCCGTCGCAGAGAGCCCAGCCTGGTGCTCTTTCAAAATGCCGATGACCTGTTCGTCAGAAAATCTCGATCGCTCCATTGCCTGTCTCCTCATCCGAGGACAAAGCTAGCCTCAAAGCTAGGACAATTCAGGGGAACACGTCAACAAACTTGAATCGCTTAAAACTTGAATAAATACAACTGGTCTATGTTGATCTATATATTCTTTTCTTGAACGGCAGCACAATTGGTCGGAAGTGTGAGAAATGTATTGGGGGAGTGAGTGTAGAAAGCAGCGTTTAAATCATGGCTTGGCGAGAGAGGACCCGAATCTGAAACCGTCCAACCTTCACATCATAGGCACCATGAACACAGCCGACAGGCCGATAGCACTGCTTGACACTGCACTGAGGCGACGGTTTGAGTTCATTGAATTGATGCCCACCCTTCGATCCCGTGTTCCGGGGTGGGCAGGAACCCTCCTTCTGGGTCTTCAGCGAAGCAAGGTACGATCAGTGTCACCTCAGCTGGTCCCCGATCGGACCAATCGGCACTCTTCGATGCTCAGTCAAATATGTCTTACCCGGATCGAAGCTTCAGGCCAATGGATGCGCCGTGGGAGCGCCGCCAAGTGGCCAAGCTGGACGCCATAAAGATTGCGCTGCCAAACAACTCCGAAAGCGTCCGACAGCTTCCGAAACACAATGGGGGAATAAATGGGGGAAGATCTCAACCGTACGAAGCCAAAATCGTTTCTAAAACAATGTCTTACGATTTAAGAGTGGCGGAGAGGGTGCCCGCCTCCGTCTAACTCGGTAAGTCCCGCAGACTACCGGTGGGTTCTTCCTAACCCATTGTAGTAACGAATATTTCCCTTATGTCTTCGTCGGCAACAGTCGATAAAACCCGTTTACAATCGCCGGCCAATCCGGGGGTTGAAACGGACGACGATAGATAGGCATATGGACCGATGGCACTGAATACGAAGCGGATCGCGAAGCTGAATACACCTGGTCGTTACCGCGACCCAGAGACGCGCGGGCTCTATTTGCAGGTGGGACGCACCGGCACGAAGAGTTGGCTGCTCCGGTATGAGCTAAACAATAAGGAGCGATTTCATGGACTGGGATCACTCGATGATTTCAGTTTGAAGGAAGCGCGGGAGCGAGCCAGGGCAGCGAGGCAGAAAATCGCTGACGGCATCGACCCGATCGACGCGCGGCGTGCCGAGCGGGCAGCTCGTGCTGTTGACGTTGCAAAGACCGTCACCTTTGAAGAAGCGGCACGGCAATATTACGCTCAGAATGAACCGCGCTGGCGTAACCGTAAGGCGGCGGCACAATTCCTGTCCACCTTGGAGGATTACGTTTTTCCGGTCTTCAAGGGGATTCCGGTCGCAGACGTAGACTCCATCCTCGTCCTCAAGGCACTGGAAGGTGAGCATCCCAAACGCCCCGGCAAAAGCCTTTGGATGACAATTCCTGAAACCGCCAACCGGGTTCGGGGTCGAATCGAAAGTGTGTTGGATTGGGCCACGATGCGCGGTTATCGCCAAGGCGACAATCCGGCCCGGTGGCGTGGTTTTCTGCAAAAGGCGCTACCTGCAAGGGGCCAATTGCAACGCATTAAACACCACGCGGCGTTGCCGTATGCGGAAGTTCCGCCCTTCATCGCGGAACTGTCTGAACGGGATGGGATTGCGGCCCAAGCCTTAGAATTCACAATCCTGACCGCAGCGCGGACAGGTGAGATCATAGGCGCAACGTGGGACGAAATTGACCTTGATGGAAGGGTCTGGACAATCCCGGCCGGGCGAATGAAGGCGAACAAGGAACACCGTGTTCCGCTATCAGACCGCGCCTACGAGATTCTCCGCGCACTTCCGCGTGAGCGCGCCAATCCATTCGTATTCATTGGCCCTCGGGCAAATGGTTTGTCTAATATGGCGATGGCTTCTGTGCTGAAGCGAATGGGGCGCAGTGACATTACGGTCCACGGATTCCGCTCGACCTTCAGAGACTGGGCCGCAGATTTGACAGGCTATCCCAACCACGTTGCGGAGCAAGCGCTGGCGCATACAATTGGCAGTGCGGTCGAACGTGCCTATCGCCGTGGCGACCTGTTTGAGAAGCGCGTGAGGTTGATGGCTGATTGGTCGCGATTTTGTCTGAACCCTACGCCAGCCGGTTCGGTGGTGCCAATGAGAGCTGCAAGACAGGCTTGATTTGGTTAAGACTACGGAGGGTATGAGCGTGAGCAAGCGGAACCAAGATGATCTGACTGACCACGTTGAACGCATAATGGTGGACACGGAGGCTGCTGGCGAAGAAACAATTACCCTGAAAACCGGGATGGTCCGTGCGCTGCTGGAACTTGCCAAACGTGCATCGAAGCCGCGTGGACGCCAGCCAGTGAAAGGCCGCGACCTTGTTCAAGAAACCCTTATCTTGCACTGGGCACGAAACCGGAAAAAGCAACTCATTGCTGAAGGCGAAAAGACAACAGACGCACACGCACAAGCTGCCGAAGAAGCAGCAACAAAATACGGGTCTCGATACGTTGGCCCCACAACGATTATGCGACGAATGGAGCAGCGGCACCGGCACTGAATACCCGATTTGAAGTCGGAGACCTCCGCACAAGCAAGCGATATGGGTCACAGCAACGCCCGTGATGTCGAGCGGATGCTTGTTATGGAGACCCATTATGAATGAGACTCTCGAACCGCAGCGTGTCCTGCGTGAAACCGAACTACCAGCCCTTGATGGACTAAGGAAAACTCAACGGGCCGAATTGATCCGGCGGGGCCTGTATCCGTCACCTGTGCGGATTTCTGATCGCCGGAAGGTGTGGTTGGCCCATGAGATCGCAAACTGGCAACAGGCGCGTATCTCCGCCCGAGACTCGAAGGGCGCACGCTGATGAACGCCGCGAGCAAGATCATTGCGGCACTCGGTGGCGACCAATCATCGAAAAAGTGTCGTTGTCCGGCTCACGCCGACAAGAAGCCATCACTGCATGTCACCGAGAAGAACGGCAAGGTGCTGGTCAAATGCTTTGCCGGCTGCTCACAGGAGGCGGTCATCGAAGCGCTCCGGCAACGGGGCCTTTGGCAGACACACACAGATAAGAAGCGGGTCCGCCTAGTGGAAAGCGCTGAGACAACCGGCACAGAGGATATCGCCAGGGAATTGCTGGATGCCGCAAGGGAAACAGATGAGCTGCCAAAGGCCTATTTACGGCAACGTGGGATTAAGCGTTCGCCGCCGACGCTGAAGATGCTTGGAAGGGAAACGATGCGATTGATCACCGGTATCATGCTTCCAGCCATGATAGCGCCAGTGGCTACCAAGGACGGTGAGATCATTGGTGTCCACGTGACCTACCTCACAGCCGACGCCAAGGAGAACGCGGTCGGCAAGAACGGCAAGGCGCGGCGCATGTACGGCAAGATTGGCGGCGGCCGTGATGTCCTCAAGGTAGCAGATCCCAAGATGCCGTTCATCGTCGGCGAGGGGATCGAGACTGTCTTGAGTGCGATGCAGATTACTGGCCTTCCCGGCGCGGCAGCGTTGTCGGCCTCCAATCTGTCGAAGTTCGATCCGCCCGAATGTTCAGAAATTATCATCGCTGCCGACGCCGACGAACCGGGCATGGACGCGGCTAAGCAGTTGGCGGACCGTCTTGTTGCAGCCGGTCACAAGGTCAGGATCGCGGTGCCGCAGACACCCGACCACGACTGGAATGACGAGCTGATCGCAAGCGGAGATACCAAATGAATTTGAAGCGTCAGATTGTGGATGCGCCGCTCTATCATCCCGAAGCGGTAGCCAGTGCAACTGGATTCCTTACCACCGTAACGCCATGGCATGACCCCGTGGATGGCGTTGAGCTTCTCAACGGTCTCACAGCCGCATTCGCCCGACATATGGTCTTGTCGAAGGGTACCGCTGAAGCATTGGCTTTGTGGGTTATGCACTGCTTCGCGCACAATGCCGCACGACATTCGCCGATCCTATTCATCTCAAGCCCGACGAAGCGGTGTGGCAAGACAAACCTATTGTCCGTTCTGCATTTGCTGACGCCGAAGCCGATGTCGGCAGCGAACGTGACCCCAGCCACCGTCTTCCGCGCGATCGAAGCCTGGAAGCCGACCATGCTGATCGATGAAGCTGACACTTTCATGTCCGACAAATCGGAACTTCGTGGAGTTTTGAATTCTGGGCATACCCGGTCTCAGGCGTTCGTGCTCCGCTGCGTCGGCGAAAATATGGTGCCAAAGCAGTTTTCGACTTGGTGTCCGAAAGCATTCGCCGCAATCGGGCGCCTGCATTCGACGCTTGAGGATCGGTCGATCAAGGTTGAATTGCGCCGCAAGCTAAAGACCCAGCGCGTCGACCGCGTGCCAGTGCGCGATGGCGCTTACGACGAGCTGCGGAGGAAAGCGGCACGCTGGGCCTTAGACAACATGACCAGTTTGGAGCAAGCCGACCCAGACGTTCCTTCTTTGCTGTCAGATCGTGCCCGCGACAACTGGGCACCACTGCTAGCAATCGCTGACCTGGTGGGTGGTGATTGGCCCGCCCTGGCTCGCCACGCAGCGCACCAATTGTCGTCAAACGACGACGACGACGAAGGCCAACCTGAAATGCTTTTGCAAGACATGCGAGCCATCTTCCATCAAAAGAAGGCAGACGCGGTTTGGACTGAGACGATTGTCGCGGAGCTAGTTGAAATCGAAGATCGCCCTTGGGCTGATCTTAGAAATGGCAAGCCGATCACAGCACACGCGATAGCTCGTATGTTAAAGCCGTTTCATGTCTTCCCGCGCAAAATCCGCATCGGTGGCGGCGAGCAAAAGCGTTCTGGCTACTTTAGAGAAGCGTTAGAACCGGTATGGCAGCGCTACATTGACGGGGGCAGCCGCAAACAAACTGGTAAAGCGGGCCAACGTAAACAAAAGCAACTACTTAAGGCGAGTCGCAACCGGCCCAAGCGGTAGGCGGTGGCCCGGTTATGATCAGTAGCAAGCCTTTGAAAACTAAGTACTTGGCCCGTTGGGCCGGTTTCAGGGCCCCAGGCTGCCTATGATGGCGCAAATGAACCCTGTGGGTTGGCGCACCGGTTGCTGACGGCCGGTTCCGGTCACGAATAACTTCTACGGGCAAGAACAGCCTATGACACGGCTCACTCATGGAGTTAGGCGGTGACGTAAACCGCCGTAATCCCTTTTAGTTCAGCCCTTGAACTTACGCATTGCCGAGAAACCCCGATTTGACCCCCGGATTGTCTCCGCGGCGGTGTACTAAGACAAGGCGATCTTCTTGCGGATCACCCTCCACGATCCACGTCGCTAACCCCTGACCCCTCCACCTGTAATATAAGGATCGCCGCAACGATTCCGCGGTTCGCTCTTCATCATCCGGTCGACTTCCTTGAGTTTCGATGAGCAAGCCGCCGCTTTTATCGATGTCCCGATCTCTTTAATCTTTGCGGCGTTCTTCCACATCTCGCACTCCCCCTTGCCCTCGGCACGAAGCTTCTGATTCTTCTTCGCCAATGATCTTATTTCGGCAATGGCCTTTTGAACTGCTTGACATGCGCTTGCGTTGTCTCTGTTCGGCCTCTCCACCAGAGGGCCAAGCGCAATTTTACAAGAAGAGGATATCGAGCTGTGCGTGTCGGATACAGATGAAGAACAACTTGAACCACTAATAGTTATGGTCGTTTTGCTCTTGTGGCCAATATCTTTCTGATGCGATTCAATTATTATTTTGTTTTCCCTAGTCGATATATTCACAGTTGTATTTTTATCAACCCTTATTTCATTTTTTTCTTTCAAAAATCTAATCCCAGTAAAAGATACCCCATTCTCCTCAATTTTCATTTTGTGAGTAGAAGTAACTGTTTTGCCATTGTAGACTGAGCTTGATGAAACAATGATGGTCGCGCCAGCGTATTTCTCATAGAAACTGCCCGCGAAACACTGAGACGTAGCGGTGAACAAGAGTACCGAAACAGTCGCACATAAGTAGGAGGTTCTCATAGCGTTGAAACGGATTTCCGTCTCCCTGTGATGATTGTAGGGCAAGCGTCAAAACTGGGGCCGTGAGAATATCCGACCGCACCCACTAGACGCTTCCTTGATTGCTCCGCCATCCGGACGCAACCAAAATTGTCAGTCAAGGGCAAGGGGAGTGGCATCATTGCCCTCAAGTAGTTTCTTGCGAGCCTCGTCGACCATTCTTACAACAGTTCCGATATCCGAGGCGCCGGACGTATGCTCGCCATCTGGATCAAAGTAGCTGTCACGTAGTTCAGTAAGTGCTCGGATAACAACTTCGGCGTAATCCTCAACAGGCCCAGCTAGAGGTAACGCATGAACTCTGTCAGCAGCGGCTCGAACAGCCCCTATACAGACGCTCCTATCATAGTCACTTGCTGCGGCAGCAGCTCGGCGGTTTGCAAGGATGCTTTCAACAACGTCCCGAAACCAAGCTGCCGCTTGCGAATCTTCACTCTGTGTGCTCAGGGAGGAGCCTCCTATCCTGATCTCCGCCAACAACACAGTTCCGTACACAGCACTTCAATCCATTTCCGAGAATTGCAAGCGTGTCATGACAAAGGGCGGAAACATATTCATTCAGGTCTGTTTTAATA
Organism: uncultured Rhizobiaceae bacterium; assembly: GCA_947259295.1. Taxonomy (GTDB): domain Bacteria; phylum Pseudomonadota; class Alphaproteobacteria; order Rhizobiales; family Rhizobiaceae; genus CAMYMG01. The sequence goes on from CAMYMG010000103.1 coordinate 6,809, forward strand.
CCATATGTCACATCAGACCGCGCTTCGACAATGCACGGGCAGAAGATCTGATACCCTCAAGTGCGCGATTGAACGCTGCTTCAAAGACTGGGGCCTTCCCATGTTCCTTGATGAAATCGACGACAACTGGCAAGTCTTCTGCGTCTAGGTACTGATCGGAAAGGCAAAGCGAATTTGCAAGCTCGTCCTCCCCAAAAGGCCTGTGTCCGCAACCCTGGCACGTGGCCCAGCAACCGTGCTTTTCGGTCCCACACTTAATGCAGATGGCGCGAGTCATTTACCCTCTCTTATCACAGCGCTGGCCGGTTTGGTCGTCCAAGGATCTCACTCAGCGGGGCCTGCGCAGCGTCATTTGACGTTGCATCTGATATTTGCAATTTTGCTGGCTGGATTAGAGAATTTGTCTACGGATCCGTCCTGGTTTATAGTTGGTTTGATGCGCTATTGCGGCCGATGAGATCCTGCAAGTGGAGCCTGTAACATCAAATGCAATCTTGCCTTTGCTGGTTCCCTCACTGGAAAGTCGACCGAGAAAATAACTCACCCATTTAGAATCTTCGTTCAAAGTAATTCTATTACCTGACACATTTGCAATTATGGAGAAGTCGGTTCGAGTTCTGTATTGGTTTGTTTCATTCTTTGAAGACGTATCTAAGAACTGCGAACCGATCTTCATTTGGAAAGTTTGATTGTTAGATGTGAGAATAATTTGATCACCGGAGATGACTATACGTCCGCTGATCAGAACGCAGGGTCCCCCTGCACATTCGTCATATCGATATGTGATCGTCTTACCGTCCAAGCTGCTAGCTGACCCACCGACTTCAGTATCCGGGGCCTTCTTTATCGCATTCTTTGGCGGACATTCGTATCGAGCCACCACTTGGCGAGGCTTTCCGCAGGTTTTAAGTTTGGTGACTTCACCTGTTATGTTACGTGATTCTTGACCCTCATAATCTGTGTACGTTAAGGTAAAGTGTTTCGGGCAGCCCTTCGTTTGATTTGCGCTAACCTGATGGAGGCGTCGTGGCTCTCCTTGGCATTGCTCCTTGAGGTTTCGCAATGTCTGAATGATGCAAACCTTTGGCACGTCGCAGAAAGCCGCGTAGGTCGGACCGCATGTGAGACCGACAAGCCAAAAGGCAATCAAGAACCGATAGTAGTAGAACATTACTTCCCCCTCCCCCCACATGCCGAATATAATCTGGAGCATAAAAAGCTAGCGATCAAGGAGTATCAATTCGGGAGCAACGTCGCGTTGGAAAAGCTGACAGTGAAGGGCGGCAGACCGCAGTTGTGCGCCGGAGTGGCACTCAAGTTACTACGCCTGTCAGACGGTGCAGCAAGGGGAGTCAATAAATAGGGGCACTTGTCTGCCACGACAAAGCCCGACGGGCGCTGATTGCAGCGTAGGGTGGGAGGACTGGTGCCTGCCGGCATTGGAGCGCCCTAGTTGTCAGCTGTCGCGGCGGCGTATCGAGCCGTCCGGTGGCCAAGAATTGCACGACGTTTAGAAGCCGGAAAAATCTTTCGCCGAATGTCGGAAGGGCGACCCGGCCAAGTCCCCCCCCCTCCCACCCCGGAACCGGGACCGGCCCCTCCCGCAGGGATAGCAGGACTCTGACGGTCGAGGAGTTACGGAGCATTTCTAGAGCTGTGGGTTAGACGACAAGCGCTGCTCAGCCGTCGCGTGCCGCCAAGCAGCCTCACGGAAAAGAGTATTGTTGCTGCCTGCGTTCGGGGTGATCATGGTCTATCGGCGTGCGTCAGTAGTGCGACTGCAATCAAATGGCGCGAAGCTTTTCCACCGAGACGACGAAGCCGCTTTTTTCCCGAGTATTATGGAAGTGGGGAAATTTCTTATCTCACGCATTGTCCCAGTCGCCATTGTTCCAAATTGATGTTTTCCAAGTTCTACGGTGTTTCCAGCGTTCTGGCGGGACCGATCAGGTCCTAAAGAGCTTAGTGATATAATTTTGATAAGCTTGACCAGTCCAAATTCGTAAAGATGGCTCATAGCCATGGATTGGTCCGTCTAAGAAAATTGTTGTTTGGGGAGATAGCACTGTGGCGACAGGAAATGTGAAAGGGCCGCTGGGTCCGCTGATGCTGCTGCTCCTGCTCGGTATTGCAGGGTTCATGCTCTACGTTGTCCGGACACCGGAACTGGCAGAACACTTCAAGCGACCCGCTGGATTCTACGACAACATGTTCCTCAAGATTGGGATCGCTCTCATGTTTGCGGCCGCTGTGTCTCTGGTAGCGGTCATAGTGCGGAGACTTCTCAAGTAGGATTGTTTCTGCACTGGCTGAAAACATGACTGCCTACGGGGGTGCAATACAATGCCCGGACGGGGCGCGGAAAGGAGGCATACTTTATCAAACAATAGGGATCAGAATGTCGGTACCGAGCACCGGCACGCCTATCGTGCTGGACAGGAGAGAGGCCGCCATTTGCGGCCTTCACAGTCTGCTTTGCATAAGCAACATTAAGGTTCACGATGTTGGAGGCCACTTACCCACGAACGCCTACCGGAGAAGTGGGGTCCGGAACACAACGCTTTGCCCGCGCCTTCCCTATCAGAGCATCCACGTCCTTCTGCTTCTCACGACACCCCGCGCCCTTGATACTTCTGCCCAGCGTAACGACTTTGCTTTGGTTGCGACAATGGTCATCGGAGAGCAGCCTTTGCATATCGGCTATGGTGTCGGCAACGGCGGCACACGCGGCGGGACTATCTTTAGCCTTCCATCCCGAGCCACGAGATACAATGGAGCAACTTATAGTCGCCTTCCATTGATTGCTTGTTGCCGTAACGGAACAGCTATTGTCCTTGATGCGAGCTACAATTTTAGATCTAAATCCAGTCGATTGCTTCGCCGTATAGGTAAATCCGGTTCTATCAATTACGACAGACACTTCATCTCTTACCCCGGCTCTGTTGGTTACCTGTATCACTTTGTTGTAAAGCGTAGGAATACCCTCGATGGCCACTGCGCCGTCCATCATAGTAACATTGGTAGAGTGAGAGTAACTCTTCTTCGCTCCAGAGTGAACTGTTGTCCAATTCCATCGCATCTTCGTGTCGACAAAGTCCTCCGCCATCGCGGCGCTACAGAGGACAATGTATGTACATACTAGGAAAATGCGCATGATCCCCACTCCTCTCTGGCTTGGCTTAGGCCCGACATTACCCATATGAACCAGCAACCAGACCGCAGAATGGTTGCTTTCGGCGTTGTTGGCAACATTCTCTGCCCAAGATCCGCCCAAGAGCCCTTCATCATGAGCCAAGGCGCGCCGCGAAAGGGTAGATGGATCGGATTGGTGGCCACCAAGACGCACCTCTGCCGGGGCTTTGGCTACAACGCATGACAAACGGACGTCTCACGCCGGCGCATGATTAGGCGGCGGCGGCAACTGCGCGATCAGCCGCTGGATCTCTGCAAACAGCATCCTCGGCACGGCCACGTCGGCCATCTGGAAGGCGCTATAGCGGCCATGGCGGACGAGCTGGCACCAAGCTTGACCAGTTTCTCCCGCAGCGTGGTCAGCGTCCAGTGCTTGACCTCTTTCGGCAAGGCCGGGTCCGCATGAAGTTGCTCATAGTGTACGCCAATGCGTGAAGCTGGAGGCGAACCACGTTGTTGCGGAATTTGTGGCATTACAGCCGCGAGCACTTGTTGGCGTTCTTGCTCCCTTTGATGTGCTGTTCCGCCGTCCCACGGTGATTGTAAAGTGCCACCAACCGCTCAGCCGTCCAAGACGGGTGGACTGTTCTTGTAGCCGAATTCTGGCCTTGAAATCGGGGCGGGGTTAGGTCGGGGGTTTAAATCACAAAATCAAGAATATCGCAATTAAATCAATGCGATTTGGCGGAGAGGGTGGGAGAAGGTTCCATTTTTTCCGAGTATAGCAATATCAAGCAGTTGAGCCTCATTTCTCCGATAGCTCACACCGATTTTGTACCACTAAAATGTACCACGGTGTCAAAATAGTGCTGTCGCGGTGCCACACACGCATCAAGGCAGCCTACATTGGAGATAGCCTCTCCACGCACTCCCGATCGGGATCATGGTGATTGGGTGTTTCCTAGAACGGTTGTCATCTCTGGCGCGATCTGGGCACAGTTTGACGGGCTCTGGCCTCCGTAGGGATGCGGCCACCGCCTAGGGACAAAAGTCCTCCACCCCTGCGCCGCTGCCGCCTTGTATCGAGCCCGTTTCCAAGTTCGCCCGAGAACTGACCGTCAAAGACAGAACTCAACCCGGCCACTGGGTTGATGCGATCTTGAGTGAAGCCAGCATGGGCTGCCAGTTCTTCCATATTTCGTCAGGGTTCCACCACGGCAACGGGTGTGCAGTCATGTGCTTGCGAAACTTGGTACGGCGCTCCTTTTTCAGCAGTGCCAGTGCATCCTTCAGCCCGCGTACCTGAACGCTATCACCGAACATGCTCCAAAGCCCCTCGTCTACGCCAACGGGCGCGGCAGGCATGTTTTTTGTGAGCACCATACCGGCAAAGGGGTTCGGCAAGCTCGATAGAGCATGAAGTTTCATGCCGCCGAGGCTCACTAGCCGTCGCTCGATACGCACTACTGACACTCCGTCCCAGCTTTGCCCCTTGCTCAGGCGCTTTGTCTTACGATTGTAAATCAGGGTCTGGTTGCCCTTTGGCTTGCCGTACGCAACGTTTTGGAGAACCCCGTTAAGCGTCCACCTTGTGGTGGTGCTGGCCTGCTTCGGCAGGAATTGGAAGCCATCCATTCTCACTCCGGGCAGATCGACCGTAACATCAATACGTGTCACGTGAGCGTAGCTCGCGACATACTCCCATCCGCCCGGCACGATCATCATCATAGCCGCATGCAGTTCCGCCATGCCCATTGGGCCAAGATCAACGGGAACGAACTCCAGCCGTATGCGCTCCACTTTTTTGGAACTCTTGCCGTAGGCTACCTGAAGTAGCGGCAGGCGTTTGAAATCGACTATAGAGGGTAGGAGGACCCGCTTGCCTATTTGGAAGCCTGTTCCCTTGGAGCCGTTTGCCCACAGAGTGTGATCATCCAGCGTTTGAAAGAGCGCCATATAGATTTCATGGGCCGTCTCATCCGTATGCGGTTTGAGGACGATGCTAATCTTGTCAATGAAGGGGCTATTCGGGAGGGTTTCGGTCTTGTTAGACGGCGGCTTCTTCTTAGTAATTGTGACAGCCATCTCGTCGGGCCTCTTCTGCCAATGTGCGCTGTACGCGACGCTTGCAGAAGAAGTAGAGGTTCGGGATTAACATCCAGCGAACACCAGAAGTATAGCTGATCCGGCGGTGGGCGCAATCTGCAGATCAATTTAGTGGACTAAGACGCGACCCACACTCCGGTGGACGCCGCACGATAGCTGGTTTGATCCGTGGCCGAGCTAAGCTAACAAGGGCATACGGTAATCACAGGGGGATCGATTGGTATCAGGCGCGTTTCAGGGGAGCCTATTCTCGAACGATCTTGTTGAGGGCTCTATCTCTGGGTTTGCCGACTGGATTTCGGTCACAGATGCGGACGCGGCAGCATTCCGTAAGGAACTTGCGGCGGTCTTCTCACGGTTCCCGACAGCACAGACCCCAAACGAAACACAGACCGAGGACGACCTGATCTGGCGTGTGCTCGCCAGCCTTGGCTGGAGCGAACATCTTCGCCAGCAGAACCTCACAACCCGTGGTCGCGATGACGTGCCTGACGGCGTTCTGTACGTGGACGCCGCTGCGAAAGATCGAGCAATCGCGCACGCGGAGGAATGGAGGCGGTACGAATTTGGCGCGGCCATTGTGGAGAGCAAGCGCTGGAACCGGCCCCTCGACCGTCGTTCCGAGCAGCGCAGTGAGGTCACGGCTCCCTCGACGCAGATGCTGCGTTATCTGCGGCGTGTCGATGACCTGACAAATGGTGGAGTGCGCTGGGGCGTACTGACCAATGGTGCTCGCTGGCGTCTCTATTACTCAGGTGCCCGGTCTGTATCCGAGCAATTCTTCGAGATTGACCTAGCTGCCGTATTGGGCGTTCCCGGCTACAACGAGGGTCTCTTTGCCCTGACACCAGATGAACAGGTGCATTGGCTGAGGGTCTTCCATCTCATTTTCAGGCGCGAGGCATTTCTGCCGGGGCCGGATCATCGAACTTTTCATCAGCGGGCACTGGATGAGGGGCGCTTCTATGAAGAGCGCGTCGCCCAGAATTTGTCTGATCTGGTGTTCGGCACTGTGTTTCCAGCTCTGGCACAGGGTATTGCTCAAGCTGAACCCGCCGCTGATTTGGAGGAAGTCAGGAACGCGGCGCTAATCCTTCTCTATCGCCTGCTGTTCATCCTCTATGCCGAGGACAGAGACCTCCTTCCAACTCGCGATCCTCGCTATGACGACTACGGCCTGCGTGAGCGGGTACGGCTCGACGTTGGCAGGCGAATGGATGCTGGCGACACGTTTTCGCAAACAGCAGCCCGCTACTGGAACGTAATCGACGATCTGTGTCGAGCTATCGACGGCGGCGATGTCAGCATAGGGCTGCCTCCATACAACGGAGGACTGTTCAGCACGGAGAATACGCCGCTGCTCGACAGGATAAGGCTAGGTGATGCGCTGATTGCGTCGGTCATCGACGCTCTTTCCTTCAATCAGATTGATGGGCATCGCCGGTACATCAATTACCGCGACCTGAGCGTGCAGCAGCTGGGGTCGATCTACGAGCGCCTACTTGAGCATGAAGTCGTGCGGGAGGACGGCGTGGTCCACGTCCGCCCCGACATCTTCGCCCGCAAGGGATCAGGCAGCTATTATACGCCGGACGACCTCGTCGTCCTCGTCCTCGACGAGACGCTGGGCCCGTTGGTCTCCCGCCAGATGCGTGAGTTCGAGGCTAAGATAGATGAACTGGACGCGCTTCCCTCTAGCAGCAGGAGAATGGGCTCTCTGACCCGCCTCGATCCGGCGATGCGGCTTTTGGAACTGAAGATTTGCGATCCCGCCATGGGGTCCGGCCACTTCCTTGTCAGTCTCGTGGATAAGCTGGCCGATTACATCATCGAAGCGATGGCCGAGGCTGAGGTTTCTGTGACGTGGGGGGACTACATTTCGCCACTTGCTGAACGTATCGAGGCTATTCGCAACACCATCATGGGTAACGCCGAAGCGCGAGGCTGGAGTGTCGATGAGGACCAGCTTGACGACCGCCACATCATTCGGCGCATGGTTCTCAAACGCTGTGTCTACGGTGTGGACAAGAACCCGATGGCAGTCGAACTCGCCAAGGTGGCCTTGTGGCTTCACACGTTCACGGTCGGAGCGCCGTTAAGTTTCCTTGACCATCATCTGCGTGCTGGTGACAGCCTGTTCGGATCATGGGTGAGAGCAGGTATAGAAAAGGTCGAGCGCTACGGCTCGCCACTTGTTCTGCATGGACCTATCCGAGCTGCAGTCCAGTCTGCAGCCCAGATGCAGCTAGTAGAAGGACTGACCGACGCCGAAATCGCAGAGGCAGAGCGGTCGTCGCAGATATTCGACCAGATCACCGACATGACCGGACCCCTCGCCGCACTCTTGTCGTTCATCCACGCGCTGGACTGGCTGGGCCTTCGCGGGCGCGACAATCTCACCCTCATCCAGAGTTTCTTCGATGGTCAATTTGGCGATCCCGTCCGCATACTCCTACATCGCGAGGAGTTGAGGGCCGGACGCGACAGCGAGCAATTCGGTCGCATCCTGCGTGACGCTCGGGAATTGATCGATGAGGAACGGTTCCTGCACTGGCAAGTCGCCTTCCCCGGCATATGGACCGGCTGGGAGGCAGATGGGCTCACTGGCGGCTTCGATGCCGTTGTGGGCAATCCACCATGGGACCGGATCAAGCTGCAACAGGTCGAGTGGTTCGCCGCTCGCAGGCGTGAAATCGCGCTCGTCCAACGCGCGTCAGACCGCAAGCGGATGATCGACGCACTCGTCGAAGTAGGGGACCCACTGGCGGCTGACTTTGCTAAGGCCAGTAATAGGGCTGAAACTTCCGCCCGCATGGCTAGCGACGGTGGCGATTATCCGCTGCTGTCAGGTGGCGACATCAACCTCTATTCACTGTTCGTTGAACGGGCAATGAAGCTGGTAAAGCCGGACGGTATGGTTGGATTGCTCACGCCGTCCGGCATTGCGTCGGACAAGACCGCCTCGACCTTCTTCAAGGGGGTGGCAACCGAGGGGCGGCTGAAGGCGCTCTACGACTTCGAAAACCGACGCACTCGCTATGCGCTTCCCCCATTCTTTCCTGCTGTCGATAGCCGGTTCAAGTTCTGCGTATTTGTCGCCAGCCCGACACCGACCCCGCAGCCCGCCCTTTGCGCTTTCTTCCTTCAGGCTGTGACGGAATTGGCAGACCCGGACACCTGCTTCCGCTTAACCGCCGAGGACTTTGCCAGCGTGAACCCCAATACGGGCACAGCTCCGATCTTCCGATCACGTCGCGACGCCGATCTGACTATTGCGATCTATGGTCGGTTGCCGGTGCTGGTGGACCGTTCGGGCGACGAGACGGTCATGGCATGGCCAGTGCGCTACATGACTATGTTCCACATGACCAATGATAGTGGGCTGTTCCGTACCCGCGCTGAACTGGAGGAGCGTGAGGGCGCATTCCACGTGGGCGGAAATCTGTTTCGGAGCGCCGAGGGCGATTGGGTCCCGCTCTATGTCGGCCGCATGGTCCATATTTACGATCATCGCGCTGCCTCAGTGCGTGTCAACGAGGCGAACCTGCACAACGCCGCATTGAGCGGAGAGGTTACGTCGGAGGAAAAGGCTGATCCATCTTTTGTCCCGACACCACAATTCTGGGTTCCGGCGGCGGCGGTGAACCTTCCGCAGGGCATTAACTGGACCATCGCATTCCGCGACATCGCCCGTGCCACCGATGTGCGCACGATGATCTGCGCGGCAGTCCCGCCGGTTGGGTTCGGCAATACTGCACCACTGATTTTGCCGAGTGACGACGAAAGCTCCTTGGGGCCCGAATTGCTCGCCAATTTCGCGTCCATCTGTCTCGATTATGTCGTTCGCCAAAAGGCACAGAGCACCCACCTCAACTGGTATATCGTGGAGCAGCTCCCTGTCGTGCCGCCGGAAACCTACCAGCAAGTTCGCTATGGCCAGAAGACAGCGGGCGAGATCGTCCGCGAAACCGTGCTCGAACTTACGTACACAGCCAACGACATGAGTGGCTTTGCGCGAGACCTTGGCTACGTGGAGGACGATGGCAGCGTGAAGCCGCCCTTCCACTGGGACGAGGAGCGTCGCCTGCATCTGCGGGCCAAGCTCGACGCTTTGTATTTCCATCTCTACGGCATCACCAGCCGCGATGACGTGCGCTACGTCTACTCGACATTTCCCATCATTGAGCGCGAGGAGATGGCCGTGTGGGGCAGCTATCGTTCCCGCGAACTATGCCTCGCCTACATAAACGCGCTGACTGCTGGACACCCGGACGCGGATGTCGATAGTGACTAAATCTTTGACGTTTTTTCATTAGTTATAGGGGACAGCAAGTGGCATATCAGACGCCGATCACAGTTCGTGAAGCAATAGAAGCCATTTGGCAAAACCAGTACGTGTTGCCCGCAATTCAGCGCGAGTTCGTGTGGAAGCCTGAGCAGATTTGTCGGTTATTTGACAGCCTGATGCAGGGTTTCCCAGTTGGCTCTTTTCTATTCTGGAAGATTGAAAAGGCTACAACCGCCCAATTTACTTTTTATGGCTTCGTTCGCGACTATCACGAACGGGACCAACCTTACTGCCCCCCTTTAGGTGCCGCTCCACAGGAGAGCGTCACAGCCGTTCTCGACGGCCAACAGAGGCTGACGGCTCTTAACATCGGCCTACGCGGCTCAGTTGCAACGAAAGCGCCATATAAGCGGTGGAACAGCCCTGATGCGTTCCCAGTAACGCATCTGTATCTCGATCTTGGCTCGGCCCCCGATTTAGAAGAGAGGAATTTGGCCTACAGGTTCGAATTTTTGACTGAAGCGCAATCTAAAAGCTCATCGAATGGCCGCATTTGGTTTCGCGTTAGTGAAGTCTTTGACATGAAAGACCCGTACGCTGTTATCAGCTATCTCGGTCGAAACGACTTAGCAGCCAATCAGGGTGCTGTTGAAAAGCTCAGCCGCTTGCAGAAGGTTATCCACACCGACCCGGTGGTCGCGTACTACCAAGAAAAAGACCAAGAAATCGAGAAAGTACTCAACATTTTCATTCGTACCAACAGTGGTGGGACGGTCCTGTCCTATTCGGACTTACTCTTATCAATCGCAAGTTCCCAATGGCAGGATCGCGATGCACGGCAAGCGATCAGGACAGTCGTGGATGAGTTGAATGAAACGAGGCATGGCTTTAACTTCTCCAAAGATTTTGTGCTCAAAGCAGGGCTGATGATTGCCGACATTGGGAGCGTTGGTTTCAAGGTTGCAAACTTCAACCGGGCCAATATGCAGGTCCTTGAGCAGGATTGGGATCGCATATCCAACGCTCTCAAACTGACTGCTGACCTTGTTGGATCGTTTGGTGTGTCTCGGGACAACCTAAGGGCCGACAGTTCACTGCTACCTATCGCTTACTATCTTTCGAAGAGGAACTTGGACTGGAGTTTCGTTACTGCGTCAGCTCACGCCGAGGACAGGAAGGTCATCAAGAGTTGGCTAATGCGTTCGCTAATTAAACCGGGCATTTGGGGCAGCGGGCTCGATGTGCTTCTTACGGACGTGCGAAAAGTCATAAGCAGCCACGCTTCATCGGGCTTCCCAGCAACCGAACTTGAAGCCGCAATGCGACTTAAGGGTAAGTCCTTGCGATTTTCAGACGAGGAGATCGAAGCACTGCTCGACCTCAAGTATGGGCACCGAGAGCTGTTTGGTTTGCTTACGCTGCTGTTTCCCTTCGTCGATACGGGCACGAACCATTTCCATATCGACCATATCTTCCCCAAATCAGCTTTCCACACAAACGCGCTTCGTCGCGCAGGTATGGACGACGCCGCGATCGCTGATGCCCAGACGAAAAAAGAGCAAATGCCCAACCTACAACTTCTGCCCGGCATTCCCAATCAGGAAAAGGGCGCGATGCCCCCACTTCAATGGCTCGGGCAGCACGTGCCGGACTTGGCTACACAGCAAGATTACATCAGCAGGCATGGCCTCGAACACCTTGCGAATGATGTTTTGTCGTTTTCCGGCTTTTTTGACGAACGACGCAATTGGCTCAAGAAAAAGCTGGTGGCCGTTCTTGCATAAGTTAGCGATACGAGGAGCAAATAGCTCCCCGCAGCGCGATCCGCTGGGCTCTGATAAGTGGTTGTTATCCCAATTGAGAATTTGAAAAAGTGTTTGGTAAATTAGGCTGCATGTTCGAGCTCTAGGACATGGTTTCCTATTTCGGGCACGGTGACCCTTGGTATAATGGTGATTTCCCGCTTTCGTCCCTGCTCGCCAAGTTCATCGACCACCTCCAACACGTCACCGTACTGCTTTTCGGTGATATGCGGATCGGACTTGTCCTGATGTTTGACGATCATCTCGTATCTTCGCTTGCGGTCCAGTGGACCCGACACGTCTCGATCCTGCTCCAAATCCCACATTAGGCGTTTGATGTGGTCGATTGTCGATTTGGAACGCTTGGCGGGCAACGTGGCAAAATTCGCCACAAGGGATGAGCCCGCGAAACCGATGTAGATGTCTTGAGCCTTAGGCTTCCGCTTTTGCGTCTGCTTGTGACGTATTTCGTAGTTGAAGAAATTTGAAAGTCGCGGCCTATGCTGCTCGACATACTCGTGCACCAAAACGGGCAACCGATCCGCATTGGCTTTTGTTTCCCTCGGCTCAGCCGATAGTTCCCCGGTACTTTCTATTCTGTCTGCGAGTGCCACGTCGTATAGTGACGACAACGATGCTAGCCACACCGTGGCAATCTGCTCGACGCTGCCCCCCTCTCCTTCTTGGACATCACCCATGGAGATGCCGGAGAACGTCTGGCATGGTTCCCGCAATGCCACCTGTCCTCGCTCTGCCAAGTCAGCTTTCAACACATCAAGGGCCACCCGGGCGGCCAACAGCGCAGTCTCGGCACCATCGCCATACAAGCAGTGGAGCCGACGCCATGAATTGGCCTCCGCAAGAAAGAAATCGGTCTCACTGGCGCTAGCAACGCCTATGACGAGGTTCTCAGGAGACCCAAGGCGCGGTGAAAAGAGCACAGGTGTCCACAGTGCCCGAAGATTGTCCGCGCGGCTTGGAAAGCTGCTATTGCTGAAGCTCGCGCTCATACCAACAATCCAAGAGCTTCTGATGACAACCGAGGAACGTGCTGCACTCGTGCGTCGAGGAACGCCACGAGCGCCTCGAAATCACCTTGTGCTAGGACGTGAGCGACGTAGTTCAGTTCGCCTAATCGAGCCAGTTTGACCCCATTGAGCCGGGCGGGCATGTCACCTGCTGGACCCGCGACTTCACGCCGCCGGTTATCAGTCATCGTCGGTGTCAACCAATGGGATAGGCGATTGTCGTATTGCGCGTCCGGCTTGAAATGGGTTGGCTCCCAAGCAGGGCCGGTAAAGCTATGGCCGTGGTCAATGAGCCATACATCACTGCGACCGGAGAAGAGCAAATTTCCTTCATGCCGGTCGGTGTTTGCGATCCAAGTGTCGAACCCATACATCCCACCCACGTCGGACCACCCTGCCAGCTTCTCACGGATAAGCGGTACCTTGCCGGGATCGCCAAAGTAAATCTGCTGGACATTTGGAGCATTCATATCAGCTGAAGCGAAAACCAGATGTCCACTGCCGTCGGCCAACTCGCAATGTGAAACAGCCAAAACCCCCGGCTCCACCTTTGCAATTATTGGCTGCGGGATTGGCAGGTTGGAGGCCAAACCGATGGCTGCAGCCATAATTTCATTTGCAAGTTGACGCGGCTCTAGGTCTTTGATGATTGCCTGTCTCGTCCGACCATCGGCACACAGAACCTGCCCTCGGAACGTATCATTCACATTCCCGATGTTGAATGGGTTGGCACCATGAAGCACGGTCCCGAGACCGAGAAATACGGGAGCTTCGTCCTGCATTTCGGTGCTCCCTTGATCGGATCGCTCCATACATCCCCCCGACGATGGTGTCGATTGTTAAGCTATCGAAGGGGTTTCACGAATACAAGTTGGTCTATATGACAGTCAAATCTCTGCTGGCTTCCATTGTCAGATGATTTCGAAGAAGCGGTGCAGCAACATTAGGCGAAGATAACTCTGTTGCCATCATAGAACACGCGCCGCCGCCGCGTCATCGAAGAGATCAACATTTCGTACGTAGCGGGCAAGGCTCGCTTCCGAGCGATGGCCGGTGGTCTGCCTGATCTTGTAGGTCGAGGCTCCAGCCATAGCGGCTGCGGTGGCGAAGCCGGAACGTAACGAATGACCCGAGAATGCTGCTGGATCGTATCCCGCATCGTCCAATCGAGTTTTTATGACGTTGCTGACCGCCTCGCCCGAGATGCGCTCGTTGAGAATATGACCGTGCTTGTTCACGGCGAGGAAGATTGGCCCTTCGTTGATCTGAGCGAACTCCACCCAATCCTTTAGGGCGGCGATGGGGCAGTGTCGGGTTCGGCCAAGTGGAACGGCGATCTTGCGACCCCTTGCCTCCTGATCTGTCTTGGACCGCCGCAGCGTGACTAACGCGCCCTTGGCTATGAACTCGATGTCCACAATATCCAGTGCGACGAGTTCCGACCGGCGCATGGCGGTGGCGAAACCGAGGAGCAGCATGGCGCGGTCCCGTACGTCCTTTGGTCGATCACCAAGCCGGTCGAGGACTGCGAACAGATCGTCACGGAGCAATGCCTGTGCCTGACGCTGGGCGACGCCATAGGTGCGACGGATGCCGCGCATGGTGGATCGAACGATTTCGCTTTTGATTGGGTTCTCTGCACCGATAGCCTCATGGGCCTTGGAGAGTGAGGCAAGCCGACGTTGCAATGTGGCGACCGCATATTGTCCGGCACAATCAGCAAGATATGCGGCTACGGTTTCGGTTGCCGATGGAATGGTCCCGCCCCACGCCTCATAGTGGTTCAGATCAGCCGCGTAGGCACGTTTAGTGCTCGCCGCGATGGAATTGGAGATCAAATCACGAGCCGCTTCTGACAGACCTTGTGACGCGATTTCACGGGGACCACTTGGCGTTCTGACCGGCAGCTCCGAGCTTGTGCAATTGATTGCAAATTTAATAAAATTATAATGGTCGCTTCTGCCGCTCTCGTCAGGCGAAGCAAAACGGAAGCCGAAGGCGATGTTGTCAGATTGCATCGCGGCGCACCTCGTTCAATACCGGCAGGTCATTGCGGAGCAGGTCGAGAACTTCGGTGGCGTCTGCGATCCCAAATCCATTCGCCTCGATCTCCATCATGAGGCGGAGCTGCTGTCCGAGTGGCCATTGCAAACGGCGACGCATGAGACCCCCTTCCGCTCGGAAGACCAGACCGCCCAAAAACTCAGCACGTTCACGAGGTGCAATGTGCTTCTCGATCCACCTACTGGTGGGCGTGTCCCGCTTCAGGAAGGCCCGAATAGCTACGCGACCGCTGCGCACGTACCAATCAGCACACCATCCGGGCACATCGCCCACCATGACGGTGGGAGAGATTTCATCATTTTTTTCAGTAGGTTCGTAGCCAGTCGAACGAGCAGGGACATCGCGGGACAACATTGCGACGAAAATGGGCAATGGTTCCCGCATCCGCACGCAACCCCGTTGGGCCAGTTCGAGCACGCAATGAGGGAACCCCGTTTCGAGCATCGTCTCTAGCACATACGGGAGATCACCCTTCCTCGTCCGCATCGTCGGCACCGGGCAGCGGTCAGTGCCTGTGGCGTAGAAGAGCGTGATGGCGCGGGTGATGATGTCACCGTCGCCAGTCGCGATGTCCATTAACTCGGGAAGGGTCCTGTAGGTCTGGCTTAGCCTGTCGCCTTCGTATCGGGGGTGGGCGATCACAGTCATCAGCAGATCGTCTGCCGCCCTACATTTTCGGGCCTCCGCCATCCTCTCGACAATGGCGCTGGCTACCACCCAATCGCCTCTGAACTTCTGGCGGATACTTTTTCCCGAAGTAGCAACCAGAACGGGCGCGACGAGATCGAGGGAGCCTAGACCAATGTCCTCGAACACGGCGACCGTGAGACGCCTCCACAACTTATCTGGATCATCACGGAGCAGGGTCGCAGCGGCTCGCAGGGCGTGACCCGTTTCGCCTCTACGAATACTTTTTTGCAATAGTGATTGGCAAATCCACGGGCTCACGTCGAGGGGTTGCGGATCGGGTGTCGCTGACAGCCTCTCCGTCAGAAGCTCCGCCAGCTCCGGGTAGAATGTGCGCTTGAATTGCTCGTTGTCCATTTCCGTCTCCTGTTCTGGGAGGCGGCTTAGGAACTAAAGCCCCGCTATGAACGGTAACGGGAGGGACATCTGTGGAAAGGGAAAAGATTGTACATGACCTGTAGCGGTGGGGATGGTTAAAATAGGACTAAATTCTTATTTGATTTACACAGCAACCTGCCGGTCTGCCTAGCAAAAGTCCGAGTGCGCTGGTGTCGCTGGGTTTGTCGTGAGACACGCGGTTTGTCCCTGCTTCGGTCACAGGTCGATAGCGTATGTCACGCGGTTCATGTGGTCGGACAATTTTTGGATACTGGCCCCGCTGCCATAGTTGGCGTGGACAGAGCGGTCAGCGTGTCCCACCAGCGACTTTGCAATACTGTCAGGTACCTCGGCTTCCCGCATCGCGTCGGTAAAGTTGTGACGGAACGAATGGAACGCAGTCTTCTCAGTATGGAAGCCGGTTCTACGGGCGTATCGTCCCCACCATTTCGAGAAATTGTGCGAGGGATAGCCGTCCTTGCCAAACTCGATGTCGTAAAACACACGAACCTTCTTGAGCTTCCTCGCACGCTCGACGTATGTCAGTAGGCCGAGGTCAACCAGCTTCGCGTGAACTGGAACGCGCCGCGCACTGGAAGCAGTCTTCAGCTGCTTGTCCTCGCCCTCAGCCAGCGACACATCGAAGTAGGTGACATCACCGTCCTGCTTCACATCAACGGTTCCAAGCTGGACGATCTCTCCCAACCGTAGGCCGGAGTAGAGGGCGACCAGAGGTATCCAGAAATAGCCATCTTGATAAACCTCCGTGCCGGGTGTGGCACGCCGAAGTCGGGAAGAGCATCCTTTGTACAACGGTGATGCGAAGATGCTCCCAAGCTGTTCTTTGGAATATGGATAGCGATCCCCCTGCGCCTTGTTTTTTGCAGCTCCAACGACCTTAATCGTCAGCCCCGGCATCTTCGGAATATCTTCTTCGTCTACCAGCCAGCGCAAAAAGCTACGAAACATTGTGAAGTACTTGCTCTGCGTACGGGGAGACATGCACTCAGCGTCGGGGTTCTCTGAAATCAATGTGGCCAATGATTTTTGCGCGTTTCCCTTGGCTTTTGTGATGTTGCTCGGCAACTTGGCTAGTGTGTCCCGGACGGCCTTCACATCATCGGTGCTGATCAGCGAAACCGGCTTCGTCGCACCTATCACGATGGTCGCCAGATCGAGCACCCGCTGATAGTCGAGTTCGGTCTTCCTTACCCATTCTGTCCCAGCCTTCATCCCAACGAACCGCTGACGTGCTCCCTCGACGGTCAGCAGCTTTGGAGTGACCACCAGCTCGTCGTCGAAGTCTTCGGGCTGCATTCCTGCGAATAGAGGGTCGGCGGGTGTGTTGGCCGCATAGTCGCCGGAAAGAGCCTTTACGAGGTACTTCGCCCGCTCAATCCGTGCCCGTGCGACGCCCCTACGCGCATAGTTTACAAGATCAATCGGGGTTGCCTGCTGCCCGGAGGTTTGCGCCTGAATGATCTCGTCTGCCTCTGCCACCGTAAGTGGATCGAAGGACTGCGCTTTGAGGGCCGTGGTCAGTCTCACGATGTCGTTTCGGAGGCCGTCAATCTCAGCATCAAGATCAAGGGCAGGGTCTTCCGGCAGATCGTGCGAGATGACAAGCGCCTTGTTCAGCTGATCTTGGAAATATGCTTTCACGGCCACATCAAGCTGCTGCAGAGACAATTTCGACAAAGGAACGGTCCTCCCGAACAACAGATCGAACGCATTGCTCAGATGGCGGCAACGCACAGTCGCAATCGCCCTGTCGGTCGTTCTTAGCGTGAGCTTGATTTCTGTGCAGTTAATTGCACGACGCCATTGTGTCGGAACGGCAGCACGGAAGTAGAAGGTATCACCCCGCCGCAGTAGCCTCTGTTGCTTGGCACGTGACAATGTCGTCCCCGATGGCCAGAATTTTGTACCACATCGGAGAATTGAGATTTCTGCTTTTGATATTGTCTAATGATTACCGTTAGTTACGGAAAATCTGGCGGAGAGGGTGGGATTCGAACCCACGGTGGGCTTGCACCCACGCCGCATTTCGAGTGCGGTACATTCAACCACTCTGCCACCTCTCCGCGGTCGTGGTCTGCCCCTTGCAGGGCGGGCACTAGATAACTTCTGCGTCGGCGAGTTACAAGGCCTTATCGCGGCGAAAATGGCGGGCCTGCGAAACGATGCGGATGCTCTGCCTTGACTTGAAAACCCGCTTCGGCTAGGGACAGCGCGCATACGGCGTGGAGCCTCTCCGCGCCGTTTGTACTTTGAACCCCGCAGACTGACAAAAAGACGGCCGGATCGCCGAGCGCGAAACCAGGCCGACCGAACACGAAAGGCAAAAAAATGTTCGCAGTCATCAAAACGGGCGGCAAGCAGTATCGCGTCGCCGCCAATGACGTACTGAAGATCGAAAAGGTCGCCGGCGAAGTCGGGGATTTTGTCGAGATCGGCCAGGTGCTGGCGCATGGCGAGGGCGACGACGTGACCATCGGCGCGCCCTTCGTCGAAGGCGCAACCGTGTCGGCCGAGGTGGTCCGGCAGGGACGCGCCAAGACCGTCATTGCCTTCAAGAAGCGCCGCCGCCAGAATTCGCGCCGCAAGCACGGCCATCGCCAGCACAAGACCACCGTGCGCATCGCCGAGATACTGCTCGCAGGCGCCAAGCCGTCCAAGAAGGCAGCTCCCAAGAAGGAAGCCGCGCCGACTGCCGAGAAGGACGCAACTCCGGCCAAGAAGGCAAAGGCAGCCAAGGCCGACGCCCCGCCGCAGGCAGCTTCGCTGTTTACCGCTCCGGCGGGCGAGCCCGACGACCTGACGAAGATCAAGGGCATCGGCCCGGTCGCCGCCGGCCAGCTCAAGGAGCAGGGCATCACGACATTCGCGCAGATCGCGGCCTTCACGGATGCAGATGTCGCGAAGATCGACGAAGCGATGCCGTTCAGCGCCGAGCAGATCGGCGACTGGCGCGAACAGGCGAAGGAATTGGCGAAGTAATCGCCGGATAGACTTGAAACGGCGCGCGGGAGCGCGCATAAGGCATTCAGGCGCCCCTAGGGGCGCAAAGGAGCAACCAAATGGCACATAAAAAAGCTGGCGGTTCGTCGCGCAACGGTCGCGATTCGGAATCCAAGCGCCTTGGCGTGAAGAAGTTCGGCGGCGAAGCCGTCATTCCGGGCAACATTATTGCGCGTCAACGCGGCACGACCTGGCACCCCGGCGTCAATGTCGGCATGGGCAAGGATCACACCCTTTTTGCGCTGGAAGCCGGCGCCGTCGCATTTCGCAAGAAAGCCAATGGCCGCACTTATGTGTCGGTAAACCCGACGATGGACGCAGCGGAGTAGCCGGTTCCGCACTTCAACACCGGCGCCCATCTCGGGAACCGGTGTCTGGCACCAGCCAGGAAAAGGATCAGGGGAGATGGGAAAACCATCGCCCCTTTTTCGTTTCTGGAGGATTTTTCAATGGTTGCCGAATCGGATGACAGTGACGACGAAAGTCTGAGGATAGAGTGCCCGGTGCTGGCCACGGAGAGGCTCGTGCTGCGCGCGCCGCGCGAGAGCGATCTCCAGTCCCTGGTGCTGCTCGCCGACAACCGGCATGTCGCGCAGATGCTGGCCCGCATGCCGCATCCCTATGGCGAGGCCGAGGCCCGTGCCTTCATCGCCATGACCGGCCTGAAGCGGCCCGGCGCCAGCTACGCGCTGACGCTTGCCGGAACCGGAACCTTCATCGGTTGCGCCGGCCTCAACGCCAAGGATCGCGGACTGGAGCTCGGCTACTGGATCGGCGAGCCCTACTGGAAGCGTGGCTATGCCACCGAGGCAGCGCATGCGCTGGTCGACCTGGCGTTCCGCTCCACCGGTATCGCGGTCCTCCATGCCTCGGCGCGGGTCATCAACCCGGCGTCGCGCCGCGTGCTGCACAAATGCGGCTTCCAGTATGCCGGGCAGGGGATGATGAACTCGATGGTGGTCGGCCAGGTGCCGGTCGAGCGTTACCGCCTCGATCGCAAGACCTGGCAGAGCCTGAGGAGCTGGGCCTGACAGGCAGGGCGGCCGGCGTTCACGCGCCGGCCGCTCCCGCCAGTTCAAGCCAGACCGGCAGATGATCGGAGCCCTTGGCAGCATGATCGATCCAGACATCCCGGACCTCGGGCGCAAGGCCGGCCTCGACGAAGGCGTAGTCGAGGCACTTCCGGCGCGCCGGATCGTCCTGGTGCTTCGGGTCGATCCAGGTGACGCGGCCGGTGGCGCGGCCTTCGACCAGGGTTGCGGCGTCGGCCGGTCGTCCGGCGCGCAACGCCAGTCCGAACTCGTCGTCGGGCAGGCCGGTCATGGTGCGGTATTCGGGCGAACCGGGCAGCATGTTGAAATCGCCGAGCAGCACGAAGGCTTCCGGGTGCGGCGGTTCGGGAAAACCGAGATCGGCAACACCGGTCACCGCACCGCCTTCGATCGGATAGCCGTAGGCGCGATCGAGCAGAAAACGGATCTGGATGATGCGTTCGTCCGGACTCGTATGATCAAGATGTACGGAATAGACGCGCAAAGGGCCGCTCGGACCGGCAACCATCACCTCGAGCGCGCCGCGCTGCAGGTTGAGCGCGGAGTAGCTGCGCCGGCGCGGCAGGAGCAGGTTGCGCGACGCGAGGATCGGCGTCTTCGACAGCACCATGTTACCGAACTGGAAGCTGCGGGTGACGGCGCGGCCGTTTTCGAGGGCCGAGCCCATGTCGACTTCGAAGGGCGCTCCATAGGCGTGAAAGTAGTCGGGCAGCAGGTCGCAAAGCGCGGCCACCATATCGACGCCGCTATTGGACGGGTTGTTGCGCGAGACCTCCTGCAGCGCGATCAGGTCGGCGCCGCGCACCGCATCGGCGATGCGTCGCAGATCGAAGCGGCCATCGATGCCGATGCCGTACTGGATATTGTAGGTGACAAGTCTCATCTCTTCTCCCGCAGCCGGCGCCGCCCGAATCGGTGCGGCGCGCTCTCGCCCTCAGGCCGGCTTTGCGATAGAGCAGGGCCAGCAAATTTCCTAACAAGCAGATCGATGTCCCTTAGATGAAATTTCTCGACCAGGCGAAAGTCTATATCCGATCCGGCGCTGGCGGCGCCGGCGCGGTTTCGTTCCGGCGCGAAAAGTTCATCGAGTTCGGCGGGCCGGACGGCGGCGATGGCGGCCGTGGCGGCGACGTTTGGGTGGAGGCGGTCGACGGCCTGAACACGCTGATCGACTATCGCTACCAGCAGCATTTCAGGGCCAAGACCGGCGTGCATGGCATGGGCCGCAACATGACCGGCGCCAAGGGCGGCGACGTGACGCTGAAAGTGCCGGCCGGCACCCAGATCTACGAGGATGACAACGAGACGCTGATCTGCGACCTGACGGAAGTCGGTGACCGCTACAGGCTGCTGATGGGCGGCAACGGCGGCTTCGGGAACCAGCGCTTCAAGACCTCGACCAATCAGGCGCCGCGCCGCGCCAATCCCGGCCAGCCGGCCGAGGAAAAGACGATCTGGCTGCGTCTCAAGCTGATCGCCGATGCCGGTCTGGTGGGACTGCCCAATGCCGGCAAGTCGACCTTCCTGGCCTCGGTCACGGCGGCCAAGCCCAAGATCGCCGACTATCCCTTCACGACCCTGCATCCGGGGCTTGGCGTGGCACGCATCGACGGCCGCGAATTCGTCATCGCCGACATTCCGGGCCTCATCGAGGGCGCGCATGAGGGTGTGGGCATCGGCGACCGGTTCCTCGGCCATGTCGAACGCACCCGCGTGCTTCTCCACCTGGTCTCGGCAGAGGAAGAGAACCCCGCCAAGGTCTACAAGACGGTGCGGGCCGAACTCGCGGCCTATGGGCATGGGCTCGCGGAAAAACCGGAGATCGTGGCGCTAAGCAAGGTCGACACGCTCGACGCTGCCACCGCGAAGAAGAAGGCGGCCGCGCTGAAGCGCGCCGCCGGCAAGACACCGCTGATGCTGTCGGCGGTGTCGGGCGACGGCGTCGAGGCGGTGCTCCGCGCGCTGATCGACGAGGTTCAGCAGGCCCGCGACGCGATAGCCGAGGACGCGCCGGCCGAGTCCCGCTGGCAGGACTGACAGCCATGTCGTCGCTGCAGAAATACCGGCGCATCACCGTCAAGATCGGATCGGCGCTGCTCGTCAACCGGACAACGGGACTGAAGCGCGACTGGCTGGCCTCGCTGGCGGAAGATGTGGCTGCGCTGTCTTCGCGCGGCGCGGAGATCCTCGTCGTCTCGTCGGGCGCCATCGCGCTCGGCCGCACCATCCTCGGTCTAGCGGGCAAGACGCTGAAGCTCGAGGAGAGTCAGGCGGCCGCAGCGGTCGGCCAGATCGCGCTCGCCGGTGCTTGGTCGGAGGCGCTCGCGGGCAATGGGTTGAAGTCGGGCCAGATCCTGCTGACACTCGGCGACACGGAAGAGCGCCGCCGCTACCTCAACGCCCGTGCCACCATCTCTACCCTGCTCAAGATGAACGCCGTGCCGATCATCAACGAGAACGACACGGTGGCGACGACAGAAATCCGCTACGGTGACAACGACCGTCTCGCCGCCCGGGTGGCGACGATGATGGGGGCCGACCTCCTGGTGCTGCTGTCCGACATCGACGGGCTCTACACCGCGCCCCCGGCGCATGACCCGGATGCCCGCTTCATTCCGCTGGTCGAGCGGATCACGCCCGACATCGACGCGATGGCCGGCGCGGCGGCGTCCGAACTGTCGCGCGGCGGCATGCGCACCAAGCTCGATGCCGGCAAGATCGCGACCGCCGCAGGAACCGCGATGATCATCGCGCTCGGCGCGCGCGACAATCCGCTTGCCGCCATAGACCGCGGCGAACGCCACACCCTGTTCCAGCCGAGCAGCAATCCGGTCAAGGGCTACAAGACCTGGATCGCAGGCCAGCTTGAACCGGCCGGGCGGCTGACGGTCGACGCTGGCGCGATCGGCGCACTGATGTCGGGCAAGTCGCTGCTGCCCGCAGGTGTTAGGCTGGTCAGCGGCGCGTTTTCGCGCGGCGACACGGTCGCCATCCTGTCGCCTGAGGGGCGCGAGATCGCCCGCGGGCTGGTTGCCTACGACGCAGCCGATGCCGTAAGGATTGCTGGTCTGAAGACTGCCGAGATCTCGGCCGTACTCGGTTACGAGGCGCGCTCGGCCATGATCCACCGCGACGACCTCGTGGTGAACCGGGTCGGCGAGGACTTGAAAGTGGAAGGGTGAACCATGCTGACCACGCATGAACAGTCCCGCGAGGATACGGCCACGCTGATGGTCGGTATCGGACGGCGTGCCAGGGCGGCTGCGCGGCCGCTCGCCATTGCCGGCACGGAGCGAAAGAATGCCGCGCTGACCGCCATGGCCGATGCCGTGCGGCGCAATGAAAAGTCCATTCTCGAGGCCAACGCCATCGACGTCGCCAATGGCGAGGAGGCCGGCCTGTCGCCGGCCATGATGGACCGGCTGAAACTGACGCCCGAGCGCATCGCCGCGATGGCAACGGGCATTCGCGAGATCGCAGAACTTGCCGATCCGGTCGGCGAGGTGATCGCCCACTGGACGCGGCCGAACGGCCTGGCCATCCAGCGCGTGCGCACGCCCCTCGGCGTCATCGGCGTGATCTATGAAAGCCGGCCGAACGTGACGGCCGACGCCGGGGCACTTTGCCTCAAGGCGGGCAATCCGGTGATCCTGCGTGGCGGCTCGGATTCGCTCAATTCTTCAGCTGCGATCCATGCCTGCCTTGTCGAAGGGCTGAAGGCCGCCGGCCTGCCCGAGGACGCCATCCAGTTGGTGCCGACCACCGACCGTGCGGCCGTCGGCGAGATGCTGACCGGCCTCTCCGGCAATCTCGACGTCATCATTCCACGCGGCGGCAAGAGCCTCGTCGAGCGGGTACAGTCGGAGGCGCGCGTGCCGGTCTTCGCGCATCTCGAAGGCATCTGCCACCTCTACATCGACCGTTCGGCTGATCTCGACATGGCGGTGAAGATCGCGGTCAACGCCAAGATGCGGCGCACCGGTATCTGCGGCGCGGCCGAGACCCTTCTCATCGACCGGGCCGTCGCCCCGACGCACCTCGTGCCGATCCTCGATGCCCTGCGCAAGGCGGGCTGCGAGTTGCATTGCACCGCCGAGATCGTGACCGCGTTTCCGCCGGCCATGCTTGCAACCGACGCCGACTGGACGACGGAATATCTCGACGCGATCATCGCGGTCACGCTGGTCGACGGAATCTCCGAGGCCATCGAGCATATCGAGACCTACTCCTCCCACCACACGGAGGCGATTGTCGCCGAGGACGAGAAGGTCATCGAACGCTTCTTCAACGAGATCGATTCGGCGATCCTGCTCGCCAATGCCTCGACGCAGTTCGCCGATGGCGGCGAGTTCGGCATGGGCGCCGAGATCGGCATCGCCACCGGCAAGATGCATGCGCGCGGGCCGGTCGGCGTCGAGCAGCTCACCTCCTTCAAGTACCGCGTGCGCGGCAGCGGCCAGATCCGGCCTTGACTGATCTTTCGACGCTTTATCCGGGCGTCGGGCAGCGCCATTTTAAGATGCCCCATGTCGAGAAGGGGCAGGCCGTCGGCCTGTTCGGCGGCTCGTTCAATCCGCCGCATGCCGGCCATGCGCTGGTCGCCGAGATCGCCCTCAGGCGACTTGCGCTCGACCAGCTCTGGTGGATTGTGACGCCCGGAAACCCGCTGAAAAGCGCACGCGAGCTCGCTCCGCTCAGCGAACGATTGGCCCGTTCCGAAGCCATCATGCACGACCCCCGCGTCAAGGTCACAGCCTTCGAGGCGGCGCACAGCGTGCGCTACACCGCCGACACGCTGGCCTTGGTAAGGGCCCGCAACCCCGGCGTCGATTTCGTCTGGATCATGGGCGCCGACAATCTGCGCGATTTCCACCGTTGGCAGCGCTGGCGCAAGATCTTCATGACCTTCCCGATCGCGGTCATCGACCGGCCAGGTGCGACGCTCTCGTTCCTTTCCTCGCCGGTCACCAAGACATTCAGCTATGCCCGCATCGACGAGGGCGACGCGCCGGTGCTGGCGCGCATGAGGGCGCCGGCCTGGACGTTCATCCACGGGCCCCGCTCGTCGCTCTCCTCAAGCGCCATCCGCGCGGCCGCAGACTGACAGGCCGCTTGCCCCACGCCGGACATTCCAGGGGTCCAGACGTCTGCACGCTTGGCGATGTCGTTTTTGCCGCTCCGGGGCTCCTTGCGGCAGCGCAGGCTGCGGCATGTCGACCGCGCGCGAAAAACCAAAGATCGTGAGCCACATGGGTGCCTCCAACGGCGCCGCGTCCGCGTTGCGCGCGCCTTCCACGCCTGCCATGGCCATTGCCAGCGTCATCATTTCGATGGCGCTCGTTGCCGTCGGCAATGGGCTGATGTTCGCCTATATCCCGGTGCGGCTTGGCGCCGAAGGCTTCCAGTCCACCTGGGCGGGCGGCATTCTCACCGCGCTCTCGGCCGGCGGCATCGCCGGGTGCCTGCTGACCGGCCCGCTGGTGCGGCGCGTCGGCCACGCGCGCAGTTTCATGATCCTGTCGGCGCTCATCGTGCTGTCCAACGCCATTGTCGGAGCCGGAACCTATCCGGTGCTCTGGATGGGCGCCCGGGCGATCTACGGCTTTGCCATCTGCGCGCTGTTCATCGTCGCGCAGAGCTGGCTGAACGATGCGGTCGAGAATTCCATTCGCGGCCGGGTGATGGCGGTGTTCTATGTCAGCTACGTCGTCGGCCTCGGCTGCGGCTCGGCGCTCCTCGGTTTCCTCGACATCGCCCATGCCGAGGCACCGCTCGTCGGCATCGTCTTCACCGCGCTGTCGATTCTGCCGGTCGGCATGACCAGGCTTGCCCAGCCGCCGGCTCCGGAGGGTGCCACGGTGGCGCTCGGCCGCGCCTGGCGCATCTCGCCGGTCGGTGTTGCCGGGATGCTGGCGGTCGGCGGCCTGTCGATGATGATCGCCGGCTTCGCGCCGATCCACGCCACGGCCAAGGGCTATTCGCAGCAGGAGGTAGCGACGCTGCTGTTTGCCATGCCGCTCGGCACGCTGCTCTTCCAGATTCCCTTCGGCTGGATTTCCGACCGCACCGATCGCCGCTACGTGCTTGTCGCTGCCTCGCTGCTGGTGGCCGTGGCCGGCATCGCCGCAAGCCAGTTCGACGCCAGCGCGCTGATCGTGGTCATCGCGATCTATGTCGTCTGGAGCGGCACGTCGGAATCGATCTATTCGCTGGCCAGCGCCCATGCCAACGACCGCGCCAGCAAGAACGATCTAGTCACGCTGTCGAGCTCGATGCTGTTTGCCTGGTCGCTGTCGGGCTTCGTCATTCCGGGCATCGGCACCATGCTGACTGCGCTATACGGCACGCAGTCCTTCATCTATGTCGCGATCGCCATCGCCATCGCCTATTGCCTCTTCGTGGTCTGGCGGCTGATGCAGTCCGAGGCGGTGCCGACTGAGGAGACCGGAACGTTCGCGCCGATGACGGCGCAGGCGCCGCCACCGGTCGATCTGGCCTTCGCCGCGGACCACGACGGTTAGGCCTTCTTCTTCTCGGCGCTCAGGTCGCGGTACAGAACTTCCTGCTGCGGGAACGGGATAGAGATGCCTGCACGGTCGAAGGCCTGCTTGGCCGCCTTGGTTAGGTCGAGCTTGGTTGCGAAGAAGTCCGACGTTGCGGTCCAGTAGCGCAGCGTCACGCTGACCGCGCTGTCGCCCAGTTCAGCCACGAAGGTCGTCGGCTCGGGGTCGCCATGCACGCGGGCGTCCGCCTCGGCGAGATCAAGCAGCGTCTTCTGCGCGAGATCGATGTCGTCGCCATAGCCGATGCCGACCGTCACATCGTTGCGGCGCACTTCGTTGCGCGTGTAATTGGTCACCGGCACGTTCCACAGCGTCGAATTGGGCGCCAGCACGTAGAGGCCGTCGATGGCGCGCAGCCTTGTGGCGAAGAGCCCGATCTCCTCTATCGTCCCGGCAATGCCTCCGGCGTCGACATATTCGCCGATGCGGAAGGGGCGCAGCGCCAGGAGCATGATGCCGGCCGCGATGTTCTGCAGCGTTCCCTGGAGCGCCAGACCGATGGCCAGGCCGATGGCACCGATGGCGGCAATGATCGACGCGGTCTGGACGCCGAACTGGCCGAGCACCATGACGACGACGAAGATCAGGACGGCGTAGCGTGCGACCTTGGCGAAAAAGCCGCGCAACGTGGCGTCGAACCCCTTGATCTGCCCGAGCCCGGCATAAACGGAGCGCTTGGCCAGGCCGGCGACCATATAGCCGACGATCAGCAGGATGACGGCGCCGACGGCCGAAAATGCGTATGAAACGATGAGGGTGCTCAGGTCGGCGAAGCCCGCCTGCAGGGTGGTGAGCGCGTTCTGGGGGTCGAGATCCATGGTTTCTCCAGTTTTGTTGATTTTCGGAACTCTGCCCGGCAAGTCAGGTTCCAAAGTTTCCCGCATCGCGCGTGCGGATGTCGTCCCAGCCTAAACTAGTCGCAGTGCAATGTCTTGAAACTGCCACCAGACTCTGCCTATCTATGGGGTGTCGCCTGATTTGGCAGGCGATTTGGTTGTTCCTCTTTCGAAAGGAAAGACACTGCGAACAGCACTGCGGAAGAAGGCCGATATCATGCCTTCGCCGGCCGGGATCAGCGGAAACGATACCGTGTCTCGCGCCATCAGAACTGTCCTTGCCAGTCTCGAAGACTCCAAGGCTGAAAATATCGTCTCCATCGACATTCAGGGAAAATCGAGCCTGGGCGACTATATGGTCGTCGCGTCGGGCCGGTCGCACCGTCATGTCGCTGCGGTTGCCGATCAGTTGCTCAAGGCACTGAAGGAAGCCGGGGTAGGTCAGGTAAGGGTCGAGGGCCTTTCGGGCGCCGACTGGGTACTGATCGATTCAGGCGATGTCATCGTGCACGTGTTCCGGCCCGAAATCCGTGACTTCTACAATCTCGAAAAGATGTGGCAGGCTCCGGATCTCGAGGAAGAGACGCTGCATTAGCCGGTACGCCCCACGGGCAGGGCCGGAGGGGCGACGATGAAGGTGTCGGTACATGCCGTGGGCCGGATGAAAGCCGGCCCCGAGAAGCAGCTTGCGGACCGCTACTTCGAGCGTTTTTCGAAGAGCGGACCCCCGATCGGCCTGGAATTTGCCGGCATCGTGGAAATCCCGGAGAGCCGCGCCCAGTCGGCCGCCGAGAGGCGGCGCGACGAGGCCGCGAGACTGCAGGCCCAGCTTGTGCCGGGAACGGCGCTTTTCCTGCTCGATGAGCGGGGTAAGAACATTTCCTCCGACGATTTTTCGAACCGTATCGCGACGCTTCGAGACGATGGGTGTCGCGCCGTGCTCATCGCAATCGGCGGGCCTGACGGGCATGACGAAAGCCTTAGGGATGCGGCGGATCTGGTTCTGTCCTTCGGCGCCCTGACATGGCCCCACCAGATGGTCCGCATCATGCTTGGCGAGCAGCTCTACCGGTCGGCGACAATTCTTTCCGGGCACCCCTATCATCGGGCGTGATACGTAGGGGCCCGCCGGGCCTTATGGTTGATGCTTCATTAACGAACCCGCCCTAGAATTCGAGGTTTCAGGCAACCTGCCTGCGCATTGCCTCAAACAGGCCTCAAAGAGAACTGCCAGCGCATCGGGTCGATGCCGGATAGTGGACGGATGACTACGCCAACCAGACGCATCTACAGTGGGATACGGAGCGGCCTTGCGGCAGCCCTGATCTTTGCTGGCGGCGCTATGGCGTCCCATGCCCAGGAGGCGGCCGAAGCCAGCGCCGATCCGAGCAAGCCGCGCGCCGAATACGAGCGCCTGTCGGCGCAGATCAGCCTGTCGGCCGAGCGCATCGAATCGCTTGCAGCCGAAATTGCTGCGGTGAAGAAGGACCAGGCGACCATCACGGCGGCTTTGATCCAGTCCGCCAAGACGGAGAGGAAGCTTGGCCAGGACATCGAGGACATCTCCGACCGTGTCGAAGCACTCCAGCTCCAGGAAAGCGATGTAAAGCGCGCCCTGTCGGGCCGGCGGGGCGTGCTTGCCGAGGTGCTTGGCGCTTTGCAGCGGATGGGCCTCAACCCGCCGCCGGCCATTCTTGTCAAGCCGGAGGATGCGCTGGCCTCGGTGCGCAGTGCCATCCTGCTCGGCGCGGTGGTCCCGGAACTGCGCGAGCAGACGGACAGGCTGCTGGCCGACCTTGCCGAACTGACGCGGGTCGCCGCCTCGATCGAGGCCGAAAGGGACCGGCTCAGCAGTGCGTTCACCGAGCAACTCGCCGAGAAGGAGCGGCTTTCGCTGCTGGTTGCCGAAAAGCAGCGGCTTCAGCAGGAGCAGGAAGCCGATCTGGCGGCCGAGCAGAAACGCTCGGAAGAGCTCGCCGGCAAGGCCAAAAGCCTCAAGGACCTGATCGCGTCGCTGGAGAAGCAGGCGGCCGCCGACGAGAAGGCGCGCATCGCCAGGCTGAAGCGGGAAAAGCGCGATGCCGAGCTGGCGTCCATTCCCGTACCCGAAGCCAACCAACTGGCGGCCGCGGCCCCGTTTGCGGCCCTGAAGGGGCAGATCGCCCTGCCTGTGACCGGCACGGTGAACCGGCATTTCGGCGAGCCGGACGGTAACGGCGGCGTGATGCTGGGTGACATGGTTGCGACACAATCCACGGCCATCGTCACCGCACCGTCCGACGGGAGCGTTCTCTATGCGGGGCCATTCCGTTCTTATGGCCAACTCTTGATCCTGAACGCCGGCGATGGCTATCATGTCGTTCTGGCCGGGATGAGCAGAATCAGCGTCGCACCGGGGCAGTCCGTATTGGCGGGCGAACCGGTCGGAGCCATGGGGGAGGCGAGGGTCGCCAGCGTATCGGCGCAACCCCCGGGAAATGCCGCGCCGGAGCTCTATGTGGAGTTCCGCAAGGATGGAAAACCCGTCGATCCGGCCCCGTGGTGGGCGGACCGTCATTCTGGAAGGACCGGAAATGGTACGTAAATTGTCGCTTTTATTTGCGGGTGCCCTGATGGGCGCCTCGGCGATGAGCTTGGTCTATGGCTCGCCGAGCTCGACCGCCAATGCGGCAGGTTCGGAGACCTACAAGCAGCTCGCCATCTTCGGAGATATTTTCGAGCGCGTGCGGGGCCAGTATGTCACGCCGCCCGATGAAAAATCCCTGGTCGAGAATGCCATCAACGGCATGCTGACCTCGCTCGACCCGCATTCGTCCTACATGAATCCGGAAGCCGCAAAGGACATGCGGGTCCAGACGAAGGGCGAGTTCGGCGGCCTCGGCATCGAAGTCACGATGGAAAACGAGTTGGTCAAGGTCATCACGCCGATCGACGACACGCCGGCAGCCAAGGCCGGTGTTCGTGCCGGCGACTACATTTCCGAGATCGACGGCGAGGAAGTGCGTGGTCTGACGCTCAACGACGCGGTCGAGAAGATGCGCGGCCTCGTCAACACGCCGATCAAGCTCACGATCCTGCGCGAGGGCGCCGACAAGCCGCTCGACATCACCATCGTGCGCGACATCATCAAGGTGAAGGCGGTGAAGTTCCGCGTCGAGAACGACGTCGGCTACATGAAGATCACGTCCTTCACCGAAAAGACCTATGACGACCTCGAGGACGCCATCGCGAAGATCAAGGCCGAGGTGCCGGACGACAAGCTCAAGGGCTACGTGCTCGATCTGCGTCTCAACCCGGGGGGTCTGCTCGATCAGGCGGTCAGCGTCTCGGATGCCTTCCTCGACCGCGGCGAGATCGTCTCGACCCGTGGGCGCGATCCGAAGGACATCTCACGCTTCGATTCGCGTCCGGGCGACGACATCGACGGCAAGCCGATGATCGTCCTGGTCAATGGCGGTTCGGCCAGCGCGTCGGAGATCGTCGCGGGGGCCCTGCAGGACCATCGTCGTGCGACCGTCGTCGGCACCACGTCGTTCGGCAAGGGATCGGTCCAGACGATCATCCCGCTCGCCGAGAACGGCGCGCTCCGGCTCACCACGGCGCTCTACTACACGCCTGCCGGCAAATCGATCCAGGGCAAGGGCATCTCGCCCGACATCAAGGTCGAGCAGCCGCTGCCCGAAGATCTGGCCGGCCGTGACGTGTCGCGTGGCGAGTCCGACCTCAAGGGCCATATCAAGGGCGTCGAGGAGAGCGACGAAGGTTCCGGCTCGGCCGCCTATGTGCCGCCGGATCCGAAGGATGACGTTCAGCTGAACTACGCGCTTTCGTTGCTGCGTGGCGAGAAGACCGACCCGGCGTTCCCTCCGAACCCGGACAAGGCGGTCATGAATAACCAGTAGGGCGTTACGCCTGCTCGCAGAATTGCAGGCAGGCAGACGCCGGTTCGTTCGGGTATGTGTAGCTGCCGGGACCGCAAGGTTCCGGCAGTTTGATTCGGGGATACTCCAGACGGCAGGGCCGCCTTCATATGCAAGCAGCCAAGGAACTCGAACGCCCGCTCGGTCATCCTGCCAAGCCTGGCCGCAGCCCCTCATCCAGGGTCTGGCGCGGCCGCCCGCTCTGGCTGGCGTTTGGCGCGCTCTGCCTCGTGGCCGTATCCAGCGCCATCGCCTTGCGCGACAAGCCCTTCCGGAACCCGTCGGCCTCCGTGACATCGACGCCCGAAACCACAGGTGCCGAGCCACCGGCACCTTCGGTCGAAGCCGCTGCCGCCGATCCAGTCGCGAAAAAACCGGCCTCGCCATCCGCAAGCCCCTCAATCATCCATGTCGATCCTGAGGACGCCGAAAAAGGCAATGGTGTCATCATCATTCGCGATCCCTCAGCGATCGGACAGGATCTGCGGGTTGCCCACTTGCCCGACAGGGCTCTAATCGAGGAAAGCGAAACCGGACCGCTGCCGAAGCGCTCGGCGGATGGCAGGCGGCCCGTGGACGTGTATGCCCGGCCCTGGTCCGGCACGCGGGGAGCGCGCGTCGCCATCGTGGTCGGCGGCCTCGGCCTGTCGCAGACCGGCACGCAGGAAGCGATCGCGAAGCTGCCGTCCGAGGTCACGCTCGCCTTCGCGCCGCAGGGCAACAGCATCGGACGATGGATGCAGGCCGGCCGCCAGAAGGGGCACGAAATCCTGATGCAGGCGCCGCTTGAGCCGTTCGACTATCCGAACGTCAATCCCGGCCGCAACACGCTCACCCTGGCAGCGACGCCGGAGGAAAACATCGACAATTTGCACTGGACGCTGTCGCGGACGACCAACTACACGGGCATCATGAACTATATGGGTGCGCGTTTCGTCGCCGACCCGGGCGCCATGTCGCCTGTCATGGCCGAGCTCGGCAAGCGCGGGCTGCTTTATCTGGACGACGGGTCGACAGCGCGCAGCGTCGCGCCGGAGCTTGCCCTGAAAAATCGCGTCCCCTTCGCCGCCGGCGATGCGATCATCGACGGCGAGCAGGAGCGTGGCGCCATCCTGAAGAAGCTCGACCAGCTTGAGGCGACGGCCAGGGCGAAGGGCTTTGCCGTCGGCACCGGCTCGGCTTTCGATGTCACCGTCGACGCGGTGACCTCCTGGGTGGCGGAGGCGAAGAAGCGTGGCATCGAAATCGTTCCGGTCTCGGCCGTGACAATCGACCCCGAGAAAGGCTGAGAGACTTGGCGAAAAAACCTGTCGACCCAGAAACCTTGCCCTACCGGCCTTGCGTCGGACTCATGATTCTGAATGCCGCCGGTCTGGTCTGGGTCGGCCATCGCATTGCCGAGCCGGACGGCGAGATGGCTGGGTCGGAGAGGCTCTGGCAGATGCCGCAGGGCGGCATCGACAAGGGCGAGGAACCGCTCGAGGCTGCCCGGCGCGAGCTGTTCGAGGAAACAGGGATGCGCTCCGTCTCGCTGATTTCGGAAGCCCCCGACTGGATCAAATACGACCTGCCGAGCCATCTCGTCGGTATCGTGTGGAAGGGAAAGTATCGCGGCCAGACGCAGAAATGGTTTGCCTTCCGCTTCGAGGGCGACGAAAGCGAAATCCGGATCAATCCACCGCCGGGGGGACACGAGGCCGAGTTCGACCGCTGGGACTGGCGCCCGATGGCCGACCTCAAGGAACTCGTCGTACCGTTCAAGCGCGAGGTCTACGACCAGGTCGTCGCGGCCTTCAGGCACCTCGCCTAGCCTCGGCAGCTTGCCGCATGGCCGTTCAGTGTGCGGCAGGCTGCGCCGGCCGATTTGCGATCCTGGCCTTGCAGCCTTACTGATGAGTGCATTCCGATAGGACGAGATGTCCGGCATGCATGATTCTTCCGACCGGCCAGGCTTTGCTCAGGCCGGTGCCATCTTGACGATTGACCTTGGTGCGGTTCGCGAGAATTTCCGCCGGCTCAGTGCCCGATTGCCGTCCGCATCCTGTGCCGCTGTGGTGAAAGCCGACGGCTATGGGCTCGGCGCCGCCGAAATCGCTGCGGCGCTGGGCGAGGAGGGCTGTTCCGTCTTCTTCGTCGCGCACGCTGCGGAGGGAATTGCGCTTCGGCGTGCCATCGGCCCGCAGCCCGAAATCTTTGTCCTCAACGGGCTCCACGCCGGGGCCGAGGATGTCTGCGCGGCGAACAGTCTGACTGCCGCGGCAAACAGCGTCGAGCAGCTGGCAGCCTGGCGGGCCGCTGCGGCTCGTGCTGGCCGGACGCTGCCCGTCGCGGTTCAGATCGACAGCGGAATGTCTCGCCTCGGCATGTCCCGCGCGGAAGTCGCACGCGTCGCCGCCGATCCCGCCTCCTTCGACGGCCTCGACCTGCGCCTCGTGCTCAGCCACCTCGCCTGTGCCGAAGAGGCCGGCACTGCGGCCAATCAGGATCAGCGCACCGCGTTCGATAGCCTGCGTGCCTTCCTGCCGCCGGCACCGGCCTCGCTGTCCAACTCGTCCGGCATCTTTCTCGGCGACGCGTATCACTACGACATGGTTCGCCCCGGCGCCGCGCTCTATGGCGTCAATCCTATGCCGGGCAGGGCGAACCCGATGGAGCAGGCAGTCCGCCTCCAGGCCAGGATCATCCAGACGCGCCATCTCGACGCCGGCGCGACCGTCGGCTACGGCCATACCTTCCATGCTGCGGGCAAGATGGAGGTGGCGACGATTGCGCTTGGCTATGCCGACGGATGGCCAAGGCGTGCGGCAACGGCCGCCTGGGCGGATGACACGAAACTGCCGATGGTCGGCCGGGTCTCGATGGACAGCATCGTCATCGACATCTCCGCACTGCCGGCCGGCCAGCTGAAGCCGGGCGATCTTGTCGACCTGATCGGTCCGTACCAGACCGTGGACGATCTCGCAGCCAGCGCCGGCACGATCGGCTATGAGATACTCACAGGTCTTGGTCGGCGGTTTCATAGGCGCTACCAGTAGGGCCGGATTCCGCGCGGGGAGAGACGACGCATGAAAGTGATTGTTCTTGGCGCGGGCGTAATCGGCGTGACCACGGCCTATTACCTCAACGAAGCCGGGCATGAGGTCGTCGTCTATGACCGCCAGGCAGGCCCGGCCATGGAAACCAGCTTCGGCAATGCCGGCGAGATATCGCCGGGTTACTCCTCGCCCTGGGCCGGTCCGGGCATGCCGATCAAGGCGATCAAATGGTTGTTGATGCGTCACGGCCCGCTCGTGCTGCGGCCAAAGCTCGACCGCGCAATGTGGTCATGGATGTTCAAGATGCTGCGCAACTGCACGGCAGAGCGCTATGCCGTCAACAAGTCGCGCATGGTGCCGCTCGCGGAGTATAGCCGCGACTGCCTGCGCGACCTGCGCGCGGCGACCGGGATTTCCTATGACGAGCGCAGTCAGGGCCTGCTCCAGCTTTTCCGCAGCAAGGAACAGCTCGACGGCACCGGCAAGGATATCGAGATACTGAAGCAGTTCGGCGTTCCCTTCGAACTGCTCGACGCGGCCGGCTGCATCGGCGCGGAACCCGCCCTATCGCGCGTCGAAGACAAGATCGCCGGCGGCCTTCGCCTGCCGGGCGACGAAACCGGCGACTGCCGGCTGTTTACAGAGCGGCTCATGCGGATCTGCAAGGAGCGCGGCGTCACCTTCAATTTCGGGGTGGAGACCGGGCGGTTGGTTCCAAACCGATACCGCCCGCCGGGCTCGGTCAAAGTCGGCGACAAGATCATTTCTGTCACCGTAGGAACCAAGAGTGTCGCCGCCGATGCCTTTGTCATGGCTCTCGGCAGTTATTCCACCCGCTGGATGTCGAAGCGCAACATCCATGTCCCTGTCTACCCGGTGAAGGGCTATTCGATAACGCTGCCCGTGACAGACCCTTCGGGTTCGCCGGTTTCGACGGTCATGGACGAGACATACAAGGTTGCCATCACGCGTCTCGGTGACCGCATAAGAGTGGGTGGAACGGCGGAAATATCGGGTTTCGACCTGACGCTGCATGAATCGCGCCGCGCGACGCTGGAGAAATCGGTAAGCGACCTGTTCCCGGATGGCGGGGACCTTTCCAGATCCAGCTTCTGGTGCGGGCTGAGGCCGATGACGCCTGACGGGCCGCCGATCATCGGCGCAACGCGCTATCCCAACCTGTTCCTGAACACCGGACACGGCACGCTTGGATGGACCATGGCGTGCGGTTCTGGCCGCATCCTGGCGGATATCATGTCCGGCCGGAAGCCCGACATCGACGTGAGCGAGCTTGCGCTCTCGCGCTACGATTGACGGGATCCTGGCCCTGGGACGGAACGGGGCTTCACGATGACGTGAAACCTAAACGCAACAAGCGCGTTGTGGGGTCAGTCAATCAGATGGAGAACCACCATGGCCAACCCAGCACGCATTCCCGACCCGAGGTCCGAAGACCCCCTGGATCCGGCAACGCAGTCACGGATCGACCCGGTAACCGGCGAGCCGCGCCCGGCAGCGAGCTACGAGCAGCCAGGCGTCGTCAACAACCGCGTCGAGACGCGCAGTGGCGGCAGTGCCGTTCTGATCGCGGCCGTCGTGGTGGTGCTCGCGGTAGTAGCCTATTTCGTCTTTGCTCCGGCGACCGACGAAGCTGTTGTCGAAACGCCTGAACCAGCGGCTACCACGGAACCGGCAACGCCGGCACCGGACGCCGCTGCCCCGGCTACCGATACAACCGCGCCGGCTGATACGGCACCTGCTGATACCGCTCCGGAAGCTACCGCGCCGGCCGCTCCGGAACCGGAAGCAACGGCCCCTGCCGCTTCGGAGCCCGAAGCGACGGCGCCTGCCGACACGACCGAGCCTGCAGAACCTGCCCCGGCCGAACCGGCTCCTGCTCCCGCCCAGTAATAAGGCGTCCTAAAACATCGACAAACGGCCCGCATTGCGGGCCGTTTTTTCGTTGGCAGCTTGCGTCCTGGCTGAGGTCTACATATGGATCGGTTTGAAAGCCGCGGCCATTGCGGCTTCCTTCACGGCTTCCGACATGGTCGGGTGAGCGTGGCACGTCCGGCCGAGATCTTCCGCCGACCCGCCGAATTCCATCAGCACGGCCGCCTCGTGGATCATCTCGCCGGCTCCGAAGCCGACGATATGCGCGCCAAGCACCCGGTCCGTGGTCTTGTCGGAAAGGATCTTCACGAAACCGTCGGTGTGCAGTGTCGCCCGTGCGCGGGCATTGGCGGAGAACGGGAATTTCCCAACCTTGTATTCGATGCCGTCCTTCTTCAGTTCCTCTTCCGTCCTGCCGACAGAGGCCACTTCGGGACTGGTGTAGACGACGCTCGGGATGACGCCGTAGTTCACATGGCCGGCCTGGCCGACGATTATCTCGGCTACCGCCACGCCTTCGTCCTCGGCCTTGTGCGCCAGCATCGGACCGGCAACCACGTCGCCGATGGCGTAGATGCCAGGAATGTTGGTCTTCAGGTGACCGTCGGTCTTGACGCGGCCGCGATCGTCAAGCTCGACCCCGGCGTCGGCAAGGCCAAGTCCCTCGGTATAGGGCTTCCTGCCCGTCGAGATCAGCACGACGTCGGCTTCAACTGTCTCTACCTCACCGCCTTTGGCAGGCTCGAAAGTCACCGAGGCGCCCTTCTTGCCCTTGGCGACTGCGGTCACCTTGGACCCCGTCTTGATGTCGAAGCCCTGCTTGGCGAGCAGGCGCTGGAACTGCTTGGCTACTTCGCCGTCCATGCCGCCAAGAATGCTGTCGAGATATTCCACCACGGTCACCTTGGCGCCGAGTCTCGCCCAGACGGAACCAAGCTCCAGTCCAATCACGCCACCGCCCACCACGACCAGATGGCCGGGGACCTTGGCGAGAGAAAGCGCGCCGGTCGAGGAGACGATGACCTTCTCGTCGACATCGACCTCGACGCCTGGAATGCCGGCAACCTCGGACCCCGTCGCAATGACGATGTTCTTTGTCTCGACTTCCTGGCTCTTGCCGTCCTCGCCGGCTACCGCGATCTTGCCCGCTGCTAGGATCTTTCCGGTTCCGCGCAGCACGTCGATCTTGTTCTTTTTCATCAGGAAGTCGAGGCCCTTGGTGTTCTGGCCGACCACTTGGTCCTTGTGCGCCATCATCTTCGCGAGATTGAACTTCGGCGCGCTGATCTCGATGCCGAGCGCATCGAAGGAGTGGCCGGCCTCGGCGAACATTTCAGTGGCGTGAAGCAGGGCTTTCGACGGTATGCAGCCAATATTCACGCATGTACCGCCGAGCGTCGCCCATTTCTCGACGAGTGCGGTCTTGAGGCCGAGCTGGGCAGCCTTGATAGCGCAGACATAGCCTCCCGGTCCGCTTCCGATGATGACGACGTCATAAGCCATTGATTGCTTCCTGTCTTGGTTGCCGGTGCCCGGCCGTTCCGTCAATGCGGGCGCTCGCCTCGAACGTCGCGCCCGGTACTACGTCTCGTGCTACTGGCGACGCTCCGGCGGCACGCCCGGGACCATCATAGCCTACAAATCGAGAACGAGGCGCTCCGGATCTTCCAGGCTTTCCTTGACACGCACGAGGAACGTCACGGCCTCCTTGCCGTCGACGATGCGGTGATCGTAGGACAGCGCCAGGTACATCATCGGCCGGATGACGATCTGGCCGCCGACGACCACCGGCCGTTCCTGGATCTTGTGCATGCCCAGGATGCCCGACTGCGGTGCATTGAGGATCGGCGTCGACATCAGCGAGCCGTAGACGCCGCCGTTCGAGATGGTGAAGGTACCGCCCTGCATGTCGGCAACCGACAGCTTGCCGTCGCGCGCGGCAAGCCCGAGCCGGCCGATCTCCTTCTCGATCTCGGCGATCGTCATGGCATCGGCATTCCGCACCACCGGCACGACCAGGCCCTTTTCGGTGCCCACGGCGACACCGATATGGGCGTAATCCTTGAAGATGATGTCTGTCCCGTCGATCTCGGCGTTGACCGAGGGGATCTCCTTCAGGGCGTGCGTCACTGCCTTGGTGAAGAAGCCCATGAAGCCGAGCTTCACGCCGTGCTTCTTCTCGAAGATCTCCTTGTATTTGCCACGCATCGCCATGACGGCGCTCATGTCCACCTCGTTGAAGGTGGTCAGCATGGCCGCCGTCGACTGCGCTTCCTTCAGGCGGCGCGCGATCGTCTGGCGCAGCTTGGTCATGCGCACGCGCTCTTCGCGCGAAGCGTCGTCCGGTGCCGAATCTGGACGCGGCTTCGCGGGCGCTTCGACCGACTTCGGCGTCTCGGCAGGTTGCGACGGCGCGCCCTTGGCAATGGCGTCGAGCACGTCGCCTTTCAGCACCTGGCCGCGCTTGCCGGAACCAGACACCTGGTCAACCGCGATGTTGCTCTCGGTCGCCAGCTTGGCTGCGGACGGCGCGGGCGGCATGCTGCGCTCCGTGACTTCCTGGCCGCCGGCGACCTGCGCGTTCTTCTCCTCGGCCTCGCGGCCGGTGCTGCCACCGGATTCGCCTGCGGCCTGCGCCACGGATTCGGCCTTCGCCGGTGGCTCC
This sequence comes from uncultured Rhizobiaceae bacterium, assembly GCA_947259295.1. Taxonomy (GTDB): domain Bacteria; phylum Pseudomonadota; class Alphaproteobacteria; order Rhizobiales; family Rhizobiaceae; genus CAMYMG01. The sequence goes on from CAMYMG010000103.1 coordinate 45,279, forward strand.
TTGGTGTCCTTCGCCTCCTCTTTCGGGGCAGCCTTGGCCGCACCGCCGCCTTCGGCGATCTGGCCGAGCAGGGCGCCGACCCCGACGGTCTCGCCGTCATTGGCCGTGATTTCGGACAGGGTGCCGGCTGCCGCCGCAGGTACCTCGATGGTCACCTTGTCGGTTTCGAGTTCGACCAGCGGTTCGTCAACGGCGATGGTGTCGCCAACCTTCTTGAACCATTTGCCGATCGTGGCCTCGGTGACGGATTCACCGAGTGTGGGGACGCGGATTTCGGTGGCCATGTGCTGTACCTGTCCGTTTCTGTCTCTTTGTTGTTATTCGCCCAATGCGTCTTCGAGGAAGGCGGCGAGCTGTGCCAGATGCTTCGACATCAGACCCGTCGCCGGCGAGGCTGCTGCCGGGCGGCCGGTATAGCGGACGCGCTGGTGCTTCGCGTCGATATGGGCGAGCACCCATTCGAGGTAGGGATCGATGAAGGACCATGCGCCCATGTTCTTGGGCTCTTCCTGACACCAAACCATCTCTGCGTTGCGGAACCGAGAAAGCTCGGTGATCAGCGCCTTGGCGGGGAACGGGTAGAGCTGCTCGACGCGTAGAAGGTAGACATCGTTGATGCCGCGCTTCTCGCGCTCCTCGTAGAGGTCGTAATATACCTTGCCGGAGCAGATCACGACTCGGCGGATCTTGGAGTCCTTGACCAGCTTGATCTTCTGGTCGCTGAGCAGTTGCGCGTCGTCCCACAGCAGGCGGTGGAACGAGCTCTCGCCGGACATTTCGGCCAGCGTCGACACGGCACGTTTGTGGCGCAGCAGCGACTTCGGCGTCATGACGATCAGCGGCTTGCGGAAATCCCGCTTCAGCTGGCGGCGCAGCGCGTGGAAATAGTTGGACGGTGTCGTCGGGTAGACGACCTGCATGTTGTCCTCGGCGCAGAGCTGCAGGAAGCGTTCGAGCCGTGCAGACGAGTGCTCCGGCCCCTGACCCTCGTAGCCATGCGGCAGCAGGCACACCAGGCCGGACATGCGCAGCCACTTGCGTTCGCCGCTCGAGATGAACTGGTCGAACACCACCTGCGCGCCGTTGGCGAAGTCGCCGAACTGCGCTTCCCAAAGCGTCAGTGCCGCCGGCTGCGCCAGCGAGAAGCCGTATTCGAAGCCGAGAACGGCCTCTTCCGACAGCATCGAGTTGATGACCTCGTAACCCGACTGCGATGGGCTCAGATTGTTGAGCGGAATGTAGCGGGTCTCGTCGTTCTGGTCGTAAAGCACGGAA
>CAMYMG010000104.1 GCA_947259295.1 uncultured Rhizobiaceae bacterium
AAGCCAGCCTGACTGCGAGACTGACAAGTCGAGCAGAGACGAAAGTCGGTCATAGTGATCCGGTGGTCCCGCGTGGAAGGGCCATCGCTCAACGGATAAAAGGTACGCCGGGGATAACAGGCTGATGACCCCCAAGAGTCCATATCGACGGGGTTGTTTGGCACCTCGATGTCGACTCATCGCATCCTGGGGCTGGAGCAGGTCCCAAGGGTATGGCTGTTCGCCATTTAAAGCGGTACGTGAGTTGGGTTCAGAACGTCGTGAGACAGTTCGGTCCCTATCTGCCGTGGGTGTAGGAATATTGAAAGGATCTGTCCCTAGTACGAGAGGACCGGGATGGACGGATCTCTGGTGGACCTGTTGTGGCGCCAGCCGCATAGCAGGGTAGCTATATCCGGACGGGATAACCGCTGAAGGCATCTAAGCGGGAAACCCACCTTAAAACGAGTATTCCCTGAGAGCCGTGGAAGACGACCACGTTGATAGGCCGGGTATGGAAGTGCTGTAAGGCATGAAGTTTACCGGTACTAATAGCTCGATTGGCTTGATCGTTCTCATTACTTGTGTCCATCACCATCGGTGATGGCTGCGGCCCGCACGGGCCGCGTGCCAAGGCACGAAATCCAGCTTCTTGAACAATGTGCGTTTTGCCGACCTGGTGGTTATGGCGGAGCGGCTGCACCCGATCCCATTCCGAACTCGGCCGTGAAACGCTCCAGCGCTGATGGTACTTCGTCTTAAGACGCGGGAGAGTAAGTCGCTGCCAGGTCTGCCAAGCGCACATTGTCAATCTTCTCTTTTCGATCCGCCTTTCTTGGGCCAATATCATCAAAGTTGACGCGGGGTGGAGCAGCCCGGTAGCTCGTCAGGCTCATAACCTGAAGGTCGTTGGTTCAAATCCAACCCCCGCAACCAAAATCAGCCCGCCAGGCTTCCAGTCTGGCGGGTTTTTTGTTGTGACGGGGTACGGAACACCACCCGCTGTCCGAAAATGTAGCTTCGACAGGAGCTTGGCGGTCCTCGCCGCCGGTTTCTTGCTTGGCTGGCCGTATGAGGCCCCGCGCAGTTTAACTCGCGGCCTTTCCGCCCTTGACCTGCCAAGCGCGCTCGGAGTCTACTCCTGCTTCGGGAGGATCAAGCTTGGGGCGACGCGGCGGACGGAGGTGCGCGGGCGTTCGGTGCAGGCGCAATGCAAAGGACCTTCGATGCACGATGGCGACGTGAAAGTCGCGGAGACGGCCACGATCAAGCGGATGCATGCCGATCTTCCCGTCAACTCCACCGTCCACCTGTGGCTGAAGGCCGTGACGCCGGATCATCCGGGCAAGATGGCGTTCTCCAACACGCGTGGAACGTTTGGCGATGTCACGGTGACCAATGCCGAGGAGTACGAGTTCCGGATCTTCCAGGTCTATGGTGGCGGGAACGTCGAATTCAGCTTCGACACGCGCACGACCTCGGTTTCCGTCGCCTACTGGTTCACGCAGGCAGAAGTGCTCGATACCGGCATCACGGTGTTGCACACCAACCCCGGCAACGCGGCGCCCAACATTCCCGACAGCTACCACTTCCGTCCGCCTTTCGGCTGGATGAACGACCCCAACGGGTTCGGGCGCTATGGCGGGCGGCCGCATCTGTTCTACCAGCACTATTCGCACGGGCTGACCTGGAACACGATGCATTGGGGCCACGCGGTGTCGGCGGACTATCTGCGCTGGCGCCACATGCCGATCTTCCTGTTTCCGTCCGAGGAACTGACGGCGCGGCCCGACAAGCGCGGCGGAGCGTTTTCAGGATCGGCCATTCCGCTGGTCGAGGGGCCGGGCATCCGCGTCTTCTTCACCGAGCAGGTGCTCGACCGGGTTCCCGAGCAGCAGATCCAGCTGACGGCGACTTCGCACGACCTCATCATGGCCGGACAGGCCGAGGTGATCCTGCCCTACCGGCCGGTCGACCAGAGCCTGACGCCGGATTTTCGCGATCCCTACGTGTTCCGCGGTCCGGATGGGCTGTGGAAGATGCTGCTCGGCAGCCAGAGCGACGCCGGCGGGGTGATCCTGCTCTACGAGACCGAGGATCCGACCGCTGCTTCCGGCTGGACGTTCGTTTCCAAGCTGCTCGTCGAGACGCGTCACAAGACGACCGCCATCGAGTGTCCATGCCTGTTGCCGCTTGACGGCCCGGCGTCGGCGCCCGAGACGAAATGGGTGCTGGTGTTCGGGCTGATGAACGGAGAGGACCAGGCGACCGGCCGCAAGAACCTGACGCTCGCCGTCGTCGGCCGCTTCGACGGCAAGGCCTTTGCCGGCGAGTTCGAGCAGGAACTCGACTTCGGCACCGACAACTACGCCTTCCAGGCCTTTGTCGACGGCAGCACGATTGTCGGCATGGGCTGGCTGGCCAACTGGGTCGATACCGGTCCTGCGATCGACTTTCCCACGGCCATGACCCTGCCGCGCGCCATGCACCTGATTGACGGGGCGCTGCACACGCCGCCGATCGGTGCTGCCGAGAGCCTGCGCAGCCATATTCTCGACCGGACGCGACTTGCCGGCGGCGAGGCAGTCACGCTGGTCAACGGCGCCGTGGAAATCCTGTTCGAGCTTGCCGAGCCCGGCGCGCCCTTCACGCTGCAGCTCAACCATCCGGATGTCGACCTGCAGGTTGCCGTCAACGGCGACGGGCTGGAGATTCTCTACCGTGAGGAGGGCCAGGAGAAGAGCCCGCGCTATCTCGCCAGAGGTGCCAGGCCGCAAAGGCTGCGCATCTTCCTCGACTACGGCTCGATAGAGGTATTTGCCGATCACGGCCGCTGGGCGGGCACCAAGCGGATCAAGGGGTTCGTTCCGGTTCAGTCGGTGTGGCTGTCAGCCGCGCCGGGTGCCGTGGCACGCGCGATCGTCTGGGCGCTCAAGCCGTGAGACGCTGACGGGATACCGATCCCCGAGCGTGGGCTCAGCCGGTCTCCCGGTCGATCACAGACCAGTGGACGAGCCCCTGCAGGACACCGAGAGCGTGCGAGCGGGTGGCGTTGAATATCCTCGGGTCGCTGTCTCCTAGGGCCCGCAGCTCCGGCAGCGCGTTGCCGACGACGATGCCGCGGACGCCGGGCAGCTCGAACATCGAGCGGTCATTGTCGGTGTCGCCGGCAACAACCACCTGGTCGAGGCCGATAGACAGCTCGCCGCACAGCCAGGTCAGCGCCTGCCCCTTGTCCGCCTGTCTGGGCAGGATGTCGAGATCGCGCTTGCTGGAATAGACGATGGTGACGGCAAGGCCTGCCTGATCGAGCCTGCTTTCGATATCCGAGAGCGTCTCCGGGTCGGCGTCGTGCAGATACCAGCTGGACTTGAAGGCGTGCTGATAGATTTCGGGCTGCCGGGATGTCTCCCCATGTGCGCCCAGTATCGCTTCGACGGCGTCGAGCGACCAGCCCTCGGCCAGCCTGGCATGAAAGTGCTCGAGGCGCGCGCCGCCCTTGCGGTCGACCAGCATAGTGCCGACGCCGCCAATCACATAGTCGGGATCGGGCAGGCCGGTCTCGGCGACGAATTCCAGGATGTCGTCGGCCAGCCTTCCGCTGTTGTAAACAAGGATCGGCCGGCGCGCTGGAGCGAGCGCGTCCCACGTCTGGCGAAAGCGCAACGTGGCCGGCGCGTCACCGGCCAGCGTGCCGTCGAGGTCGCTGGAGAGAAGGGCGACGGGTTTCAATCGCCGTCGTTCCAGGGTTCGGCCCAGTCGTAGTCGTCCACGGCCTTGAGCATGGTACGGCCCTCTACCAGGCTGACGAGCTGCTGCGCGATGCCGGTCCAGGTGTAGAGGCTGCGCGCCTTGTGCGCGCCCATGCGGCCGAGCCGGCCGTAGAGCCGCTTGTGGTTCATCGGCTTGGTGATGGTGATGCCGAGATCCTCCTTGTCGAAGGGATCGGCAAACAGGGCGTGGCGGCCGTAGCTGATGCCGCGGTAGAGGCCACCATGGATGGTCACCACGGTCGGCGTGCCGCAGGCCATGGCCTCGATGGCGGTCATGCCGAACGGCTCGTAGCGGCTGGAGAGAACGAACATGTCGGCGGCACGGTAGGTGTCGGCGAGGTCTTCGTCGGCGACGAAGCCCGAAAATACGATGCGGTCCTCGAGCCCGAGCCGCTTGGCCTGCGCCTTGAGCTGGTCGAGGATTTCGCGCTCGTGCTCGTCCATGTTCTCGCCGCCGACTGCAAGGCGCAGAACGGCGTCGGGGATGCGCGTCGCGACGACCGAAAAGGCGTCGATCAGCAGGTCATAGCCCTTGTTGGTTGCCAGCCGGCCGAGCGCCAGGATCGTCCGCCCCTCGAAACCGAGGCGCTTGCGCGCCATGTTGCGCGTCGCTTCGCTGACCGGGAAGAAGCGATTGTCGTCGTAGCCGGGCGGGATCATGTGGACGCGCTTCGGATCGACATTGTAGTCGGCAATCAGCATGTCAAGTTGCGGCGAGGTCGTCGCGATGACCATGGCGCAGCTGCGGTAGATGATCATCTCGTGCTTGATGCGCTCGCCGAAGTTGAACTCCTCCTCGAAGCTGTCGGCCTTGTCGGGATAGTCGGTTTTCATCTGACGCTCCTTCCACATGCCGAGCGAATGCGGCGTGTGGACATGGGGCACGTCGAGGGCCTCCGACAGGCGCTGGCCGGCGACGCCGCCGTCCCAGTAGTGGCTGTTGATGAAATCGTAGCTGAGGCCTTCCTTGCGGATCAGGCGGAGCGCGTTCTCGCTCCATTCGAGCAGGTGCCGGTGGAGATACTCCTTGGGGATGAAGTCGGGGCCGCCGCAGGGGACGCGCAACACCCTGACGCGGTCGGCCACCTCGTCCATCGGAGGCTGGTCTTCGAACTGGCGCGTCCAGATATCGACGCTGTAACCGAGCTGAGCAAGTTTCTTGGCGAGTTCCAGGACGTAGACGACCTGGCCGCCGGTATCTGCCGCGCCGAGCGGCGGGTTGGCTGCGACATAGCCGTGCGTCGAGACGAGAGCGACGCGAGGATTCGATTCGTCCGGCTTGGGGTCCGGCATAGGGCAATGCTTCCTTTTTGTTGTGCTTGCACGACGCATCGAAGAGAGGCGTGGCTGGATCAGACTGTACCGGCATCTCCCGCGTCGGCAAAGCTCGAATGGTGGTCAATGGCTGCCCTGGAATTGGGCAGAAGCGGCACGCCGGGGCGGCCACTACTCGACGGTTCGTAACGATGGCCTCGACGAAACGTTCCGAAATTTCCCGTCGAGCACGTCCGCGGAGCCCGCCGAGGGGAGATACGGAAGGCTTTCTATGTTATATATGATGGGATATAGCGGTCGATGAGTTCGCGGTGTTTCGCCTCGGCTTCGCTCCGCAGAGGATTCTGACAGTGATTGTAGGTTGGTCCAAGCGCCCGCTCGCGGGGCTTTCCGTTCTGGGTGTCGTCGCGATGCTCGCAACCGGGGCGACGGGGCAGGAGAGGCTGTCGGTGTTCGCCGCCGCCAGCCTGAAGAACGCCCTCGATGCCGTCAACGAAGCCTGCAGCCAGACCGACGGGGCACCTGCGACAATCTCCTACGCGGCGAGTTCGGCGCTTGCCCGGCAGATCGAAGCCGGCGCGCCGGCCGACATCTTCATCTCGGCCGATCTCGACTGGATGGACTATCTGTCGGAGCGGAAGCTGACCAGGGCGGATACCGAAACCAGGCTGCTCGGCAACCGGCTCGTGCTTATCGCGCCTGCGGGGTCCGGGGCGCAGGCCAGCATCGGCCGGGGCTTCGACCTGGCCGCGCTGCTCGGCGACGGCCGGCTTGCCATGGGCAACGTGCAGGCGGTGCCGGCCGGAAGATACGGCAAGGCCGCCCTAGAGTTGCTCGGGCTCTGGGCGTCTGTCGAGGGCCGGTTGGCGCAGGCGGAAAATGTTCGCGCTGCGCTGAAACTCGTGGCGACCGGAGAGGCGCCGCTCGGCATCGTCTATGAGACCGACGCGGCGGCCGAGCCGGATGTGCGGATCGTCGGCGCGTTTCCGGAGGACTCTCATCCGCCGATCATTTACCCGATGGCGGAGCTAGCGGAGTCAGACAATGCCGGCGCAGGCGCGTACATGAAGTGCCTGCAGTCGGCCGAGGCGAAGGCGCTGTTCGAGGCAAACGGCTTCACGGTGCTCGCGCCCGTCATGTCCAACTGAGGCGCTGCCGACCGATGGACTGGCTGCTCGATCTCACGCCTGACGAATGGACCGCGGTCGGGCTCTCGCTCAAGGTTGCGACCTGGGCGATGCTGGCAAGCCTGCCGCTCGGCGTCGGCGTCGCGCTGCTGCTGGCGCGCGGCGAATTCTGGGGCAAGTCGCTGCTCAACGGGATCGTCCATCTGCCCCTGGTCATGCCGCCGGTGGTGACGGGCTATCTGCTGCTGCTCGGTTTCGGCAAGCGCGGGCCGATCGGTGCTTTCCTGGCCGAGAATTTCGGCATCGTCTTCTCCTTCCGCTGGACCGGCGCGGCACTGGCCTGCGCGGTCATGGGATTTCCGCTGATGGTGCGTGCCATCCGCCTGTCGATCGAGGCGGTCGACCGCAGGCTGGAGGCTGCTGCCGGCACACTCGGCGCCAACGCGTCCTGGGTGTTCGTTACCATCACCTTGCCGCTGATCCTGCCCGGGATCATCGCCGGCATGATCCTGTCCTTCGCCAAGGCGATGGGCGAATTCGGCGCGACCATCACCTTCGTCTCCAACATTCCGGGCGAGACGCAGACCCTGCCTTCGGCGATCTACACGCTGACCCAGGTGCCAGGCGGCGACGCGGGGGCGTTGCGGCTGACGCTGATTTCCATCGCCATCTCCATGGGAGCGCTGATGGCGTCCGAGGTGCTCGCGCGGCGCGCCGCGAAAGGGGCGGGGTTGCGATGACGCTTGCCGTCGACATACGCCACCGGCTGGGCGCCTTTCAGCTTAATGCATCCTTCGAGACCAACGGGCGGCTGGTTGCGCTGTTCGGGCCGTCGGGGTCCGGCAAGACGTCGATCGTAAACCTGATTGCCGGACTGCTCAGCCCCGACGCCGGCCGCATCGTCGCCGGCGGCCGCGTGCTGGCCGACACGGCGACGGGAGCCTTCATGCCGGTGCACCGGCGCCGCGTCGGTTACGTGTTCCAGGATGCCCGGCTGTTCCCGCACCTGACCGTGGCGCAGAACCTGCGCTATGGCCGATGGTTCGCGCCGCGTGGCGAACGCCATGCCGACATGGGCGCCGTGGTCGAGATGCTCGGCATCGGGACGCTGCTCGACCGGCGCCCGGGTCTTTTGTCGGGCGGCGAGCGTCAGCGTGTCGCGATCGGCAGGGCGCTACTGGCCAGTCCGCTGCTGATGCTGATGGACGAACCGCTGGCTTCGCTGGACGAAGCGCGCAAGGCGGAGATCATGCCCTATCTCGAGCGGCTGCGGGACGAAACGAAAATCCCGATCGTCTATGTCAGCCATTCGGTGGCCGAGGTGGCGCGGCTTGCGACCGACATCGTCGTGCTCGAGGCCGGGCGTGTCGTCGCGTCGGGACCGACGTCGGACATCCTCCAGAGGCTCGACCTGCTGTCGGACGAGGAACGCGGCGAGGGCGGCGCGGTCATCGACATGGAGATCGCGGCGCATGAAGCCGGCTTCGGCATGTCGCTCCTGAAGTCGCCGATCGGGGAACTGCATGTTGCCGGCGTGGACATGCCCGCCGGTACGCGCGTGAGGGTGCGCATCAGGGCGCGCGACATTCTCATCGCCACCGAAAGGCCGCGCGGGCTGAGCGCGCTGAACATCCTCTCTGCGACGATCGTCGGGATAAAATCCGACGGGGCGCTCGCCGACGTCACGCTCGACTGCGGCGGCGAGCGGATCGCGGCGCGCATCACCCGGCAATCATGCGAGATGCTGGGGCTGGCTGCCGGCCGGCCGGTGTTCGCGGTGATCAAGGCGGTCAGCCTCGACGGTGCCAGCACCTGGCAGGGGGGCGAGGTGCCGGCATCACGGATCATCGGAGACGGATAGGCGCCATGCCATCGCTCAGCCTGAGGATCAATCTCGATCCGGTCGGACGTATCGGACCCGGCAAGATCGACCTTCTGGAAGAGATCGACGCCTGCGGCTCGATCTCGGCCGCGGCGCGGACCATGAAGATGTCCTACAAGCGCGCCTGGGACCTGGTCGAGGAAATGAACCGGCTGTTCGGCAAGCCGGTGGTTGCCGCGCAGGTCGGCGGCAGGCAAGGCGGCGGCGCGAAGCTGACGCCCGCCGGGCTTGCCGTGGTGCGCAGCTTCAGGGCGATGGAACGGGCAGCGACCAATGCGGCGGAGAGGCACATGGCGGCGCTGCAGGCCGAAATCGATGGCAGTTGAAGCGGAACTCCGTCGGGACGAGACGCTGGGGTTTGATCCGTTCGACGGCAAGGGATAAGAGACCGCGAGCCTTGCCGGTGGCGCTGGTAGCGCTACCTCCACGGTCCGAATGTCAGGGAGAATGCAATGTCGAAGAGAATCATGTTCACCGGTGGAACCGGCAAGGCCGGCCGGCATGTCGTCCAGTATCTGGTCGACCAGGGCCACCAGGTGCTGAACCTCGACACCAAGCCGCTCGACAACCCCAAGGTGCGCACGCTGATCACCGACATCACCGACAGCGGCCAGGTGTTCAACGCCCTGACCAGCTATATGGGCCTGCACGAATTCGACCCGTCGCTGCGCGCGCAGCCGGTCGACGCCGTGGTGCATTTCGCCGCCATTCCGCGCATCATGATCACGCCCGACAACGAGGTCTTCCGCGTCAATGCGATGGGCACCTACAATGTCATCGAAGCGGCGGTGAAGCTTGGCATCAAGAAGATCATCGTCGCCTCGAGCGAGACGACCTACGGGCTGGTCTTCGCCAACGAGCCGAAGAACCCGACGCATTTCCCGCTCGACGAGGACTATGACGTCGACCCGATGGACAGCTATGCGCTGTCGAAGATCGTCAACGAGAAGACGGCCCGCGCCTTCGCCTTGCGCAGCGGCGCCGACATCTATGCGCTGCGCATCGGCAATGTCATCGAGCCGCACGAATACGCGACCTACATCCCGAAATGGCGGGCCGATCCGGAATTCCGCAAGCGCATAGCCTGGAGCTATATCGATGCGCGCGACCTCGGGCAGATAACCGACCTTGCCATCGCCAAGGACGGTCTGGGCTTCCAGATCTTCAACGCCGCCAATGACGATACCTCGGCCGACCTGCCGACGCAGGAACTGATCGACCGCTACTATCCTGGCGTGCCGGTGAAAGGCGAACTCGGCGAATACGAGACGCTGCTCTCCAATCGCAAGATCAAGGAAGTGCTGGGCTTCAAGCAGCAGCATAACTGGCGCAAATACGCCTAAGTCCCGGTCGAATGGCGGCGCGCCGATGCGCCGCCAGTCACACCGTGGCGGTCATGCCACCGTCGACATAGAGAACGTGCCCGTTGACGAAGCTTGATGCGTCGGAGGCGAGGAAGACGGCCGCGCCGACCAGTTCCGGCACCGCTCCCCAGCGCCCGGCCGGCGTGCGCTGGTCGAGCCATGTGTTGAATTTCGGGTCTTCCGACAGCGCGGTGTTGAGTTCGGTGCGGAAGAAGCCGGGGGCGATGGCGTTGATCTGCAGCCCGTGCTTCGCCCAGTCGGCGCACATGCCGCGCGTCAGGTTGCGCACCGCGCCCTTCGTCGCCGCATAAGGCGCGATCGTCGCCCGCGCCAGTTCGCTCATCACGGAAGCGATGTTGATGATCTTGCCCCTGCCGCGCGGGATCATGTGCCTCGCCACGGCCTTGCCGACATTGAACACCCCGGTGACATTGGTCTGCAGCAGTTTCTGCCACTGATCGTCGGGGAAATCCTCGAGCGGCGAGCGGAACTGGACACCGGCATTGCTGATCAGGATGTCGATCGCGCCGATATCGGTCTCGATCTTCTCGATGGCAGGTGCGACCGCCGCCGGATCGACGACGTCGAACACCGACGCGTGAACCGTGTGGCCCTCCGAGCGCAGCGTGTCGGCCGAACGCTCGACCTTCTCCCGGTTGCGGCCATTGAGAATGATGGTCGCGCCGTGCTCGGCCAGTCCGCGCGCCAGGCCAAAGCCGATGCCCTGACCCGAGCCGGTGACCAGGGCCCGCCGTCCGGCGAGGCTGAAGAGGTTCTGCATGGAATTTCCTAGTCGTTCTGGCGGAAGTTACGGACCCGCTCGAACAGCACCGCCATGACGATGGCGCCACCGATGAAGGTGCCCTGCCAGAATGCATTGATGCCGAGCAGGCCAAGGCTGTTGCGGATGATCTCGATGAGGGCGGCGCCGACAATGGCGCCGAAGGCCGTGCCGATGCCGCCGGCGAGGTTGGCGCCGCCGATGACGGCCGCGGCGATGACCTGGAGTTCCATGCCGGCGCCGATATTGGTGGTGACGGCGCCAAGCCAGCCGGTCTGTATGATGCCGGCGATGCCAGCCGACAGGGCCGAGATCATGTAGACGGCAACCTTGATGGGACGCACCGGCACGCCGGTTAGTCGCGCCGCCTGTTCGTTGCCGCCGATGGCATAGACATGGCGGCCGAACCGCGTCCAGCGCAGCACGAAGCCGGTGATCAGCGCCAGAACGATCATGTAGAGGACCGGGTTGGCGATGCCGAAGAACCATGCGCCTCCGCCGAGCGCCAAGAGCAGATCGTGGTCGGGACCGAACTCGAACACCACCGTGTTGTTGGAGGCGACCATCGCCAGGCTGCGGGCGATCGACAGCATGCCGAGCGTCACCACGAAGGGCGGAAAGCCGAGATAGGCGATCAAAACGCCGTTGAAGGCGCCGACGACCAGCGCCGTGCCGATGGCAGCGGCTATGCCGATCTCGATGGAATAGCCCGCATGCATGACGACGGCGAGGATCATCGAACAGAGACAGAGCACCGAACCCACCGACAGGTCGATGCCGCCGGTGATGATCACCAGCGTCATGCCGAGCGCCACGATGGCGACGAAGGTGACGTTGCGGGTGATGTTGTAGAGGTTCTTCGACGTCGCGAAGGAATCGGTCGCGTAGGACAGGAACAGGCAGGCCAGAACGATGGCGATGACGACCCAGAAGGTCTGGCTGCCGAGCTTTGCCGAAAGCCAGCTCTGCTGCTTCTGCGCGATTGTCTGGTCAAGCGTGATGGCCATGATCGTCTTGCTCTTCTGTTGACCCGCTCAGACCCGCTCGATGGCGCCGGTGATGAGCCCGGTGACCTCTTCGGGGGAACTGTCGGCAATCTTCTTGTCGGCAACCTTCTGGCCGCGCCGCATGACGATGACCCGGTCGGCGACGGTGAAAACGTCGGGCATGCGGTGGCTGATGAGGACGATGGCAATGCCCTGGTCGCGCAGCAGCCGGATCAGGTTGAGCACTTCGGCAACCTGGCGGACCGAGATGGCGGCCGTGGGCTCGTCCATCAGCACGATCTTGGCGTCCGAGAGACGCGTCCGGGCGATGGCGACGGCCTGCCGCTGGCCGCCGGACATCTGCTTGACCAGGTCGCGCGGCCGCGTTTCCGATTTCAACTCGTTGAAGATCTCGCCGGCGCGCCGGTACATGGCGGCATAGTCGAGCACCTGAAAGGGGCCGATACCGCGGCGCAACTCGCGGCCGAGGAAGACATTTGCCGCCGCCGTCAGGTTGTTGCACAGCGCCAGGTCCTGATGGACGATCTCGATGCCATGGCGGCGCGCCTCGACAGGCCGGTGCAGGACGATCTCGGAGCCGTCCATCTTCAGCCGGCCCTCGCTCGGGCGAAAGTTGCCGGCGATCATCTTGACCAGCGTGGATTTGCCGGCGCCGTTATCGCCCATCAGGCCGACGACTTCGCCGGGCTCGAGCGAGAACGAGACGTCGTTGACGGCCTGAATGGCGCCAAAGTGCTTCGATATGTTGACGAGTTCTAGGACTGCCACAAGCTGCGCTCCTCCCTGGATCGCGCCATCCGCTGAAGCAGGCTTGCCGCGAGATCGCCAAGCCAGTCTCCTCCAGGCAAAGCGATCGCGGCATTTAGACAAACCGCGTGACAGGCGTCAATGATCTGCGGGCCGCTTCCAGGTCTTTTGTAAGACAAATAGGACAAACCCGTTGACGATTCTCCTTTGCCGCGATTAGTTATTGGCCGGGAGGAAGTAAATGCTGGTCCTGAGCGCGCGTGCTGGAGGGCAGGTCGTACGGTATAGCTCCGTCCGGCCTGTGCTTGTTTCGCGGCGTTTCGATGCCCGCGTCATTGCCGGGACAGGCCATCTCTGCTCTGTCAAAGAAGGCTGTGCCTGCGGACTTCGCGGGCCGACGTCCGACAGTCTCGACGCACTTTCTGTCCAGCGTATCGACATGGGCGTTCGCGGAGCGATGCGCGCATCGTCTTCCACCCGGTATCGATGAGTATCGGCGGGCGCGATTGTGCGTCCGTTGTTTTCAAGGGAGGAATGCATGAGGAAACTACCATTATTGCTTGCCGCTGCAGCATTGGCGCTCGGCGCCGGTCCGGCACTGGCGAAGAAACAGCTCGTCATCGTGGTCAAGGGTCTCGACAATCCCTTCTTCGAGGCGATCAACCAGGGTTGCCAGAAATGGAATTCCGAGAACGCGGATTCGGAATATGAATGCTTCTACACCGGTCCAGCCTCGACTTCCGACGAGGCGGGCGAGGCACAGATCGTGCAGGACATGCTTGGCAAGGCCGATACTGCCGCAATGGCCATTTCGCCATCCAACGCCAAGCTGATCGCGCAGACCATCAAGACCTCGGGCGCGACGGTTCCGATCATGACGCTCGACGCCGACCTGGCGAAAGAGGACGCGGCGCTGCGCAAGACCTATCTCGGCACCGACAACTACCTGATGGGCAAGCGCATCGGCGACTACATGAAGGAAGCGCTGCCGTCCGGCGGCAAGGTCTGCTCGATCCAGGGCAACCCCGGTGCCGACAACATCCTGCGTCGCGCCCAGGGCTGGCGTGACTCGCTGTCGGGCCAGGAAGGCCTGGCGGAACTGAAGGGTGAAGGCGGTTGGACCGAAGTCTCGGGCTGCCCGGTATTCACCAATGACGACGGCGCCAAGGGCGTGCAGGCGATGACCGACATCATGGCTGCCAACCCGGACCTGGTCGGCTTCGGCATCATGGGCGGCTGGCCGCTGTTCGGCGCCCCGCAGCCCTACCGCGACCTGTTCAAGCCGATCGCCGACAAGATCGCCGCGAACGAGTTCGTCATTGGCGCCGCCGACACGATCGGCGAAGAAGTGGCGATCGCCAGCGAGGGCCTGGTTACCGCACTCGTCGGGCAGCGCCCCTTCGAGATGGGCTACAAGGCACCGACGGTGATGATCGACCTGATCGAGGGCAAGGATGTCGAAGATCCGGTCTTCACGGGCCTCGACGAATGCACCAAGGATACCGTTGATACCTGTATCCAGAAATAGCTATGTTGCCCCGGTGCGCCCTTAGCGGCGTGCCGGGGCGCATCCTGCCGGATGACGTCCAGGGCAGGCCATGGAGATCACCAGATTGACGCTGGGCGGCAAAGGAAAACGGCCCTCGACGCCGGACGATGCGGGCGCAGCCCCGGATCGCGGCAGGGGGGCAAACGCGTCACGCATCGGCGGAACGAGCGTGCATGCCTCGGTGGCCAACGAGATCGGCCTGAGAATCGTGCGCGGCGACTATCCGCCCGGAACCATCCTCCCCAACGAGGCGAAATGGTCGGAGACCTTCGAGGTCAGCCGTTCGGCCGTTCGCGAAGCCATCAAGATGCTGATGGCCAAGAGCCTCTTGAGTTCGCGGCCCAAGATCGGCAGCTGGGTCGAGCCGCGGGAACGCTGGAACCTGCTCGATCGCGATGTGCTCGGCTGGTACGCCATGGCGCCGGACCGGGAGTCCTTCCTGCGGACGGTGCAGGAATTCCGCCACATCATCGAGCCGGAGGCGACCGCGCTTGCGGCGCAACGCCGCTCGGAGGAGGAAATGGCCGAGATCAGCGCCGCCTGCCGCGACATGGGCGAGGCGACATCGCTGTCCAGCCGCACGCTTGCCGACACACGGTTTCACCTGGCCATCCTGCGTGCCTCCGGCAACGATCTTCTGGTGCCGCTCGGCGTGCTGATCGAATCGGCGCTCAACCACCTGTTCGTCTTCGTGACGCGCGAACTCAACGACGTCAAAACCGCCCAGACCCTGCATGAGGCGATCGAGAAGGCGGTGCGGTTGCGCCGTCCGGATGCGGCGCGCAACGCCGTTCGCAAGCTTCTCGCCAACACGGACCAGGTGATCGGGCGTAACCGGCGATAGGCCGGCCGGCGGGCGGAACCGGCGTGGCGGCACAAAAATGCCGCATCGGGCGGAACGTGGCTTTTCTCATCGGATTTGTGTGGTTATCACTTCAGCTGCAACAGCCGAAGGCCACCGAATGACCAAGAGCCGACGCGTATTACTCGACCCGGCCTTGCTTGCGCGGCTCAAACGGACATCGCGGCAGTTCAGTTCTATCAAAATCAGGATCAGGAGCCGCCTGCAGGAGCTGCAGGTGGTTAACAGCGAGCAGGACGAGCGCCCGCAATTCGAAAGCAGCGGACGGGAAATCACCGTCGCCTCCTACAACATCCACAAATGCGTCGGCACGGACGGGCGTTTCGATCCCGGGCGCATCGCCGCCGTCATCGCCGAGCTCGACGCCGACGTGGTGGCGATCCAGGAGGCCGACGAGCGGTTCGGCCGCCGCCGCGGCCTGCTCGACCTGCAGGCGTTGCAGCGGCAGACCGGCCTGTCGCTGGTACCGACGTCGGAGAAGCCGGACGGTCACGGCTGGCACGGCAATGCGCTGCTGATGAAGAGCGGATCCGTCACCGACATGCGACGGCTGGCCCTTCCCGGAGCGGAGCCGAGGGGCGCCTTGCTGGTCGACCTCGACCTGCCGACGGGACCGCTCAGGATGGTTGCGGCACATCTCGGCCTTTTGAGGCGCAGCCGGCGCTGGCAGATCCGCTCGATCCTCAACGCCATAGAGGACGGGCCACCCGTGCCGGTGCTGCTGCTGGGCGACTTCAACGAGTGGCGCCCCGGCAGCCGGTCGTCGCTGCTGGCGCTGCGGCCGGTGTTCGGGCCGCTATCGCACGAGCATTTCAGCTTTCCGTCCTATTTTCCGGTGATTGCGCTCGACCGGGTGATCGGTTCGCCGGGCCTTGTCACCAAGCTCGAGGTGCATAATTCGCCGCTCGCCCGGGTCGCCTCCGACCACCTGCCGCTGAAGGCCAGGATCGATATCCCGGCAGCCCTCGGCGAGCTTCCGAACGCGGACGGCGTCCCGGTTTCGGAGCGGCCCGCCTAAGCGTCACAGCGCGCCTTTGCCGACAAACAGAGCGTCGTGCTTTTGTCGCTGTTTTCGCCGAAACGGCGTTGCAACAGGCTGTGAGACAGGCAATTGTGCCGCCGAAGCGGGATGACGGAGGCGAAGAGACCATGGCAGAGACTATCGTGATCGCGCAGGGCGGTGGTCCGACGGCGGTGATCAACCAGACCATGGTCGGGGCCACGCTGGAAGCACGCCGCCGCCATCCCGGCGCCCGCGTGCTCGGGGCACGCCATGGGGTGCGCGGCGTGCGCGACGGCGACTATGTGGTCCTGTCCGACCTGCCGGAGGAACAGCTCAGGCTGATCGCCGGGACGCCGAGTGCGGCGCTCGGCTCGACGCGCGACAAGCCCGATGCCGCCTATTGCGACAAGGTCCTGGAAGGGCTGAAGAAGGTCTCGGCGGATGCCTTCATCTATATCGGCGGCAACGATACCTCCGGGACCCAGCAGATCCTGACGGATGCATCGGGCGGCTCGATGGCCTTCGTGCATGCGCCGAAGACGATCGACAACGACCTGATGGAAAACGACCATACGCCGGGCTTCATCTCGGCAGCCGAGTTCGTCGCAGGCGCATTCCTGTCGGTCGATCTCGACTTTCGCGCGCTGCCGGGCGTCTATGTCGGCATCGTGATGGGCCGGCACGCCGGCTTCCTGACGGCAGCTTCGGCCGCCTGGCGGCTCGACGGGGACAGCGGGCCGCATCTGATCTACGTGCCGGAAAGGGCATTTTCGGTCGAGCGGTTTCTCGACGACGTGAAACGGACGCTTTCCCGGCACAAGCGCTGCATCGTCGCCGTGTCGGAAGGCGTGCAGACCGGCGACGGGACATCGCTGGTCGAAAGCATCGTCGGCCCGGACAGGGTGGAGCGCGACGCGCATGGCAACGTCAAGCTGTCGGGCAGTGACCTAAACCGCGCCTTCGAGACCGCACTTTCAGAAGGGCTGCCCGGGCAGCGGGCGCGGGTCGATGCGCTGGGCTACATGCCGCGCGGCTCGATCGCCGCCATCAGCAAGGTCGACCAGCAGGAGGCGTTCGATGCCGGCGCCCGCGCGGTCGAGGCAGCGACGCACGGCGGCGGCTCGGTGGCGCTGCAGTTCGACGGCGAGAAGACGGTGATGAAGATCGTGCCGCTGTCGGCCGTCGCGGCCAAGACGCGGCACATGCCAGAGGACTATCTCGATGCCAGCGGCACGGGCCTGTCGGACAAGGGCATGGCCTACATGAAGCGGTTGGTGCCGAAGAAATACGACGTCGGCATGCCCTTCGTCTGAGGCCGGATCGCGGATGGCTGGAACGGCTCCCATCGAAGCGGGCAGGCCCGGCGTAGCTGCCAGATGGCGGCATCGTCTCTATGTCAACCTGCACACGGGAGCCTGGCCGCGCCACGGCCTGTCGCCGCTGAACAAGGCAATCGCCGCGATCATCCTGCTGGCCGTCGTGGTGGCCATCGTCCAGAGCGAGCCGACGCTGCAGCGCGGCTACGGGGACCTGTTCCGCTGGTCCGAAATCGTCTTCGCGCTGATCTTCTCGGCCGAGTATCTGGCTCGGGTCTGGACGGTCGTCGAGAACCCGGCCTACGGCGAAGGCTGGCGCGGGCGCCTGCGCTACATGCTGAGCCTGCCGGCGCTCATCGATCTTCTGGTGCTGGTCAGCCTGTCCATCACGCTGATCGGCTCCCAGGGCTCGATGCTGAGATTGCTGCGCCTGGCGCGGCTCGTCGTGCTAGCCAAGCTCGGCCGCTATTCCACGGCGCTCGTCGCCATCATGGGCGCAGTGCGCTCGCGGCGCTACGAACTCGCCATGAGCCTGGCCATCGCCTGCATGCTGTTGCTGATCTCGTCGACCCTGCTGTTCATGGTCGAGGGGGCGGGCCAGCCGGATGCCTTCGGCAGCATCCCGCGCGCCATGTGGTGGTCGGTGGCAACGCTGACCACGGTGGGCTACGGCGATGCGGTGCCGCTGACCGTTGTCGGCAAGATGCTTGCCGGGCTGACCGCGATCACCGGAATCGGTCTGATCGCCATGCCGACCGGCATTTTGGCCTCGGCCTTCAGCGACGCGTTGCAAAAGCAGCGCGAGGCCAACGAGAAAAGGCACGAAGACCAGGAAAGCTGATCGTCTCGGACCGACCCGCGCTGCGCCATGCGAAGTCGCCGACTGGCCGGATGACAGGACGACGGTGGGCAGCATATCGCTCGCCTGTTCCAGTCGATAGAATGACGCGGTGTCCGCACCGAGGAGGGGTTCAAATGTCCAGCAATTCAGCGCTTCAGGCCCGCAGGGTCGCGGCCGTGCCGCGCGGCGTGGGAACCGCCTATCCCGTATTTGCCGAGCGCGCCGAAGGGTCGGAACTGTGGGACGTCGACGGTAACCGCTATGTCGATTTCGGCGGCGGCATCGCGGTGCTCAACACCGGCCACCGCCATCCCAAGGTGGTCAAGGCGGTGCGCGAGCAGCTCGACCACTACACGCATACGGCGTTCCAGATTGTGCCCTACGAGCCCTATATCGAGCTCTGCGAGAAGCTGAACGCGCTGGCGCCGTTTTCGGGCGAGGCGAAGTCGATCCTGTTCTCGACGGGTGCCGAGGCCGTCGAGAACGCCGTCAAGATTGCCCGCGCCGCGACCGGGCGGACCAACGTCATCGCCTTCTCTGGTGCGTTCCATGGACGCACGCTGATGACCAGCGCGCTGACCGGCAAGGTGGCGCCCTACAAGAAGAAGTTCGGACCGATGCCGGCCGGCATATGGCACGTGCCGTTTCCGGTGCCGCAGCATGGTGTCACCGTCGCCGACTCGCTGAAGGCGATCGAGTATCTGTTCCGTGCCGATGTCGATCCGGTCAACGTCGCTGCGATCATCATCGAGCCGGTGCAGGGCGAGGGCGGGTTCCATCCGGCGCCGACCGAGCTTCTGGTCGCGCTGCGCGCCATCTGCGACGAGCACGGGATCCTGCTGATTGCCGACGAGGTGCAGACCGGCTTCGCGCGCACCGGAAAGATGTTCGGCATCGAGAACTCCGGCGTCGAGCCGGACCTGATGACGATCGCCAAGTCGCTGGCCGGCGGCTTCCCGCTGTCGGGTGTCATCGGCCGCTCAGCGATCATGGACGCGCCCGACCCCGGCGGTCTGGGTGGCACCTATGCCGGCAGCCCGCTCGCCTGCGCGGCAGCACTCGCGGTGCTCGACGTCATTGCCGAGGAAAAGCTGATCGACCGCGCCAATGTGCTCGGCGACCGGATCAAGGGCGATCTGGCACGCATGGCGCAGCGCAATGACACGGTGGCGATGTCGGCAATCCGTGGACCGGGCGCCATGGTGGCCTTCGACATCGTCAAGTCGCGCGGCACTGAAGAGCCAGACGCGGAGGCGACCAAGCGGGTGACGGCGGCGGCACTTGCCGAGGGGCTGGTGCTCTTGTCCTGCGGCGTCCACGCCAACACGATCCGTATCCTGATGCCGCTGACCATATCCGACGAGATTCTGGCCGAGGGCATGGGCAAGCTGGAAAAGGCGCTGGTCGCGGCGAACGGCTGACGCCGTCTATCCCTGGCGGTTCGCTTCGCGGCGAACCGGCCTCGGGCCTCAGACGACGACGATCGGAGTCTTGCCGGAAACGCGGTTGAACAGGTCGATGACGTCCTGGTTGATCATGCGCACGCAGCCTGACGACATGGCCTGTCCGATGGTCCACCATTCGGGGGAGCCGTGGACGCGAAAGCCGGTGTCGCGGCCATCCTTGAAGATGTAGAGGGCGCGCGCGCCAAGCGGGTTTTCCAGGCCGCCGGGCTGACCGCCGCGCCATTTCGCGAGTTCGGGCTTGCGGGCGATCATTTCCGCGGGCGGCGTCCAGGTCGGCCATTTCTTGCCGTACTGGATGTTGGCGCGGCCCGACCACAGGAAGCCCTCGCGGCCAATGCCGACGCCGTAACGCAGGGCGTCGCCGCCGGGCTGGACGTAATAGAGATGCCGCTCCTTCAGGCGCACAACGATGGTGCCGGGCGCCTCGCCCGTCGGATCGACGACGATCTGGCGGCGCCATTGCGGCTCGACCTTCTGGTAGGGCACTTCCGGCAGCACGAAGCCCTCGTCGGTGAACGAGGCGTACATGAGTTCCGGGCTGGTGACCTGGCGATCCACGCTGATGCGCGGCCGAATGGAGCCGGTGGTGTAGTCGTCGACCTCGATGGCGCCCAGATCAATGGTTCGCGAGCAGCCTGCCGCGGCCAGGATCGTGCCCATGCCGAAGAGCGCGGCGCGGCGCGACACGATGGAAGGCGTTCGGTCTGGTGCTGCTGGGGCGGGCAAGGCGGAGATGTCTGACACTGGCTACAGTTCCACTCGGCTACATGCTTCGACGACAGGTCAAGGCTTGCCGGCATTTTAATCATTCATGGTTGACGAAAGGTGAAGGCCACAATGCGGGCTTCTGGGGCCTCTTCTTGCCTCTTTACAAATGCCCTTGAGGGGAGATTGATGCTTCTCTCTTGAAGGGAGTTGGCCATGCCGTTCGAAAACTGGGCAGCCTTCGCCGCGGCGTCCGCCGTGCTTCTCGTCATCCCCGGACCGACCATCCTGCTGGTCGTCTCCTACGCGCTAGGGCAGGGCTGGCGCACCGCGCTGCCGATGGCGGTGGGCGTGGCCCTCGGCGATTTCACGGCGATGACGCTGTCGATGCTCGGCATCGGGGCGTTGCTCGCCGCCTCGGCGATGGTCTTCACCGCGCTGAAATGGATCGGCGCGGCCTATCTTATCTATCTCGGCATCAAGCTCTTTCGCGCCGGCGGCAGCCTCGACGCGGAGCCGCGCACCGATCGGGTGCCGGCCCTGCGCATGACGGCGCATGCCTGGCTGGTGACGGCGCTCAACCCGAAGAGCATCACCTTCTTCGTCGCTTTCCTGCCGCAGTTTCTGGACCGTCATGCAGACTTCTGGACGCAGATGCTGATCTTCGAGACGACCTTCCTGGCGCTCGCCTTCGCTAATGCATTCGGCTACGCGCTGGTCGCGGCGCGGGCGCGCCGGCTGGTCGGCAATCCGCGGGCCATCCGCATCTTCAACCGCACCGGCGGCGCGCTGCTGGTCGGGGCCGGCGTCGCCACGGTGGCGGTGCGTTCGGGCAACTGAGGGGAGAGCTCCATGCCAAGCACGGATCAACTGGGCCTGCAGCTTTCGGGCGCCCATGCCGTCGCCGTCGATGCCTACGGGAAGGCGCTGCACGAACTGCAGTGCTATGTCGGCGATCCGGTCGCCTCGGTTGACGCGGCACTTGCCGAAGCACCCGACCTCGTCATGGGGCAGGTGCTGAAGGGCTATCTCTTCGGCCTCTCCACCGACCGCGAGGCGCTGGACGTCGTGAAGTCGTGTCACGATGCAGCCGTGAGGCTGCCGGCGACCGGTCGGGAGCGCGGCCATGTCGCGGCCCTCGGCCATCTCGCAGCAGGACGCTGGCACGAGGCGGGGCGGATACTCGAGGACGTGACCATCGAGGAACCGCGCGACGCGCTGGCGCTGCTGGTCGGCCACCAGATCGACTTCTTCACCGGCAATACGCGCATGCTGCGCGACCGCATCGCGCGCGCCATGCCGGCATGGTCGCCCGGCATGGCCGGCTATCATGCGACGCTTTCCATGCATGCGTTCGGGCTGGAGGAAATGGGGGACTATGCGCGCGCTGAGCGGCTCGGACGGGAGGCTGTCGGCATCGAGCCGCGCGACGGCTGGGCGCAGCACGCGGTTGCCCATGTCATGGAGATGCAGAGCCGGCAGCACGACGGAATTGCCTGGATGCGCGACAATGCCGAGGCCTGGACGGGCGACAGCTTCTTCCAGGTGCACAACTGGTGGCATCTCGCGCTGTTTCACTACGAGCTCGGCGAAATCGACGAGGCGCTGAAGCTCTTCGACGGTCACATTTACGGCGAGCATTCGGCGCTGGCGCTCAACATGCTCGACGCCTCGGCGCTGCTTTGGCGGCTGCATCTGCAGGGTGTCGATGTCGGGGACCGCTGGGCAGCACTCGCGGCCAACTGGGCACCCAAGGCGAAGGACGGCAACTACGCCTTCAACGACGCGCATGCGATGATGGCTTTCGTCGGCACAGGCCTCGAGGAGCCGGCGCGCCTTCTCCTGGAGGCGCAGGACCATGCGATGGCCGGCACGGACGACAATGCCGCATTCACCCGCGAGGTCGGCCAGCCGGTGACGCGCGCCATCAAGGCGTTCGGCGAAGGCGATTATGCAACGGTGGTGACGTTGCTTCGCCCGATCCGCGGCATCGCCGCGCGTTTCGGCGGCAGCCATGCGCAGCGCGACGTCATCGACCTGACGCTGATCGAAGCAGCGTTCCGCGCCGGCAACGGCGCGCTTGCGCGAGCACTTTCGGCCGAACGCGCCGTGGCGCGGCCCGAAAGCCCGCTGTCGCAGCTCTTCCTCAGGCGCGCCCGGGCGCTGGCCGCCTAGGCCGATAAATCAGACAATAGCAAAACCACGGAATTTTTGCGGGTTTCGAAAAAAATGCGCCCGAGAGGCCGTTTGACGGTTGCGCTGGCGGTGGTTTTGGGCTGTAGGATTTGGCGGGAGGAAACGCGGCGCCGATCTGCGGATCGGCAGCCACGTAATATGCGGCGCCGGAAAGTCACTGCCGCCATCGGGAGGACCCTTCATGTATCTGGGCATCGATCTCGGCACGTCGAGTGTCAAGGCGCTGCTGATCGACGCGGAGCAGCGCGTGATCGGCTCGGCCACCGCTCCGCTTGAGGTCTCGCGGCCGCATCCCGGCTGGTCCGAGCAAGACCCCAACGACTGGATCGCCGCCACGGCCAAGGCGCTCGACGGGCTGAAGACGGGACGGCCGAAGGAACTCGCGGCCGTCGAGGGCATAGGTCTCTCCGGACACATGCACGGCGCGACGCTGGTCGATGACCGCGACGTGGTGCTGCGCCCCTGCATCCTGTGGAACGACACGCGCAGCCACAAGGAAGCTGCCGCGCTCGACGCCAATCCGGCGTTTCGCAAGATCAGCGGCAACATCGTCTTCCCGGGATTCACCGCGCCGAAGCTCGCCTGGGTGAAGAGAAACGAGCCTGAGATCTTCGCCCGCGTCGCCAAGGTGCTTCTGCCCAAGGACTTTTTGCGCCTCTGGCTGACCGGCGAACACATGTCGGAAATGTCGGATTCGGCCGGCACCGCCTGGCTCGACGTCGAGAAGCGGCGCTGGTCGGACGAGTTGCTGGCCGCGACCGATCTCGACGAAAGCCAGATGCCCGGCCTTGTCGAGGGCACGGAAGCGGCAGGCAGCCTGCGCGCCGACCTTGCGTCGAAATGGGGCCTGCAAGCGGGCATTCCGGTTGCCGGCGGCGCCGGCGACAATGCCGCCTCGGCCTGCGGCATGGGCACGGTCAAGCCGGGCCAGGCCTTCGCCTCGCTTGGCACGTCGGGTGTCATCTTCGCCGCCAACGGCGCCTACCTGCCCAACCCGGAAAGTGCCGTCCACACATTCTGCCACGCTTTGCCGGACACCTGGCACCAGATGGGCGTCATCCTGTCGGCGACGGACTCTTTGAACTGGCTGTCGGGCATCACCGGGAAGGATGCCGGCGCGCTGACCGACGAACTCGGCGACACGCTGAGGGCGCCCTCCGGCGTCACCTTCCTGCCCTATCTCTCGGGCGAGCGCACGCCCCACAATGATGCATCCATCCGCGGCGTCTTTGCCGGCCTCGGCCACGAGGCGGGCCGACCGGTTCTTACCCAGGCGGTGCTCGAGGGTGTCGCTTTCGCCTTCCGCGACAGCCTGGAGGCGCTCCGCGCCGCCGGCACCGAACTCGACCGCGTCACCGCGATCGGCGGCGGCTCGCGCTCGCGCTACTGGCTGCGCGCCATGGCGACAGCGCTCGACCTGCCCGTCGAGGTGCCG
>CAMYMG010000105.1 GCA_947259295.1 uncultured Rhizobiaceae bacterium
GCGTCGGCCGCCGCTCCCGCCGCGAAGGCCGCAGCCGGGAACCAGTAACCCCTGTAGTATCGGTAGCCCGGCCGCGCGACGACGAAGCCGCGATGGCCGTTGTAGTACCAGACGCCGCGGACGGCATAGAAGCCGCGCCGGTGCATCACGGGCTGCGCCATCGACGATGCGGCCTCGCTCACGGGTGCGGCAGGCATCGGCATGGCAGCCAGCGGCGTGACTGCGGAGGCAACGGCAAGGATCGTGGCGGCGATGAGTGCTGGCTTCATCGTGAAGTCTCCTGTTTCGACGATTGGACTTTCTGCGCGGCCTCGCGGTCGCGTTTGAGGGCGCGCATTTCGCGCAGCGAAAGCTTGCGGTCGCCATTGGCATCGGCGCGCAGCAGGCGATCGGGAATGTAGGCGGCGAATTCGGCGCGCGAGACGATGCCGTCGCGATCGGTGTCGATGCGGCCGGCCAGTTCGGCAAGGTCGATGCGCGCCAGGGCGCCCTCGCCCTGCCGTGCCGCGACCAGCTTCTTCAGCGTTGCCATCTCCTCGGCATCGATCACGGCGTCGGCGTTGACGTCCATGCGGTCGAACATGCGGGCGCGCGCCGCACTGATCTCGCTGAACTGCAGGGCGCGGTCGCCATTGGTATCCATTTCGCGGAACTTGGCGCGCACGCCCTCGACATCGGAGGCGGCCGCGCTGCCGGCGGCAACCGCCATGCAAAGCGCCGCGCCAGCCACCGTGCCGGCGACAAATCTCATTCTCATCGGAGTCTCCTTCAGGGCTGCTTTCGCCGGCTTCTACGCGGCAGCCGGACGGCTCCTACGCGGCAGACGGAATTTTTTGCTGCAATGCGCCGCGCCGGAAATATCCGCCGCAGGGCGTAGGAGAAGACCGCCGCCTGCGTATCGACAGGCATACCGCCGACCAGTTGAGGAGGCGGAAAGCGAGCAAGAAAGGAACACGACCATGAAAACCGCGTCCGTGGCATTCGCCGCGATGGTTCTCGGTGCGGCGGCCTTCGCCGCCCATGCGCAACCCGTATCCGGTGCCGGCCTGCTTGACCGGCTGGACACCGATCACAACGGCAAGATCACGCTTGAGGAAGCGACCGCCGCGCGCCAGACGATATTCGATCGCATCGACAGGAACGGCGACGGTACCGTCGACGAGATGGAGATCGAGATGATCCGCCAGGCGATCTACGACCGTGCCGCGGCCGCCGAGGCGGCCATCGGAATCGCCCTGCGCCGCCTCGACAAGGATGGCGACGGCAAGGTGTCGACCGCCGAATTCGGCGCTCAGTCCCTCATCTTCGATCTCGCCGATCGCAACGGCGACGGCGCCGTCACGCCCGACGAGATCGACTTCCTGCGCGGCCTGCTCGGCAGGGCGGGTTGACCGCAACCTTGCTTGGCCCTTTTCTCGAACGATGGAGATATCCATGACCAATGTGCTCAAAGTCTCACTCGCCGTGCTTGCCCTCGGTCTCGTGGCAGCCTCGCCGGCCGCAGCGGAGCAGTGGCGACGCCCGACCGTCCACGGCGGTGAACTGACCCGCGAGGTGACGCGCGACGGTCGCCTCTATTATGGCGACACCACGCGCACCGGTCCCAATGGCGGCACCTATTCGTCGAGCGCGACCTGCTTCGACGGCGTCGTCAACCGCTGCAAGCGCAGCTTTACGGCGACCGGGCCCGAGGGCAAGACAGTCACCGGGACAGGTTATCGGGCGGGCGGCCCGTTCGGCGTGCGCCGGGCCGGGTCGATCACCGGGCCGAACGGCAACACCGTCGTCGGCGCGCGCCGCTTCTGGCGCAGATAGTCCCGGATGGGCGGGGCGGGGGCGCAGGCTGGAGGTACGCCGGATGGCCGGGAGGACGACCGGCTGCTGCAGCGCGTTGCAGCCGGTGACCAGGCCGCGCTCGCCCGTATCATCGACCGCCACGGCAGGGGGCTGCGCCTGTTCGCCGCGCGGCTGCTCGGCAATTCGGGCGATGCGGAGGACGTCGTGCAGGATGTCTTCGTCGCGGCGTGGAAACAGGCGGCGCGTTTCGATCCGGCGAAGGGCAGGGCCTCGACATGGCTCTACCGCATCGCGGCCAACCGCTGCATCGACATGCGGCGCCGGCGCAGCTTTCGAGCCTTCATCGGCCTCGACGCCTTGGCCGACGAGCCGGCTGACGATGCCCCTGCGGCCGACATGCGGCTCGGCGCCAGGCAGGAACTGGCCAGCGTGCGCGTCGGCCTTGCCGCGCTGCCCGAGCGGCAGCGCATGGCGCTGCTGCTTCGCGCCGTCGCCGACATGGACGTGCCGCAGATCGCCGAGGTGATGGGCACCAGCGCCGGCTCGGCCGAACAGCTTCTCGTGCGCGGCCGCCGCGCGCTCAGGCAGCATATGGCGTCGACGGAACAGACAGGCGACAATCGCCAAGGGAGTATGTCATGACCGACCAGGAGTTCGAGAGATTGCAGCGGCGCTTCGGCGCGGATGTATCTGCCTGGCCAGCGCCGTACCGGCAGGAAGGGCAATCCCACCTGGCGCGTGACGCGGCCGATGCGCCGGACTCGGACGCGGCACTCGACGCCATGATCCTTGCGGCCTCCGAAATGCCGACCGACGAACGGGCGTTGACCCGCGATGTGCTTGCCCGAATTGGCAACGATCGTCGGAGCGGGGCGATCGGGGCCGGCATCTGGGGCATGTGGACGATGCCGGCCGCCGCGTCGGCCTTCGCGGCGATGCTGGTGGTGGCGACGATCGCCGGCTATGCGGTCGCCGAATCCGGCGCCGATCCGGACGACGATGCGCTGCTCGCCTATGCGCTCGGCGGCGGCCTCGGAAACGAGATGCTGGACGAGACCGGTGGCGGGGAGGAGCAGCTATGACGCGACGCTCCGCATTGCAGATACTGCTCGTTGCCGCGCTCGCGGTCTCCATCGTCGCGAACTTCTTCATGCTCGGCTTCGTCATCAAGCAGAACCGGGCGGGGCTCGGAGGGGTGGTGGCAGAGGCGCTGGTGCGCGCCTACCCGCAGGAGGTCCGCAAGGAATTCCGCCGGCTGCTGCGCGACAACCGGGCAAGCACCTTTCAGGCATTGCGCGAGCTGCGCCAGGCGCGCCGCGCGCTGGCCGATGCCGCCGGTGCTACGCCCTATGTCGAGGCTGACGTGGAGCAGGCGATGGCGCGCGTGCGCACTGCGACCGAGGCACTGCAGGACAAGATGCAGCAACTGTTGCTTGAGGCGCTGCGCAACACGCGCACCGCAGCCTGAGCGACGGGCTCAGCGGTAGCCGGCAGCCTGCAGCTCGAAGAGGTCGGCATAGACGCCCTTGCTCGCCACCAGTTCGTCATGCGAACCGGATTCGAGGATGCGCCCGTCGGCGATGACGAGGATGCGGTCGGCCATCCTGACGGTCGAGAAGCGGTGCGGGATCAGCACTGCGGTCTTGCCCGCCGCCAACCCCTTGAAGCGCTGGAAGACTTCGGCTTCCGCCTTGGCGTCGAGGGCCGCCGTCGGCTCGTCGAGGATGATCAATTCGGCCTGGCGCATATAGGCCCGCGCGATCGCCACCTTCTGCCACTCGCCGCCCGATAGGTCGCGGCCATTGGCGAAGAGCTTGCCGAGCGGCTGCTCGTAGCCGAGCGGCAGTTTTTCGATGACGCCGGCCGCCAGGCTCTGTTCGGCGGCTGAGACGATCTGCTCGCGGTCGATGCCGGCCTCGATGCGGCCAACGCCGATATTGTCGGCGGCGGTCATGGAGTAGCGGATAAAGTCCTGGAAGATGACGCCGATATGGGTGCGCAGTTCGGCAAGGTCGATGTCGCGCAAATCGATGCCGTCGATCAGGATGCGCCCCTCGTCGGGATCGTAAAGCCGGGTCAAAAGCTTGACGATGGTCGTCTTGCCGGCTCCGTTCTCGCCAACCAGCGCCAGCGCCTCGCCGGCCTTCAGCGTGAACGACAGGTCGCGCACCGCCCAGCGCTCGGTGTCGGGATAGCGGAAGCCGACGCCCTCGAAGACGATGCCCTCGCGGATCGGCGCCGGGAACGGCTTCGGCTCTTCCGGCGCGACGATGGTGGGCTTGATGTCGAAGAAGGAGAACAGGTCGTCGAGATAGAGCGACTGGCCGGCGATCTGGGTCACGCCGATCAAAAGCTGCTCGAACAGCCCGTGCAGCCGCAGGAACGAGCCGGCGAGGAAGGTCAGGTCGCCAAGCGTGAATTCGCCGGCCACCGTGCGCCAGACGATATAGGCATAGGCGCCGTAATAGGTGGCCGAACTCAGCGCCGCGAAGACGCCGCCCCAGAAGGCGCGCTGCGTTGCGAGCCTGCGGTTCTCGATGAGGATGGTCTCGGCCAGCCGGCGGAAGCGGCCCACCAGGAAGGAGCCGAGCCCGAACAGCTTTATTTCTTTCGCGGTCTCGGCGCTGGCGCCGATATAGCGCAGATATTCGAGTTCGCGCCGCTCCGGCGAGCGCAGGCGGTTCAGCCGGTAGGAGCGCGTGTTGAACTTCGATTCCGAGATCACCGAGGGGATCAGCGAAACGAGCAGCAGCAGGATCAGCCAGGGCGCGTAGAAGAGCAGCCCGGCGGCCAGCGTCAGGATGGTGATGACCGACTGGCCCTGGGCGAATATCTGCGCCAGCAGCTGGTTGCGGCCCGCCGCCTGGCGCCGCGCCCGCTCGAGCCGATCCTGGTATTCGCTGGATTCGAAGTGTCTGAGATCGAGGCCCGCCGCATGCTGCATCAGCTCCATGCTGACGGTGTTGGAATGCAGTTCGGCGAGCAGGCTGTCGGCAAGCGAGGCGCCGCGTGACAGGAGATCGCCGGCCAGGACCAAAGCGAATTCCAGCGCCAGCAGTTCGGCTGCCGTGGTCAGCCGGCCGCTCGCCAGCCAGTCGGAAAAGCCGGGGCCCGGCGAGGGCATTCCGGTCTGCAGCACCACCTCGTCGATGATCAGCTTGCCGACATAGAGCAGGAGCAGCGGCTGCACGGCGCGCAGCACGCGCAGGCCGATGGCGGCCGTGGTCAGCGGCCAGCTGGTGCGCCAGATCTGCAGGAACAAGCGCTTGAGATGCCGCAACGTCGCCAGTCGCTGGCCGAGCGGCACGTTCTCGTCGCCACCGCCGCTTCGCAGGGCCAGCCTCGCGGCAAAATTTTCACTCGAGCTCATCTGCGCCTATAGATGGTGCAGCGTCGCAGCCTGTGCAATGCGACGGCTCGGACGGGACGCCGCTTCGGCTGCTGCGCAATTGACAGGCCGCCGACCGTCCCGCAGGTTGCTTGCCGCGGTGCGGACGCTCGCGAACCATAACGGGACACTACATGACCTCCGCCGCGATAACCCTGCTTGCCCTGCTGCTTATCAAGCACTGCCTCTGCGACTTCGTCCTGCAGACGCCCTGGCAGCTCGCGCAGAAAGGGACCTATGGCGCGCCGGGCGGGCTCGTGCATTCGGGCATCCATGTTGCCGGCACGCTGGTCGCTCTGCTGGCGGTAATGCCGACGTTGCCGGTGATCCTGACCGTGCTGGTGGCCGAATTCCTGGTCCATTACCACATCGACTGGCTGAAGGAGCAGGTCGTCAGGCGCTATGACATCCGCGAGGGCGCCCGCTTCTGGAACGCCATCGGCATCGACCAGCTGATGCACAACCTGACCTATCTCGCCATCCTGGTCTATGTGATCGGGTAGCGAGGGGAAGGCGGCCCTGCCGGCCGCCTCCTGATGTATTAGCTAGCCCTTCTTCGCCAGCAGAGCCTGAGCTTCCTTGGGACCCAGTGCCGCCGGACGCTCGCAGGTGGTGCGCATGGCGACGAACTTGCCCGTCTCACCCGATTTCAGGATGCCGGTCATCACGTCGATGGCATGCAGCGCAAGGTCGAGCGAGCAGCGATGCGGCCGTCCGGCGCCGATCGCCAGCGCCATGTCGGCAAGGCCCGCGGTGCGATAGTTGGCCATCATGCCGCGCGGATGCTTCTGGTTGGGCACGCCGAAGGGGTGCTGCCATTTCGGCAGTTTCGTCACCGGCTTGTCCTGCTTGGTGAGGGCAAGTTCGCCGCCGAAGAAATTCGGGTCCGGAACATGCAATGTGCCGTCCTCGCCGTAGAGTTCCATCGGTGAATGGCCATGCTGCCAGACGTCCCAGCTGGCTAGGAACGTCACCAGCGCGCCATTCTCGAACTCCATCACGGCATGGATCGTCGTCGGCGTCTTGACCGGAACCTTCTCGCCGAGACGCGGGCCGATGCCGATCGTCCGCTCACGGGTCGGTGTCGACGTCAGTGCGGTCACCCGCTTCACTGGCCCGATCAGCTGGATCAGATTGGTGATGTAGTAGGGCCCGAGGTCGAGGATCGGACCGGCGCCGGGCAGGAAGAAGAAATCCGGGTTCGGATGCCAGTGCTCCATGCCATGGCTCATCACGTGGCAGCTGCCGGCGGTGATCCGACCGACCGCGCCGCTGTCGACGAGGTGGCGCGCCTGCTGGTGTGTACCACCGAGGAAAGTATCGGGCGCCGAGCCGACGCGCAGGCCCTGCTTGTCGGCGCGCTTCTTCAGGTCGAGCCCTTCCTTGACGTCGAGCACGAAGGGCTTTTCGGAATAGACATGCTTGCCGGCGTCGAGCGCCTGCCGCGAGATCGCGTAGTGCACCGCCGGAACCGTCAGGTTGACAACGATGTCGACGTCCTTCGCCTTCATCAGGTCCTCGACGGTCTCCTCGGCACGCACGCCGAATTCCTTCGCGCGGGCCTTCGCCGCCGCCGGGTTGATGTCGGCGCAGGCCGTTACCTGGATGCCCTTGAACAGCGGGGCCAGCGAAAAATAGGCCGCCGATATGTTGCCGCAGCCGACAATGCCGACCCCGAGTTTACGTGCCATGGGAGTGCTCCTGAAATCTCTTCTAGTATGACCGGACAGCCTCGATCGAGCGGCGGGCGAAGCGCTTGATGTCGTTGGGGTTGTCCTGTTCCATGATGAAATACTTTGCCGGCGTATTGCCGCGCAACGACTTGAGCATCGCTGCCCAGTCGATGCTGC
This sequence comes from uncultured Rhizobiaceae bacterium, assembly GCA_947259295.1. Taxonomy (GTDB): domain Bacteria; phylum Pseudomonadota; class Alphaproteobacteria; order Rhizobiales; family Rhizobiaceae; genus CAMYMG01. The sequence continues at coordinate 7,036 of CAMYMG010000105.1, forward strand.
CATGGCCGACGTCGCTCCAGCCGTCCTCGTCGAGCCCCTGGCCGGGCTTGGCGATGTCCTTGACGTGCACCGCCACGATGCGCTGGCCGAAACGCTCGATCCAGGCAATCGGGTCGGAACCGCCACGCACCAGCCAGGCGAGATCCATCTCCCAGCCGATGCCGGGTGCGGCTGCCAGAATGTGCTCCTGCGGCACGCTGCCATCGGCAAGCTTCTTGAACTCGAAATCGTGGTTGTGCCAGGCAAAGCCGTAACCGTTATTCTTGGCTCTGTCCCCGACGGCGGCGAGCCGCTCGCCGAAGCCGCGCCAGCCCGCGGCGTCTGCGGGGCGCGCGTCGGCCACGATATGCGGGCAGATCAGCGTGGTGACGCCAAGCGTGTCGGCAAGCTTGCGCACGCCGTCGAAGTCATTCTCCAGCATGTCGATGGGGAAGTGCCCGGTAGGCATCGACAACCCGTTCTTGTCCATTTCGGCACGGAAGCCCGCCGGGTCGGCATAGACCCCGCCAAAGCCCTCGACCTCCTTGTAGCCGAGATCGCCGAGCATCTTCAGGATCTTGTCCCAAGGCTGGAAATTGCGGGCGCTGTAGAGTTGAAATGACCAGTTCATGTTAGTTCCTTCCGAACCTTCCTGCCTTTGGCATGACTAAAGTCGATCGCCCGATGCGGCATCGAACAGCGATGCATTCATCGGATCGAATCCGATCGTGACGTTTTCGCCGACGCGCGGCGCCCGCTCGGACGAGACACGAATGGTCAGCGCCTGCTTTCCAAGCCGCGACCACACCAGCGTGTCCGAGCCCATAGGCTCGACGATCTCGACGGGGACCGATGCGCTGAATGGCCAGTCGTCGCCCGAATTGACGGCGACATGCTCCGGTCGGATGCCGAAAGTCGCCTGGCCGGCTTGCGCGCCTGCCTTGTCGAACTGATAGTTTGCCAGAGGGATGTCCAGCCCGTCGAAGCGGAAGCGCGGGGCGCCGTCCGACAGCACCACCTCACCCTCGATGAAGTTCATGCCCGGGGAGCCGATGAAATCGGCGACATAGCGGTTCACCGGCCGGCTGTAGATCGTCTGCGGCGCGTCGAGCTGCTGGATCTGGCCGCTGCGCATCACCGCGATGCGGTCGGCAAGCGTCATCGCCTCGATCTGGTCGTGGGTGACGTAGATCATCGTGTTGGCGAGCTTCTGGTGCAGCCGCTTGATCTCGACGCGCAGTTCCGAGCGCAGCTTGGCGTCGAGGTTGGACAGCGGCTCGTCGAACAGGAAGACGTCGACGTCGCGCACGAGCGCACGCCCGATGGCGACGCGCTGGCGCTGGCCGCCCGACAGCTGCGACGGCTTGCGGTCGAGCAGCGGCTCGATCTGCAGCACGTCGGCGGTGCGCGCCACGCGCTTGGCGATTTCGTCCTTCGCCATCCCCGCTGTCTTCAGGCCGAAGCTCAGATTGCCCCTCACCGACATCTGCGGATAGAGCGCATAGGACTGGAACACCATGCCGATGCCGCGGTCCTTGGGCTCTTCCCAGGTGACGTTCCTGCCCTTGATGTGAATCTGCCCGTCGGTCACGTCCATCAGGCCGGCGATGCAGTTGAGCAGGGTCGACTTGCCGCAGCCCGACGGTCCGAGCAGCACCAGGAATTCGCCGTCCTGGATGTCGAGGTCGAGGCTCTTCAGTACCGAGACGGCGCCGAAGTTCAGCGACAGGTTGCGGATCGAAACGCTGACACCGTCATTTCCCATGCCGCTCATCCCTTCACCGCGCCGGCCGCGATGCCGCGGACGAAGAGTTTCCCGGAAACGAAATAGACGATCAGCGGCACCAGGCCGGTCAGGATGGTTGCGGCCATGTTGACGTTGTACTCCTTCACGCCTTGCACGGAATTGACGATGTTGTTGAGCTGCACGGTCATCGGATAGGTGTCCGGCTTGGTGTAGATCACGCCGAACAGGAAGTCGTTCCAGATGCCGGTGATCTGGATGATGATGGCGACCACGAAGATCGGCAGCGCCATCGGCAGCATGATCAGGAAATAGATGCGCCAGAAACCGGCCCCGTCGACGCGCGCCGCCTTGAAGAGTTCCTCCGGGACCGAGCTGAAATAGTTGCGGAACAGGAGAGTCAGGATCGGCATGCCGAAGATCGAATGCACGATGACCAGCCCCCACAGCGAGCCGTAAAGGCCCATCTCGCGCAGCAGGATGACGATCGGGTAGATCATCACCTGATAGGGGATGAACGCACCGACGATGAGGATGGTGAAGAAGGTGTCGGCGCCCTTGAAGCGCCAGTTGGCGAGCGCATAGCCGTTCACCGAGGCGACCGCGATGGAGAAGATCACCGAGGGGACGGTGATCTGCACCGAATTCCAGAAGCCGCGGCTGAGCCCGTCGCAGTTGAGCCCGGTGCAGGCCGTCGCCCAGGCCTTGACCCAGGGCTCGAAGGTGATCTCGACCGGCGGCGAGAAGATGTTGCCAAGGCGAATTTCCGGCATGCCCTTCAGCGACGTCACGATCATCACGTAGAGCGGGATGAGGTAGTAGATGGCGACCAGGATGAGCGTGCCGTAGAGAAAGATGTTGCGGCGCGACAGCACGCGTCGCGGCCTTGCGCCGCGAGGGCCGGAAAGCTGGTCGGCGGCCGGGTCCATGCCGGCGGCAACCGTGTTGAGGGTCTGAACGTCAGCCACGCTTCTTGCCTCCGAACTCGAGATAGGCCCAGGGCACGACGATGATCGCCACCGAGAGCAGCATCATGGTGGACGCGGCAAAGCCCTGGCCGAGATTCTGCGCGAGGAACATGTAGTCGTAGACATATTTCGCCGGCACCTCGGAGGCGCCGCCCGGTCCGCCACTCGTCTGAGCCACGACCAGGTCGTAGAGCCGCACGATGCCCGAGGCGATGATGACCAGCGTGGTGATGAACACCGGGCGCATCATCGGAATGACGATGAAGAGATAGGTCTTCCAGGTCGGGATGCCGTCAACGCGCGCCGCCTTCCAGATGTCCTCGTCGATGCCGCGCAGACCGGCGAGCATCAGGCACATGACCAGCCCGGTGCCCTGCCACAGCCCGGCGATCAGGATGCCGTAGATGACGATCCGCTGGTCGTAGAGCGGGTTGAAGACGAAGCTCTCCCAGCCGAGGCTGCGCACGATGTGCTGCACGCCGAAATCGGGGTTGAGGATCCACTGCCAGGTCAGGCCCGTGACGACGAAGGACAGCGCGAAGGGGTAGAGGAAGATGGTGCGGAAAAGACCCTCGAAGCGGATCTTCTGGTCGAGCAGCGCGGCGAGCAGGAAGCCGATGACGAGCGAGAAGATCAGTGACAGCACGCCGTAGACCAGCAGGTTCTCGATCGACGTCCACCAGCGCGACGCCGACCACAAGCGCTCGTACTGGTCAAGCCCGACGAACTTCAGCCGCGGCAGAAGCTTGGAGTTGGTGAAGGAGTAGACGATCGTCCACACCGTGCCGCCGAGGAAGACGAGCAGCGCGGTCATGATCATCGGGATCGATGCGACCTTGGCGTTCAGGTTCCTGAACAGCTGGCTCGGGCGTCGGGTGGTGTCTTCTGTGGTGTTCATCTGGGACTCCGGCTGCGCGGGGACAGGCCGGTCCGCGCGCGGATCGGCCTGTCCGGTCGGGAGTGCGATCAGTCGGCGGAGGCGATGATGTCGGCGAAGCGCTTCTGCGCGTCTTCCGGCGTCATCGACGGTGTCTTGAAGAACTCGACGAACAGGTCGTTGAGCTGGTTGTTCGTGTCCTCGGTGTTGAGCTGGTTGGTGTCGGGGATGATGTTGCCCTTGGCGAGGATGTCGAGGCCCTTCTTCATGCAGTCATTGGCGGCCGAGACGTCAACGTCGCCGCGCACCGGCACGGAGCCCTTCTTCAGGTTGAACGAGACCTGGGTGGCCGGATTGAGCATGGTGGAGGCGAGCACTTCCTGCGCGGCGGTCTTGTCGGCATCGTCGAGCTTGGGGAAGTAGAAGGAATCGCCGCCCGTCGAGATCAGCTCGTTGACGCCGAGGCCGGGCAGGCAGGTGTAGTCCTCGCCGGCGACCTGGCCGGCGACCTGGAACTCGCCCTGCGCCCAGTCGCCCATGATCTGTCCGCCGGCCTGGCCGGTGATGACGAGATTGGTCGCCTGGTTCCAGTCCTGCACGTTGGATTTAGCCGACAGCTTGCGCGCGTCGTCCGCAGCCTGGAAGACTTTTGCGATTTCCGGCCCTGCGGCAACCTCCGCATCGTGGTCCTGATAGACCTTGAGGAAGACGTCCTTGCCGGCGATCGCCGGGATCAGCACGTTGAACGTGCCGGTCGTCTGCCAGGACTGCCCGCCGATGGCGAGCGGGATCTTGCCGGCCTTCTCGAGGGCGGGGCCAGCGGCGACGAACTCGTCCCAGTTGGTCGGCACCGGCACGCCGGCTTCCTCGAACGCCTTGTTGGAAAGCCACAGCCACTGCCAGGAGTGGATGTTGACCGGCACGCAATAGACCTTGCCGTCGACCGTGCAGCCCTCAAGCAGGCTGACGGGACGGATTACCTCTTTCCAGTTTTCCTTCTCGGCAAGCTCGGTGAAGTCGCGCATCAGGCCGGCCTCGACCAGTTCCTCGGCCTGGCGGCCGGTGTTGAACTGCGTCGCGGCCATCGGCGAGCCGCCGGTGATGCGGCTGACCATGACAGGCCGGGCCGTGCTGCCGCCGCCGGCAATCGCGCCGTCGACCCATGTGTTGCCGGTGGCCTCGAAGGCCTTGGCGAATTCCGCGACCGCTGCTGCCTCGCCGCCCGAGGTCCACCAATGGGTGACTTCGAGTTCGGCGGCGCCGGCCGGCGCTGCGAGCGGCAAGGCTACCGATGCGGCCAGGGCAGCGGTCATGATAGAATAACGCATTGGTGTTCCTCCCAGAATCTGAAACGTTACAGATAAAAGGATACGGGAGGCATTTTGAATCCGCAATGCGCAAATCGGCTAAGACGCGATTTTTTTCGAATCTCGAAATAAAGTTACCGAAGGTCACCACGAAGTAGAGATGCGAGGAATGTCCTGCTGCGCTGCAGCATTCATCGTGCAATTCAGGCGGCAACGCGTTGAGTGGCAAGATGTTTGCACTGCGGCACGGACAGCGGAAATCAACACCGGACGGCCGCCCGGTCAGCGCCCCCATCCGAGTCAGGAGAGGCAATCTGTATCGTTACAGATATTGCCTGCGGGCGATTTTGCGTTCACACTGTGCGGGCGTCGTTGCCGCCTTGGGCCGGCGCGTCTATAGGCGGGACGATGAACAAGCCGCACCAACCAGCGCTCGATATCCCCGTCGCGGCAGCACCCGGCCGACCGACGCTGAAGACGATCGCCTTCATGACCGGTTTGGCCGTTACAACCGTCTCGCGCGCCCTGAAAGATGCGCCCGAGATCGGCGAGGAGACGCGGCGCCGCGTGCAATTGGTGGCGCGCCAGGTCGGCTACCGTCCGAACCGCGCCGGGGTGCGGCTGAGGACCGGCAAGACCAACGTCATCAGCCTGGTGCTCAACACCGAGGAGCAGGTTGGCGGCTTCGTCTCGGACATGATCTACGGCATCTCCGAGCAGCTTGCCCAGACGCCCTACCATCTCATCGTCACGCCCTATTCGCGCAACAACGATCCGCTGGAGCCGGTGCGCTATGTGGTGGAGACCGGCTCGGCCGACGGCATCATCATCTCGCGCACCGAGCCGGACGACAAGCGCGTCCGCTATCTTCTGGAGCACGGCTTTCCCTTCGCCACGCATGGCCGCACCGCCATCGGCACGCCGCACGCCTTCCACGATTTCGACAATCATGCCTTCGCCAGGGAGGCGGTGGCCAAGCTCGCCGCGCTCGGCCGGCGCCGGCTGGCGCTGCTCGCGCCGCCCTCCTCGCTCAGCTATCACCGCCACATGCGCGACGGCTTCGCCGAGGCGATGGCAGAGCACGGCTTCGGCGAAGCGGCCTTCGACACGGTGACCGTCGACCACTCGATCGATGAGATCCGCGCCCGCACGCTGCAACTGATGCAGCGCGGCAACCGGCCTGACGGCATCGTCAGCGGGGCGGGCGGGGCAACCTTCGCGCTGGTCGCCGGTATCGAGGATGCCGGTCTGCGGCTCGGCACCGATGTCGACATCGTCTCGAAGCAGTCATCGAAGCTGCTGCATCTGTTCCGGCCGCAGATCTACGTGGTCAACGAGGATGTCCGCCTCGCCGGTCGCGAGCTCGCCCGTTCGGTGGTGGGCAGCATAGACGGCGCGCTGGTTCCCTCGCTGCAGAGCCTGAGTATTCCGGGACCGGTCGAGGCATACGGCGCTTAGCCGGCTTCGGCCGGCCCGACGATGCCCCAGCGGATGCCGCAGGGGTCGCGGAGCTGGCCGTATTTGTCGCCCCAGAATTCGACCTTGATCGGATGGACGATTTCGGCGCCCGCTTCGGTTGCGCGCTTCCACCATGCGTCGGGATCGTCGACGACCAGGTGCAGCACGATGTTCTGTGGCGCCTCGTCCATCGTGCCGTATTCGGGGAACGGGTCGTTGAACATCATCGAGCCGCCATTGATCTCGACATGGACGTGCATGGAGCGGCCGTCCTCGCCCTCGCGGCGGTCGACCAGCCGGGCGCCGAACGCTTTCTCGTAGAAGGCGGTCGCAGCCTTGCTGTCGCTGACGGTGAAATAGGCGATCACGCCGGGAATTGCCTTTGTCTGTGTCTCGGCCATGGCGCGCCTCCTCTCAGATCTTCTTCAACAGTTCGGCAAGCTGGTCGGCGCACTGGCCCCAGCCCTCGTGAAAGCCCATCTCCTCGTGCGTTGCACGGTCTTCCGCGTTCCAGTGGCGGGCGCGCGCGATATATTTCGTCTTGCCGCCGGGCTCTTCCTCGAAGGTCAGGATCACCGTCATGAACGGCTTCGGCGAGGGCTCCCAGGCGCTGGTGTAGGCGTCGGTGAAGACAAGTCGCTCATTCTCGACGACTTCCAGATAGACGCCCTGGCTGGGGTGGTCGTTGCCTTCCGGATCGCGCATGACGACGAGTGCCGTGCCGCCGGGACGCGGGTCGGTCTGGGCGCCGGAGACCGTCCACGGCAGAGGCGCGAACCATTGCTTGATGAGCTTCGGCTCCGTCCAGGCGCGAAAAACCTTGTCGCGCGGTGCGTCGAAGACGCGGGTGAGCACGAGGTCATGGCCGGTGGAGGGGGCGACGTGGACGTTCATGGAGCACTCCTTGCAGATACGGTTCCGCTCAAGGACGAAGCGACGGAAGCTACGCCGACAGGGGTCGGAAAAATTTCCCGGCGCAGGCGCTCCACCTGGGCGGGTGGCGCATTCAGGCCGACGGCGTGGCGGTCGACGGGCTTGCGGCTTCGCTCTCGAGCCGGTCGAGATGCATGCGGATATGCGCCGCCTCGGCCGAGGTGTTGGCCAGTGCAATCGCCCGGTCGAAAGCCTCGCGCGCCTCGGCGCAGCGGCCGAGCTGCATCAGCAGACCGCCCTTGACGCCGAAGAAGTGGAAATAGCCCGAAAGCTTTGGCGCCAGTGGCTCGATCATCGCCAGCGCCTCTTCCGGACCGCGCGCCTTCGAAACGGCGACGGCGCGGTTGAGGGTGATGACGGGCGATGGCTGCAGCCTTTCCAGCGCGCCATAGAGCAGGTCGATCTGCGCCCAGTCCGTGTCTTCCGGCCGCTTGGCCCGTGCATGCAGCGCGGCAATCGCCGCCTGGATCTGATAGGTGCCCGCTCGCCCATGGCGCATCGCCTTGTCGATCAGCGCCAGCCCCTCGGCGATCATCTTCTGGTTCCACAGGCTGCGGTCCTGGTCTTCGAGCAGGATGACGGTGCCGTCGGTATCGAAGCGCGCCGCCGCCCTGGCATGCTGCAGCAGCATCAGCGCCGTCAGTCCCATAATCTCGGGTTCAGACTGAAACAGCCTGAGCAACAGCCGCGCGAGACGGATCGCCTCGTCGCACAGCGGCACGCGCATCGCCGCTTCGCCGCCGCTCGCCGAATAACCTTCGTTGAAGACCAGGTAGATCATCGCCGCGACGGCGGCGAGCCGCTCCGAGCGCTCGACCGGCCCGGGTGCGTCGAACGGCACGCCGGCGTTTGCGATCCTGGCTTTCGCCCGCGTGATGCGCTGTTCCATGGCGCTCTCGCCGACCAGGAAGGCGCGCGCAATCTGCTTGACCGAAAGGCCGGACACGATGCGCAGCGCCAGCGCGATCTGCTGCGTTGCCGGCAGGTCGGGATGGCAGCACACGAAGAGCAGCCGCAATATGTCGTCACGGTAGTCGGAATCGTCGAGCCGCCCGGCCATCTCCTCCTCGGCGTCTTCGAGATCCGACAGCACCCGCTCGTCCGGCAGCGGCTGATGCCGGGCGCTGCGGCGCACCTGGTCGATCGCGGCATTGCGACCGACGAAAATCAGCCAGGCGACGGGGTCGCGCGGCGGTCCGTTCTTCGGCCATGCCTTCAACGCCCGGAGGCAGGCGTCCTGGAACGCCTCCTCGGCTCTGTCGAGGTCGCGGAAATAGCGGAGCAGGGCTGCCACCACGCGCGGTCGCGCGGAGCTCAATGCCTGGCTGATCCATTCCATGTCCGTCATGCAGGCAATGTCCATGGGACGAACGTGCCGACGGGCCGGATCTCGTAGGAGCCCGGTCCCGGGTTGGCCTCGGTCAGCTCGCGCGCGATGTCGAGCGCCTCGTCGAGCGAGGCACAGTCGACGACGTAGAAGCCGAGCAGCTGCTCCTTGGTCTCGGCGAAGGGGCCATCGAGCACCAGCGGCTCGTCCTTGCCCTTGCGCAGCGTGGTGGCGGCGGTCGTCGGCAGCAGTCGCGCCACCGGCCCCAACCGGCCCTCCTTGTGCAGGCGTTCCTGGACAGTCATGAGACGCGCCATGCAGGCCTCGTCTTCTTCCTTGGACCACGATCCGACGACGTCTTCGTCGCTGTAGCAGAGAATGGCGTATTGCATCTGGTATCGGCTCCCTTGCGAAGGACGGAAAGGTAGAGCCAATCCCGACAATGCGTCGAGATTATTTCGCTGCGCCAGCACCATCTCTCATGCGAAGCTGGGCAAAGATGATGCCATGCGTGACGAGATAGAAGGGCACGAGGACGGTCGGGATCAGCAGCCAGGGCAGATGCTGTACGGCGGCCGAGCCTTCGCCATAATGCAGCAGCTGGTAGGCGAAGCCGTTCGAGGAGAGCGTGCCGAGGGTTACCGCAACCAGGAGGTCGAGCGCGCCAAGAGCGTTCCAGCCGGCAATCGCTGACGGACTTGCCTCGCGCCTCGCCGCCCGAACTGCCAGCGGCAACGCCAGTACACCGACCAGCACGTCGCCCCAGCCGGCGAACTGGGGAAAGGGTCCGGCGAGCCGACCGCCGGCTGCAAGCAGGATGAAGAAGAAGCCGAACGCCCGCAGGACATTGAGGCCGATGAGAACCTGCATCGGTATGCCCAGCAGGGCGCGGCGAACATCGGCGAACCACCATGCCGCGAGACCGGTTGCCGCGACCGGCGCGGCGACCATCAGTCCGATCGGCGGGAAGAGTCCGGCGAAACCATTCTGGAAGACGCCGGCCTGATAAAAGGACATCTGGAGTCCGAGCCAGAGGCCGAAGCAGGCGGCCAGGCAGAGCGCCGTCATACGCCGGACCTTGAGCGCATCCAGGAACGCATAGGCGTTCACCAGTATTGCAGCCGTCAGAAGGAGGCCGCCGAGAAGATCGAGGATCATGACTGCTCCTTATGTGTAGATACACCTAATTGTCCGTATTACTGCATCTCGTTTTCTTGCCCGAGCCGTTAGCCGGCGGACGCTCTCAGGGCGTTCTGCTGCGCAAGATCCCACGCCGGAAAGGCCGCGTCCGCCAGCGCCCGGCCGGCGGCCGTGATCTCTATCAGGCGCTCGCGCCCATCCTTGCCGGGCACGGCTTCCACGAGCCCGCGTTTCTCGCTGCGGGTGACGTTCCTTGTCATTGTCGTCCGGTCGATCCCCAACGCAGCGGCAAGCTGCGAGATCGGCGTGGCGCCGGCCAGGATCAGCCTGGCCAGCATAGAGAACTGGTTGATGGTCAGGTCGTGCGGGCGCAAAACGTCATCGAAGGCGCGGGTCAGCCGCTGCGCCTCGCTCCGCGCGGCCATGCAGGCGCATTGCCGACATTTGTTGAAATCAGGTTTGTGTTCCATGCAATAAGTGTACATACACGTAATGCCGCTTTCAAGCGAAATGTCGGTTCATTGAACGGCTCCGCGCCGCGTCCTTCGACTCGCCATTGCGCGCACCGCGAACCCGAACCAAACTGTCCGACGAACGTCACAGCCAGGTGAACAATGCGCGCCACCAAGATCATCCATGTCGTAAGCTGCCACGCCGAGGGCGAGGTGGGGGATGTCATTGTCGGCGGCGTGGCAGCGCCGCCCGGCGACACGCTGTGGGAGCAGAGCCGCTTCATCGCCAGAGACCAGGGCCTGCGCAATTTCGTGCTCAACGAGCCGCGCGGCGGCGTCTTCCGCCATGTGAACCTGCTGGTGCCGCCCAAGGATCCGCGCGCCGTGATGGGATTCATCATCATGGAGCCGGAGGACACGCCGCCGATGTCCGGCTCGAATTCGATCTGCGTCGCGACCGTCCTTCTAGACAGCGGCATCGTGCCGATGACCGAACCGCTGACGCATATGACGCTGGAGGCGCCGGGCGGGCTGATCGATGTCGTCGCCGAATGCCATAACGGCAAGGCGGTGCGCATCACCGTAACCAACGTCCCCTCCTTCGCAGCCAGGCTCGACGTGCCGCTCGAGGTGCCGGGCCTGGGTACGCTGCAGGTCGATACGGCCTATGGCGGCGACAGCTTTGTCATCGTCAGCGCTGAAAAGCTGGGCTTCGAGCTCGAGGATGGCGAGGCACGCGAGCTTGCCGAGACCGGCATGAAGATCACCGCCGCGGCCAATGAGCAGATCGGCTTTTCGCATCCGGCCGGCACCGGCTGGGACCACATATCCTTCTGCGCCTTCGCCGGTCCGGTCTACACTGAGGATAGCGGCGCGATGACCCGCTCGGCGGTCGCCATAAGGCCGGGCAAGATCGATCGCTCGCCGACCGGAACGGCGGTATCGGCGCGGATGGCTGTGATGCATGCCAGGGGGGAGTTGCAGGTCGGCGACAGCCTGACCGCCCTGTCGATCATCGGCTCGCGCTTCGTCGGAAAGGTCGTCGAGGAAGTGGAGGTCGCCGGGCAAAGGGCGATCGTGCCCTCCGTCTCGGGACGCGCCTGGATCACGGGCACGCATCAGCACACGCTCGACCCGGACGACCCGTGGCCGGGCGGCTATCGGTTGAGCGACACCTGGCCGGCCATGGGCTGACGGCTGCTCAGGAAAATCTGGACTTGCGTTTCTTCGTCGGCGCCTTGGGCGCTGCGGGAAACAGTTCGGCATCCTCGGCGGGAGCGGCGGCAGGCTTGTCCTCGACCGCCGCCGCGGCCTTTGCCGGACGGTTGCCCGCCTTGGCGGCTACGGGCTCGTCCTTGGCGGTGAACTTGATTGCCATGTCAGTCGTCAAACGGCCGGCTGGCGCGCGGATTGCGCAGGCGGCCGATCAGCGCCATGACGGCGGTGATGTTCATCTCTTCGGGCGACCAGTTGCGGGTCTCCTCGATGTGCTTTGGCGCCAGTTCGCGGTGCGTGCTGCCGCTGTAGGCAGCGTCCGACTTGACCGAGGTCTGCTTCGTCCTGGCGTCCTCGGAGACATATTCGATCAGGTAGTTCGGGCATTCGGGCCGGCCGCGAACGCCGATCCTCACCTGCGCGTCGCCATGGGCGCGCTTGCAGCGCTCGAGTTTCTCGAGCACGCGGCGGACATATTCGACAGGGTGGTCAAGGGTTGCCGAAACATCGGCAATCGTTGAATCTTCGGGGATGGTCGTGGCGACCGCGCGCTTGGCCATCAGCGTTTCGTCCCGCGCTTCACCGGGCCGGCTGCCTTGGCGATCTTTGCCGCGGCCTCTTCCTCGGCTTCCTTCTCAAGCCGCATTTCCCGCAGCCTTGCGGTCTTGGCCTCGCGGGCTTGGCTGGCGGCATCCTGCTCGGACATGATCCGTCCAAGGGAAAGCATCTGCGTCTGCGTCTTGCTGAACATGGTCTCAGCCTGGTCGCGCGCTTTTCGTGAGTTCTCGGTCAAGCGGTTATCCTCGGTCTACAGTAGCGGGTCACCGCTACGAAAAAGGCCAGGCAATAGCCTGACCTCTCGTCTTGGCATTCTCGCAACGGCCGATGCCGGTACATCCGCGGTCATCGGCGTCGCTGAATGCCAGTTAGGCAGCCTGCAGCGAATCCGCTGCCATCTTGCCCGACTTGTTGTCGCGCACCATTTCGTAGCTGAGCTTCTGGCCCTCTACGATGTCGCGCATTCCTGCGCGCTCTACGGCGGAGATGTGGACGAATACGTCGGCGCCGCCGTCGTCGGGCTGAATAAAGCCGAAGCCTTTGGTGGCGTTAAACCATTTTACTGTGCCGGTGCTCATAGCGAACCCTTTCCTTGGCAAAATTTACCGTAGTCCCACGGATGCAGGACTCCATTTAGTCTCGATATTTTTACAGGAAGTTCGTCAAAAGCGCGCCTCAACGCGCATGAGCAAAAGTCAGGCAAGCAATAATCGATAGAAAAATCTTATACTTATTTGGACAGGGAGTCAAATCGTCTGCTTCTCCGGCACCCGCAAGCGGCGCGGTGACCCTGCACCGCACGCCTCCGAACCCCCGACTCTCGTCAACCCAGTCCCTTCCCGAGGCGCCGTTCCGCCGAACGCCGTGAACCTTTCCCGCTGCCACCGCGACTGACGCTCAGGTGCCGCAATGGTGCGGCCCTGGAAAGGAAACACCCATGACCAGAAACACTGAGTGTTGCGGGTCACCGGGATCGTCCGGCATCCGGAGCGGCCACCGTCCTTGCGACGGCATGGCCGCGCCGGGCGTCGGGCCGATTGCGTTGACCCAGCGGAAGCCACGTCGTATCGTCTCTCCCGGGGACGTACAAATCGCCACGGGAGAGGGTGCCGGACAAGCGTGCTTTGCTTCTGGCTGCGCGATAACCCCGGCAGACTTCCCCGGCCACCACGGGAGAAGAAGCATGCCCTCCAACCGCGGCGCCCTGCCTCCATTCGCCACAATAGCCGGCCGTCTCCGCCGAACGCTCGCAGCCGGTAGCGGCCTGCTGGCGCTGGCGCTCGGCGCCAGTCTCTGGCTGGCTAGTCCCGGCCTGGCGCAGGACGGCCAGATCATCCTGCCCGGCTCGATGGCCGTCACCGGATTCTCTGGCACCTGGATACCCGGCTTCGAGGAGGGCCTGCCGCCCGGCGTCGATCCGGTCGAGGAAACCTTCATCGACACGTCGCGCGCAACCCTGCGCGTTTTCGACGTTTCGGCACTCGGCGGTCCACCGTCGGGCCAGGTCGTCTATGCGCCACAGCCTTTCGAGGTTCTGGCCAGCCAGATCGGCCAGGTCTTCGGCCTCGCGTATGACGACGGCCTGCGCGACGGCGAGCCCTCGGGCGTGCCCGACCTCTACGCTGCCGCCACCTCGCTGCACGGCATCCGCATCGTCACGCCGGACGCCGATGACGACGGCCGGCCCGAACGCGAACGCCGCGGCATTGCCGGCGCCAGCTTCATGGACGGCCAGTTCGGCCTCGAGAACGGCGGCGGGCCGGGCACCATCTGGCGCATCGACGGTATTACCGGTGCCGTCACGCTGTTTGCCGACATCGAGACCAACAGCGGTCCCGGCATCGGCAATGTCGCCTTCGACAAGGCGCACCGGCAGTTCTTCGCCAGCGATCTCGACAATGGCATGATCTACCGCATCGGCGCCGACGGGACCGTGATCGACATGTTCGACCATGGCCTCGACGGGCGGCCGGCGCGCGGTCTTGCCGCCGTCGCCGACGACGGCGCGGTGATGGACATCCAGGGCGCGGCCTTCGACAGCGAGGACCCCGACAGCTGGGGCTTCACGCAGGACGAGCGCCGCGTCTGGGGTGTCGCCGTGCATGGCGGCCGCGTCTATTATGCGGTCGGCGAGGAAGCAGAGATCTGGTCCGTCGGCCTAACCCTCGACGGTGCCTTTGCCGGCGATCCGCGCTGGGAACTGACGGTCGAGGCCGACAAGGACCTCGCTGTCACCGACATCGCCTTCGACACCAGGGGCTTCATGTACCTGGCGCAGCGCGGCGAGATCGAGAACCGCTTCGACTATTCGCAGTTCGCCGATTCCGGCAAGGCCGAGGTGATCCGCTACTGGCGCGAGAGCCCCGACGATCCGGCAACGGAATCGATCTGGGTACCGGTGCCGCAGGAATATGCCATCGGCTTCCCGCCGGACAACCGCCAGTCGGCGGGCGGCGTCGACCTGCAGTATGGCTACGACAGCCAGGGCTACTTCAACCGCAATGCCTGTTCGGCAACGCTCGTCGCCACTGGCGATAAGCTGCGCGACAACCCTGAACTGGCCGACCAGCTCTTCGCCGGCGGCCCGCTTGCCGTCAACGGCGTGCAGATCAACGCATCGTCGCTGGTCAAGCCGCAGAACGTGCCGCCCTTTGGCTCGTGGTTCGTCGATTTCGATTCCTTCTACGAGGATCCCGAGGTCGAGGGCCATGTCGGTGATGTCGAGGTCTGGCATCCCTGCGACGGCCGCGCCGGCTGGTACGAGGATATCCCGGGAGGCTTCCTGCCGCCCTATTATCCGCCGGAGTTCCCGCCGGAAGGCGAATTGCCACCCTGTCTCGATGTCGACGACGTGCAGTATTTCTGTACTCCGGCCGGCCTCGAGGCCGATCTCTATCTCCGTGACCACGCCGGGATCGGCGGCGATACGATCATGGCCAACTCCAGGACGCCAGGTGTAGGGGTGACCCCGCCCGTGCAGACACAGGCGCCCGGATTGCCATACACGATCGGCATCACCGGCCATTTCCCGGGCGACAGGGTCGATGTCGGCCTCTGCTTCTACAAGCAGTCCGACGCCGATGCGGGAGGATACTACCCCTGCTGCAAGGTGACACTGCCGCTCGAAACCCCAGCCATTAGCTGCGAACCGTGAGGAGGAGACGATGAGCAATCTTGCACATTTCCCGCTCCCCGCGAGCAGCAGCGCAACCGTCATGGAGACGATCATGAAACCCCTGTCATACGCCAGGCGCCCGGCGCGCTGGCTGATGGCGGCCGGGCTCGCGCTCGCCGCCATGCACGGTCCGCACGCCGCGGCCCAGCCGCTCGAACTCGCTACCGGCCTCAATGTCGAGGGCGGCCATCCCAACCCGGACGAAGGAGAAACCAACCCGTTCCTGGAGAAGAACGGCATCCAGCGCGACTGCGACTATGTCGAGTACAGGTTGCGCTTCGGCGCCCGGGGCGACCCGGCCAAGTTCATGGATCCGGCGTTCACCGCCGAGCTGCAGGGAATATCCCTGACGTTCCGCGATCAAATGCCGGCGGGACTGGAAATCGTCGACATAGAGGCGTCGGGTGACGGCACGGATGCGCTCGGCGGGCCTCTGCCCGCAGGCGTCATCGGTACCACCACCAACCCAAACGATACGGCGACGATTTCCGATTTCCGGCTTTCGACGACCGATCTCGACGGCCTGGGACCGGTGACCGAACGGGCGATCGACATCAAGATCACCGCCCGCATCGACCACGCGGCCTTTCCCGCTCCCACGATCGTCGACAACCAGGGTTTCGTCACCCTGACGTTCCCGGCGGGCGGAACGATGGAAGTGCCTTCGCACGACCCGTCGCTGCCCGACGATCTCGATTTCCGGACCGGCGATCCGACGTCGGTACTGATCGACGTCACCGGCTGCGAACCTCCCCCGCCGCCTCCGCCTCCGGGCGGCGACGAAGCCTGCTTCTCGGTCGACACCGGTACCGTCGACTGCGTGCCGGGTGGCGGCGCCTACATCTACAACATGACGGTCGGCGCAGACATGGCCGGCAATTGGGTGCAGGTTGAATCGACGACGCCTGGCATCACCGTTGCGGAAGGACCGCAGCTGGTGCCGCCCGGCGGCGGCGTGCTCAGCTGGACGATCCTCGGAGCATTGCCGGGCGATGTCGTGCACCTCGTCGTCACCGGCATCGAGACCTATGCCGGACCCGAAGAGGGCGTCGGACTCTGCTGCTCGCAAACCGTCGACGTCGTCATTCCGGAGGATCTCGAATGTCCGCCGGAGGACAAGGAGCCAGATATCCAGGTCGAAAAGCGCGCCGACGTGGCACGCTGCACGCCTGAAGGCGGCTGCGACTTCACCATCCGGGTCACCAATGTCGGCGACGCGCCCTACAATGGCCCGATCGTTCTCGACGAGGTGACGACCCCCGGCAATGCTGCCGTGGTCTCGGGCCCGAGCGGCCTCTGGTCCTGCGTTCCGATGGTCAGCCCGATGAGCTGCACCCATCCGGCGACCACCCTCAATCCGGGTGAGTTCGTCGAGCTCAAGCTCGGCTTCGCGCCGGGTGCCGGCTGGGAAGCAAACTACATCCGCAACTGCGCGGAATACGACTACACGGCGAGCGGCAAGACCGAGGTCTTCGGCTCGACGACCAACGACAAGGCCTGCGCCACGATCCCGATCTGCATTCCCGGTCGAGATCGCGAGTGCACGCCACCGGAAGAGGAGAAGGTCGATCTCGGAATCCGCAAGAGCCCGCGTTCGGTCTCCTGCACCGCCGAGGGCGTCTGCTTCTGGCGTATCGACATCATCAACACCGGCACGGTCACCCACAGCGGGCCGCTGACGGTGGTCGATAGCTACCCTGCCGGCGTTCCGGCCTCCTCTGACTTCGAGCCGACGCCGCCATGGTCCTGTGCGCCGGCTGGTGCAGGCCAGTTCCAGTGCGACCTGGCCGACATAACCCTTGTTCCGGGTGCCTTCACGACGATCACCGTCAAGACGGTCGTCGGCGGAGACTTCACCCGCGACGAGATCGAGAACTGTGCCGAAGTGCAGGCAATTCCAGGTGAAACCGACCTCACCAACAACAAGTCCTGCGCCAAGCAAAGGGTACCCAACCGCGATCCCGGCCAGCCGGCATTGCGCATCCTGAAGACCTGCGACACCGGTGTCGTCGGTGCAGCCGTATCGTGCCGCATCACCGTCACCAGCGTCGGTTCTGCCGCTCCCGTCGGCCCGGTTCGCGTCGATGACGCTGCCACCGTTCTTGGCGGCGGCACGCCGGTCCAGATCCAGACCGTCACACCCGACGGCGCGGAGTGGACCTGCGGACCTGTTCCGGCCGATACGCTGTCGTGCGAAATTCCCGGCGCCGTCATGACGCCCGGAACGAGCCGCCACTTCGACGTCACGCTTAATGCGCCGACGTTCGGGCGGTTCGAGAACTGCGCACGCGGTACCTTCGGTCCCGCCCCGGGTGACGACGTCGTCTACCCGATCGGCGAGGCCTGTGCTCAGGGCGGCACGACCATCAACGTCGAGAAGACGGGCGACGCGGAATGCCGTCCTGGCGAACCGTGCACGTTCGAGATCACGATCACCAATGACGGCTCGTCCGGCTTCTCCGGCCCGGTCCGCATCGGCGACGCGATCGCCGCGGATGGTCTGGGCCGGCTGGAAGGCGTCGAGATCACCTCGATCGAACCGCCTTTCGGCTGCTCGCCGGAACCGACGACGCTGCCTATCTCCTGCGTCGCCGACCTGACGCTCGGCGCCGGTGAGAGCCATGTTCACCGCGTCACCGTCGTCATTCCCAACGACGGGCGCTTCGCCAACCTGAACGGGCCCGTCGATGCCCGCAACTGCGTTGGCGTCCTGTCGCCGGACCAGCCGGTGGCAAGACAGGGTACGGCGGCCGGTGCCTCCGTGCTCGACAACAAGGAAGGCGGTGTCGCCTGCCATCCCTTTGTCATCATCAACGAAGTGGAAAACCAGTGCTCGGAGGGCTTCGTGCTCAACGATGCCGGTCGCTGCGTCTGCCCGGAAGGCACCACCTTCCGCAATGGCCAGTGCGTCGGCGGCGCCACAACTGTCCCGATCCCGCAGCCGAAGCCTGATCGCTGCACGCTGCTGCCGGGGCAGATCCGCACCAAGGACGGCCAGTGCGTCTGCCCGCAGGGCACCGATCTGCGCAACGGCCGTTGCGTCGGCGACACCCCGCCGCCGCCGCCGCCTCCGCCGGCTACCAAGCAGTGCCAGTTGCTGCCTGGACAGATCAGGCTGAACGACGGGCGTTGTGTCTGTCCGCGTGGCACCAGCCTCGTCAGGGGTGCATGCCGCAAGGACGAGCCGCCGCAGTGCCGGCTTCTGCCGGGCCAGATCCGGCTGCAGGACGGACGTTGCGTCTGCCCGCGTGGCACTAGCCTGGTCAGGGGTGCGTGCCGCAAGGACGAGCCGCCGCAGTGCCGCCTGCTGCCGGGCCAGATCCGGTTGAAGGACGGACGTTGCGTCTGCCCGCGTGGCACCAGCCTGGTCAGGGGTGCGTGCCGCAAGGACGAGCCGCCGCAGTGCCGCCTGCTTCCGGGCCAGATCCGGCTGAAGGACGGACGTTGCGTCTGCCCGCGTGGCACCGAACTGCGCCGCGGCGCCTGCCGCCCGGTACAGGTCGACTGCCCGAGGGGAACGGCTCTGCGTAACGGCAAGTGCGTGAGCGTCCAGCCACGCAGGTGTCCGCGAGGCACCATCGGCACGCCGCCGAACTGCCGCAAGCTGAACCTCAACAACAACCAGCAGAACCCGCAGCTGCAGATCAATCCTGACCTGCTGCGGAGGCTGCAGCAGCGCCAGAACAAGAACAACCAGCTTCAGTAAAGCTGGCGCATGGAATGAGCCCCGCCGGTCCGCCGGCGGGGCTTTTTGTTTCAGCGAGAACCGACAGACCCGCTCCGTGGTGTCTCGACCCGAGACGTTGCAGCGCCGTGCATTCCCGCGGCGGCCAGGCGGCTCGAGACCGCCAGGATGCCGGCCACAAGGATCAGCAAAGCCGCGGCCATGAAGGTAATCCGCATGCCGGTCGCAACCGCTTCGGGTGCCGCTGCCGCCATGTCGGATGACATCGAGGCGTAGGCGAACAGGCTGCCCATTGCGGAGGCCCCGGTGATCAGCCCGAGATTGCGCGACAGGCTGAGCAGGCCGGAAGCGACCCCCCGCCGGTCGGTTTCGGCATTCGTCATCACCAGCGTGTTGTTGGCCGCCTGGAACAGCTGGTAGCCCGGCGTCAGCACCGCGATGGCCGCGATGTAGCCGGCGGTGGCAAACATTGCCGGCAACATTGTCAGTCCGATTGCCCCTGCCAGCATGGCAATCAGGCCAAGCAGGATGACCGACTGCGGTCCCATCCGGTCGACGATGCGGCCCGCGGGCAGGCCGCTCAGCGCCGAGATGATCGGCCCGATCGCCATGACCGCGCCGACATCGACCGGGTCGAGCCCGATCGCCTGCGACAGGTAGAAGGGACCGACAACCAGCGTCGCCATCATCACCGTCGAGACCAGTGCGTTCATCGCCAGGCTGGTGCCGAGAGAAGCCTGCCGCATCGCTTCGAGGCGGATGAGCGGCGAGGCGACCTTCTTCTGGGCCAGGAAGAAGAGACCGCCCGCCGCAGCAGCGGCTCCCAGCAGGACCAGGTTGCGGACGCCGACATGGCCGGCGCCGCCCGTCATGGCGAGCGCATAGGCGCCGAGGGCCAGAGCGAGCAGTGCGGTGCCGACAGGGTCCAGGCCCGGCCGCTCCTTGCCAGGCACCGCCCGGTCGGCCGGCAGCGACCGCCAGGCCAACCAGAAAGCCGCGATGCCGAGCGGCAGGTTGACGAGAAAGATCGACGGCCAGCCCGCACCGGCAATCAGCACCCCGCCGAGGGAAGGCCCGAGCGCCGTGCCGACCGCGGACATGGTGCCGAGCAGACCCATGGCACTCCCGGTCCTTTCGGCCGGCACGCTCTCGCGCACCAAAACCACGGTCAGCGTCATCAGGATTGCGGCTCCCGCGCCCTGCACCCCGCGCGCCACGACCAGCAGGGGCAGCGTCGGCGCCAGGCCGCAGAGCAGCGAGGCGGCAGTGAACAGCAGGATGCCCGTCAGCATGATGCGCCGGTGGCCGAAAATATCGCCCAGCCTCCCGGCGCCGACGATCAATGTCGTGATCGCCAGAAGATAAGCGAGCACGACCCATTGCACTTCCTGAAAGGAAGCGGCGAACGTCGTGGCCAGCGTCGGCAGCGCGACATTGGCGATGCTGGTGCCGAGCGACGACATTAGCATTGCCAGCGACAAGGCGGCGAGCGTCCATCTGGCCGCGCCGACGATTTCGAAGGAGGTTGCGGTTGCCCCGAGAGCGCGCGTTTCTGACATCGGTCGTCTCCATTGCCCGCAAAGGCGGGTCGGGAGACTAGCTACGCCCGAAGCAGGGAATGCGGAACGCGCAGCATTTGCATTCCATTCGTGCGTTTGACGCTATATATGGCGAGTTCCGCACCAGGGGTCGCCATGTCACAGCCGGATCTCAACCTGCTCGCAACGCTCGACGTCCTGCTTACCGAGGGCAGCGTTGCGCGCGCTGCCCGGCGCCTCAGGCTGAGCCCCTCGGCGATGAGCCGCGCGCTTTCGCGCCTGCGCGAGACGACTGGCGATCCGCTGCTGGTCAGGGCAGGGCGCGGCCTCGTGCCGACGCCGCGAGCGCTCGAACTCGGCGCTCGCGTCGGACAGGTGCTCGAGGACGCGCGCGCCATGCTGAGACCGGTCGAAAAGCTGGATCTGGCGAGGCTCGTCCGCACCTTTACGCTAAGGACCAGCGACGGTTTCGTCGAGACATTCGGGCCCGCGCTCATCGCGCGTGTCGCCGGCCAGGCGCCGGGCGTAAGGCTGCGCTTCGTGCCCAAGCCGGACAAGGAAAGCACCGGCCTGCGCGACGCCTCCGTCGACATGGAGACCGGTGTGCTCGGCCCCGACATCGGGCCCGAGGTGCGCGCCCAGGCGCTGTTCCGCGACCGTTTCGTTGGCGTGGTCAGGCAGGGTCATGAGCTTAGCCGCGACGAGATCATGGCGGAGCGCTATGCCGGCGGCCGCCACGTTCATGTGTCCCGGCGCGGGCGCGGCGCGGGTCCGGTCGACGAGGCGCTGCAGGCGCTCGGATTGAAGCGCAACATCGTCACCATCGTCGGAGGCTTTGCGACCGCGCTTGCCCTGGCGCGGGCGTCGGAGCTTGTCGCCACCGTGCCTGAGCGCCACACCACCGCGACCCGCTCCGGCATGCACAGTTTTGCGCTGCCTTTCGCGGCAGCCGAAATCACCGTCTCCCTGCTGTGGCACCCGCGGCTCGACGCCGACCCGGCGCATCGCTGGCTGCGCGGCTGCGTGCGCGACGCCTGCACGCGCTGACACGGCGAGCCTGCGCCGTTCGCGTCAGGCCGCTTCGGCGGCGACGAAGACCCTGCGGCCGTCGATCCAGACACCGCGTACGTCGAGATCATTGGACAGCGCCACGATGTTGGCGGCAGCGCCGGGTTCGAAGTGGCCGAGACGCTTTCCCTGTCCGGCGGCCTCGGCGGGGTAGAGCGAGGCCATGCGCAATGCCTCGGACAGTTCGAGCCCCACCGTCTTATGCATGAAGCGGACCGCCGAGATCATGTCGAGATCGGCGCCGGCCAGCGTGCCGTCTTCGAGCGTCAGGCGGCCGTTCTCGCGCCTGATGGTGCGACCGTTGAGCAGGAACGAGGTCATTCCCGTGCCGATGGTCGACATCGCGTCGGTCACGAGGAAGATCTTTCCCGGCCCCCGCTTCGCCCGCACGGCGATTGCGATGTTGGCCGCGTCGACATGGATGCCGTCGGCGATCAGCCCAGCCGACAGGCCCGGCCGGTCGAGCGCGGCGCCGACGAGACCCGGCTCGCGGTTGGTGATCTGGCTCATCGCGTTGAAGAGATGCGTCACCACAGTCGCCCCGGCATCGGCATGGGCGGCGGCCACCGCATAGCCGGCATCGGAATGGCCGAGGCTGACGATGATGCCGGCGCCGGCAAGGGCGGCAATCTGCTGCGGCGATACCGATTCCGGGGCGACAGTGGTCAAGAGCACCGGCAGGTTCCGCGCCGCCTCGATCAGCGCCGACTGGTCGGCGTTGGTCATCGGCCGGATCAGTTGCGGATCGTGCGCACCCTTGCGGCTGTTCGACAAATGCGGACCCTCGAGATGCAGGCCGAGGAAGCCGGGCACGCGCCGGTCGGCGGCCCGGATGCCGGCACTGACCGCGGCGGCCGTGATCTCCGGCGTGTCGGTAATCAGCGTCGCCAGTAGCGCCGTCGTGCCGAACTGCGCATGCGCCTTGCAGATTGTCTCGATGCTCTCGAGCGAGGGGCGGTCGTTGAGCATGACGCCGCCGCCGCCATTGACTTGCAGGTCGACGAAGCCCGGCGCCAGCATGCCGGCGCCCGATTCCGTGATTTCGGTGGCATAGGGCGTCTGGTAGCGTTCCATGACCGCCTCGACCAACCCGTCGCGCACCATAAGCACGGCGTCGCGCAGCCAGAATTCGCCGTCGAAGATCCAGGGGGCCGCGAGGGCGAAACTGTCGCTCATAGCGTCTCCGTCACCTTGCGCAGGTTCGGCGGCTGGTCCGGGTTGAGGCCGAGCCGCACCGCGAAGGCCTCGACGAACGAATAGAAGGAGACGATCAGCGCCAGCGGGTCGGTCAACGGATGGCCGGTCGCGGCATGCGGCAGCATGGCTGCTTTCTTCGAAAGACGCGAGGTGACGAAGGCCGCTGCACCCTTGCCGGCCAGCGTGTCTGCGGCTGCGGCGACGGAGGCTTCGGACGCGTCGCGCGCGGCCAGCGCCAGCACGGGAAAGCCCGGCCCGACCAGCGCCAGCGGCCCGTGCATAACTTCCGCCGCACTGTAGGCCTCGGCATGCATCGAGCAGGTTTCCTTGAACTTCAGCGCCGCCTCGGCAGCGATCGCCGTCGACGGGCCTCTTCCGAGGATGAACAGCGAATTCTCGCCTGACAGCGCCGCGCCGATCTGCATCCAGTCGCAGTCGATGGCGTCCTGAAAGTGCTGCGGCAGCCGGTGCAGCGCCGCCTCAAGCTCGGCATCGTCGGTCCACTGGGCGAGCAGCAGCAGGCCGGCCAGCGCCGAATTGACGAAGCTCTTCGTCGCCGCGACGCTGGTCTCTGCACCCGCCAGAATGTCGATTGCGTGGTCGGAGGTCGCGGCCAGCGGCGAGCCGGCCGTGTTGGTCAGCCCGATGGTCAGCGCTCCGCCGGCCCGTGCGCCCTCGGCCATGGCCACGATGTCGGGGCTCTTGCCCGATTGCGAGACGCTGATGCAGGCCGATCCCGCGAGCTTCAGTCGCGCGCCGTAGATCGAGGCGATGGAAGGTCCGAGCGACGCCACTGGCACGCCGGCCTTGAGTTCGATCGCGTATTTCAGGAACGACGCGGCATGGTCCGAGGAGCCGCGCGCCACCGTGGTGAGAAAGCGCGGCGACAGGTCGCGCAGATGCCGGCCAGCCGCAGCCAGCGATCCGCCCGACTGATCGAGCAGGCGCGCCGCAGCCTCCGGGATTTCGGCGATCTCGCGCCGCATCTGCGTGGTCTGGTTCATGCACTGCTCCCATTGCCGTCGAACGCTTCCGGCAGGCGCAGCTCGACGACGAAATCATAGGTATCCGCACGATAGATCGAACGGGTGAACTCCACCACCTTGCCGCTCCCGAGATAGGAGATGCGCTCGATGTTGAGGCTGGCCGACCCGGCCGGCACGGCAAGCAGCTTGGCGTCGGCCTCGCCGAGATTGGCAGCCGAAATGCGTTGCACGGCGCGCACCGGGCGATGGCCGGATTTTTCCAACGCCGCGTAGAGCGACGCACCGATATCCTGCGGTTCGGGCAGCACGCTGGCCGACAGCGAGGCGCGTTCGATGGCAAGCGGCGTGCCGTTGGCCATGCGGATACGGCTGACGCGTGCCACCGGCTCATTGGCGGTCAGGCCGAGCGCCATCATCTCGTCGGGCGATGGCGCATAGAGGCCGCGGTCGAGCCACGTCGATTCGACGCTCATGCCGCGCCGCGCCATGTCCTCGGTGAACGAGGTCAGCCGCGACAGCGACTGCTCGACGCGGCCGATGCGCGGCGCCACGAAGGTGCCGGAGCCATGGCGCTGCACCAGGACGCCGCCTTTGACAAGGTTCTGCACCGCCTTGCGCACGGTTACCCGCGACACGTCGGCCTTGATGGCGATGTCGCGCTCCGAGGGAAGGGCATCGCCCGGCCCGATGATGCCGGAATTGACCGCCTCCTCGATGCTCTTCTTCAGCTGCAAATAGAGCGGTGCGCCCTTCTGCGGCGCGTCGCGGACGCTCTGGAAGATGCGTTCGGCGGCGTCAGTCATCGACGGCTCCGTTGCCGAAGAGCCGGGCGGCCATGGCGACCGCGCCGCCCAGTGCATCCTGCTTCGGCTCATGCAGCATCGCCTGGTAGCGCGGCGACAGCCGGGTTGCGTAAAGCGGCGCAAGTCCGCCGAGCAGGCAGAGCGGCGCTTCGCCGTCGAGTTCGAGCGCCGCCAGTGCCGCCTCGACATCGGCAACGCCCCTGGCGACGATCTCGCGGGCGACCGGATCGCCCTTTTCGGCCTGCTCGAAAACTTTTGGCGCAAAGCCGCCGAAATCGCCGGGGTTCGCCGTCGTCGTGAATTCCACCACCAGCTGGGGGTCGTTCCGGAACACCTTCATGATCTCGCGCGTGAGCGGCGAGGCGGCGCGTATGCCGTCATGCGCCAGCAGCGTGATTTCCAGCAGGTCGCGCCCGAAGCGTGCGCCACTTCCCTGGTCGCCGACCTGGAAGCCCCAGCCGCCGATGGCGCGCGTCATGCCGCCGCGCCGCATCATGTAGGCGGTGCCGGTGCCGAGGATGGCCATGGCGCCGTCTCCCGACCCGACCGCGCCCTCCAGAGCGATCAATGCGTCGGTCTCGACGCGCGGCGTGCGAAAGGGCAGGATGGCCGCGAGCTGCTCGGCATAGGTGCCGACGTTGGTGCCGGCGAGGCCGAGCACGGCTGGCGTTTCGGCAATCAGGGCCGGGTCGGCCCCGGCATCGACAAAGGCCAGTCGCGCCGCCTCGACGATATGGCCGCGCGCGCCGGAAAGATCGGTCCGGATATTGGCGGCACCGCTCTTGCCGCGCCCGACGATCTCGCCGGCCAGGGTTGCAAGCGCAGACCTGCAACTCGTTCCGCCGCCATCGATGCCGAGCACAAAACGCAAGGGGAAGTCCTCCTGTGAAAATAATACCAATAAAATACCAATAGCCAAGGCTTAATTTTCATTGCCCAAACGTTAAGGCGTATTTTATTGAAATTCCTTCGCTTTCGGCAGTGCTGGAGCAGCTTCGAGCGAGAAATCGTTAACGCCGCTGGACAAGTGGTATTTTTTTGGTATCGTCGCTCGTTGAGGAGAGACCGAATGGCGCAATTGCGGACCGAGGCATTGCACGAACACGCGAAGGGGCTGGACATGCAGCCGCCCGCCGCCATTCTCGGCTATCTCGCCGATGCCCAGGTCGAAGCGGCACGCAGCGTCCACGGTGCCATATCCCAGATCGCCGCAGCTGCCGAAATTGCCGCCGAATGCCTCGGCAGCGGCGGCCGCATTGCCTATGCGGCGGCCGGCAGTTCCGGCCTGATGGCGCTGGCCGACGGGCTCGAACTCCCCGGCACCTACGGGATCACGCGCGACCGCATTGTCATCCTGCTCGCCGGCGGCGCGGCTGCCTTCCATGACCTGCCGGGCGGTCCCGAGGACGACGCCGCTCAGGCCGCGAAGGAGGTCGCCGATGCCGGCCTGAAATCCGGCGACTGCCTGATCGCGGTTTCGGCGAGCGGCACCACGCCCTATGCGCTGGGTGCGCTGGAGGAGGCCGCGCGCCGCGGCGCCCGCACCATCGCTATCGCCAACAATCCGGCCACGCCGCTGCTGGATAAGGCCGAGGCACCGATCCTGCTCGCCACGCCGCCCGAGGTTATCGCCGGTTCCACCCGGATGGGCGCCGGCACGGCGCAGAAGATCGCGCTCAACATGCTGTCGACGCTGACGGCCATCCATCTCGGCCATGTTGTCGACGGCCACATGGTCAATCTGCTCGCCGACAACGCGAAGCTCAAGGCGCGTGCCGCGCGCATTGTGGCGGCGGTTGCCGAGCAGAGCGAGGCAGACGCGCATGCCGCGCTCGAAAAGACCGGCGGCGCGGTCAAGCCGGCGATCCTGATAGCCGCCGGCGCTGCCGATCGCCTGGCGGCGCAGGAACTTCTGGACAGGACGGGCGGCAAGCTGCGCCCGGCCCTGGCGAGACTGGAGGGGAGCAGGGGCCAAGCCTCCACTCTCATCAACAACCGAACCTGAAACAGGTCAACAGGGAGACTGACATGATACGCACGACGCTTACCGGACTGCTTCTCGCCTCAAGCGTTCTCGGCACGGCCGGGATGGCGATGGCGCAGGACACCACCATCACCATCGAAAGCTGGCGCAACGACGACCTGCCGATCTGGCAGGAAAAGCTGATCCCCGCCTTCGAGGCCAAGCACCCCGACATCAAGGTGGTTTTCTCGCCTTCCGCGCCGACGGAATACAACGCCGCGCTTAACGCCAAGCTCGACGCCGGATCGGCGGGCGACCTCATCACCTGCCGCCCCTTCGACGCTTCGCTCGAACTCTACAACAAGGGTCATCTCGCCGATCTCGCCGACCTGCCCGGCATGGAGAACTTCTCCGATGTCGCCAAGTCGGCCTGGACGACGGATGATGGCGTGCATGATTTCTGCGTTCCGATGGCCTCGGTCATCCACGGCTTCATCTACAACAAGGACGCCTTCGCCGCGCTTGGTATCGAGGTGCCGACCACCGAGGCCGAGTTCTTCGCCGCGCTCGACAAGATCAAGGAAGACGGCACCTACATCCCGATGGCCATGGGCACCAAGGATCTCTGGGAGGCCGCGACCATGGGCTACCAGAACATCGGCCCCAACTACTGGAAGGGCGAGGAAGGCCGCAACGCTCTGATCAAGGGCGAGCAGAAACTGACCGATCCGCAGTGGGTCGAGCCCTACGCCACGCTCGCCAAGTGGAAGGACTATCTCGGCGACGGCTTCGAGGCACAGTCCTATCCCGACAGCCAGAACCTGTTCACGCTCGGCCGTGCCGCCATCTACCCGTCCGGCTCGTGGGAGATCTCGGTGTTCAACCCGCAGGTCGACTTCGAGATGGGCGCCTTCGCGCCGCCGGTGAAGAACGCCGGCGACACCTGCTATATCTCCGACCACAACGACATCGCCATCGGCCTCAATTCCAAGAGCCCGAACGCCGAGGCCGCAAAGACCTTCCTGTCGTGGGTCGCCTCGCCGGAGTTCGCGACCATCTACGCCAATGCGCTGCCGGGCTTCTTTAGCCTGTCCTCGCAGCCGGTGAAGATGGAAGACCCGCTGGCGCAGGAATTCGTCTCCTGGCGCGACAAGTGCGAGTCGACGATCCGCTCGACCTACCAGATCCTGTCGCGCGGCACGCCGAACCTCGAGAACGAGACCTGGGTCAAGTCGGCCAACGTGATCAACGGCACCGAGACGCCGGAAGCCGCCGCGGCCGAACTGCAGAAGGGCCTCGACAGCTGGTACAAGCCGGCTAACTGACGGCGATGCTATTCGCCCCCGCGCGAGGGGGGCGACGTTGTTCACGCTGCGGACCGGAGAGGGGCTGGCCGCATTGCCAGCACTGCCCCTCACCCTTACCCTCTCCCCGTCTGGACGGGGAGAGGGGGTCATCGACGCCGCTGCCAGTCTTCCTCGCCCCGCTCTTGCGGAGAGAGGATGCCGGCAGGCAGGTGAGGGGCGGCTCCATCTCTTCCGAAATTGACGCAAACCGGGAAGGCGCGAGACGACGCGCATGACAGCTACATCGAAGACACCCATCCGCTGGCATGTCGCGGTCTTCCTCGCGCCGGCCGTGCTCGTCTACACGGCGGTGATGATCGTGCCGCTGTTCGGCACGCTGCAGCTGTCGCTGTTCAACCGCTCGGGGCAAGAGGCTGTGTTCTTCGCCGGACTCGACAATTTCCGTACCCTGTTCTTCGACCCGCGCTGGGCGGCCTCCTTCTGGAACGCGCTGTGGAACAACACCTGGTTCTTCATCATCCACATGCTGGTGCAGAACCCGATCGGCATTGCGCTGGCCGCCCTGCTTTCCAGCCCGAAGCTGCGCTTCTCCGCCTTCTACCGCACCGCCATCTTCATCCCGACCATCCTGTCCTTCGTCATCGTCGGCTTTGCCTGGAAGCTGATCCTGTCGCCGCTCTGGGGCGTCGCGCCCAATCTCCTCGACCTTGTCGGTCTGAAAAGCCTCTTCGCGCCCTGGCTCGGCAAGGAGGAATATGCTCTCACCACGCTCGGCCTGATCTCGGTCTGGCAGTTCATCGGCATCCCGATGATGCTGATCTACGCGGCCCTGCTGTCGATCCCCGACGAGGTCATCGAGGCCGCCGAATGCGACGGCATCACCGGCATGGGCCAGTTCTGGAAGATCAAGCTGCCGCTCATCTTGCCGGCCATCGGCATCATCTCGATCCTCACTTTCGTCGGCAATTTCAACGCCTTCGACCTGATCTACTCGGCGCAGGGTGCGCTTGCCGGGCCGAGCTATTCGACCGACATCCTCGGCACCTTCCTCTACCGCACCTTCTTCGGCTTCCAGCTGCAGACGGGCGACCCCTATATGGGCTCGACGATTGCCTCGATGATGTTCTTCATCATTCTCACCGGCGTCTGCCTCTACCTCTTCGCCATCCAGACGCGCCTGCGTCGGTATCAGTTCTGAGGGGAGGATGATGGCAGCGTTCACCCCCCTCTGGCCTGCCGGCCATCTCCCCCTCAAGGGGGGAGATCAGCCTGCAACACCGTCTTCGCCAATCTCCCAGGGCGCAGGAAAAGCGGCGGGGCCCGAACTGCCAATCTCCCCCCTTGAGGAGGAGATGTCCGGCAGGACAGAGGGGGGTGCTTCGGAGTTCGGCCTCAGCCAGAATCGGACGGCAGCATGACCCGCTCCACCCACTCCATACCGCGCTCCATCGCAGCCCACGCGGTGCTCATCGCCTATACGGTGATTGCGCTGTTCCCGGTCGTGGTCATCGTCATCAACTCCTTCAAGTCGCGCAACGCCATCTTTCGCTCGCCGCTGTCCTTCCCGACCGAGAAGACCTTCGATCTCGTCGGCTACACGACCGTGCTCAACCAGGGCGACTTCCTGCTCTATTTCCAGAACAGCTTTGTCGTCACCGTGGCCTCGCTGTTCTTCGTGCTTCTGTTCGGCGCCATGGCCGCCTTTGCGCTCGCCGAATACCGCTTCCGCGGCAATTCGCTGATGGGGCTCTATCTGGCGCTCGGCATCATGATCCCGATCCGGCTCGGCACCGTGGCGATCCTGCAGCTGATGGTGGCGAGCGGGCTGGTCAACACGCTGACCGCGCTGATCCTGGTCTATACCGCGCAGGGTCTGCCGCTTGCCGTCTTCATCCTGTCCGAGTTTATGCGCCAGGTGTCCGACGACCTGAAGGACGCCGGGCGGATCGACGGCCTGTCGGAATACCGCATCTTCTTCCGCCTCGTGCTGCCACTGGTGCGGCCGGCCATGGCGACGGTTGCCGTCTTCACCATGATCCCGATCTGGAACGATCTGTGGTTTCCGCTGATCCTGGCGCCGTCCGAGCAGACCAAGACGGTGACGCTCGGCGCGCAGCTCTTCATCGGCCAGTACGTCACCAACTGGAATGCGGTGCTGGCGGCCCTGTCGCTCGCCATCCTGCCGGTGGTCATCCTCTACCTCATCTTCTCGCGGCAGATGATCCGCGGCATCACGTCTGGAGCAGTGAAGTGAGCCTCTGTGGTTCCACATCGCAGTCTTGCGCTGCCCCTCACCCTTACCCTCTCCCCGTGAGGAACGGAGAGAGGGGGTCGCGAACGCTGGTGCGCTTCTCCTCTCCCCGTAGCTCACGGGGAGAGGATGCCGGCAGGGAGGTGAGGGGCGGCGCTCATTCGCCAATCGAACAGTTCGACATTGAAATGCTGGAGTTCCGCAATGGATGCTAAAAGTCCCCTTCGCGTCGTCGTTGCCGGGCTGGGCAACATGGGCAGGAGCCATGCGCTCGCCTACGCGAACAATCCCGGCTTCGAGATCGCTTCGCTGGTTACCCGCAGCGGCGAGGCGCCGGCCGAGCTGGCCCAGCACACGATGCGGACCTCCTTCGCTGACGCCATCGCCGAGTTCAAACCCGATGTCGCGTCGATCAATACCTATTCGGACAGCCACGCCGACTATGCGGTGCTCGCGCTCGAGGCCGGCTGCCACGTCTTCGTCGAGAAGCCGCTGGCGACCACGGTGGCCGATGCCGAGCGCGTCGTCGCGGCCGCCAGGGCGAACGGCCGGAAGCTTGTCGTCGGATATATCCTGCGCCATCACCCTTCCTGGATACGGCTGATTGCCGAGGCGCGCGCGCTTGGCGGGCCATACGTCTTCCGCATGAACCTCAACCAGCAGTCGAGCGGCGCGACCTGGGAGACGCACAAGCAGCTGATGCAGACGACCTCGCCGATCGTCGATTGCGGCGTCCACTACCTCGACGTGATGTGCCAGATCACCGACGCCAAACCGGTCGAGGTGCGCGGCATGGGCGTGCGCCTGTCGGACGAGATCGACCCGCAAATGTACAATTACGGCCATCTGCAGGTGCTGTTCGACGACGGCTCGGTCGGCTGGTACGAGGCCGGCTGGGGATCGATGATGTCGGAGACGGCGTTCTTCGTGAAGGACGTCATCTCGCCGAACGGTTGTGTCTCGATCGTCATGAACGAGGCGGCGACGAAGTCGGACGACGTCGATTCCCATACCAAGACCAATCTGATCCGTGTGCACAGCGCAAAAACCGGCAGCGACGGGAAATTCGCGGCTCCCGACCGCGACCTGTCGATGCAGGACGAGCCGGACCACCAGGGCCTGTGCGATCGCGAGCAGGCTTTCCTCCTCAAGGCGATCCGCGAGGACATCGACCTCGATCGCCACATGGACGACGCGGTGCGGTCGCTGGCCGTCTGCCTGGCGGCGGACGAGAGCGTACGCACCGGCAAGGCGGTGAAGCTGTGATGGATTGCTTTTCGGATAAGTCGACGCTCGTCGACACCCCCCTCTGCCCTGCCGGGCATCTCCCCCTCAAGGGGGGAGATCATGCGCGTCGCCGGATTCGCCTATCCTGGAAGCCTATCCGGGTCGGCGAGGCGAGGACGGGACTGATCTCCCCCCTTGCGGGGGAGATGGCCGGCAGGCCAGAGGGGGGTATATCCGCGATGCCCGATGTCCAAGGAGCATCGCCATGGGCTCGCTGAAGATCGACAGCATCAAGAAATCCTTCGGCAAGGTCGAGGTGCTGAAGGGCATCGACCTGGAAGTGCAGGACGGCGAATTCGTCGTCTTCGTCGGCCCGTCGGGTTGCGGCAAGTCGACCCTGTTGCGCGTCATTGCCGGGCTCGAGGATTCGACCTCGGGCGACGTCAGGATCGACGGAAACAGCGTCGTCGGCGTGCCGCCGGCCAAGCGCGGCATCGCCATGGTGTTCCAGACCTATGCGCTCTACCCGCACCTGACGGTGCGCAACAACATGAGCCTCGGCCTCAAGCAGGCCGGCACGGCGGCGGATGAAATCGCCCGCCGTGTCGACGTGGCCTCTACGATGCTGTCGCTCGACCCCTATCTGGAGCGCCGCCCGGCGGAGCTCTCCGGCGGCCAGCGGCAGCGCGTCGCCATCGGCCGCGCCGTGGTGCGCGATCCGAAGCTCTTCCTGTTCGACGAACCGCTGTCCAATCTCGATGCTGCATTGCGCGTCAACACGCGTCTCGAGATCGCCCAGCTGCATCGCCGCCTCAAGGCGACGATGATCTATGTCACCCATGACCAGGTCGAGGCGATGACGCTCGCCGACCGCATCGTCGTGCTCAATGCCGGCCGCATCGAGCAGGTCGGCCGGCCGATGGAACTCTACAATGCGCCGGCCAACGAGTTCGTCGCGGGCTTCATCGGTTCGCCCAAGATGAATTTCATCGATGCCGAAAGACTGGGCGATTCAACGGCAAAGACGATCGGTGTCCGCCCCGAGCACCTGACGGTCGATCCGGCACAAGGCAGCTGGAAGGGCACCGTCATCCACGCCGAGCATCTCGGCGCCGACACCAACCTCTATCTCGATACGGAGCAGGCGGGGCTGCTGACGGTGCGGATTTTCGGCGTCTACGATGCCGAACCGGGCGCGACGCTGTTCGTCACGCCGGATCCGGAAAAGACCTATCGCTTCGCCGAGGACGGCAGCCGGATCGTCTGAAACGCCGGAACTTCGGCTCGAGACGCCCCCGTTTCGGCGCGTTCTTCCAGCATTCAGCTGCGCATTTTTCGAGATTCCGGTCCGATTTGGCGGAAAAACATGCCGTTTCTCCGCCGTTTCGGGTCCTTCTCGCCGACGGCGCGCAAGGCGCCGGCGGCCGGTCGGTCAGTCGCTCAAGCGTCTGCCCGGAACGTCTGCTTCTGGTTGCCGAGGCCCTCGATGCCGAGTTCGACGACGTCGCCGTCCTTGAGGAAGACCGGCGGCTTCATGCCGAGGCCGACGCCGGGCGGCGTGCCGGTCGAGATGATGTCGCCGGGCAGGAGCGACATGAACTGGCTGAGATAGGAGACAAGGTGCGCGACGCCGTAGACCATGGTCTTGGTCGAGCCGTCCTGCATCGTCTTGCCGTTGACCGTCAGCCACATCTTGAGGTTCTGCGGATCGGCGACCTCGTCCTTGGTGACCAGCCACGGGCCGGTCGGGCCGAACGTGTCGCAGCTCTTGCCCTTGGTCCACTGGCCCTGGCGCTCGGCCTGGAAGGCGCGCTCGGAAACGTCATGCGCGACGCAGTAGCCGGCGACATAGTCGAGCGCTTCGGCTTCGCGGACATATTTTGCCGGCTTGCCGATGACGATGGCGAGCTCGACCTCCCAGTCGGTCTTTTCCGAACCGCGCGGGATAAGCACGTCATCGTTCGGGCCGACGATGGCCGAGGTCGCCTTCATGAAGATGATCGGCTCGGACGGCACGGTGGCGCCGGTCTCGGCGGCATGGTCGGAATAGTTGAGGCCGATGCAGATGAACTTGCCGGTGCCGGCAACGCACGGTCCAAGGCGCGGATTGCCCTCGACCAGCGGCAGCGATTTCGCATCGACCGAGGCCAGCCTCTTCAGGGATTCAGGGCTGATGTCGCCACCGGCGATATCGGTCACATGGCCGGACAGGTCGCGGATGTTTCCGTCCGCATCGATCATGCCCGGACGCTCGCGTCCAGGTTCTCCATAGCGCAGCAGTTTCAAGAAAAGTCCTCCTCAGTCGCCGTAAGGCACCCAGACATTTTTGACTTCGATGGCGCGCCGCAGAAATTCGTCCCCCGCGGCCGCCCCGGATGCCCAGTCGAGCGAGCGACCATTGCTGGTCCAGACCCGCTTCAGATTGCCTGTCGACTGAGCTTCCGCGTTTTTACAGGTGTCGGCGTCGGCGACAACCCACAAACCGTCGATATCGTCATGTTTGGCCATCACGCCGGCTAGTTCGGCGGGCTTTCCGGTAACGATGTTGAGTGCGCCCGCCGGCAGGTCGGAGGTTTCGATCACCTGGTAGAGATCAGTCGCGACAAGCGCATGCTTGCGGCTGGGCACGGCAACGACCGTGTTGCCCATGGCGAGCGCCGGCGCGACCAGCGAGACGAGGCCGAGCAGCGGTGCGGCATCGCCGGCGACAATGGCGACCACGCCGACCGGCTCGTGTAGCGCCAGCGTCACGGCGCGAGCCGGCGGCTGGTGAACGCGGCCCTCGAACTTGTCGGCCATGCCGGCATAGTAGAACAGCCGCTCGACCGAGGCCTCTACCTCGGCGCCGGCAGCCTTGGACGAGACGCCGGTGAGGTCGGCGATGCGCGCCGAAAATTCGCCCGACCGGGCCGACAGGTTCTCGGCGAGGAAGTAGAGCACCTGGGCCCGGTTGTAGCCGGTGGCGGCGGGCCATGCCTTGCAGCCACGAGCCGCCGACACGGCGTCGCGGATGTCCTTGCGGTTGCCGAGCCCGACCTCGCCGGCGAGCCGGCCCTTGGCAGTGACGACGGGCATTGAATAATTGCCGTCCGGCCGTGCCTGCTTGCCCCCGATATAGAGCTTTGCCGTGCGGTCGATACCCGTGCCGTCGCTGTCGGCCGGTGCGGGAGCGGGCGCCTCGCCTTCAGACTTGATGGCCGGTCCGTAAGGCGGCTTGCTCGCCAGATATTCGAACATGCCCTCCTTGCCGCCCTCGCGGCCAAAACCGCTTTCCCGGTAGCCGCCGAAGCCGCAGGCGGCATCGAACATGTTGGTGCCGTTGATCCAGACCACGCCGGCCTTGAGTTGCGGTGCCGCGTGTACGGCGAGGTTGATGTTCTCGCTCCACACGCTTGCCGCCAGACCGTAGCGGGTGTTGTTGGCAAGCTCGATCGCTTCCTCGGTGGTGCGGAAGGTCATCGCCGCGAGCACAGGACCGAAGACCTCTTCCTGCGCCAGCACGTTGGCGGGTGCGACCCCGGTGGCGAGCACCGGCAGGTGGAAATAGCCGGTCTCGGGCAGGGCGCAGTCGGGCTGCCAGCATTCGGCACCCTGCTTCGCGCCCTCGGCGACGAGGCCGCGTACGCGGTCGAGCTGGGTCCTGTCGACCAGCGGGCCGATATCGGTGTTCTTGTCGAGCGGGCTGCCGACGATCAGCTTGCCCATGCGCGCCTTGACCTTGGCGATGAAGGCATCGGCGATGCCCTCCTGGACGAGCAGGCGGGAGCCGGCGCAGCAGACCTGGCCCTGGTTGAACCAGATGCCGTCGACCAGCCCCTCGACAGCGCTGTCGAGATCGGCGTCCTCGAAGACGATGAAGGCCGACTTGCCGCCGAGCTCGAGCGACAGCTTCTTGCCGGATCCGGCGGTCGCCCGGCGGATGATCTTGCCGACCTCGGACGAGCCGGTGAAGGCGATCTTCTGCACGCCGGCATGCTCGACGAGGGCGGCACCCGCATCGGGGCCGCCCGGCAGGATGTTGACAACGCCCTTCGGCACGCCGGCGCGGGCGCAGATCTCGGCAAACAGGATCGCCGTCAGCGGCGTGAACTCGGCGGGCTTCAGCACTACCGTGCAGCCGGCGGCGAGCGCAGGCGCAATCTTCCAGGCGAGCATCAGAAGCGGAAAATTCCACGGGATGATCTGGCCGACGACGCCGGCCGGCTTGTGGTCGGGGAACTCGCGGTCGAGCGCCTGCGCCCAGCCGGCATGATGGATGAAGTGGCGGATCGCCAGCGGCACGTCGATGTCGCGGCTTTCGCGGATCGGCTTGCCGTTGTCGAGCGTCTCGAGCACGGCGAAGAGCCGCTGGTGGCGCTGCATGCCGCGGCCGATGGCGTAGAGGATCTTGGCGCGCTCGAAACCCGACTTCGCGCTCCATTTCGGCAGCGCCTTGCCCGCGGCGGCGACCGCCGCGTCGACATCCGCTGCGCCCGCATCCGAGACCTTTGCCAGGAGCTTGCCGGTCGCCGGGTCACTGGTGTCGAAACGCCTGCCATCCTTGGCGGCGCGCCATTCGCCGGCGATGAAGAGCGACTTGTCGAAGTCGCGCGCGGCAATCCAGGCATCGGCCTCGTTGCGGGCTTCCGGAGCCGGGCCGTAGTCCATGGCGGCGTAGCGTTCGAGAATGTTCATCGGTCTCTTCCAGGCAGTGCGTTCGAGAAGGGAGCCCCTTCACCGTGCTGGCGCACCCACTTCGCTCGGCCACCATCTCCCCGTCGGGGAGAGGAGACTGGATGCCTCGGCGCCTCCCCTCGCAGGATCGGCAGCGAGGGTCGGCTCAGGCTCCCTATCCCCGACGGGGAGAGGGTGGTTTGCGGAGCAAACCGGGCGAAGGGGAGTGTTTCCATCCGGCGCCGGCCTAAGCCATCGCGTGGCGGTGGTTGGCGGAGTAGTGGCCGGTCAGGTGGTGCTCGAGCTGGCGTTCGATGTCGGTAAGTAGGCTCGAGGCGCCGAAGCGGAAGAGTTCGGGCTCCAGCCAGGGCCGGCCGAGCTCTTCCTTCATCAGCACCATCCAGTCGAGCGAGGCCTTTGCGGTGGAGATGCCGCCGGCCGGCTTGAAGCCGATCAGATAGCCGGTTTCCTCGAAATAGGCGCGGATGGCGCGCACCATGACGAGGCCGACGGGCAGCGTAGCGTTGACGCTTTCCTTGCCGGTCGAGGTCTTGATGAAGTCGGCGCCGGCCATCATGGCGACCATGGAGGCCAGCATGACATTGCGCAGCGTGGCGAGATCGCCGGTGCCCAGGATGACCTTCAGGTGCGCCTCGCCGCAGGCCGCGCGCATGGCGACGATCTCGTCATAGAGTTCCTGCCATTTGGCGCCGAACACCAGGCCGCGCGGGATGACGACGTCAATCTCGTCGGCCCCGTCGGCAACCGAGGCTTCGATTTCCTGCAGCCGGGTCTTGAGCGGCGCAAGGCCATGCGGGAAGGCGGTGGAGACGGCGGCGACATGCACGCCGCTGCCCTTGAGCGCGGTGACGGCCGTGGCGACGAAGGGATGATAGACGCAGACGGCGGCAGGACGGATCTTCGTGTCGCCGAGGTCGAGCCCTTCGGCAATGTCGGCGCGCAGCGGGTTGAGGGCCTTGGCACAGAGCCGGCGGACGCGCTCGTCGGTGTCGTTGGAATTCAGCGTCGTCAGGTCCATCAGCGAGATGGCGCGCAGCAGCCAGGCCGCCTGGTTGTCGGCCTTGATGGAGCGGCGCTTGTTGATCGTGCCGGCGCGGCGCTCCAGCGCAGAGCGGTTGACGTTGCGTATGGATTCGAGAAAGCCGAGGTCGAGCTTCATGCCGGGGTTGCGCGCGATGCCGTGGCCGGAGGTGGTGTTGGCCGCCACGCGCGACGGCAGCGTCGTGACCCTTGCGGCCACGGGCGCGACGATTGCTTCTGCTTCGCGAATGATGCTGCTCATCTTGCGTCCTTCCCTGGACCGCCCCTTGCTGCCGGGCGGCTTGGATCGCGGACGGGGCGCTTGCCCCGGCCCTCACGCGATCGGCACAACGATAACCCGTGAAGCGTCGCTCCACGAGTCCTCAATTGCGCGGTTCATAGCCGAAATGGCCGCGTATTGCAGCCGATTTTTGACCGGACGGTAAAATCATCGTCCCGCCAGTCGACCTGCCGGGGCCGGCGTGTATAGCTACTTGCCCCTGCGGCATCCGCCGGGGGCGGGTCGGGCGGAGAGGAGAGTTCGATGGCGGCACTGAGCATGGAGAATCCTGTTTTCGTAAGCTACATGATCGCCGCGTCGATCATGATCCTGAAGCTGATGGGGCAGGGATGGATGACGGTGTTCCGGATGCTGAAGAGCGATGCTGGAATGCTCAACCCCGAGGACCTGCTGCCCGGGCCGGCAAACCGCAATCCGCGCCCCGAACAGTTGCTCGCCAACGACTATGTCGAGCGGTCGCGTCGCATGCAGCGCAACGACCTGGAAAACATTCCGGCCTTTCTGGCTGCGGGGCTGATCTTCGTCGCCGCGCAGCCTTCGCTCCTGCTGGCCAACTGCCTGATGATTGCCTTCGTCATCGCCAGGCTGGCCCACGTCGTGGCCTACGCGACCGGGCAGCGTCACGAAGTGCGCGCCACCTTCTTCTCGATCGGCTCGATTGTGGTGATCGTGATGGCGCTCTACGCGCTTGTGGCTGCGCTGGCCTGAGAGCGAGGCCGTAGAGCGGGCGGCCTCAGGAGAGCGGTCGGTGCCCGGAGTCGGCACCAGAGGTGCCGGGGTCAGCCGACGAAGGCGCGCTCGACAACGAAGCTCGCCGGCTTGCTGTTGGAGCCTTCCTCGAAGCCGAGCTTCTCGACCAGTTCCTTGACGTCGTGGATCATGTGCATCGAGCCGCAGATCATGACCCGGTCGGAGGCCGGATCGAGCGGCGCGATGGCGAGATCCTCGTAGAAGCGGCCGCTTTCGATCAGCCGCGTGATGCGGCCCATGCGCGGCGTGATCTCGCGCGTCGTGGTCGAGTAGAGCGTGACGCGGCCCTCGGTCATCTCGCCGATCAGCGGGTCGGCGGCGAGGCCTTCGGCGAGCTCGACGCCATAGGCGAGCTCGGCATGGTCGCGGCAGGTGTGGGTGATGACGATCTGCTCGAACTTCTCGAAGGTTTCGGGATCGCGGACCAGGCTGGCGAAGGGCGCGATGCCGGTGCCGGTCGAGATCATGAACAGGCGCTTGCCCGGCGTCAGCGCGTCGTTGACCAGCGTGCCGGTCGACTTCTGGCGCATCAGCACCGTGTCGCCGGGCACGATCTTCTGCAGCTCGGAGGTCAGCGGGCCGTCCGGTACCTTGATGGAGAAGAACTCGATCTCCTCGTCCCAGCTCGGGCTGGCGATCGAATAGGCGCGGAAGACCGGCTTCTCGGCATTCGGCAGGCCGATCATCACGAACTCGCCGGAGCGGAAGCGGAAGCTCTGCGGCCGGGTGATGCGGAAGGAGAACAGGCGGTCGGTATAGTGGCGCACCGAAACAACCGTTTCGGCATGCACATTGGCCGGGATCGGGAAAACGACGCCGGGGTCTTTCCGAAGGGCTGAAACCTGCTGCATCACATCGACCTTTTTCCGGCGCAAAGCCGTACCCGCACTGACCGCGCCCGTTTCGCGCACGCCGTCAGCTTCGGCGGAATTGAGGGAGTCTTGTCTTGCATATTTATTAGTGTACAAACGATTATCGCGTCAAGATTGCGATGCGAAACAGGCTTCCAAACTGACGCGCGAGCGTAGGTCCGGCATTCCGGTTTTGATGCATGGTTGAGAAAAATCGAGCATTGCGCGGCAAAGTGGTCGCAGGCATCGACGTCGGGGGCACTTTCACCGACCTGATCCTGATCGACGGCCGCGAAGGCGGCGGCGTCAGCATCGCCAAGACGCCGACGACCACCGGCAACCAGGCCTATGGCGTGGTCGCCGCCCTCGGCGCGACGAAGTTTCCGGTACCCGAGATCGACCTCATCGTGCACGGCACGACGACCACCACCAATGCGGTGCTGGAGCGGCGCCTCGCCAGGACCGGCATGATCACCACCGAAGGCTTTCGCGACATCATCGAGCTCGGCCGCCGGACGCGGCCGCAACCCTACGGCATGACAGGGACCTTCGTGCCGGTCATTCCGCGCAATCTCAGGCTCGAGGTGCCGGAACGCGTCGAGGCCTCGGGCAGGGTGCGCCTGCCGCTCGACGAGGAGGCGATGCGGGCTGCCGTGAGGCAACTGATCGAGGCCGGCTGCGAGTCGCTGGTCATCCATTTCCTGCATGCCTATGCCAACCCCGCGCATGAGGAGCGCGCCGCCGAGATTGCCGCCGAGACCTGGCCGAACGCCTACATCACCACCGGGCACTCGCTGCTGTCGGAGGCGCGCGAGTTCGAGCGCGGCGTGACGGCGGCCGTCAACGCCTCGGTGCAGCCGATCCTCGAGCGCTACGTCAACCGGCTGCGCGGCGAGCTGGAGGGGCTGGGATACGCGCGCGACTTCCTGATCATGAACGGCAATGGCGGCATGATCTCGGCCCGCTTCGTGACGCGGGAATCGGCCAAGACCGTGATGTCGGGTCCGGCCTCGGGCGTCATCGCCGCAGCCTATACGGGCAGGCGCGCAGGCTTCGAAAACCTCGTCACCTACGACATGGGCGGCACCTCGACCGACGTGGCGCTGATCCGCAATGCAGACCCCGCCGTCTCCAGCGAGACCGAGATCGAATACGCCATGCCGATCCACGTGCCGATGGTGGCCGTGCACACGGTGGGCGCCGGCGGCGGCTCGATCGCCCGCGTCGACGCCTCGGGGCTGATCCAGGTCGGGCCGGAAAGTGCGGGCGCCAGCCCCGGGCCGATCTGCTACGGCCGCGGCGGCGACGAGCCGACGATCACCGACGCCAATCTGCTGCTCGGGCGGCTCGACCCGAAGCGCCTGCTGGCGGTCGACGCGCCGGTAACGGTCGAGCATGTGCGAAGAATCTTCGAGGAGAAGATCGGCAGGGCGGCCGGGCTCGACGCCGTCCAGGCGGCGGGCGCGGTGCTGAGGCTCGGCAACATCAAGATGGCGGGCGCCATCCGCATGGTGTCGGTCGGGCGCGGCCATGACCCGCGCGACTTCGCGCTGTTCGCCTTCGGCGGAGCCGGGCCGCTGCAC
>CAMYMG010000106.1 GCA_947259295.1 uncultured Rhizobiaceae bacterium
CCCGCTATGCCAGCGAGGCGGCGCGCCATGCAGCCGCGGCCGACGCCACCGGCATGGCCCTGGCGCGGGCCTGGATCGCCGCCATCTGACCCGCGCGCACCCCGCCGTTGCATTTTTGTTACGACCGGTTTCTTTCGTGGCGTAAGCAGCGTTTCGCACTGGCCTCGTCGCCCGGCTCTGCGTAGATGGTTGGCGTCTCCGGGGGGAGAATTTGATTCTCATTGGAAGCTGTTTTCGCTCCCCGCGACATGGAGAGGATACAGGACTTGCCTATCAAGGGAGGGGTAACCCGCCCTGGCGACGCATCTGGATCGAAACCGATTAGTAACCCTATTTGTGCCAGATGTGGCGAGAGCAAGAACCTGAGATGAATCCCGTGAAAGCTGCGATCTTTTCCTTCATCATGCTGTCGGCAATCGCTCTGGGCGGTCTCGGCATCTACTCGGCAGACGCGTCGAGCGGCCATGCCCCGATCGACGGCTACGGCGTCACGGCGTCGGTTCGCTAACTTTCCTCGTGTCCGACTGACAGGATCGCCTTTTCGGTGCCGTCGATGACGAACGCCGTCAGGATCCCGCTCGAATAGGCGCCAGTATCGACATTGACCCTGTTGGGCAGCACTTCCGGCTCCGCCACCGGCGTGTGGCCGTGCACCACGATCTTGTCGTAGAGCCCGACATGCTGGTGGAATTCGCGACGGATCCAGATCAGGTCGGTCGGAAGTTGCGCGTCGAGGGCTACGCCCGGTCTGACGCCGGCATGGCAGAAGAAGAAGTCGCCCGCCACGTGGGAATAGGGCAGCCGCTGCAGGAAGTCGCGGTGGCTTTGCGGCACCGCCTCCACAAGCCGGGCGTGTGACGCCGCGAAACTTGCGGGGCTGGAGAAATCGAGTTCCACGCCATAGGAACGCGCCGTTTCTTTGCCGCCATAGTCGACGAACAGACCGTCCGGAGTTCCCTCCTTCAGAAAGTCCAGCATCGCCAGGTCGTGATTGCCGGCCACCGCAAGGTTCCGTTCGTCGCCGTCGGCCGCGCCGATGATGAAGTTCAGCACACCCTTCGAATCCGCACCGCGGTCGACATAGTCGCCGAGGTGAACGATCAGCCAATCGTCGGCTCCGCGCCTTGCCCGGTCGGCAGCGATTGCCTCGTGCATGCGGGCAAGCAGGTCGAGCCGCCCGTGCACGTCGCCGATCGCGTAGACGACGGTGCCTTCAGGACCGCGCGCTTCCAGGAAGTGAACGCCCGCCACCCGGTTACCGCGTCGTCTGAGAGACGTGGGGAGAGGCGGCGTCTGGCCTGTACAGCATGTCCTTGCTCGCCTCGCTGATGAGGCGCTTGCCGCAGAGCGCCAGCGTCATGTCGAGTTCCTTTCGGATGATCTCCAGCGACTTCGTGACGCCAGCCTTGCCCAGGGCTCCGAGCCCGTAGAGGAAGGGCCGGCCGATATAGGTGCCCTTGGCGCCGAGGCAAAGCGCCTTGAGCACGTCCTGGCCGGAGCGGATGCCGCCATCCATGTGGACCTCGATCTTGTCGCCGACCGCGTCGGCTATCGGTTCGACCATGGAGATCGAGGAGGGCGCGCCGTCGAGCTGACGTCCGCCATGGTTGGAGATGATGATGGCGTCGGCACCGGTCTTCGACGCCATGATCGCGTCCTCGACGTCATTGACGCCCTTGAGGATCAGCTTTCCGCCCCAGCGCTCCTTGATCCATTCGACGTCCTTCCAGGACAGTTGCGTATCGAACTGCTCGGTCGTCCAGGACGACAGCGAAGCAAGGTCGCCGACGCCCTTGGCATGGCCGACAATATTGCGGAAGGTGCGGCGCTGTGTGCCCAGCATGCCGAAAGCCCAGCGCGGGCGCGTCGCCACCTGGAAGACGTGCTTGGGCGTGAACTTCGGCGGCGCCGACAGGCCGTTGCGCAGATCCTTGTGGCGCTGGCCGAGCAACTGGAGATCGACCGTCAGCACGAGCGCCGAGCAGCCCGCCGCCTTTGCCCGGTCGATCAGGGAATAGACGAAGTCCTTGTCGCGCAGCACATAGAGCTGGAACCAGAACGGCTTGGTGGTCGCCTCGGCGACATCCTCGATGGAGCAGATGCTCATCGTCGACAAAGTGAACGGCACACCGAACTCCTCGGCCGCCTGGGCGGCCAGGATCTCGCCGTCCGG
The DNA here is from genome assembly GCA_947259295.1 of uncultured Rhizobiaceae bacterium. Lineage (GTDB taxonomy): Bacteria > Pseudomonadota > Alphaproteobacteria > Rhizobiales > Rhizobiaceae > CAMYMG01. The sequence continues at coordinate 2,174 of CAMYMG010000106.1, forward strand.
ATGCTGCATGCCGGTCATGCCGGTTGGCGCGAGCGCCACCGGCATCGAGACCTTCTCGCCGATCATCGTGGATTCCAGCGAGCGGTTGCTCATGTCGACCAGCACGCGCTGGCGCAGCTTGATCTTGTGGAAGTCCTCCTCGTTGGCGCGGTAGGTGCCTTCCGTCCAGGCGCCGGAATCGGCGTAGTCGAAGAACATCTTTGGCACGCGCCGCTTGGCCATCTTCTTCAGGTCGTTGATTTCGAGGACCGACATGGGCGTTCCCCGAAGCGGTTTGGTACTGGGATTCGATGTCATTGCCGCTCCTGGGTCTTCGCCATTGTCTCTATCGCTGCTTCATTTGGCATGCGTTCAGCCCCCGGCGCCGATCGGGGCCGCGTCGGTCATCCCGGCCAGCACCTCGGCGACATGCCGGACTTCGACCGCCGATCCCCGACGCTTCAGCCTGCCGGCCATTGTCATCAGGCAACCGAGATCGCCCGCCAGCAATGTTCGCGCGCCGCAAGCTTCGATGTGCCCGGCCTTGGTCTCGACGACGGGATTGGACACCTCGGGATATTTGGTCGCCAGCGTACCACCGAAACCGCAGCAGACATCGGCGTTCGGCAGTTCCACCAGTTCGAGCCCGTCGATCGTGCGCAGCAGATCGCGCGGCTGCGATCTTATTCTCAACTCGCGCAGTCCCGAGCACGCATCGTGATATGTCACGCTTCCGGGATGGGTGCCTGCGACGCTCGTCACGCCGCGCACGTCTGCCAGGAAACTGACCAGTTCATGCACCTTTGCCGCGAAAGTTCTCGCGCGAACTTCCCAGGCCGGGTCGCCGGCAAACAGCCCCGGATAGTGCTTCTTCAGCATGCCCGCGCATGAGCCCGACGGGGCGACGACATAGTCGAAATCCTCGAATGCCTCGATGGTCTTCTCGGCCGCGGCCCGCGTCTCGGCGCGGTCGCCTGAATTGTGCGTCGGCTGGCCGCAGCATGCCTGCGCCATAGGGGCTTCGACGGCGCAGCCCGCCTCTTCCAGAAGCTTGACGGCGGCGAAGCCGACGGATGGCCTGAATAGATCGACGAGGCAGGTCACGAACAGACCGACACGCGGATTGGCTTCGGGCACGCTACTCTCCAACCTGTTCTGTTCTCTGCCGCAGCCGGAGCCTCGATATGCGCTGCCATTCGCCGGTGCGTTCCGCCTCGCCCATGGCGCGCTCGACATAGTCGATATGATCCATCGCGGCCTTGCGCGCTGCCGCCGCGTCGCCGCTTCCGATGGCCTCGTATATCGCCAGATGCTGTTCCAGCAATCCGTTTCGTGCGCCGGGCTGCGCAAACAGCAGCAGCCTGTTCTGCACCACGCCATCGGAAAGCAGGCGGTAGCAGGAACGCAGCGTATGCAGCAAGATGATGTTGTGCGCGCATTCTCCCACCGCGTTGTGGAATTCCACGTCGATCGCGGCTTCCTCGCTCATGTCGCCCGACTCATGCGCCGCCGTCATGCGCTGGACGATTCGCGTCAGCAATGCCCTGTCGTCGTCGGTCGCGCGGCGCGCCGCGTAATCGGCCGCCACGCCTTCGATGTCGCGTCTGTATTCGAGATAGTCGCGTGCTGCCTTGGGGTGGGACGAGATCAGTTCCAGCACCGGCGCGGTAAAAACCTGGCCGATGAGGTCGGCGACATGCGTTCCGCCGCCATGCCTTGTCACCAGCAGTCCGCGCGCCTCAAGAACCTTGAGTGCAGACCGCAGGATCGGCCTCGACACCTCGAACTGCCTTGCCAGTTCTCGCTCGCCGGGCAATCTGTCGCCGACCCGCAGGACGCCCTCGAGGATCAGGCCCTCGATCTGCAGGACCACCTCGTCGGCGGTGCGCGAATGCTCTATCCTCGAAAATATCTCGCCCAAGGCTGGCCACCGGAATTGAGTTGAAGCACTGAGGATAGTGCCGCGGAGGCAAACTGGTCAATTTATTTATCCAGTTGGACGGCCGAGGCATGACGTGCGGAGAGTCTCCGCGACAACGTTCCGCATGGGCAAGTCGCCTTGTTTGCCTTAATGCCGATAGCGAGGGAGCCCGCCAGTGTCCGACAAGCCAGCCGAACCCCGTGACGCATCCTCGCTGACGGGCCATGTGATGGGCTTTCCCGCCTATGGTGGCCGCTCGCAAGCGATCGGCGAGGTGCATTCGCGCCCGCATCCTTCGATCACGCAACCGCGCTGCCTGATCCAGCTGGCCTTCATGACCGACGGCGGCGCCACGGTGGATCATGCGGTCCTGTCGGAACTGTCGCGCCGCCTCGGGAGCGCCGCGCCTGACCGACTGGCCCGTCACCACGCAATGAACTGGGGCAAGGGCACGCTGCGCTGGGAGCGGCGCACCGAATTCTCCACCTATCTTTTCGAGGGACCGCTGGGTTCCGATCGCTCGCCCGAGGACACGCCTTTCGGCAAAGGGTTCACCCCGCCGGGAACCGTGATTTCCGGCATCCGGCTGGAGATCCGCAAATGGACGCCCGCCAGCGAGAAGCTGATCGGCCGCTTCGACGCATCGAGCCTCTGCTACTCGCTTGTGGACAATGGCAAGGCGGCGATCGTCACGGATTTCAGGCAGGATGCCGACGGCCTGACCCGCATGCTCGTTCTCGAGCGCGGGCTGACGCCGCAGCGCAGCGGGGTGCTCTGCCAGCGCATCATGGACATCGAGACCTATCGCACCCTGGCTCTGCTCGGCCTGCCTCTGGCGCAGTCCCTGTCCGTGCGCGTGCGCCGCATCGAAGATCGGCTTGTCGCGATAACGGCGGCCATGAAGGCGACGGCCAGCCGCGACAACCAGGCGCTGCTCGCCGAACTCACCGAACTCGCCGCCGAACTCGAAGCAGATGCGGCGGCAAGCCTTTACCGCTTCGGTGCAAGCCGCGCCTATGACGGGATTGTCGCCGAGCGCCTTCTCGCGCTCGATGAGACCGCGGTCCCCGGCAACGATACCTGGGCAACCTTCCTGCAACGCCGCCTCGCGCCGGCAATGCGGACATGCCGCTCGGTCGAGGAGCGACAGGCCAATCTGTCGCGCAAGCTGACCCGGGCGACGCAACTGCTGCGCACATGGGTGGACGTTGAGGTCGAGAAGCAGAACCGCGACCTGCTCGCCTCGATGAACGATCGCGCCAGGCTTCAACTGCGTCTGCAGCAGACGGTCGAGGGGCTCTCCGTCGCCGCCGTATCGTACTACGTCGTTGGGCTGATCGGCTATCTCGCCAAGGGCACAAGCATGTTCGGCAAGGTCGTTGCGCCCGAACTCGTTACCGCGGTTTCGGTGCCGGTTGCCGTCGTGGTCGTCTGGTGGATGGTTAGGAAGGCGCGCCGCGGCCACAAATAGCGGCGGGATCCTGCTTCAGCTTTCATGCCTGCGCACAAGGTGCGTCGTCCCCCAATTCGACCGAGCACAAGGTTTGCGTTGGCCGCGATTAACAGGTAAAACCTTTTTACCAGTTGAGAAGAAGCGGGAATTGCCGATGTCCGGTCTGCTCATGCCCACGCCCGACGCGGAGACGATGCGGCGCCGCGACGAGATCGTCGCCGGCCTGCGCGCCATAGTGCCGGGTGAGGGCGTCGTCGATGCAGTCAACGAGATGCGCGCCTTCGAGAGCGACGGGCTGACCGCCTACCGGCAATTGCCGCTGGTCGTCGTGCTGCCGGAAACCGTCGGCCAGGTATCGCGCATTCTGAAATTCTGCAACGAGCGCAACATACGGGTGGTGCCGCGCGGCTCGGGCACCTCGTTGTCGGGCGGCGCGTTGCCGCTCGAAGATGCGGTATTGCTCGTCATGAGCCGCTTCAACCGAATCCTCGAGATCAACTTTCCCAACCGCGTCGTCGTCGCCCAGCCCGGCGTCACCAATCTCGGCATCTCGACCGCCGTCGAGCCCGAAGGCTTCTACTACGCCCCCGATCCGTCCTCGCAGATCGCCTGTTCGATCGGCGGCAATGTCGCGGAAAATTCCGGCGGCGTGCACTGCCTGAAATATGGCCTGACGGCGAACAATGTGCTTGGCATCGAGATGGTGCTGATGGATGGCGAGGTCGTGCGCCTCGGCGGCAGGCATCTCGATTCCGAAGGCTACGACCTGCTCGGTGTCATGACCGGCTCGGAGGGCCTGCTCGGCGTGGTCACCGAGGTGACGGTACGTATCCTGAAGAAGCCGGAGACGGCGCGCGCGCTGCTCATCGGATTCCCCTCGAGCGAGCAGGGCGGGCAGTGCGTTGCCGACATCATCGGCGCCGGCATCATTCCGGGCGGCATGGAGATGATGGATCGCCCGGCGATCCACGCCGCGGAGGATTTCGTCCATGCCGGTTATCCGCTCGAATGCGAGGCGCTGCTGATCGTGGAACTGGATGGTCCGGGCGTCGAGGTCGATCACTTGATCGATCTGGTCGAGGCCATCGCCCACAAGAACGGATCGACCACCTGCAACATCTCCACGTCGGAAGCTGAACGGCTGAATTTCTGGGCCGGCCGCAAGGCGGCATTCCCGGCGGTCGGACGCATCTCGCCCGACTATTACTGCATGGACGGCACCATCCCACGCAAGGAACTGCCAAGGGTTCTGGCCGGCATGCGCACCATGTCGGAAAAATATGGCCTGCGGGTCGCCAACGTCTTTCACGCCGGCGACGGCAACCTGCATCCGCTGATCCTCTATGATGCCAACGTGCCGGGCGAGCTGCAGAAGGCCGAGGATTTCGGCGCCGACATCCTGCGCCTTTGCGTTGAGGTCGGCGGCGTGCTGACCGGCGAGCATGGCGTCGGCGTCGAGAAGCGCGACCTGATGCCGGAAATGTTCAACGAGATCGATCTCGACCAGCAGATGCGCGTCAAATGTGCCTTCGACCCAAACCATCTGCTCAACCCCGGCAAGGTCTTTCCGCAACTGCGCCGCTGCGCCGAACTCGGCCGCATGCACATCTCCGGCGGCAAGCTGCCGTTCCCGAACATTCCGAGGTTTTGAGGTGATGGCCGCTCAGGACTTGGGTTCCTCGCCCCCGCCAGGCGGGGGAGAGGTGGCCCGGGCAAAGCCCGGGACGGAGAGGGGGGCGGCCGACCTGCCGAGCCGCCGTTCGCCTGAGAAGGTCTCACGCGCCCGTCAGCTGAGACAGGCGGGAAACATGGCGGAGGCAGTCCTCTGGAACGAATTGAAGGCGAAGCGCCTTGGCGGTTACAAATTCGTTTGACAGATGCCGCTTGGTCCGTACATCGCCGACTTTGCCTGCCGCAGCGAAAAACTCGTGATCGAACTCGATGGCAGCCAGCATGCGGGAAGCACGATAGATCGACGACGAGACGAATTCATGCACGCAAAGGGATACTCGGTCCTGAGAATTTGGAATGTCGATGCGCTGAAAGAGACAACGAGCGTTTGCGAGACAATTCTCGCCGTGCTCGAGGGCCGGCTGGCGCAGAATACGATAGCAAGTGATCTGCGTTTTTTGATGGCGAATGGTAGCCAGCGCGGGAGCGGATCTTGAGTGCCTCCCCCTCTCCGGTTCGCTTCGCTCACCACCTCTCCCCCGCTTTGCGGGGGCGAGGAAACAGGCATATCCCATGACCACCTTCATGCCCTTCTCCCAGGCCGACGTGCTGGACGCCGTAATATGGGCGCTGTCGGAGGACGCGCCGCTCGAGATTTTCGGCCACGGCTCGCGGCGTGGTATCGGCCGGCCGATGCAGTGCGAGCATGCGCTCGACCTGTCCGGCCTGTCCGGCGTCACCCTCTACGAGCCGGAGGAACTGGTGCTGTCGGCCAAGGCCGGGACGCCGCTGATCGACATCGAGCGGCTGCTGGCTAGGCACCGGCAGGAAATGGCCTTCGAACCGATGAACTGTACGCGGCTGTTCGGCGGTACGGCCACGCAGACCGACAAGACCGGCACGATCGGCGGCGCGCTTGCCACCAATCTGGCCGGGCCGCGCCGCATCAAGGCAGGCGCTGTACGCGACCATGTGCTGGGCATCAGCGCCGTGTCGGGGCGCGGCGAACTGTTCAAGTCTGGCGGGCGCGTGGTCAAGAACGTCACTGGCTACGATCTCTCCAAGCTGATGGCCGGCTCCTGGGGCACGCTCGCCGTCGTCACAGACATCACCGTCAAGGTGCTGCCCGCCGCCGAGATGCAGACTACGCTGGCCATCCGCGGCCTGAGCGACGAGCATGCGGTCGCGGCCATGGCGCTGGCGCTCGGGTCCAGCGCCGAGGTCTCGGCAGCAGCGCACCTGCCATATGGCGTCACACAACGCGTAGCCAGCGACATGCGCGGCGACGAGGCGGCAACGCTGCTCCGCGTCGAGGGATTCGGACCGTCGGTTGCCTACCGCATCGAGACACTGAAGCGCCTGCTCGAAAATGCCGGGCCCATGGCGGAAATCGGCGCGCAGTTCTCGAAGCCGCTGTGGCGCGACATCCGCGATTGCGAACCCTTCGCCGATGGCACCGAGCGTCCCGTGTGGCGGGTTTCCATGGCGCCGTCGGAGGCGCACCGGATGGTGCTGGCGCTGCGCATGGAAACCGGCGCCGACGCCTATTACGACTGGCAGGGCGGCCTGGTCTGGCTACGCATGGAGGCCGAGCCGGAGGCCGAGACGCTGCGCCGGCTGATCGCCGAGTTCGGCGGCGGCCATGCCACGCTGATGCGCTCCAGCCCTGCATGGCGCGCGGCGATCCCCGTCTTCGAGCCGCAGCCGGCTCCGCTCGCTGCCCTTGCCGCTCGGCTGAAGAACGAATTCGACCCCAAGGGGATTCTCAATCCGGGGCGCATGGTTTCCGGTGCGCCGTCTGCTAAGGTCGGCGAAACCGAAGAGGAGAGGAGCGAGCCATGAGCGACATCAATCCCGATCCGGCGACGCCGCGCAAGACCGACAGCTGGCTCGAGCCGGGCCCGACCAATGTCATGGTCATCTACATTCTCTACTTGGCTGGACTGGTGATCGGCGTCAGCGGGCTGGTCGGTATCGTGCTGGCCTATGTCAACCGTGGCAAGGCCGGCGGCTTCCTCGAGAGCCACTACACCTGGCTGATCCGCACATTCTGGATTGGGCTGCTCTACGCGCTCGTATCGGCCGTGCTGATGCTGCTGGTGATCGGCTTCGTGCTGATGTTTGCCGTCGCCGTCTGGTTCATCGTCCGCTGCATCATCGGCCTGCAGGCGCTCGGCCGCAACGAGCCGATCAAGAACCCCGAGAGCTGGATCATCTGATCACCAAACCAAAGGAGGTCATCGTGAATGCTGCAGACGTTATGAGCTCCAGTCCGGACGTCGTCTCGGGCGCTGTGGTGTTCAAAGGAACGCGTGTGCCCGTGGATGCATTGTTCGAATATCTGAGCGCAGGCTCCACGCTGGACGAGTTTCTCGATGACTTTCCGACCGTGCAGCGGCACCAGGCTGAGGCCGTAGTCTCTCTTGCCGGTGACAGCGTCAAGCGATCATTCGGAACAAGGGCAGCGTGAAGGCGGTCATCGACGAAGGGGTGCCGCGTCGCTTGGCGCCCTTGTTGCAATCGCTAGGGAAGGACGTTGCAGATTTTCCCACTGGCTGGAAGGGGCTGACGAACGGCGAGTTGCTGATGCGCGTCGAACAGGCTGGGTTCAGCTGCCTTTTGACATGCGACAGAAACCTTCGCAGCCAGCAGACAATATCCGATCGCGGCATCGGTTTGGTTGTCCTGCCGGCGCAGCGTTTTCGGGAACTCGAAGCCTACGCAGCAGAAATAGCCAGCGCACTAGACGCAACTGGTCCTGGCATCGTCATCGAGATCCCTCGGCGCTAGAATTCCTGGAGTTTAACGGCAGACCATGCAGACCACATTCACCGCCGAGCAGCTGGCCGATCCGCATGTCGAGGAGTCGGAGAAGATTCTGCGCAAATGCGTGCATTGCGGCTTCTGCACGGCGACCTGCCCGACCTATGTGACGCTCGGCAACGAGCTCGACAGTCCGCGTGGAAGAATCTACCTGATCAAGGACATGCTGGAGAATGGCCGGGCGGCCGACGAGCAGATCGTGACCCACATCGACCGCTGTCTGTCCTGCCTCGCCTGCATGACCACCTGCCCGTCGGGCGTCAATTACATGCACCTCGTCGACCACGCCCGCGCGCATATCAACGAAACCTACACGCGCCCGCCGGCCGACCGCTTCATCCGCTCGCTGCTGGCCTTCGTGCTGCCCAAGCCCGGCCGTTTTCGCCTGGCCCTGAAACTGGCAAGGCTCGGCCAGCCCTTCGTCGCTTTCTTCGACCGCGTGCCGTCGCTGAAACCGCTGGCGGCGATGCTGAGGCTCGCGCCGGCCGTCGTGCCGCCGAAATCGCCGGCGTCGCGCCCCGGCAGCCATCCCGCCGAGGGCGTGTCGCTCGGCCGCGTCGCCATTCTCACCGGCTGCGCCCAGCCGGTGCTCGATCCCGGCATTAACGAGGCGACGATCTCGCTGCTGACTAGGCTCGGCATCGACGTCGTGGTGCCGAAGGGCGAGGGCTGCTGCGGCGCCCTGGTGCATCACATGGGCCGCGAGCAGCAGGCGCTGGCCTCGGCGCGCCGCAACGTCGACGCCTGGACGCGCGAAATCGAAAAGGGCGGGCTCGACGCCATCATCGTCACCACGTCCGGCTGTGGCACGACGATCAAGGACTACGGTTTCATGCTTCGCCTCGATCCGGCCTATGCCGAGAAGGCCAAACGCGTGTCCGAACTGGCGAAGGACGTCACCGAATATCTGGTGACGCTCGACCTGCCCGAGCCGCCGGAAAGATCGGGGCTCGAGGTCGCCTACCACTCGGCATGCTCCATGCAGCATGGCCAGAAGATCGTCCGCCAGCCGAAGGAACTGCTCGCCAGGGCCGGCTTCATCGTGCGCGAGCCGCGCGAGGGGCATCTGTGCTGCGGCTCGGCCGGCACCTACAACATCCTGCAGCCCGAAATCTCGGCCAGGCTGCGCGAGCGCAAGGTGAAGAACATCGAAGCCACAGGTGCGGCGCTGGTTGCCACCGGCAATATCGGCTGCATCACCCAGATCGGTTCGGCCTCGTCGCTTCCCATCGTCCACACGATTGAACTGATCGACTGGGCCTATGGCGGCAAGCGGCCGAGGGGCCTGCCCGCGCCTGACGCCTGAAACAGGAAAGGGCGGGCGGCCTTTTGCTGGCCGCTCCGCCCTTGCCGGCAGGCCGTGCCCCCACGCCCGGCCCGTCCCCCGACCTTTGAAACTAGATGACGATGACCGTCGTACCGACACCGGCGCGTTCGTAAAGATCGATCACGTCCTCATTGCGCATGCGAATGCAGCCCGACGAGACGGCGCGCCCGATGGTCCAGGGCTGGTTGGTGCCGTGGATGCGGTAGAGCGTCGAGCCGAGATAAAGCGCCCGTGCGCCGAGCGGATTTTCAGGGCCGCCGGCCATGTGCACCGGCAGGTTGTGGCCCTTGGCGCGCTCGCGGGCGATCATCTCCGAAGGCGGGCGCCAGTCCGGCCATTCCCTTTTCTGCGTGATCTTGTGCGTGCCGGCCCATTCGAAGCCTGGCTTGCCGGTTCCAACGCCATAGCGCCGTGCCTTGCCGCCCGGTTCGACCAGGAACAGGAAGTTCTGGTTGGTGTCGATGATGATCGTGCCTGGCTTGTGCGGACCGTCATAGGCGACCATCTGCGGCAGGAACATCGGGTCCATCTGCGGCTGAGCCTGGCGCTGCGGCTGCGGCTCAGGCTGCCGGCCGATCACCGCCGAAGTACGCACCGGGTCGCGGCGTCCGCCCATCAGGCTGTGGATGCGCCGGTTTGCCTCGCGCTGCGTGACCGGCCTCTGGCGGGCAAACAGCTTGCCGGGTGTCCGGCCGAGCTGCAGCAGCCACGGCGCCGACAGATCGGGGCTGACCACCACCGGCGGACGCTCGGCGTAGCGGTCATTGGCGGCGGCCGGAATGGCCGAAACGGCAATCACGGCGGAACTGACAAGCACAACAAGTTTCTTCATGACACGCTCTCAACACTGGGACGCTGGCGAGGAGAATTCCCTCGGGCTCGGCGTTCATGTTGTCGTGTTGCGGCAACCGAAAGGTGAATCGAAATGATTCAAATGCCGTTTTGTCAGTAAAGCTTTTGGTGTGGTTACCGACGGGTTCAGGAATCTGGTAAAGGCCGTCTGAACAGAGGCTCAAAGGGCGTTAACGAATGGCGGCGGACGAAAACAGCAGTGGATTGATCGAGGGTCCGGATGGCCGCATGCGCTGCTTCTGGCACGGCAACCTGCCCGATTACATGCACTATCACGACCAAGAATGGGGCCGGCCTGTCGCCGACGACCGCCGCCTTTTCGAAAAGATATGCCTCGAAGGCTTTCAGTCCGGCTTGTCCTGGCTGACCATTTTGCGCAAGCGCGAGAACTTCCGCGCCGGCTTCGCCAATTTCGAGTTCGACAAGGTTGCCGAGTTCGGCGATGCCGACATTGAGCGCCTGCTGCAGGACGCCGGCATCGTGCGCCACCGCGGCAAGATCGTCTCGACCATCAACAATGCAAAGCGCGCCCGCGAGATGGCCGACGAGTTCGGCTCGCTGGCTGCCTGGTTCTGGCGCTTCGAGCCCGGTCCCGAAGAACGGCCTGGAAAAGTCGACCTCGTGCACCTGCGCGCCAACCCGAGCACCGCCGTGTCGGTGCGCATCTCCAAGGATTTGAAGAAGCGCGGCTGGTCCTTTGTCGGCCCGACCACCGTCTATGCCTTCATGCAGGCCATGGGCCTCGTCAACGATCATCTCGAAGGCTGCATCTGCCGCGACGAGATCGAGAAGGAGCGGAACGCCTTCGTCCGCCCCTGATGGCCCTAGGCGGGAAAGTCGCCGACCAGTTCGGGGAGACTCGGCTGAAGTGTCAGACGATCTTGCCGGACAGCAGCAGCCCGATGGCGATTACTGCGACGGTGGCGAAGGCCGGATAGACGATCATCAGCGCTGTCAGCATCGCCCCGGCCGTGCCGGAGGCGCGCGCCCTGGCCGCCGAGGCAATGCCGAAGGGGCCGGCAGCCACTACCGTGTTCGGGCGGCGAACGTCCTCGGCAGGAAGCAGCCTGGAGGGTGCGTATCCATCGGCCGCAGTCGTGCGCGGCAATTCTGTCGTCGTCATCACAAGCCCCGAGGCCCATTTCGCTTGCCTGCCTTATCGGCAGCGATTGTGTCGGTACAATGCCGCGAATGCGGCGGATTTGTTTCCTTTTCGAGTCGCCGAAAGAGGGCCAGAAGCGGCCCGAGGTGCGGCAGCGGACGCGGTCGGCCTCCCGTCAGCAGAAGGCCCGCCCTTGCCGCTCAACGGCGCATCGGTTAGGACGCGCGCGGACTATCTGGTTCGAAAAACCCTTCCGAAGAGCGACTTCCATGGCCGACAAATCCGAAAAGACCAAAGCGCGCCTGCCGCGCGGCTTTGTCGACCGTTCGCCCGACGACATCCGCGCCGTCAACGAGATGGTCGAGAAGATCCGCGAGGTCTACGAGCGCTACGGCTTCGACCCGATCGAGACGCCCTTGGTCGAATACACCGATGCGCTCGGCAAATTCCTGCCCGACCAGGACCGGCCGAACGAGGGCGTGTTCTCGCTGCAGGATGATGACGACCAGTGGCTGTCGCTGCGCTACGACCTGACCGCGCCGCTCGCCCGCCATGTCGCGGAGAATTTCAACGAGATCCAGCTGCCCTACCGCACCTACCGCGCCGGCTGGGTGTTCCGCAACGAGAAGCCGGGTCCCGGCCGCTTCCGCCAGTTCATGCAGTTCGACGCCGACACGGTCGGCGCGCCCTCTGTCGCCGCCGATGCCGAAATGGCGATGATGATGGCCGACGTCATGGAAGCCCTCGGGCTGAAGGGCCAGTACGTCATCCGCGTCAACAACCGCAAGGTGCTGGACGGCGTGCTGGAGGAGATCGGCCTCGACGGTGAGGAGAATGCCGGCCGCCGCCTGACGGTTCTCCGCGCCATCGACAAGCTCGACAAGGTTGGTTTGTCCGGGGTCGAAGCCTTGCTTGGCAAAGGGCGCTTAGATGAGAGCGGAGACTTTACCCAGGGGGCTGATTTAGACGTTCGTCAGATCGCCAAAGTGATGGCCTTCGCATCACTGCAGAGCGGTCGACTGATCGAACTCGAAGACGTGACAAACCTGTCGCCGGCAGAACGTGCTGCGAAGGCCAGGCACGCCACGGGCGGACAAACACTTCCGTTCCGAGATGAGGAAGGCGACGAGGCAGGGATATTCGTTGAGTCCAATAAGGGAGTGCTAGACGGCCTCAAGACCCACTTCGGCGACAATTCGACTTCGGCACAAGGCATCAATGAACTTGGGGTCATTGCAAGCTTGGTTGAAGCGGCCGGATACTACAGGGACCGCATCTGCATCGATCCCTCCGTCGTCCGCGGCCTCGAATACTACACCGGCCCGGTCTACGAGGCCGAGCTGACGGCACAGATACCCAACGAGAAGGGCCAGCTCGTGCAGTTCGGCTCGGTCGGCGGCGGCGGGCGCTATGACGGGCTGGTGTCGCGCTTTCGCGGCCAGCCGGTGCCGGCGACCGGCTTTTCCATCGGCGTCTCGCGCCTGATGACGGCGCTGAAGAATCTCGGCAAGCTTGGAGAGAGCGAGGTGCTCGCCCCCGTGCTGGTCACCGTCATGGACGGCGACACGGAATCGATGGGAAAATACCAGTCGTTCACGCAGCAGCTGCGCAACGCCGGCATCCGCGCCGAAATGTACCAGGGCAACTGGAAGAAATTCGGCAACCAGCTGAAATATGCCGACCGTCGCGGCAGCCCCTGCGTCATCATCCAGGGCGGCGACGAGCGTGCCAAGGGCGTCGTACAGATCAAGGACCTCGTTGAGGGCGCGCGGCTTGCCGAGAACATCACCGACAACGCCGCCTGGCGCGAAAGCCGCCCGGCGCAGGTCGAGGTGGCGGAAAGTGACATTGTTGCCGAGGTGCGCAAGATTCTTGAGGCGCAGGCCGAGGATCGTCGGAAGGTCGGCGCATGAATACCCCCCTCTGGCCTGCCGGCCATCTCCCCCTCAAGGGGGGAGATCGGCTGCTTCACGGTTGCGGCCAATCTTCAACCTATCCGAATTTGCGCCAGCGCAGACGACAGCTGATCTCCCCCCTTGAGGGGGAGATGGCCGGCAGGCCAGAGGGGGGTGCCTCGACACCATCCTCAGCCAATAGCCGAGGCACTGCCTGCCACGCAGGTGGCAGTCAATGACCGCCCGCTATCCCGACATCGCACCCGCCATCCAGAAACTCTTCGCCGAGCGCGGCGCTGGCGCCGTCGACGTGCCGGTGATCCAGCCGGCCGATCCGTTTCTCGACATGGCCGGCGAGGATCTGCGCCGTCGGATCTTTCTCACCGAGAGCGAGACCGGCGAGGTGCTGTGCCTTCGCCCGGAATTCACCATCCCCGTCTGTCTCGGCCATATCGAAAGCCAGTCCGGCACGCCGCGCCGCTACGCCTATCTCGGCGAGGTGTTCCGCCAGCGCCGCGAGGGCGGCAACGAATTCTTCCAGGCCGGCATCGAGGATCTTGGCGACGCCGACCGCGCCCGCGCCGACGCCCGCTCGCTCGCCGACGCCCACGCG
>CAMYMG010000107.1 GCA_947259295.1 uncultured Rhizobiaceae bacterium
CGTTTGGCCGCCGGCGCAGGCTCCGCGGCCTGGCGCTGCCGTTCGACCAGCGCTGCTTCCGCTCTGTCGTCGTCCTCCGGCCAGGGTCTTGCCGGTGCGGAGGATCGGATGTTGAGGTCACGCTGCGGGAACGGAATCTCGATGTTCTCCTTCGCAAAGGCATCCAGGATGCCGAACCGCAGGTCGTTCTGCACGATGCCCAGATTGTTCACGTCGCCCAGGAACACGCGCAGCTCGAAATCGAGTGACGAATCCCCGAAGCCGGCAAACAGCACGAAGGGTTCCGGGTTCTTCAGCACCAGCGGATGCTCCTGGCCAAGCGTCATCAGGATCTCGTGCACACGCCTGGCGTCGGACCCATAGGCGACGCCGATCGGTATCTCGACGCGTCCGAGCTTGTTGCGATGCGTCCAGTTGGCAACGGCGCTGTTGATCAGATCGGAGTTCGGCAGGATGACCGTCTGCCGCTGGAATGTCTCGATCTCGGTCGCCCGCACGCTGATCTTCTTCACCGTGCCGGAGAAGGCGCCGGCAACGATCCAGTCGCCGGCCTTGAAAGGCCGTTCGGCCAGCAGGATCAGCCCCGATACGAAATTCGACACGACGTTCTGCAAGCCGAAGCCGATGCCAAGCGACAGGCCGCCGGCGATCAGCGCCAGGTTGGAGAGATCGATCCCGGCCGACGAGATGGCGACTACCGCGGCGAGCGCCAGACCGGCATAGCCGACCACCGTCCTGATCGAGTTCCGCACGCCGGCATCGACACGCCCGCGCGCCATCACCGAACCGTCGAGCCAGCCCTGGAACCAGCGCGTCAGGAAGTAGCCGACGATGAACACCACGATGCCGGTGAGGATGCCGGCCGGCGAGAACGAGAAGGTGCCGATGGTGAAGCCCGAGCCGAGCCGGTAGGCCCACGCCTGGATGTCGCCGGGCTGGAACCCCCACATCAACAGGATCAGCGGCAGGAAGACCAGGATGATCATCGCATTGATCAGCAGGCTGAAAACAAGGCCGAACTGGTCGAGCGTCGACTCGTCCGTATGACCCTTGCGCGTCAGCCATTGGCCGAAGGAGGTCTGGGCAAAGCCACCCTCCGCCCCCACCGCGCGCGACGACAGGAAACCGATATAGGCCGTGATCAGGATGGTGCCCGTCACCACGATCTGCAGCGAGATGAAGATGGCGAGGCCTATATAGCCGAGCAGTGCGATCAGGATGATCAGGCCGCCAAGCGCGATCGACGTGTAGCGCCGCCACGGCCCCCCTGTACCCTCTTCGCTGCGCAGCAGGCCGATCAGGATGAGCAGCACGCCGACGATCACCGCGGCCAGGAAGCTCCGCGCGATGGTCAGCGACAGCGGCGAGCCCATCTGGTCGTTCACCACCGTGAGGAAGCTGTTGATGCCGATGACGATCGCCATGGTGGTGATCAGGAACACCAGGCGCCGCGCCATGCGCGAGCCGATCGACATCAGCCGCCAGTTGGGCAGGTCGGGCGACAGCACCGCGCGCGCCAGCTGGTTGACGCAGAACACCACGCCGATGACCAGGAACAGCGAGTTCAGGAAAATCCCGATATCGCCGCGCAGAATGTTGAAATAATTATAGAAGAAGAGCGTTGCCGCCAGAAACGCCGCCAGGGCCGCGGTCGGCAGCAACGTCGACCAGAATGCCAGCGACAGCCGTCCGAGATAGGATGGATTTTCGGCCAGCGGATCGGCGTCGAAGACCCGCCTGAAGACGCGGCGGCCACCGACCAGCAGGATTGCCGCGGCCGCCAGCGCAAAGAATGTCGCGGCCAGCGCCGACTGCAGCTTGAACTGCACGACGAAGCGCAACCATGAGCCGACCGCCCGGTACATGCTGGTCGCTTCGGTCTCGATGTCGGTCAGCAGTTCCCCGCCGAACGCGTCGGAAAGCTCGTAGCGTTTGGTCAGCACGCTGCGGAACAGGTCGCTGCGCATCACGCCGATCTCGTCGATGAGGTTGCTGACGCGGATCGAAAGCGACTCGGCAATGCCGAGCACGGCATTGATCTCCGCCTTTTCGGCAATCAGGTTCTGCCGCTCGGTGGCGATGATGTCGGGTTCGGGCGGCTGGCCGTCGGCGGGCGGCGCTCCCAATTGCTCCATGCGCGCGCTGATTTCAGCCAGCCGGGGCCGGAAGGCGACTGCAGTCGACAGCAGCTTTCGCGACAGTTCTTCCAGCTTGAGACGGATCTCGACCAGCCGCGCGTCGTTGTCGGCGTTGGCGGCTATCCGCTTCTCGAACTCGTCGGTCTGGCTGGCCATTTCCTGAATGGCCTGGCGCTGGCTGGCGACAAGCGCGGGGTCGGTGTTGCTGCCAGTCTGCGCGCCGGCCATGCCCGACCACGTCGTGGCAAGAGCCAGCAGCAGGACGACAAGGGCAGTTCGGAGGCGAAGCGGCAGCATTTCTTCCGGGCGACTCACAGCGACGTTGGCGGGCGATCGTTGCGCGCATTGATAAAGACCGGCACGGACAGCGGCAAGCCGCCTTGCCCAACGGCATCGGGCGTGCGACACGCGAGGGCGCAACAGTGGCCTTCGCAGGCCCCGGCGGGTTATATGGTCCGTCCACAGGTTCAACACGGACAAAGGCGGCAATGCGGGAATATTCGGCGCTTTCGCTCATCAGGAACGCCTTCAATGGAAACCGCGACTGGCAGCCGGTCTGGCGAAAGCCCGACCCCAAGCCGGCCTACGACGTGATCATCGTGGGCGGCGGCGGCCACGGCCTCTCAACCGCCTATTACCTCGCCAAAGAGCACGGCATCACCAATGTCGCGATCGTCGAGAAGGGCTGGCTCGGCTCCGGCAATGTCGGCCGCAACACCACCGCGGTGCGCTCAAACTACCTGCTGCCGGAAAACAACCGCTTCTACGAGCACTCGATGGACCTGTGGGAGGACCTGTCGCACGAGCTCAATTACAACGTCATGTTCTCGCAGCGTGGCTGCCTCAACCTCGCGCACACGCCGGCGCAGCTCGACGACTACGCCCGGCGCGGCAATGCGCTCCGCCACGAGGGCATCGATTCCGAACTGATGACGCCGTCCGAGATCGCCCGCGAGGTGCCGGTGCTCGACATGTCGCGCACGGCGCGCTTCCCTATCGTCGGCGGGCTGATGCAGCGCAGTGCCGGCACGGCGCGCCACGATGCTGTCGCCTGGGGCTATGCGCGCGGCGCCGACCGGCTCGGCGTCGACATCATCGAGAACTGCGAGGTCACCGGCTTCCTGCGCGACGGCGACCGCATAACCGGCGTCCAGACCTCGCGCGGCGAAATCCGCGCCGCCAAGGTAGCGGTGGCCGTCGCCGGCCACACCGGGCCGGTCATGAAGCTTGCCGGCATTGACCGGCTGCCCATCGAGAGCCAGGTCCTGCAGGCCTTCGTCACGGAATCGCTGAAACCCTTCCTCGATACGGTGCTGACCTTCGGCATGGGTCACTTCTACGTCGCGCAATCCGACAAGGGCGGCCTTATCTATGGCGGCGCGCTCGACGGCTACAACAGCTACGCGCAGCGCGGCAACCTGCCGCTCGTCGAGGAAGTGATGAGCGAGATGCTGGCGCTTTTCCCGAGCCTTGCCAGCGTGCGCGTACTGCGCTCCTGGGGCGGTGTCACCGACATGTCGATGGACGGCTCGCCGATCATCACGACAGGCCCCCTGCCCGGCATGTATCTGAATTGCGGCTGGTGCTACGGCGGCTTCAAGGCGACACCGGCCTCTGGCTGGTGCTTTGCCCACACCATTGCCCGCGACGAACCGCATCCGCTCAACGCGGCATTCACGCTAGACCGGTTCTACCGTGGTGCCGTCATCGACGACAAGGGACAGGGCGCGACGCCCAATTTGCATTGATGGGCAACGGAAAGTCATGATCATCACCTGCCCCTATTGCGGTCCGCGCGACCTTTCGGAGTTCGCCTACCAGGGCGACGGCAACCGCAAGCGGCCGGACCAGGCCTCGACCAATCAGAAGGCCTGGAACGCCTATGTCTACGACCGGCTCAATCCGGCCGGCGAGCACAACGAGATCTGGCAGCATGCCGGCGGCTGCCGGCGCCACCTCGCCGTCACCCGCAACACGCTGACGCATGCGATCTCGAAGGTTGCGTTCGCCGCTGCCGCCGGCCCGAAACGGTCCGCCGCCCGGCGCAAGCAGGGAAAGGCAGGATGAGCCCGCGTCGTACCGCCAGCGGGGGCATGGTCGACCGCTCGCGCAGCATCCGCTTCAGCTTCGACGACCGGTTCTACGTTGGCCATCCGGGCGATACGCTGGCCTCGGCCCTGCTAGCCCAGGGCGTCACCCTGTTCGGCCGCTCGTTCAAGTACCACCGTCCACGCGGCGTGATCGCGGCAGGGGTCGACGAACCGAACGCGCTGGTGACCGTGCTGCGGGGCGACGCGCGCGAGCCGAACATCCCGGCGACCATGCTGGAGATCCATGACGGGTTGACCGTGGTCAGCCAGAACCGCTTTCCCTCGCTCGCCTTCGACATCGGTGCCGTCAACCAGCTTGGCGGACGGCTTCTTGGCGCCGGCTTTTACTACAAGACCTTCATGGGCCCTGTGCTTGGCCCCTTGAAGGGAACCCGCTTCTGGATGTTCTGCGAACATTTCATCCGCCGCGCCGCCGGCCTCGGCCGCGCCGGCGCGGTCGCCGATCCTGCGCGCTACGAGCGCATGAACGCCTTCTGCGAAGCCCTTGTCGTCGGCTCCGGGCCGGCCGGCCTGATGGCGGCAAAGCAGGCAGCCGCCGGCGGGGCGCGCGTCATCCTGGCCGAACTCGACCCGCGGCTCGGCGGCACGGCCAACTGGTCGAGCGAGACCATCGACGGCATGCCCGCCGCCGACTGGGCCGCCGCCGTCCTTGCCGAACTGGCAGCCATGCCGAATGTCCGGCTCCTGCCGCGCACCACCGTGTGGGGCTATTACGACGACAACACGCTGGCTGCCCTCGAACGCGTCACCGACCACAAGCGCACCGGCTGCAAAGGCGAGCCGCGCCAGCGCCACTGGACGATCCGAGCCGGCCGCGTCGTGCTGGCGACGGGCGCCTTCGAGCGGCCGCTGGTGTTTCCGGGCAATGACCGGCCGGGCCTCATGCTGGCATCTGCCGCCGAGCGCTACGCGGTGCAGTTCGGCGTGCTGCCCGGCAGGAAGATCGCCGTCTTCGCCAACAATGACGGCGCCTACCGCTCGGCGCTGGCGCTGCGCGAGGCCGGCGCCTCGATCGTCACCATCATCGACGTGCGCTCCGACATCTCGCCCGCCGCGCGCGACCTCGCGGCCCGCGCCAAGGCCGAGATCCTGGCCGGACAGGCCGTGGTCGCCACCGAAGGCGGCAAGCAGGTCTCCGGTATCAAGGTCCAGCCATTCGATGCCGCGACGGGCAGGCTCAGCGGCGACGTCCGAGCGATCGAGGTTGATTGCCTTGCCGTTTCGGGCGGATGGTCACCCGTCATCAATCTCGCAAGCCATGCCGGCGCAAAGGCCGTCTGGGACGACAAGATGCAGGCCTTCATGCTGCCCCCCGCCACCGAACGCTGGACCGGCGCCGGGGCGTGCGCCGGAGAGTTTTCGACCGGCGAGGCGCTTGCTGGCGGTGCCGCGGCAGGCTCCTGGGCTGCCGGAGGCGCCAGCGCGTCGGACCCGGTACCCGAGGCCGGCGGCACAGTGCTCGACATCGCGCCGGCACCCGTCTTCGAAATCCCCGCCGCCGGCAAGGCCTTCGTCGACCTGCAGCACGACGTGACGGCCGACGACGTGCGGCTGGCGCACCAGGAAGGTTTCGTCTCGGTCGAGCATCTGAAGCGCTACACCACGCTCGGCATGGCGACCGACCAGGGCAAGACGTCCAACATCCCGGGCCTCGCCATCATGGCGAACGCGCTCGGCAAGCAGATCCCGGAAGTCGGCACGACCCGCTTCCGCCCGCCCTTCGCGCCGGTCTCGGTCGGCTCCCTCGCCGCCGAGCGATATGGCGAGGTCAGGCCGGAGCGGCTGACGCCGATGCACGATTGGCATCTCGAGAACGGCGCGACGATGTATTCGGCCGGCCTCTGGCACCGCCCGATGATCTACGCCAAGCCCGGCGAAACGGTCGACCAGGCCTATGTGCGCGAAGCCAGGACGACACGCGAAAAGGCCGGCATCGTCGATGTTTCGACGCTCGGCAAGATCGCGGTGCAGGGCCCGGATGCGGCGGATTTCCTCGACCGCGTCTACACCAACATGTTTTCCACCCTGCCTATCGGCAAGGCACGCTACGGGCTGATGCTGCGCGAGGACGGGTTTGCGATGGACGACGGCACGACATGGCGCCTGGCCGACAACGACTTCCTGATGACCACGACCACCGCCAATGCCGGCAAGGTGATGCAGCATCTCGAATATCTGCTCGACGTGATCTGGCCCGACCTCAAGGTGCATGTCACCTCGGTCACCGACCAGTGGGCGGGCGCGGCGATCGGCGGGCCCAGGGCGCGCGAAATTCTCGCCGCCTGCGTCACCGGCACCTCGGTCGACAACGACACCCTGCCCTTCATGGGCATCGTGCACGGCGAGATCGCCGGCGCGCCTGTCGTCATCTGCCGCCTGTCCTTTTCGGGCGAGATGGCCTTCGAGGTCTATAGCGGCGCCGGCCACGGCACCCATGTCTGGCAGGCGCTGATCAAGGCCGGCAAGCCCTTCGGCCTTGTGCCCTACGGGCTGGAGGCTCTCGGCACGATGCGGATCGAGAAGGGTCACGTCACCGGCGCCGAGATCGACGGCCGCACCACCGCACGTGATCTGCATCTCGACTGGATGCTGTCGAAGAAAAAGCCGTTTGTCGGTTCGATGATGATGGACCGCGAGGCCATGATCTCGCCCGACCGGCTGCAGCTCGTCGGGATCGTGGCGCTCGACAATCTGCCGCTCGCCGGCGGCGCCCACATCGTCGAGCGGCTCGATCGCGACACGCCGCGCGATTCCATCGGCCACATCACTGCCGCCTGCTACTCGCCCGTGTTCCGCAAGCATATCGGTCTGGCGCTGGTCCGGGCGGGCAAGAGCCGCCATGGCGAGCGCGCCTTCATTTCCGACCCCCTGCGCGGCCATTTCGGACCGGTCGAGATCGTCAGCCATCATTTCTACGATCCGGAAGGGAAGCGCCTGCATGGTTGACCAGCTTTCCCCCCTCGAGCCGGTTCTGCGCACCGGCCGTCACGGTCACCTCGCCGACGGTGTCGGCGTGCGGCTGGCCGAGACTCAACCGGGCTCGATCGTCCAGCTGGCCGCCTGGCCCGGCGAGGAGAAGGCGCTCATCCGGACCATCAAGCAGGTGACCGGCCTCGCGCTTCCGGACGGTGCAGGTGGAGGCGCCTGTGGCAACGGCAAGGCGGCCTTCGGCTTCGCGCCCGGGCGTTTCATGGTCATCGGCGAGGACGAAAACATTGCCGGGGTCTTCGCCGGCAAGCTTTCCCAGAAGACCGGGACCGTCACCGACCTGTCGCATGGCCGGACCGGCATCCGGGTCTCCGGAGCCAGGGCCGAATGGGTGCTGGCGAAACTCTTCGCCATTGACTTCGCCTTGCCGGCCTTCCCGGTAGGCTCGGGCCTCTCCACCGTGCATCACGACATATTCGCCCAGATCCAGCGCAGCGGCGCCGACCAGTTCGACGTCTATGTCTTCCGGTCTTTCGCCCGTGCGTTCTGGCACACGCTGCGTCTGGCCAGCGAAGAGGTCGGCTACGAGGTCAGGTAGCAGTCGGGCGCTTTCAAGCGACGGCCGGTTTCATGCTGACAGAATTGGCAGGAGCTCGAACCGGCGGTGTGCCCGGCGCAAAGGTCAGTCGTGGAACGTCGCCCATTCCTCGATCGGCGCACGGTCGGTGCGCAGGTCGTTTTCCGGCTTCGAAACATCCTCGTAGCCGAGCGCCATGCCGCAGACGACGATTTCCTCGTCCGGAATGCCGAGCGCCGGCCTGATCTGGTTGTGGTAGGGCGCGAATGCCGCCTGCGGACAGGTATGCAGTCCCTTGGCGCGCGCCGCGATCATGATGTTCTGCAGGAACATGCCGTAGTCGATCCACGAGCCCTGGTTGAGGCGGCGGTCGATGGTGAATATCATGCCGACGGGAGCGTCGAAGAACACGAAGTTGCGGTCGTGCTGCGCGCGCATCTGGTCGACGTCGCGCTTGCCGATGCCGAGGCACGAGTAGAGCGCATAGCCGACGGCGCGGCGGCGCCCGTAGTAAGGCTCGAAGAATTTCTCGGGATAGTATTTGTACTCGTCCCACTTGGCCTTTTCGGCGCGGATCCCGGAATCGAGTATCGCCCGCGACACCCGCTGCTTGGCCTCGCCGGTGGTCACGTAAACGCGCCAGGGCTGCATGTTGGTGCCCGAGGGCGCGCGCGCCGATAGTTCGAGGATCTCGCGGACGGTCGCCTCGTCGACTGGATCGGGCAGGAATGCACGCACGGAGCGGCGCGAAATGATCGCGTCATCGACGGTCAGCGCAACGTCGCTGTCCAGCGCTTGTTTGTCTCGTGCCAGCATATTTCCCCGCCCGGGTACGGTGTTTCCGGCCGAGCCCAAGCCATTGACCGCGTTACAGACTCCAGCCTTTGCACCGTCGACCCTTAGGGGGCAAGTAAATCTTCCTACATGAGATGAAAAGGAACTTGATTTTTTCAGCGGTCTGCGCTCTCGTGAAAATCCATCGACTTTTTTCACGAGAGCTGATCGTGCCGAACTCCGCATCCCTTTTGCCGGCGCATGGCCTCGACGGCGACCAGTTGCTGGCTCGCGACCTGCGCGCGCTGCGCAAGGCGCGCGGCCTGACGCTTGCCGAAATCGGCATCCGGCTGAAGCGCTCTGTCGGCTGGCTGAGCCAGGTCGAGCGCGGCCTCTCGATCCCCTCGCTCGGCGACCTGCGCGCCTTCGCCGACGTCTTCGGCGTGCCGGTCAGCCTGTTCTTCGGCCATGAGGCCGAGGACAGCGAGCGCGGCGTCGTGGTGCGCGGTGCGCGGCGGCGCTCGCTTGGCACCAGCGAATCCGGGCTGGTGGAGGAATTGCTCTCGCCAGATCTTGGCGGCAGTTTCGAGATGCTGCGCTCGGAATTCGCGCCGGGCGCGGCGCTTGCGGAGAAGGCGCTGCGCCAAACCGAAGAGGCCGGCTATGTGGTGTCCGGACGCTTCGACATCGAGATCGACGGCGTCTGGCATCATCTCGCCGAGGGCGACAGTTTCCGCTTCGCGGCAAAGCCGTTCCGCTGGAAGAATCCGCATGCCGAGCCGGCAGTCGTCATCTGGGTCGTGTCGCCCCCTGTCTACTAGAACTGCCTGCCGGTGCGGCGGGATTGGGAGAAGAAATGGCTGGAATTCCTTCGACGGCGCGGGTCGTCATCATCGGCGGCGGCGCTGTCGGCGTCTCTGCACTCTACCATCTGGCCAAGGCCGGCTGGACCGACTGCGTGCTCTTGGAAAAGAACGAGCTCACGTCGGGCTCCACCTGGCACGCCGCCGGCAACGTGCCGACCTTTTCGTCGTCCTGGTCGCTGATGAACATGCAGCGCTACTCGACCGAGCTCTATCGCGGGCTGGCAGACGCGGTCGACTATCCGATGAACTACCACGTCACCGGTTCGCTGCGCCTTGCCCACACCAGGGAGCGCATGCAGGAATTCGAGCGCGCCAAGGGTATGGGCCGCTACCAGGGCATGGATATCGACGTCATCGGCCTCGACGAGATCACGAAACGATACCCCTTCATCGAGACGCACGACCTGAAGGGCGCGCTCTACGATCCCAATGACGGCGACATCGATCCCGCGCAACTCACCCAGGCGCTCGCCAAGGGCGCCCGCGATATGGGAGCGAAAATCGTCCGTTTCTGCCCGGTGACCGGGGCGCGGCGCGAGAACGGCGAATGGATCATCGCCACGCCGGAAGGCGAGATTCGCTGCGAATACGTCATCAATGCCGCCGGCTACCGCGCCGCCGAGGTCGGAAAGCTGTTCGGTCGCGACGTGCCGATGATGGTGATGAGCCACCAGTACATATTGTTCGAGGAAATCCCCGAACTCGCCGCCTGGTCCAAGGAGGCCGGCAAGAAGCTGCCGCTGCTGCGTGACGTCGACACCTCCTATTATTTGCGGCAGGAAAAGAACGGCATGAATCTCGGCCCCTACGAGCGCAATTGCCGTGCGCATTGGGCCGGCCACAAAGACCCGATGCCGGAGGATTTTTCCTTCCAGCTGTTTCCCGACGACCTCGACCGGCTGGAGCACTACCTCAACGACGCCATTGCCCGCGTGCCGATCCTCGGCACCGCCGGCCTGTCCAAGGTCATCAACGGCCCGATCCCCTACACGCCGGACGGCAACCCTCTGATCGGCCGGATGCCGGGCGTGCCGAACGCCTTCGAGGCCTGCGTCTTCACCTTCGGCATCGCGCAGGGCGGCGGCGCCGGCAAGGTGCTGGCCGAATGGGTGACGCAAGGCCAGACGGAGTGGGACATGTGGTCCTGCGACCCGCGCCGCTTCACCGCCTTTGCCTCGGACCCGGACTATTGCGTCGCCAAGGGCATGGAGGTCTACGGCCACGAATACGCGATCCATTTCCCCCACCACGCCTGGCCGGCCGGCCGCGACATGAAGCTGTCGCCGATCCACGACCGGATCAAGGCGCTGGGGGCGCAGTTCAACGCCTACAACGGCTGGGAGCGCGCCACCTGGTACGCCAGCCCGGGAGACGACACGTCGGAGGAATCAACCCAGACCTTCGCCCGCTCGGGTCCTTGGGAGAAGCGCGTGCGCGAGGAATGTCTCGCCGTGCGCGACGCCGCCGGGATTCTCGACCTTCCCGGCTTCTCGCGCTTCAACCTCGAGGGCCCGGGAGCCGCCGACTGGCTCGCCGAGCAGATCACCGGGCTGGTGCCGAAAGTCGGGCGTATCGGCCTTGCCTACTTCGCCGACGAGGGCGGCCGCATCGTCACCGAGATGTCGATCGTGCGCCACGAAGAGAACCTGATGACGCTTATCACCGCGGCAACGGCGCAGTGGCATGACTTCGAATGGCTGAAGTCGCATATGCCCGACAATGCCGGCTTCACGTTGGTCGACCGCACGGAGGAGTATGCGACGCAGATCCTCTCCGGGCCCAATTCGCGCAAGATCCTCGCCGAGGTGTGCGATGCCGACCTTTCGATGCCCTGGCTGACGCATCAGGAGACCACCATCGCCGGCCGCTGGGCAAAGCTCCTGCGCGTCTCCTTCGCCGGCGAACTCGGCTGGGAGATCCACACGAAAGTCGCCGACACGACCACGGTTTTCGACGCCGTCTGGGAGGCGGGCCAAGAGCACGGGCTGAAACCCTTCGGCATGTTCGCGCTGAATGCGCTCCGGCTGGAAAAGGGCTACCGCGCCTGGAAGGGCGACCTGTCGACCGACTACACCATCCTGCAGGGCGGGCTCGACCGTTTCGTCAAATGGGACAAGCCCGCCTTCCGCGGCAAGGCAGCACTCCTCAGCGAGAAGCAGCAGGGCGTGAAGAAGCGCTTCGTGACGCTCGCGGTCGAGGCCGGCGAGCATGATGCGCCATACATGTCGACGCTCTGGCACGACGGCAAGGTCGTCGGCGAGACGACGTCAGGAGGCTTCGGCTACCGGCTGGACAAATCGATTGCCCTCGGCATGCTGCGCGCCGATCTCGCCGAACCCGGCACGAAACTCGAAGTCGAGATTTTCGGCGAGCGCTTCCCGGTCACCGTCCAGCCGGACGAGCCGATGTGGGACGCCAAGAACGAGAGATTGAGAGCCTAGAATGCCGAAACCATCGAACCGCATTTCCGGCATCCTGCCCTCCGGCAAGGATGGCTGGGAAGTTCACTTCGCCGCCATGACCCGCAAGGAGGCCGGCGAAAACATCATTATGCTGTCGGTCGGCGACCACGACTTCGACACGCCGCAAGAGACTGTCGAGGCCTGCGTCCGCGCCGTGCGGGCCGGCTACCACCACTACACGCAACTGCCGGGCATCCCGCGCCTGCGCGCGGCAATGGCGAAGATCTCGACGCGCTGCACCGGTGTCGATACGAGCGCCGAGAACATCATCGCCACGCCGGGAGGTCAGCTCGCGCTCTACGCCGCCGTGCAGGGAACGCTCGACAAGGGCGATCACGCGGTCGTTGTGGCGCCCTACTACGCTACTTATCCGGGCACCTTCCGCGCCGCAGAGGCGGACTTTACCGTCGTCGAGGCAGAGGCCGCCGACGGCTTCCAGCCAAGCGCCGAGGCGATCGAGAAGGCGTTGCGGCTCAATACCAAGGCCATCCTCCTTAACACCCCGAACAACCCGACCGGCGCGATCTATTCGCGCGAAAGCCTGGAAGGCATCGCGCGGCTCTGCGTCGAACGCGATCTCTGGCTGCTGTCGGACGAAGTTTACTGGGCGCTCGCCGAGGGCCATCACGTCTCTCCGCGCACCCTGCCCGGGATGGCGGAGCGAACGCTGGTCATAAACTCCATGTCGAAGAGCCACGGCATGACCGGCTGGCGCATCGGCTGGCTGACCGGACCCGAAAGCATGATCACGCAGTTGACCAGCCTCAATCTCGTGACCACCTACGGCCTGACCGACTTTGTCTCGCGCGCCGCCACCGAGGCGCTGGAGAACGATTATGGCGTCGAGCAGATCGCCGGCATCTACAACGGCCGCCGAAAACTCTTCCTCGACGCCATCAGGGGCGTCAACGATCTCACCGTGCGCGGTTCTGAGGGCGGCATGTACGTCATGCTCGACGTCTCGGCGATTGAGCCCGACGACGAAAAGTTCGCCTGGGCGCTGCTCGACGGCGAGCGCGTCGGCGTGATGCCGGGCTCGAGCTTCGGCGAGGCCGCGGCCGGCCATATCCGCATCAGCCTCTGCCAGCCCGACGAGATCCTGCTTGAGGCGGCAACGCGGCTGCGCCGCTTCGCCTCGGCCTACCGCAGCAAGGCCGCATGATCTTCCAACACTCCCCTCGCCCGGCCACATTCTAGGCCGTGCCGGTCGAGGGCCTCTCTTTCCGGAGCACCGAGAGCCGATGGTAGAACTTCCCATGAAGGCCCGCGCCGTCATCATCGGCGGCGGCGTATCCGGCTGCTCGGTCGCCTATCACCTGGCAAAACTCGGCTGGACCGACATCGTGCTGCTGGAGCGCAAGCAGCTGACGTCGGGCACGACCTGGCATGCCGCCGGCCTGATCGGCCAGCTGCGCGGCTCGCAGAACATGACGCGGCTGGCAAAATATTCGGCCGACCTCTACGTCCGACTCGAGGAAGAGACCGGTGTTGCCACCGGCATGCGCCAGGTCGGCTCGATCTCGGTGGCGCTGACCGAGGAGCGCAAGCACGAGCTCTACCGTCAGGCGACGGTGGCGCGCGCCTTCGACGTCGACGTGCGCGAGATCTCGCCCGCCGAGGTCAAGCAGATGTATCCGCATCTCAACACCGACGGCGTGGTCGGCGCCGTGCACCTGCCGCTCGATGGCCAGTGCGACCCGGCCAACATCGCCATGGCGCTCGCCAAGGGCGCCCGGCAGCGCGGCGCGAAGATCGTCGAGGGCGTCAAGGTCACCGCCGTACACCAGAAGGACGGCCGCGTCAGCGGCGTGTCCTGGGCTAAGGGCGGCGAGGAAGGCACCATCGACACCGACATCGTCGTCAACTGCGCCGGCATGTGGGCGCGCGAGCTCGGCGCGAAGTCGGGCGTCTCGATCCCGCTGCATGCCTGCGAGCACTTCTATCTCGTCACCGAGGCGATCCCCGGCCTCGGCCGCCTGCCGGTGCTGCGCGTGCCCGACGAATGCGCCTACTACAAGGAAGACGCGGGCAAGATGATGCTCGGCGCCTTCGAGCCGGTTGCAAAACCCTGGGGCATGAACGGCATTTCGGAGGATTTCTGCTTCGACCAGTTGCCCGAGGACATGGACCATTTCGAGCCGATCCTCGAAATGGGCGTCAACCGCATGCCGATGCTGGCGACCGCCGGCATCCACACCTTCTTCAACGGGCCGGAGAGCTTCACGCCCGACGACCGCTACTATCTCGGCGAGGCACCCGAGCTTGCCGGCTACTGGATGGCGACCGGCTATAATTCGATCGGCATCGTCTCGTCGGGTGGCGCCGGCATGGCGCTGGCACAATGGATCAATGATGGCGAAGCACCCTTCGACCTGTGGGAAGTCGACATCCGCCGCACCCAGCCCTTCCAGAAGAACCGCACCTACCTGAAGGCGCGGGTGACCGAGACGCTCGGCCTGCTCTACGCCGACCATTTTCCCTACCGCCAGATGGCCTCGGCGCGCGGCGTGCGCCGTTCGCCGCTGCACGAGCATCTGAAGGCGCGCGGTGCGGTGTTCGGTGAAGTCGCCGGCTGGGAGCGCGCCAACTGGTTCGCCAGGGAAGGCCAGGAGCGCGAATACCGATACTCCTGGAAGCGGCAGAACTGGTTCGACAACAACCGCGACGAACACCTGGCGGTTCGAAACGGCGTCGGCCTGTTCGACATGACCTCCTTCGGAAAGATCCGCATCGAAGGTCGCGACGCGCTGGCCTTCCTGCAAAAACTCTGCGCCAACGATCTCGACGTGGCGCCCGGCAGGATCGTCTACTCGCAGATGCTGAACGCCCGCGGTGGCATCGAGAGCGACCTCACCGTCAGCCGGCTGTCGGAAACGGCATTCCTCGCTGTCGTGCCCGGCGCCACGCTGCAGCGAGACCTCGCCTGGCTCCGGAGGCATGTCGGCGACGCCTTCGCTGTCATCACAGACGTGACGGCCGCCGAAAGCGTGCTCTGCCTCATGGGACCGCGCTCGCGCGACCTGATTCAGAAGATTAGCCCGAACGATTTTTCCAACGAAACCAACCCGTTCGGCACGTTCCAGGAAGTCGAGATCGGCATGGGGCTGGCGCGCGCCCACCGCGTCACCTATGTCGGCGAACTCGGCTGGGAGCTCTATGTGCCGACCGATCAGGCAGCCCACGTCTTCGAGGCCATCGAGGAGGCCGGCGCCGACTTGGGCCTGAAGCTCTGCGGCCTGCACGCGCTCGATTCCTGCCGCATCGAAAAGGCGTTCCGGCATTTTGGCCACGACATCACCGACGAGGACCATGTACTCGAGGCCGGCCTCGGCTTCGCGGTGAAGACCGGCAAGGGTGATTTTCTCGGCCGCGACGCCGTGCTGAGGAAGCGCGAACAGGGGCTGGAGCGCCGGCTGGTGCAGTTCCGCCTGCGCGATCCCGAGCCGCTGCTCTTCCACAACGAAGCGATCGTCCGCGACGGAAAAATCGTCGGCACCATTACCTCGGGCAATTACGGCCACCATCTCGGCGGCGCCATCGGCCTCGGCTACCTGCCCTGCAAGGGCGAGAGCGAGGCGGATGTGCTGGCTTCGTCCTACGAGATCGAGATCGCCGGCGAGCGCTATGCCGCTGAGGCCTCGCTGAAGCCGATGTACGATCCGAAGGCGGAAAGGGTGCGCGCCTAGGCGCGGCCGAGGATGCGGGATCTCGCCGCCAAGGCCTGGGTCGAGGTGGCGGACCTCCTCGACCTGCAGCTCTCGCCGCTCAGCCTTCTTGCCATCGAGGCGCTGGCGCCCGGCACGGGAGACAGCGTCCTCGATATCGGCTGCGGCGCCGGTCAGTCGGTCCTGCAACTCGCGGAGCGGGTCGGGCCGGCAGGCAGGGTCACCGGCGTCGACATCGCGCCGCTCCTTCTCGACGTCGCACGGCGCCGTGCAGCGGGGCGAGGAGAAGTGGATTTCATCGAAGCCGATGCCCAGACCCTCGCCCTGCCCGACCGCAGTTTCGATTGCCTGTTCTCGCGTTTCGGCGTCATGGCCTTCGCCGACCCTGCCGCCGCCTTCGCGAATTTCCGCCGCATGATGAAGCCGGCCGGCCGGCTTGCCTTCGTCTGCTGGCGCGCACTGGAGGACAACGAACTCGACCTCCTGCCGCTGCGCGGGGCCGGACTGGAGGACCGCCTCGACCCGACGCCGTTCAGCTTCGACGACCCCGAGCACATCTGGAAGATCCTGGGGTCCGCCGGCTTTGTGGATATCGCCGTCGAGCCCCATGATGTGAAGGTTTCGAGCGGCGGCATCGATGCCATGCTCGCCGTCCTCATGAAGGTCGGCCCGCTCGGCAGGATCTTGCGCGAGAATCCGCATCTGCGTCCGGAGGCCGAGCCCCGCGTGAGAGCGGCGCTGGCAGGACGAGGCGACTCGGCCGCTGTCGCACTCAACGCGGCCGTATGGGTGGTCACGGCCCGCGCCTGACGGCGGAGCGTGGCCGATGGCGGCCGCTAGAACCTCGCCAGCCTGCGCTTCACCTTCTCCAGGAACGCCGCGCGGCTCTCCGCCGTGGAGCGGTCCATGTCGTAATGCGCCATATAGAGTGTGCGGGCCGTCGGCGCGCAAAGCGCACGCAGGCCGCGCAGGATCGTCTTTCGCCCCGGCTGGCCCATCAGCATTGAAATCCACCACGACGCGCCGCAGGTGGTGACAACACCAACGCGGGCGATATGCGGGACGAGCGAAACGATGCGGCCGCCGTCGGCCGGCAAGGTGAAGGCGACGTCGGTCGCCCAGACGCGGTCGAGCCAGCCCTTCAGCATCGCCGGCAGCCCGTACCACCACGTCGGATAGACGAACAGGATCGCCTGCGCCCATCTGAGGTTTTCGATATGCGGCGCGAGTTTCGGATCGGTCGGCGCGCGATCCATCTGGCGGCGTTCCTCGGCGCTGAGGACCGGATCGAATCCCTCGGCGTAAAGGTCAATTAGCCTTACCTCGAAGCCGCGGTCGGAAAGCGCGGCGACGGCCGTATCGCGCAGCGCCGCACCGAAACTTTCCGGCACCGGATGGCAGTAAACAACGAGGCACCTCACTGGTGGCATCAGAAAGCGTCCATTTTCGCCGCCACCTTGGCCGTGAATTTTTCGCGTGTCTCCGGTGTGGAAAGATTCATGGAATAATGCGCCAGGTAGGACACCGGTGCGCCGGGCTTCACGGTCAAGCGCAGCGTGCGGCTGACAAGCTTTTTCGGCGGATTGCCCATCAATACCGCGCGAAACCAGCTGCCGCCATAGGTGGTGACGGCGGCAACCTTGCGAATGTTATGAAGATTGGGAGTCGCCTTGCCGTCGACCATCCGGAACGAAACGCCGGGCAGAAAAACGCGGTCGAAAAATCCTTTGAGGATGGCCGGAAAGCCGTAGTTCCAGACGGGGAAGGAAAGCACCAGCGCTTCGGCGTCGAGCAGGCGGCGGACATAGGGATCGACCGCGTCTTGAGGCCCACGCGGATCATGATACGCGAGCCGCTCGGCACGGGTAAGGCGCGGATCGAAATCCTCCGCGTAGAGATCGCAATCGTCGACGCTGTGGCCGGCAGCCGTCAGCCTCTCGACGATCAACCGGTGCAGCGCCGCGTTGAAACTCGTCTCGACCGGGTGCGCGTAAAGGACGAGAATCCTCATCGCCTTCTCCGGAGCGTTTGGGAAGATACCCCCCCTCTGGCCTGCCGGCCATCTCCCCCACATGGGGGGAGATTGTCTGTCATCGCCGACTTGGCCAATCGCCTGACGGAGGGCGGCGACGTGTAAGCGACCGATCTCCCCCCTTGTGGGGGAGATGTCCGGCAGGACAGAGGGGGGCGTGAAGAAGTGCATGCGGATTATGACGCCCTTTGCAGGCCCTTGAACAGGAAGGTCTTGCCGGTCCGGAAATCGTAGTCCGGATTTTCCCAGGCGATCATCTTGCCAGGGTTGAGAAGGCCCTGCGGGTCGGCCTCGCGCTTGAAGGCAAGCTGCACCTCGTCGGTCTGCTTCATGCCGCCCTCCTCCAGCGTGTAGCGGTGTGGGTTGAAAATCGGGCAGCCATGGGCCTCGAAGGTTCGGATGATCTCGTCGAGGCGTTCTTCCGTCGTGAAGCGCACCAGGTTGAGGCCGAAGCAGGTGATGTTGCCGTCGAAGCGCACGAATTCGAGATGCGAGAACACCTCGCCCGGAAACAGCCCGTCGATCTTCTCGACGAGTTCCATGTGGCCGGGAAACGGATAGAGCGACTGCAGATAGGTCATGGCCGGGTCGACGCGCAACGCCCTCAGCGTGGTGTGGTTCCAGGCCAGTTCGTAGGCCGGCGGCAGGCCTTTCCTGTCGGCGTCCGGGGCGGTGGCGGCGTTGTAGACCACCGTGCCGCCCGCGCGCCTTGTGAAGGCGAGGAAGGCGTCGAGCGAATGCGGCGCGACCATAAGGGCGCAGATGCTCTGGCCCTCGCTGAGAAATTTCTGGTGGCGCTTGAAATAGAGCCATGGCACCGGCGCGGCGATCGGCGTGATCAGCTTGGTCAGCAGCCCGTCCTGGCAGGCCAGCGCATTGCCGTAGCGCGCGGCATCCATGAAGCTGTCGAAGCCGACGATCACGTCGACCCAGTCATAGGCGGCCGTCAGCGGCATCTCGACCTCGGTGATGATGCCGTTGGTGCCATAGGCATGCGTCACCTTGTGCAGGTCCACGCCGGTCAGGTCGAGCACCCTTGGCTCTGCCTCCATGGTGACGACGCGCAGCCGAAGCACATTGCCGAAATCGCGCAGGCCACCGAAATTGATCGAGCCGACGCCGCCCGAGCCGCCCGCAATGAAGCCGCCGATCGACGCGGTGTGATAGGTCGACGGATGCATGCGCAGTTCCTGGCTGGAATGCGCGCGCGTCGCCTTGTCGATGTCTGCGATGATGGCGCCCGGACCGCAGGTCACGCGGCCGGGTGAAATCGCCGTTACCGCGTTCATGTCGGCGAGCGAAAGCACCACGCCGCCAGACAGCGGCATGGCCTGGCCGTAGTTGCCGGTGCCGGTACCGCGCGGCGTCACCGGCACGCCGTGCCGGTGACAGGCGGCGAGCACGCGGATCACCTCCGCCTCGTCCTTCGGCGAAACGACGATGTCGCCGGTGACGTTGTCGAGTTGGCGCTTCAGCACCGGGCTGTACCAGTAGAAGTCGCGGCTCTTCTGCTGCACGATCGCAGGATTGTCCTCGATCCTGATACCCTCGAGGTCCTGTTTCAGGGCGGCTACATCCATTCCGTCACACCATCAAATCGTCGAGTTCGGCATAGTCGGGTATCTCGCGCAGGATCGCCCGGCCGTCGCGAACGACGATGCGATCGGATTCGGGCCGCGACAGCAGTTCCGTCCAGCTGCGGCCGCGAAAGACGACGAAGTCGGCCGGCCCGCCCTCAGTCAGGATTCCCACCCCGTCGAGCCGCATGATCTCGGCCGGCGTGGCGGCGACCGATCGCGGCCAGTCAGCAACGGGGTGATCGAAATGCAGGATGCGCGTCGCCATGCGGTAGACCTCCAGCATGTCGAGATCGCCATAGGCATAGAAGGGGTCGCGCGTATTGTCGGAAGCCACGGCGACAGGAATGCCGCGCGCCTTCATCTCGTGCAGCAGCGTCACGCCGCGCCAGCGCGGCGTTGTGCCGTCGGCGCGCCGGTCCTGCAGATAGAGATTGCACATCGGGAGCGACACCACGCCGAGCCCGGCGCGCGCCACCTTGTCCAGCGTGTCCAGCACCTCGTGGTCGGGCTGGCGCGCCAGCGAGCAGCAATGGCCGACAAGGATCCTGCCCTTGAACTCGTTCCAGATCGCGGCCTCGGCGATCTTCTTCAGCGACACCGCCGCAATGTCGTCGGTCTCGTCGGCATGAAAGTCGAGGTCGAGCCCGTGTTCTTTGGCGGTCGCAAAGACGTGGTCCACCAGTTCGTCGAGGTCAGGCAGCATGTAGGTGACGACGCCAAGCACCCCCTTCGCCGCCGCCACGCGTTTCGCCAGCCTGGCGAACCACTTTCTGTCGCGCACCCCCTCGATGCCGAGCAGGCAGGCACCCTGTAGCTCGATCCGGCCCCGCCATTTCTCGCGCATCATCTCGAAGACCGGCCAGGAGATTTCCTCCTGCGGCGCCACGCTGTCGATATGGGTACGCAGCGCCTTGGTGCCGTGCGCGTAGGCCGAGCGGAGCGAGAAATCCATGCGCCGCGCGACGTCGTCGGCGTTCCAGCGCGCCGCGCGGTCAGCGCCGGTCGCGCCGAGCGCGCCCGTGAAGGAGCCGTCCGGGTTTGGTTTTCGCGGCCAGATATGGCCCTTGTCGATATGGGTGTGACAGTCGACGAAACAGGGCAGCACGATGCGTCCCCTGAGGTCGATGCCGGTGGTTTTCGGATCATGCGGCGCGATGCCAGCAATCTTTCCGTCGTCGACCGCGATGTCGGCAAGCAAGAACCCGTCGGCGTCGCTCTCCGCCGTCAGCCCCGGCGTCAGCGAAGCGTGCAGCCGCGCACCAAGGAGTGTGTAGGGTCCGGCGACGGGAAGGTCGAGCCCCACCATCAGCGCCCCCCCTCTGGCCTGCCGGCCATCTCCCCCTCAAGGGGGGAGATGGCATTTTGCGGCGCTTGTCGCCAGTCTCCAGCGCTCCGAAAAGTGGCGAGAGACAGAAGCTGCCAATCTCCCCCCTTGAGGGGGAGATGTCCGGCAGGACAGAGGGGGGTCGTTGGCAAAGGACGCAACACCTCGAACAATAGACCCACCCTCACCGCTCCTGCTTCAGCGCGCTCTCGTGCCAGCGGCGCAGCACGAGATGCGAGATCAGCGACAGCACGAGGAAGATCACGATGCCGGTAAAGGAGATCAGGATCAGCGCCGCGAACAGCCGCGGCGCATTCAGCCGGTAGCCGGCCTCGATGATGCGCGATGCCAGCCCCGAGGACTGGCCGGTCGAGCCGGCGACGAACTCTGCCACCACCGCGCCGATCAGCGACAGGCCGCCGGCGATCTTCAGCCCGCCGAGGAAATAGGGCATGGCGGCCGGAAGTCTCAGATGCACCAACTGTTGCCAGCGCGTCGCGCCGTTCAGCTTGAACAGGTCGAGCAGGTTGCGGTCAACCGAGTTGAGGCCGAGCGTTGTGTTCGACAGGATCGGGAAGAAGGCGACGATCCAGGCGCAGAGCAGCAGCTTTGCCGTCTGGTTGTCGACATAGATGTTGATCAGCGGGAAGATCGCCACGATGGGCGTCACCTGCAGCACGATGGCGAAGGGGAAGAACGACATTTCCACCCATTTCGACTGCGCAAACAGCACCGCCAGCCCGACGCCACCGGCAACAGCCAGCGCCAGCCCGAGGAAGGTAATCTTCAGCGTCACCAGCAGCGAGCCGAACAGCAGCCCGGCATCGGCGTAGAGCGTGTAGAGCACCTCGCCCGGTCGCGGCAGGATGTAGCGCGGGATCTCGTTCCACACGCAGATGCGGTCCCACAGCCAGATCGCCGCCACCATGATGGCGAGCGGCAGCAGCCATTTTCCGACGCGTTCGAAGCGCGCCGCGCGCACCCGCCGCGCCTCTTCCGGGTCGAGTGCAAGCGACACGTCAGGGCGATCAAGGGCGGTCATCGCCGGCTCCTGCATCCATTGCATCGACGAGCACCCGCGACGCCTCGCGGCAGAGCGCGGCGTAGTCGGGCGACGTGCGGAAAGCCTCGTCGCGCGGATAGGCGGCATCGACCGCGATCTCGCCGAAGACGCGTCCTGGCCGCGCCGCCATGACTACGATGCGGTTGGAGAGAAACACGCTTTCGAAGACGCTGTGCGTGACGAAGACCACGGTGAATTTCTCTTCCTGCCAGAGCTCCAGCAGGTCGTGGTTCAGCCGGAAGCGGGTGATCTCGTCGAGTGCCGCGAAGGGCTCGTCCATCAGCAGCAGGCGCGGCTTGGTCACCAGGCCTCGCGCGATCGACACCCGCATCTTCATGCCGCCCGAAAGCTCGCGCGGCATGGCTTCCTCGAAGCCGGTGAGATGCACCCGTTCGATCATCTCGCGGATCGCCGGCGTCGCCTCGGTGCGCGAGACGCCGCGCAGCCTGAGCGGCAGCCAGACATTGTCGAAGACGGTTGCCCAGGGCAGCAGGGTCGGTTCCTGGAACACGAACCCGGTGTCGAAGCGTCCGCCGGCGCCATCGCCGCGCCAGTCGAGCAGACCGGTCGTCGGCGTCGAAAGCCCGGCAATCAGCCTCAGCGCCGTCGACTTGCCGCAGCCCGACGGCCCGAGGAGGCTCAGGAAATCGCCCTCCCGGATCGTCAGGTCGACCCGCCCGAGCGCGGTCACGCCATTGGAGAACGTCTTGCCGACGTCTCTCAGCATCAGCAGGGGGGCTCCCCCCGCGGCTTCGGCCGTCTTGGGCTCCATCGTCTGCAGCATGCGGCCGGGCTTACTTCTTCAGGTCGAGCCCGACACCCTTGTTGACGAAGTCGAGCGTGTAGGACTTCTTGATATCGATGCCCTCGGGCAGGACCTTCGCCTTGACCATCTTGTCGTAGAAGCTCTGCACGCGCTCGTCGGTCATGGCGCCGATGCCGAGCTTTTCTGTGTCGCCGGAATCGACGATGCCGAACTTCTTCATCTGCGCGATGGAGAAGGCGATCTGCTCGTCGGTGATGTCGGGATTGTCCTTCTTGATCATCTCGTTGGCGGCGGCGTTGTCGCCGTAGAGATAATTGTACCAGCCCTTGGCCGAGCCATCGACGAAGCACTGCACGGCCTCGGGACGCTTGTCGATCGTCTCCTGCATGGTCTCGATGGTCGTCGAATAGGTATCGTAGCCATAGTCGGCGAGCAGGAACTGGTTCGGCACGAAGCCGCCTTCCTTCTCGATGGCATAGGGCTCGGAGGTCACATAGCCCTGCTGGATCGACTTCTTGTTGGCAATGAAGGGCGCGGCGTTGAACGTATAGGGCACGCGCTTGGAGACGTCGAAGCCGTATTCGGTCGCCATCCACAGCAGGAAGCTCTGCGCGCCCTCGTCGCCGATGATGTACTGCTCGGCCTTCGGCAGGTCCTCCCAGCTGTCGAGCCCCTCGCCCGGATGCGACATCACCACCTGCGGTTCCTTCTGGAAGGAAGCCGCGACGACGCGCAGCGGAATGTCCTGCGTGACCGCGTCGAAGGCCTGCTGCATGTTGCCGCCCATGTAGAAGTCGAGCTTGCCGGCGAGCAGTAGTGGCCTGCCGCTGACCTGCGGCCCGCCCTGCATGATGGTCACTTCGAGGCCGCAGGCCTCATAGGTGCCGTCTGCGACAGCCTGATAGTAGCCGCCATGCTCGGCCTGGGCGAGCCAATTGGTTCCGAACGTCACCGGCTCGGCCAGGACGCCCGTTGCGGAGGTCGCGGCAAGCGCCACTGCGCTGGCCGAAATCGTGAGAAACTTGTGCATCGACACCACCCTCATGTTGTCTCGCGCGCCACGCGCGAGGGAAATCTCGTCACTGAACCGCGAAGCAAGACGCATGCCACTGGCCCCGCCGCACCGCGGCTGCCGCAATGGCGCTCCACTGCATAAGCCCGGCCGCCGGCACCCATGATCGGTTGGGCATCGTGCCCAGTTTTTAGGCGCAAGTCCACGTGTCGAGATCGGTACCGCACCGCTTGTGCGGCGCCCCGACCACGCCCTAGAGTGCAAAGCGGAGAAGCCGATGTTCAAGTTCCTCACGCCGAAGACGATCCGCCCGCCTTTTGCCAAATACAGCCACGGCGTCGCCGTGCCGGCGGGTTCGAAACTGGTGCTCTGCTCCGGCCAGCTCGGCATCGGCCCAGATGACGCGATTCCCGAGGATGCCGGCGCGCAGGCGGAGCTCTGTTTCGCCAACATCGCGGCGATTCTTGCCGAGGCGGGACTTGGACTCGCCGACATCGTGCGCATCAACGCCTATGTCACCGGCCGGGAACATCTGAAGCCCTACATGGAAGTGCGCGACCGACTGTTTTCCGAACCGGCGCCTGCCTCGACGCTTATGATCGTTTCGGGGTTCGCGCGGCCGGAATTCAAGGTCGAGATCGAGGTAACCGCCGCCGGATAGTCTCGCCGCCCCGCCCCCCATCGTTGCGCGCCCGTCTGTGGCGCTCTACAAGTCGGACCTTGTCGGAGAGCAGAGCGTGACGTCCAGAAGAGTCTGGTGGGGCGATTTTCCCACCACCGAATATTCTTCCATCGACCCCGAGGCGACCATCGCGGTGCTGCCAGTGGCGGCGATCGAACAGCATGGCCCGCATCTGCCCGTCTCAACCGACACCACCATCATGCACGGCATGCTCGACACTGTCATCGCCCGCCTGCCGGACGATCTCGACATAAGAATCCTTCCGGTGCAGTCCGTCGGCAAGTCGAACGAGCATCTTCATGCCCCGGGCACGCTGACGATGCCGGCAACCACGCTTATTGACGCCTGGACGGAACTCGGCGCTTCGGTCGCGCGCGCCGGCGTGAAAAAGCTCGTCGTGGTCAACTCGCACGGCGGCAACGAGGAGATCATGGGCATCGTGACGCGCGAACTGCGTGTCCGCTTCGGCATGCTGGCGGTCAAGACCAGCTGGTCGCGCTTCGGCCGGCCGGCCGGCCTCTACAGCGACACCGAGGACCGCTTCGGCATCCATGGCGGCGACTTCGAGACTTCGGTGATGCTGCATTTCCGTCCCGACCTTGTCGATATGACGAAAGCCGAGGATTTCGTCTCCAGCGTGCAGCGCGCCGAGCAGGAGTTCGAACTCCTGAAGCCGACGGGCACACATGCCTTTGCCTGGATCGCCTCCGATCTCAACCCGCATGGAGTGGTCGGCGAGGCCTCGCGCGCTACCGCCGAGAAGGGGCGCCAGACGGCCGAGTTCCAGGCCGACGGCTTCGTCCGCCTGCTTCAGGATGTCCGCAAGGCAAAGCTCCAGGACTGGCTCGCCCCGACCGCCTGACCTGAAGGCTCAGCCCTCGATCGGTAACGCGAAGGGCACGCCCTCGAAGGCATCCGCCCCGCGACCGATCGCCTTGATCGCCTCGACCATGCGGCCCTGCCTCCCGAGCATGGCGTCGGCCAGCGTCACCAGTCGAATATTCGGCGTCGCAGATGGCGACAGCCAGCGCAACGTCTGGGCCAGCTCGACCTCGTCACGGTTCGGCGCCAGCGCCGCCGCAATGATGTAGGCCGACGCCGTCGAGCGGCTGATGCCTGCATAGCAGTTGATGACCAGCGGCCGAGCACGATCCCATTCCCCGGCGAAGTCGAGCAGCGTACGGACATGCGCTTCGCCCGGCGGCGTCATGCCCTCGCGCGGCTCGGCAATATCATGCAGCGACAGGAAAAGATGGTGCTCCTCCTTGATCGCGGCGGGCCGCGTCATCGCAGTGCCGGCGGCTAGCAGCGAGATCAATCTTTCGGCCCCGGCCGAGGCAACCGTCGCATCGACCTTCGACAGGGGACAGACATGGATCATAGTGGACCTGCCTCGCCTGCCGAAAAGCCAACGAGCCCGGCTTCCAGCCTGGCCCACTCGTCGGCCGAGCCGGGGAGGCCCGCGCGCAGCACATTCGGCCGCCCATCGAAGCTGCGCAGAAGGATGCCCTTCCGCCCGAGCGCCTCGAACAGCAATTGCGCGAGCGGCGTGGTGAGATGGCGAAACAGGTCGGTGCCGCCATCGATCTCGAAACCGTGCGAGGCGAACAACGCATCGAGCCGCTCGGCGTCCGCCCGCACCCGCGCCCGCATCGCATCGACCCAGGCTCCATCACCGAGCGCCGCGATCCCGTACTCAAGCGCCGGACCGGCGACCGCCCAGGGTCCGAGCCGATCGTCGAGCCGCCTCGCCATGTCGGGAGATGTCACGGCAAAGCCCAGCCGAACGCCGGCGAGACCGAAAAACTTGCCGAAGGATCTGAGCACGACGATGCCGCCCTCCCCGACATCGCCGCAGAGCGATTCCGCGCGCGGCCCGACATCCATGAAGGCCTCGTCAATGACCAGGAGGCCGCCTTTGGCTTTCAGCTCCGCGGCGAGATCGAGTAGTCGCGCTCGGGAAATCACTCGTCCGTCCGGGTTGTTCGGGTTGACCACGACGGCGACGTCCGCGTCCGCGAGAGCATCGAAGTCGGTCACTTCCTGGGCATCATGGCCGCACAGCGCGGCGGCACGGGCGTGCTCCGCATAGGTCGGCCCGAGGATCAGCGCCCGGCCCCGCGCGCGCAGCCCATAGACCAGCGACAACAGAATCTGCGTTCCCGGCGCCGCGACGACATGCGCGGCCGACGGCGCTCGATAGGCGCGCGCCGCGATGGCCGCCAGCTCGCGGTGACGCGAC
>CAMYMG010000108.1 GCA_947259295.1 uncultured Rhizobiaceae bacterium
CCGGCGAGGAGCTGCAGAATTTCGCCTACGTCCACATCGCGCCGTCGCTCGACCAGATGGCGAAGACATACCAGCAGGCGGTCGCCGGACTGCTGCCAGACGAGCCTGTCCTGGTGGTCGGGCAGCCGACGGCGATCGACCCGTCGCGGGCGCCCTCCGGCAAGCACGTGCTGTGGGTGCAGGTCAGGGTCCTGCCCGCCGAGATCGCGGGCGATGCGGCCGGCGAGATCGCACCGGCCGCCTGGGACCAGGTCAAGGAGCGTTACGCCGACCGCGCCATGGCGATGATCGAGGCGCACGCGCCCGGCCTGAAGAAGAAGGTGCTGAAGCGCGCGGTCTTCTCGCCGATGGACCTCGAGCGCGAGAATCCCAACCTGGTCGGCGGCGACCAGATCTGTGGCAGCCACCACATCGCACAGAACTTTCTGTTCAGGCCGGCAAGGGGCCATGCCCGGTACACCACGCCCGTTGCCGGCCTGCATCTTGTCGGCGCAGCAACATGGCCGGGCGCTGGAGTCGGCGCCGGATCGGGTTATCTGCTCGCCCAACAGCTCGGCGGAAGGTAACCCGCAAGCATCATACCAAGGACCGGCCAACGGTCCGGACAGAACCAGACGAAAACGAACAATGGGGAATGAACATGACACTGACCAGACGACAAATTCTCGCCTACGGCGCATCGGCGCTGGCCCTTTCCGCGATCGGCTTTCCGACAGGCGCCATGGCGCAGTCGGACGAACTGGTGATCGCCTACAACGTCAACCTGCCCTCCTGGGACCCGACGACCGGTCCCTCGGCGGTCAACCCGACCATTCAGGGCATCTACCAGTCGGTGTTCGACCAGTTCATCCCGCAGGCGCCGGACCTGTCCTTCGGCTCCGGCCTGCTGACCGAATGGGGCTGGAGCGATGACAAGAAGCAGATCCACATGACGGTGCGCGACGGTGTCACCTGGCATGACGGCTCGCCCTTCACGGCCGAGGATGTCGTCTGGTCGCTGGAGCGCGCCGGCAAGGAAGAGACCGGCAACCCGATCCAGTTCGTCTGGAAGAACCTCAGCAATTTCCAGGTCGACGGCAACAAGATCACCGCCGATGCGGCGGGCTACGACCCGGCGCTCTTCAAGTGGATGTCGTTCCTGACCGGTTACATCATGCCCAAGGCCTACTACGAAAAGGTCGGGGCGGAAGGCTTCGAGGCGTCGCCGATCGGCACCGGCCCCTACATGGTCGACAAGTTCGAGCGCAACGCCTTCGTCAGGCTCAAGGCCTATCCGGGCTACTGGGGCGACAAGCCGGCCTACGAGAATGTGACCATTAAATTCGTCGGCGATGCTGCAAGCCGGGTTGCCGAGGTCGAATCCGGCTCCTCGCATGTGACGCTCGAAATCCCCTACGAGGAATATGACCGCCTGATCGCCAAGGATGATCTCGCCGGCTCGATCGACACCGTGTCGGACATCGGCATGATCTTCCTCAACGACATCGAGGTCATGAACGACCCGAACGTCCGCAAGGCCGCGGTGATGGCCGTCGACAAGAAGCTGCTCGTCGACCGCCTGCTGCGCGGCTACGGCCTGCCGATCGACACGCTGGAGACGCCGGAATACGAGGCCTTCGATCC
This sequence comes from uncultured Rhizobiaceae bacterium, assembly GCA_947259295.1. Classification (GTDB taxonomy): domain Bacteria; phylum Pseudomonadota; class Alphaproteobacteria; order Rhizobiales; family Rhizobiaceae; genus CAMYMG01. The sequence goes on from CAMYMG010000108.1 coordinate 1,624, forward strand.
GTCGATCAAGGTCGAGTACAACCCGGAGAAGGCAGTCGAACTGCTCAAGGCTTCCGGCTATTCGACCGACAATCCGGTCAAGTTCACCATCCAGACGACCAAGGGCTTCAAGCCCAAGGACTACGAGATGGTGCAGGCGATCGTCGGCATGTGGCGCAAGGTCGGCATCGAGGCCAATATCGAGGTCTACGAGATCGCCAAGCACTATGAACTGCGCGCGGCCGACCAGCTGGCACCGGCCGCCTTCTACAACTGGGGCAACGCGATCGGCGATCCGACCACCTCGACCGGCTTTGCAATGTACGGCCCGAGCCCACACTCGGTGTGGGACGGCCAGGACGTCATCGACGCCATCAATCCGCTGTGGGGCGAGGCCGACGAGGAGAAGCGCATCGCCGGGTGGAAGGCCGTCAGCAAGCTGATCGCCGACAACGCCTACGTGCTGCCGCTGATCCAGTACGCACAGCCGATCGTGCATGCCAAGGGCGTCAACGTCGTGCCGCACAAGTCGGGCGCGCTGCTGCCCGCCCTGATGACGCCGGCCTCCTGAGGCTGACGCCAGTCTGACGCGCGCCGCTCTCCTGCGGGGGCGGCGCGCGTTGTTTTTCCGGGCACAAGACGCATGATCCTGCAACGCTTTTTCATTCGCCTCTTCACCATGGCCATCACGCTGCTCGGCGTGTCGGTCGTGGTCTTCGTCATCATCCGCGTGGCGCCCGGCAACCCGATCGCCATGATGCTGCCGCCCGGTGCGACCGATGCCGACATCGAGAGGCTGAGAGCGCTTTATGGCCTCGACAAGTCGATCCTGCAGCAATACGGCATCTGGCTGTCCGGCGTGCTGCAGGGGGATTTCGGCACCTCGATCTCACTGCGCCAGGACGTGCTCGGGCTCGTGCTCAACCGCCTGCCGGCGACGCTCGAACTGTCGATCGTGGCGCTGCTGATCGCGCTCGCCATCGGCGGGCCGCTTGCCGTCATCGGCGCACGCGAGCAGGGCACGGGCGTCGAGGCCGGCATCGACGTTGCCAATGGCGCGGCACTGTCGATCCCGGATTTTCTCTGGGGGCTGGCGCTCATCCTGCTGTTCGGCGTGCTCTGGCCGATCTTCGAGATTTCGGGCCGTGTGTCGCCGCGGCTCGACCTGCCCTTCGCAACGCAGTTCTACCTTTTCGAGAGCATTTTGAGGCTGCGGTTCGACCTGACGAAAGACCTGATCAGCCACATGTTCATACCGGCGCTGGCGCTGGCGCTGCCGCTCGCCGCGATCATCTCCCAGCTCCTGAAGCTGTCGCTCAAGGAAGTGATGACGCTCGACTATGTCGTGCTCGCCCGCGTGAAGGGCTTTTCCGAGACGCAGGTGATCCTGCGCGAAGCCTTGAAGAACGCCGCCCTGCCCGCGCTCACCCTGATCGGCGTGCAGTTCACCTTCTTGATCGGCGGCACCGTCATCATCGAGCGGCTGTTCTCCTACGAGGGCCTCGGCAATATGGCGATCGACGCGGTGATCAACCGCGACCTGCCGCTGATCCAGGGCATCGTGCTGGTCTTCGCGCTGCTCTTCGTCACCATCAACCTGATCGTCGACATGACCTACGCGCTGCTCAATCCGAGGCTGAGGCATGGCTGAGCCGCGCGCCGTGACGAGACGTGGCGACGCGCGGCTCTGGCTCGCCGGCGGGTGGCTGCTGCTGGCGCTACTCGCCGCGATCTTCGCGCCCTGGATCGCACCGCAGGACCCGCTGGCGCAGGACCTGATGTTCGAACGCCTGCCGCCCTTCTGGATGCAGGGCTCCGAGCCCGGCTTCTGGCTCGGCACCGACAGCCTCGGACGCGACCTGCTTTCGCGGCTGATCTATGGCGGCCGCGTCGCCTTCATCGTCGCCTTCGCGGCGGCAAGTGCCGCCTGCATCGTCGGCTCGGCACTCGGGCTGATCGCCGGCTATTTCGGCGGCTGGCCGGACCGCATCGTCTCGCGCATCGTCGACGTCTGGATGGCGTTCCCGCCGGTGCTGTTCGCCATCCTGCTGGTCGCCGTGTTCGGCACCGGTCTGACCTCGGTGATCATCGCCATCGCTATCATCGACTGGACGCGCTTCTGCCGGGTCATCCGCGCCGAGGCGATGAGCCAGGCGCGCATGGACTATGTCGAGAACGCGCGCATCGCCGGCTTCGGCCGCATCGGCATTATGCTGCGCGAGGTGCTGCCCAACGTTGCGCCGGCGATCATTGCGCTGCTATCGCTGGAAATGGGAATTGCCGTGATCGTCGAGGCGATCCTGTCCTTCGTCAACCTGTCGATCTCGACCGACGATCCGACCTGGGGCGGCATCATCGCCGAAGGCCGGCTGTCGATCCACCAGGCGTGGTGGGTACTGGTGTTTCCGCTGATCACCCTGTTCCTCACGGTGCTTTCCTTCAGCCAGTTCGGCGAGGGCCTGAAGAACCGCTTCGATCCGGTGATGCGATGAGCGTGCCCTGCCTAGAAATCTCCAACCTCAGCGCGACGCTGGCCAACGGCGTGCGGGTGCTGCGTTCGGTTTCGCTGACGGTCGAACCGGGCGTGGTGACGGCGCTCGTCGGCGAGAGCGGCGCCGGCAAGAGCATGATCGGCAAAGCCGTCCTCGGCGTATTGCCGCCGAGCGTGAAAATCGTCGAAGGGCACATCGCGCTGGAAGGCATCGACCTCGGCGACTTGAAATCGAAGGCGCGGCGCGTCCTGGTGGGCGAACGGGCGGCACTCATCCCGCAGGACCCGCTGACCGCGCTCAACCCATCCCGCCGCATTGGCCCGCAGATGACCGACCGGCTGGTGCATATTCTCGGCTGGGCCGGCGACAAGGCCGACAGGCGTGTCCGGCAGTTGCTCGACGAGGTGCAGATCCGCGACCCCGACCGGGTGATGCAGTCCTATCCGCACGAATTGTCGGGCGGCATGCGGCAGCGTGTGCTGATTGCGGCGGCCTTCGCCGCCAAGCCGCGGCTGATCGTTGCCGACGAGCCGACAACGGCGCTCGACGTGACGGTGCAGAAGCAGATCCTGCGGCTTATCGCCGAGTTGCAGAAGGAGCACGGCACCGCCATCCTCTTCGTCACGCACGATCTCGGAGTCGTCGCCAAGATCAGCCAGAATGTTTCCGTGCTCTATGCCGGCAAGGTGGTGGAGCAGGCCGATACGCCGAGCCTGTTTGCCAGTCCGCAGCACGCCTACACGCGCGCGCTTATGGCTGCGACGCCACGCTATACCGATCCCCTGGCTTCTCTGAAGCCGGTCGACGAGACCGTGCTGGCGGGGCTCGCAAGCGAGATCGCCGCGGCAGATCGCGACTGGGTGGCGCCATGAGCGAACCTCTGTTCAGGGTGCGCGGGCTGGAAGTCGCCCTGCCCGACATGGCCAGGAAGCCGCTGATCGGCAAGGCGCCGATGGTCCAGATTCTCAAGGGGCTCGACTTCGACCTGCCGCGTCGCTCGGTGACCGGCATCGTCGGTGAATCAGGCTCAGGCAAGTCGACGCTCGGCCGCGCCCTGGTCAGGCTGCTCGAGCCAAGTGCCGGCAGCATCGAGTTCGAGGGACGCGACATCGCGCATCTCTCCGAAGCGCAACTCAAGCCGCTGCGGCGCAACCTGCAGATGATCTTCCAGGACCCGATGTCGTCGCTCAACCCGCGCCGCACTATCGGTTCGATCATTGCGGCGCCGCTGAAGCAGAACGGACTCGGCGACAATCTCGCTGAAAGGGTTTCTGAGGCCCTCAGGCGCGTCGGCCTGCCGGAAGCCTTCGCGCAGCGCTACCGCCACGAGCTGTCTGGCGGACAGCGCCAGCGCGTCGGCATCGCGCGCGCTCTCGCCCTGTCGCCGGACTTCGTGCTGGCCGACGAGATCGTGTCGGGGCTCGACGTCTCGACGCAGGCGCAGATCCTGACGCTGCTGGAGCAGCTGGCAGCCGAGATGGGCCTCACCGTCGCCTTCATCAGCCACGACCTGTCGGTGATCCGGCGGCTGTCACAGCAGGTGATCGTCATGCAGCACGGGCGCATCGTCGAGGCCGGGCCGACAGACCAGCTCTTCGAGGCTCCGCAGCAGGAATACACGCGCGAGCTGATCGCAGCGATTCCGCTGCCCGAGATCGATCCCGAGTGGCTGAGCACGGGATAGCGAAAAAAGGACTCGATCGCATCGGCCCAGCGGGCACCGGTGCGCAACAGGGGAACGGCCCGCAATGGGAGACTCGAACGTGAAAACCATCCTTCGCAGTGCAGTTCTCGTCGCCGCCGTCAGTACGCTGGCCAGCGTCGCATCGGCCGATTCCATCCCGGGCATGCGCGGGCATGACCACACCGGCGTCACCGTGCCCGACATGGCACAGGCGGTCGACTTCTTCATCAATGTCATCGGCTGCAAGAAGGCCATGTCGTTCGGCCCCTTCGCTGACGACAAGGGCACGTTCATGCAGGATTTGCTGGGCGTGGACCCCAAGGCGGTGATCGAGGAGATCACCCTCGTGCGCTGCGGCTTCGGCTCGAACATCGAGCTGTTCAAATACACCGCGCCCGACCAGAAGGACGCCACGCCGAAGAACAGTGATGTCGGCGGCTATCACATCGCCTTCTATGTCGACGACGTCGCGGCGGCGAAGGCCTATCTGGAGGGCAAGGGCGTTGCCACACGGCTAGGGCCCCTGCCCGTCAACGAAGGTCCGGCGGCCGGCCAGACCATCATGTATTTCCAGGCGCCATGGGGCTTGCAGTTTGAAGCGATCAGCTATCCCGAGGGCATGGCCTACGAGAAGGATGCAGAGACCGTTCTCTGGTCCCCGAAGGACCCGGCGAAATAGCCGACGGTCCACTGCAGATTCGAATACGGGCGGGTGGCGCACGGCCACCAGCCCGCAATCCCCCGAAATCAACCCAGTGTGAAATTTTAAGCTTGAAGTAATCCGATTCCCGCGTGATGATGCAGCCTTGAAGCAAGAGGAGCGGATCGCGCGATGAAAGTTGCCGTTCTCGGCGGTGGGCCCGCCGGGCTCTACTTCGCCATCTCCATGAAGCTGAAGAGCGCCGCTCACGAGGTGACGGTGGTCGAGCGCAATCGCCCGGACGACACGTTCGGCTGGGGCGTGGTGCTGTCTGCGGAAACGCTTGAGAATCTCGGCCGCAACGACCCTGTCAGCGCGGTCTGGATCAAGCGGCACTTTGCCTATTGGGACGACGTGGCCGTGGTGCACAAGGGCGTGCGCACGGTCTCGACCGGGCACGGCTTCTGCGGCATCGGACGCAAGCGGCTGTTGATGCTCCTGCAGCGGCGGGCGCGCGAACTCGGCGTCAACCTGGTGTTCGAGACCAATGTTCCCGACCCGAAGCAATATATGGAGACGCACGACCTGGTGGTCGCGTCCGACGGCCTGAACTCGGTTACGCGCACGACCTTTGCCGACGTCTTCAAGCCCGACATCGACACGCGCAAATGCAAGTTCGTCTGGCTCGGCACGAAGCAGAAGTTCGACGACGCCTTCACCTTCATCTTCGAGGAGACAGAGCACGGCTGGGTCTGGGCACACGCCTACCAGTTCGACCCGGATACCGCGACGTTCATCGTCGAGTGCAGCCAGGAGACCTGGGACAAGTTCGGCTTCGGCGGCATGTCGCAGCAGGAATCGATCGCGGTGTGCGAGCGCATCTTCGAGAAGCATCTCGGCGGCCACAGCCTGATGACCAACGCCAACCACATACGCGGATCGGCCTGGATCAATTTCCCGCGCGTGCTCTGCGAGCGCTGGTCATACAAGAATGTCGCGCTGCTCGGCGACGCAGCGGCGAGCGCGCATTTCTCCATCGGCTCCGGCACCAAGCTGGCGCTTGAAAGTGCGGTGGCGCTGGCTGGCTACGTGCATTCCGAGCCAAGCCTCCAGGCGGCCTTCGACAAGTACGAGGAAGAGCGGCGCACTGAGGTGCTGAAGCTGCAGTCGGCGGCGCGCAATTCGCTCGAATGGTTCGAGGAAGTCGAGCGCTACCTCGGCCTCGATCCGGTGCAGTTCAACTATTCGCTGCTGACGCGCTCGCAGCGCATCAGTCACGAGAACCTCAGGCTGCGCGACCCGGAATGGCTGGGCGGCGCCGAGGCCTGGTTCCAGCGCCAGGCCGGCGCCAGCGAGAAGCAGCAGCAGCGCGCGCCGATGTTCGCGCCGTTCCAGCTGCGCGAAATGAAGCTCAAGAACCGCGTCGTGGTGTCGCCGATGGCGCAGTACAAGGCGGTCGACGGCTGCCCGACCGACTGGCATTTCACTCACTACGCCGAGCGCGCCAAGGGCGGCGCCGGCCTCGTCTATATCGAGATGACCTGCGTCAGCCCCGAGGGGCGCATCACGCCGGGCTGTCCGGGCTTCTATGCGCCCGAGCACGAGGCGGCATGGAGGCGACTGGTCGATTTCGTGCACCGCGAGACGGAAGCGAAGATCTGCGCCCAGATCGGCCATTCGGGCGGCAAGGGTTCGACCAGGGTCGGCTGGGAGGGCACGGACGTGCCGCTCGAGACCGGTAACTGGCCGATCATGGCGGCGTCAGCCGTGGCGTGGTCGCCGCAGAACCAGGTGCCGAAGGCCATGGACCGCGCCGACATGGACATGGTGCGCGACCAGTTCGTGGCATCAGCAGAGATGGCGGAACGCTGCGGCTTCGACATGCTGGAGATCCACGCCGCGCATGGCTACCTGCTGTCATCCTTCATCACGCCGGTCACCAACCGCCGCACCGACGAGTATGGCGGCTCGCTGGAAAACCGCATGCGGTTTCCGCTCGAAGTGTTCCACGCGGTGCGCGCGGTCTGGCCTGAAGACAAGCCTGTTTCGATCCGCATTTCCGCCAATGACTGGGTCGGCGTCGAGGGTGTCACCCCGGCCGACGCTGTCGAGATCGCGCATCTGCTCAACGAGGCCGGCGTCGACATCTGCGACGTCTCGGCCGGCCAGACCTCGGCCGACGCCCAGCCGGTCTATGGCCGGATGTTCCAGACGCCTTTTTCCGACCGCATCCGCAACGAGGTCGGCATGGCCACCATGGCTGTCGGCAACATCTACGAGCCGGACCATGTCAACTCGATCCTGATGGCCGGCCGTGCCGACCTCGTCTGCCTGGCGCGTCCGCATCTCAGCGATCCCTACTGGACGCTGCACGCCGCCGTGACGCTCGGCGACCGCGGCGTGAAATGGCCCGACCCCTATCTGCCCGGCCGTGACCAGGCCTACCGGCTGGCCGAGCGCGAGGCGGCCACATCGGGGCTCAAGGTATGATTGCGGGCCGTCACGCGCTGGTGACGGGCGGAGGCTCCGGCGTCGGTCGAGCGATCGCGCTGGCGCTTGCCGGTGCCGGTGTCGCGGTGACCATCTGCGGGCGGCGCGAGGAAGCGCTGACTGAAGTCGCCAGCCAAAACGACCGCATCATCGGCATTGCCGCCGACGTAACCGACGAGACGGCGATGGCCGCGCTCTACGAAAAGGCGGAGGCCGAGCGCGGAGCGATCGACATCGTGGTTGCCAATGCCGGCATGGCGGGCAGCGCGCCGGCCGCGAAGACGACTCTCGCCGACTGGCAGAAGACACTCGACGTCAACCTGACCGGCGCCTTCCTGACAGTGCAACCGGCGCTCGAGGGCATGGCGGAACGAAAGGCAGGACGCATCGTCTTCATCGCCTCGACGGCAGGTCTCAAGGGCTATGCCTATGTCGCACCCTATGTCGCGGCCAAGCATGGCGTGGTCGGGCTGATGCGCGCGCTGGCCGCCGAAACCGCGAAGACCGGCGTTACCGTCAATGCGGTGTGCCCGGGCTTCGTCGAGACCGACATGCTCGCGGAGAGCGTCGCCCGCATCGTCGAGAAGACCGGCCGTACGCCTGAAGAGGCGCGCGCCAGCCTGAGCAGAACCAACCCGCAGGGCCGGCTGATCCAGCCGGAGGAAGTCGCCGAAACCGTGGTGTGGCTCTGCAGTTCGGCGGCGGAATCGATAACAGGCCAGGCCATTTCGGTTTCGGGAGGCGAGACATGGTGAGCACGCCGCTTTCCTCGCCGGGCATCTCCGGCGAAAGCAAGGAGCGGCTGCGGCTGTGGATCAGGCTGCTGCGTGCCTCGCGCACCATCGAGGCGGAGCTGCGCGAGCGGCTGCGCCAGGAGTTCGACACGACGCTGCCGCGCTTCGACGTGATGGCCGCGCTCTACCGCGCGCCCGAAGGCATGCTGATGAGCGGCCTGTCGCGCTTCCTGCTGGTGTCTAACGGCAACGTGACCGGCATCGTCGACCGGCTGGTCTCCGAGGGACTGGTGACGCGGGCGCGGCGCAATGGCGACCGCAGAACCTCGATGGTCCGTCTGACCGAGGCCGGCACCGAGCAGTTCCGCGCCATGGCAGTGGCGCATGAGCGATGGATCGGCGAGTTGCTCGGCCATGTCGGCGGCGAGGAGACGAAGCAGCTGAGCGGCATGCTGAAGGGCTTCCGCAGCAACTGGGAGGGACGGGAATGAGGTCTTCGCAGATGGCCGGCCTGAAGCCGAAGCATTTCCAGTGGCAGGTCGAAGGACGGGTCGCGCGCATCCGCCTCGACCGGCCCGAGCGCAAGAACCCGCTGACATTCGAGTCCTATGCCGAGCTGCGCGACACGTTCCGCGACCTCGTCTATGCCGACGACGTCGACGCCGTGGTGTTCCTGTCGAACGGCGGCAATTTCTGCTCGGGCGGCGACGTGCACGACATCATCGGCCCGCTGGTCTCGATGGACATGAAGGAACTGCTCGCCTTCACCCGCATGACCGGCGACTTCGTCAAGGCGATGCTGAACTGCGGCAAGCCGATCATTTCCGCCGTCGACGGCGTGGCGGTCGGCGCCGGCGCCATCATCGCCATGGCTTCCGACGTCCGCATCGCGACGCCGGAAGCCAAGACCGCCTTCCTGTTCACCCGCGTCGGACTTGCCGGCTGCGACATGGGCGCCTGCGCGATCCTGCCTCGCATCATCGGCCAGGGGCGCGCCGCGGAACTGCTCTATACCGGTCGCACGATGACCGCCGCCGAGGGCGAGCGCTGGGGCTTCTACAACCGGCTGGTCGATGCGACAGCGCTTGAAGCCGATGCGCTCGACATGGCGGCACGCATCGTCTCGGGTCCGACCTTCGCGCACGGCATCACCAAGACGCAGCTCAACCAGGAATGGTCAATGGGCCTGGACCAGGCGATCGAGGCCGAAGCGCAGGCACAGGCGATCTGCATGCAGACGCGCGACTTCGAGCGCGCCTACAAAGCCTTCGTCGCCAAGGAAAAACCGGTGTTCGAGGGGAACTGATGCCCGACCGCTCCTTCCTGTCCTGGCCCTTCTTCGAGCCGCGGCACCGCGAGCTGGCTGACAGCCTCGACGCATGGTGCGCGAAGAACCTGCCGGTGGCGCATGATGACGTCGACGCGGCCTGCCGCGAGTTGGTGGCGATGCTCGGCCGCGACGGCTGGCTGAAGGCGACGGCGGTCGACACGGCCAATCCCGCGCCGCTCGACGTGCGCTCGCTCTGCATCACGCGCGAGACGCTGGCGCGCCATGACGGGCTGGCCGACTTCGCCTTCGCCATGCAGGGGCTCGGCACCGGAGCGATCAGCCTGTTCGGCACGCCGGAGCAGCAGCAGTGGCTCGCGAAGACGCGCGCGGGCAAGGCGATTTCCGCGTTCGCGCTGTCGGAACCACGCTCGGGCTCCGACGTCGCCGCCATGGACATGAGCGCGACGCGCGACGGTTCCGACTATTTCCTGACAGGCGAGAAGACCTGGATATCCAACGGCGGCATCGCCGACCTCTACATCGTTTTTGCGCGCACCGGCGAGGCGCCGGGCGCCAAGGGCCTGTCGGCCTTCCTGGTGCCGGCAGACAGCGCTGGCCTGACGGTCGCCGAGCGGCTCGAGGTGATCGCGCCGCATCCGCTGGCCCGGCTTGCCTTCGACAAGGTCAAGGTGCCAGCCTCCGCGCTCATCGGAAAGCCCGGCGAAGGCTTCAAGATCGCCATGTCGGTGCTCGACGTGTTTCGCTCGACGGTCGGGGCGGCGGCACTGGGCTTCGCCCGCCGGGCGCTCGACGAGAGCCTGGTGCGGGCGAGCGAGCGCGAACTGTTCGGCGCGCCGATGGCCGAGTTGCAGATGGTCCAGGGCCACATCGCCGACATGGCGCTCGATATCGACGCCGCCGCCCTCCTCGTCTACCGGGCCGCATGGGCCAAGGATTCGGGTGCTGCCCGCGTAACGCGCGAGGCGGCGATGGCCAAGCTCTTCGCCACCGACAAGGCGCAGGAGGTGATCGACCGCGCCGTGCAGCTGCATGGCGGCGACGGCGTGCGCAAGGGCCATATCGTCGAAAGCCTCTACCGCGAAATCCGCGCGCTCAGGATCTACGAGGGAGCGTCCGACGTGCAGAAGGTGGTGATCGCACGCCAGGCGCTCTCGGACTTCAGAAGAAGATGACTCCAACCGAAAGGACCGCGACATGACGAACGACCTCGCAAAGGGCATTACCGTCAACGGCACCGGCTTCGACGGCGTGAAGTGGAATATTCTGGGCCAGACCTATTTTCCCAAGGCGGTCTGCGAGTCGACCTTCGCTTTCGAGACCAACAGCGCGCCGGGCCAGTTCGTGCCGGTCCACATCCACCCCGACCAGGACGAGTTCATCCTCGTGCAGGAGGGTGAGCTGGAGCTGAAGCTCGACGGCGCATGGACCACGGCCAGGGCCGGCGATCTCGTGCGCATGCCGCGCGGCATTCCGCACGGCTACTTCAACAAGTCCGACAAGCCGTGCCGCGCCCTGTTCTGGGTCTCGCCGGCCGGACGCCTGAAGGAGCTGTTCGAGGAGTTGCACGACAAGAGCGACATCCCGACCATCATCAAGCTGTCGGCCGAGCACGACGTCGACTTCCTGCCGGAAGAAGCGAACGCCTGACATGCTTTCCGCCTCCGCCCATACAGACACGTTTACACGCGACAACCTGCCGCCGCAGGACCAGTGGCCGGATCTGCTGCTCGACGGCTTCGACTATCCCGACCGCCTGAACGCGGCGGTCGAGCTGACCGACCGGCTGGTGGAGAAGGGTTTTGGCGACAATACCGCGCTGATCGGCAACGGGCGGCGGCGGACCTACAAGGAACTTTCGGACTGGACCAACCGGCTGGCACATGCGTTGGTCGAGACCTACGGCGTGAAGCCCGGCAACCGCGTGCTGATCCGTTCGGCCAACAACCCCGCCATGGTCGCCTGCTGGCTGGCCGCGACGAAGGCAGGTGCTGTCGTCGTCAACACCATGCCGATGCTGCGCGCCGGCGAACTGACGCAGATCGTCGACAAGGCCGAGGTGGCGATCGCGCTCTGCGACACGCGGCTGATGGACGAGATGGTCGCCTGCGCGAAGGACAGCCGCTTCCTGAAGCAGGTCGTCGGCTTCGATGGCACGGCCAACCACGACGCCGAACTCGACCGCGTGGCGCTGAACAAGCCGGTCAAGTTCGACGCCGTCGCAACCGCCAGCGACGACGTCGCGCTGCTCGGCTTCACCTCGGGCACCACCGGGGTCGCCAAGGCGACGATGCACTTCCACCGCGACCTGCTGATCATTGCCGACGGCTACGCCAAGGAAGTCCTCGGCGTCACGCCCGACGACGTCTTCGTCGGCTCGCCGCCGCTTGCCTTCACCTTCGGGCTCGGCGGGCTGGCGATCTTCCCGTTGCGCTTCGGCGCCGCGGCGACGCTGCTCGAAAGCGCGACACCGCCCAACATGGTCGAGATCATCGAGACCTATCGCGCGACGATCAGCTTCACCGCGCCGACGGCTTACCGCGCCATGCTTGCCGCGATGGACGAGGGCGCTGACCTGTCGTCGCTGCGGATCGCCGTCTCGGCCGGCGAGACCCTGCCGGCGCCGGTATTCGAGGAATGGACGAACAAGACCGGCAAGCCGATCCTCGACGGCATCGGCGCTACCGAGATGCTGCACATCTTCATCTCCAATCGACTCGACGACCTCGCGCCGGCGACGACCGGCCGGCCGGTCACCGGCTACGAGGCGAAGATCGTCGACGAGGACATGAAGGAACTGCCGCGCGGCAGCGTCGGACGGCTTGCCGTGCGCGGCCCCACCGGCTGCCGTTACCTCGCCGACGACCGGCAGACCAACTATGTCCGCGACGGCTGGAACCTGACCGGCGATTCCTTCGTGCAGGACGAGGCCGGCGCCTTCCACTTCGCCGCCCGCTCCGACGACATGATCATCTCGTCGGGCTACAACATCGCTGGGCCCGAGGTCGAGGCAGCACTTCTGGCGCATGCCGAGGTCAGAGAGTGCGCGGTGATCGGCGTCCCCGACACCGAGCGCGGACAGATCGTCGAGGCGCATGTCGTTCTGGTGGCCGGCATTGCCGCCGACGAGCTGACGCGCAAGCGCCTGCAGGACCACGTCAAGGCGGTGATCGCTCCCTACAAGTATCCGCGCTCGGTGAAGTTCGTCGACGCCTTGCCGAAAACGCAGACCGGCAAGATCCAGCGCTTCCGGCTGAAGGAAAAGCGATGACCGACTTCGCCAGGACGCGCGCGCTTTTCCACATTCCCGAGGGCGTGATCTATCTCGACGGCAATTCGCTGGGTCCGCTGCCGCATGCCGCCAAGGCGCGCGTCGAAGACATGATCGCAAAGGAGTGGGGCGAGCACCTGATCCGCGGCTGGAACGTCGCCGGCTGGATGCACCAGCCGCGCAGGATCGGCGACCGCATCGGCCGGCTGATCGGCGCGGCGGAAGGCACGGTGGTGATGGGCGACACGCTGTCGATCAAGGTCTACCAGGCGCTGGCCTCGGCGCTCGACCTCAACCCGGACCGGCGCGTCGTGCTGTCCGACAGCGGTAATTTCCCCTCAGATCTCTACATGGCGCAGGGCCTGCTACAGTCGCTCGGGCGCGGGCTGGAACTCAAGGTGGTCGAGCCCGAGGCCGTCGAGGCGGCGATCGACGACAGCGTCGCCGTGCTGATGCTGACCGAGGTGGATTATCGCACCGGGCGGCTGCACGACATGAAGGCGCTGACGAAGAAGGCACATGCGCACGGCGCGCTCGCGATCTGGGATCTTGCGCATTCGGCCGGCGCCTTGCCCGTCGATCTCGCCGGGGCGGATGCCGATTTCGCGGTCGGCTGCACCTACAAATATCTGAATGGCGGGCCGGGCGCACCGGCCTTCATCTATGTCGCGCCGCGCCACGCCGAGACCGCCCGCCCTGCCCTCTCCGGCTGGATGGGGCATGCCGCCCCCTTTGCCTTCGACCTCGACTACCGCGCCGGCCAGGGCATCGAACGCATGCGCGTCGGCACGCCGCCCGTCATCGCGCTCGCGGCACTCGACGCCGCGCTCGACGCCTGGGACGGCGTGTCGATGGAAGACGTGCGCGCCGCCTCGATCGCGCTTTGCGACCTCTTCATCACCGAGGTCGAGGCGCGCTGCCCGGAGCTGGTGCTGGCCACGACGCGCGACGGTTTTGCCCGCGGCAGCCAGGTGTCGTTTCGCCATCCGGAGGGCTATGCCATCATGCAGGCGCTGATCGCGCGCGGCGTGATCGGCGACTTCCGCGCTCCCGACAACATCCGTTTCGGCCTGACCCCGCTCTATATCGGCGAGGTCGAGGTTCGGGGCGCCGTCGAGATCCTGGCGGACATCATGGCCAACCGGCTGTGGGACCGGCCCGAATACAGGCGCAGGGCTGCCGTGACATGACCGGCAAGCCCTACGATCCCGCCACGGAAGGCGCGCAGATGTCGTTCGAGGGACGCATGTCCTACAGCGACTATCTCGGGCTGGAAAAGGTGCTCGATGCGCAGAAGCCGCTGTCGGCGGCGCATGACGAGATGCTGTTCATCATCCAGCACCAGACGTCGGAGCTGTGGATGAAACTGGCGATCCACGAGATCCGCGCGGCAATCCGGGCGATCCGCGCCGACCAGTTGCAGCCGGCCTTCAAGATGCTGAGCCGTGTGGCGCGCATCTTCGAGCAACTGACCGGCGCCTGGGACGTGCTGCGCACCATGACGCCCAGCGAGTACACCGAGTTCCGCGACGCGCTCGGCCAGTCCTCGGGCTTCCAGTCCTGGCAATATCGGGCGATCGAGTTTTTGGCCGGCAACCGCAACCTTGCGATGCTGCGCCCGCATGCCCACCGCCCTGAAACGCTGCAGCGGCTGGAGGATATATTGGCCGAGCCCAGTCTCTACGACGAGGCCCTGATGCTCCTCGCCCGCAACGGCTTCGATATTGGTGCGGATGCCGACCGTGGCTCGTGGCGCGAGACACGCGGCGAGAACCCGAAGGTGCTGGCCGCATGGAAGATCGTCTACGCCGCGCCGCAGAAGCACTGGATGCTCTACGAACTGGCGGAGAAGCTGGTCGACTTCGAGGATTATTTCCGCCGCTGGCGCTTCAATCACGTCACCACTGTGGAGCGGATCATCGGACTGAAGCGCGGGACCGGCGGCACGGCCGGCGTGTCCTATCTGCGCAAGATGCTCGAGGTCGAGCTGTTTCCGGAACTGTGGAAAGTGCGGACCGAATTATAGGTCGAGGGGGGAGAACGATCCGATGCATGACATCCTGCAGCCCGAGGGCTGGGCCAAGCCGGTCGGCTACGCCAACGGCGTCGCCGCGCGCGGCCGCCAGATTTTTGTCGGCGGCCAGATCGGCTGGAACGGCCAGCAGGAATTCGAGACCGACGATTTCGTCGGCCAGGTGCGCCAGACCCTCGAGAACGTGGTCGCGATCCTGGCCGCCGCCAATGCCGACCCCGAGCACATCACCAGCATGACCTGGTACTTCACCGACAAGGCCGAATACCTCGCCAACCTGAAGGGCATCGGCCAGGCCTATCGCGAGGTGATCGGCCGGCATTTTCCGGCAATGGCCGCCGTGCAAGTCGTGGCGTTGATCGAGGACCGCGCCAAGGTCGAGATCCAGGCGATCGCCGTGGTGCCCGACTGATGCAGGCAGAAGGCAGTCAGGAGCCGGCGGCTGCGGGCACTCGGTTTTCCAATACCGTCTCCTATCGCATGGAGCACGGCGTCCTCGTCGTCACCATCGACAACCCGCCGGTCAACGCGGCGTCGGCAACCATGCGAGCCGGGCTGAACTGCGCCATCGTGCATGCCGGCATCACCGAAGAGGTCCGCGCAGTCGTCATCATCGGCAGCGGGCGCAGCTTCGTCGGCGGCGCCGACATCCGCGAATTCGGCCAGCCGATGGCCGAGCCGACCCTGCCGCAAATCGTCGAACTGATCGAGGCGAGCGACAAGCCGGTTGTCGCGGCGCTCAACGGCGTGGCGCTCGGCGGCGGCTGCGAGATCGCGCTGGCCTGCCACTATCGGATCGCATCGAAGGCGGCCAGGATTGGCCTGCCCGAAGTGAAGCTCGGCATCGTTCCCGGCGCGGGAGGCACGCAGCGCCTGCCGCGGCTGACCGGCACACTGGCCGCGGCGGAGATGATCGCGACCGGGCGCATCATCGGCGCCGAAGAAGCGCTGTCGCTCGGCATCGTCGACAAGGTGAACGACGGCGACCTCGCCCGACAGGCGATCGCCGCCGCGCGCCGGCTGGTAGCCACGCCG
>CAMYMG010000109.1 GCA_947259295.1 uncultured Rhizobiaceae bacterium
ATGACGGCGACGTCACCGCCGTCGAGACCTCGGCCGGCGAGCGCATCGCGGCAACCCTGCTCATCGTCGGCATCGGCGTCATGCCCAACAGCGAGCTCGCCGCCGAAGCCGGTCTCGCCGTCGCCAACGGCATCGCCGTCGACCCTTGCCTGCGCACCGCGTCGCCAAACATCCTCGCCATCGGCGACGTAGCGCAGTTCCGCCACTGGCAGACCGGCGCCGATGTGCGCCTAGAATCGGTGCAGAACGCCACCGACCACGCCAAACTCGCCGCCCGCACGATTATCGGCCATGCCGAGCCCTATGCCGCCGTGCCCTGGTTCTGGTCCGACATCGGCGACATGAAGCTGCAGATGGTCGGGCTGACTGCCGCCAGCGACCGCCAGATCCTCACCGGCGAGCCGGATGACAACCGCTTCTCGGTGTTCCACTACCGCGCCGGCCGCCTAGCCGGCATCGAGACCGTCAACCGGCCGGCCGACCACATGCTAGGCCGCAAGATGATGGCCGCCGGCTATTCGCCCGATGCGGACCTCGCGGCAGGCGGCGGCGAGGCGCTGAAGGCCGCCTTCGCCGCCTGGCAGCAGGCCGGCGACTGACGCGGCATATCGCGCGCCGCCTTTGTCCGCTTGTCGTTGCGGGTGCTGCCTGCTAAAGCGCCGGACCATGAGCACACCGATCTCCCGCATCCGCAACTTCTCCATCGTCGCCCATATCGACCACGGCAAGTCGACGCTGGCCGACCGCCTCATCCAGCTGACCGGCGGGCTGGAGCTGCGCGACATGAAGGAGCAGGTTCTCGACTCGATGGAAATCGAGCGCGAGCGCGGCATCACCATCAAGGCGCAAACCGTGCGCCTCAAGTACCACGCCGCCGACGGCGAGGATTACATCCTCAACCTCATCGACACGCCCGGCCATGTCGACTTCGCCTACGAGGTGTCGCGTTCGCTCGCCGCCTGCGAGGGGTCGCTGCTCGTCGTCGATGCCTCGCAAGGGGTCGAGGCGCAGACGCTCGCCAATGTCTACCAGGCGATCGACAAGAACCACGAGATCGTCGTCGTGCTGAACAAGGTCGACCTGCCGGCCGCCGAGCCCGAGCGCATCCGCGAGCAGGTCGAGGAGGTCATCGGCATCGACGCCAGCCAGGCGGTGCTGATTTCAGCCAAGACCGGCCTCGGCATCCCCGACGTGCTGGAGGCGATCGTCACCCAGCTGCCGCCGCCGCACGAGGGCGACGAGACCGCGCCGCTGAAGGCCATGCTGGTCGACTCGTGGTACGACACCTATCTCGGCGTCATCGTGCTGGTGCGCATCATCGACGGCGTGCTGAAGAAGGGCCAGACCATCCGCATGATGGGCACCGGCGCCAAATATCTCGTCGAGCGCACCGGCGTCTTCACGCCCGCAAAGCTCAATGTCGAGGCGCTCGGCCCCGGCGAATTCGGCTTCTTCACCGGCTCGATCAAGGAAGTCGCCGACACCCGCGTCGGCGACACCATCACCGAGGACAAGCGCCCGACCGCCAAGGCGCTGCCCGGTTTCAAGCCGGCGCAGCCGGTCGTCTTCTGCGGCCTGTTCCCGGTCGACGCCTCCGACTTCGAAGAGCTGCGCGCCGCGATGGGGAAGCTGCGCCTCAACGACGCCTCCTTCTCCTTCGAGATGGAAACCTCGGCCGCACTCGGCTTCGGCTTCCGCTGCGGCTTCCTCGGCCTGCTGCACCTCGAGATCATCCAGGAGCGGCTCGAGCGCGAGTTCAACCTCGACCTCATCGCCACCGCGCCCTCGGTCGTCTACAAGCTGAACCTCTCGGACGGCACCAGCAAGGAACTGCACAACCCGGCCGACATGCCCGACGTGATGAAGATATCATCGATCGAGGAGCCGTGGATCCGCGCCACCATCCTCACCCCCGACGACTATCTCGGCGCCATCCTGAAACTCTGCCAGGACCGCCGCGGCATCCAGGCCGACCTCTCCTATGTCGGCAAGCGCGCCATGCTGGTCTACGACCTGCCGCTCAACGAGGTGGTGTTCGATTTCTACGACCGGCTGAAGTCGATCTCCAAGGGCTATGCCAGTTTCGACTACGCGCTCACCGACTACCGCGAGGGCGACCTGGTGAAAATGTCGATCCTGGTCAACGAGGAACCGGTCGACGCGCTGTCGATGCTGGTGCACCGCACCGCCGCCGAAAAGCGCGGCCGCGTCATGGTCGAGAAGCTCAAGGAGCTGATTCCCAACCATTTGTTCAAGATCCCGGTCCAGGCCGCCATCGGCGGCAAGGTGATCGCCCGCGAGACCATCTCGGCGCTGCGCAAGGACGTCACTGCAAAATGCTACGGGGGCGACGTCTCCCGCAAGCGCAAGCTCCTCGACAAGCAGAAAGAGGGCAAGAAGCGCATGCGCCAGTTCGGCAAGGTGGATATTCCCCAGGAGGCGTTCATCCAGGCTTTGAAGATGGGCGACTAGGAAGAGCGCCCCCTCCGGCCCTTCGGGCCACCTCCCCCGCTTCGCAGGGGAGGATCACGGCGCACCACTTCTGATCCTCCCCCGTTCACGGGGGAGGGGGACCATGCGAAGCATGGTGGAGGGGGCAGGCGCCGCCTCATGGTGGAGGGGGACCGCCAATGGCGGTGAAGGGGGGCGTCGCCCTTCAACATCCCGCCGCCTCTGCTATCATCACAAGTATTCCCTCCAGCGCCCGCTCGTCCAGAATGTCGCTCGCGGCGATGCGCATGACGCGAATGCCCTGCTCCGCCAGCCATCGATCTCTTCGCAGATCATGGTTCATCTGCTCCGGCAGGTCGTGATGCGCGCCGTCCACCTCGACCGCCAGCCGCCCCTCGGCGTGGAAGAAATCAAGCACATATGGCCCCAGCGGATGCTGTCGCCGAAAACGCAGCCCGTTCAGGCGGCGGGCGCGAATGCAATCCCACAGGATCACCTCCGGCAGGCTCAACGCCCGACGGAGCCGTTTCGCGCGCTGGAATGTCCGTGGTTCCGCCCTCATCGATCGCCTCGACGCGCCCCCTCCACCATGCTTCGCATGGTCCAAGGGGCGAGTCACGGGCCTCTCCCGTCCTTCGGACCCCCCGTAAACAGGGGAGGATGACGCACGCTGCCGGGTCGCGACACCTACAATCAATTTCGAGGTAGTACCCGGAAGCGGGATCACGACGTATCGGGCGCGAACGGGGCGTTTGCTACCAGCCGAAAGACGACCGGCCCGGCCGGCCCGCGCTGCGGCATTGGCCGTTCGTGGCGCCCGCCCTGCGCAAGCGCGCCGGCGAGCTGCCTTGCGGTCGCCAGCAGCGTGGCCAACACCAGCGCCAGAATCCGGAGCCGCGCGGCCAGAAGCTCCGCATAGCCGGCCGTGGGCGACGCGGCATCGTCGATATCGGCCGGCGCGCCGAACGTCAGCCCGATGACAAGACCACGTGCCGCTTCCTCGCCGAAACCCAGGATGGCGAGGAGACGCAGGCGGGCGGCGGCGGGCAGCGAGGCGGCGCGGTCGGCCATGCCGGCAAGGGACAAGAGCAGCGCCACGATGCGCTCCAGCACGGCCCGTTCCCGCTCGATTTCCCTGTTCCGCTCGATCCGTCCCACAACAATCTCCAGCCCGCAGTGGGCGGATGCATTGTGGCGGGCAGGGGCGGGGTGTGGATGAAAGGGCGGGAGAGAAAGGGTGGTTGGGCGGCAAGGGGATGAAAAGCCGGGCGGATTTCTTTGGGATGTAGGAAGTTTGTCCACGGAGTGGTGGGGATCAGCGCGAAATTCATCGGTGCAAAGGGGATCAGGCTTGTCGGCGCAGCACGCCTGCGACGCCATCGGCGAACGCCTGATCGAGCCAGCGTGGATCGAGCGCGCCGTCCGCGCACCGGACTGGGTGGAACCCGACCCGCGCAGGGGGCGGTATCGGGCGCCGGTTTCGTGCCATCGCCGAACATGCAAACCGCGACCTGCGGGTCGCCTGCTATGAAACGGACCGCGAAATCATTGTAGTCACGGCCTTCTTCGACCGGGATGCGAGACGACCGAAATGAAGCCGACCATCACATACAGGCCAGCCGACAACGCAGCCTATATAAGGCTCTCCGGCGCCAAGGTACTGGAAAGCGCCGAGGTCTCGCCCGGCGTCGTCTTCGACTATGACGACAAGGGCCGCATCGTCGGCATCGAACTGCTCGACGCCAGGGCGCAACTCCCCGCGGATACCCTGACTGCAGCGGCTTGATCCGCCGCTACCTCTCGAACCGCATCACCCAGTTCTTTTCCCACGTCTGGCCGCCATCGGTCGAAAACGCCTGCTCCCAGACCGGGCGCTCGCCCGCCGTCCACAAAAACCGCACCCGCACCGGCTGGCCGCCTTCGACATCGTCGCCGAAGAACGCGCCGCTGGGACCAACGAACCGCCCGACCGTCGGCGGGCACAGCCGGTGGCTTTTCGTGTCCGACCAATAGATCGACCACAGCCCTGTCGCCGGGTCGTAGAGCCGCAGCGTCATGCCGGTGAAGCCGCGCGCCGGCACGAACATCTGGTCGAGATTGCCGCCGAACACGCCGTCGGGCGCCCGCATCACCTTCTCCACCCGCGAGGTCGCGTCAAAGAACTCCCAGTCGCTCGAGCCGACAAGCCGCGCCGCCAGGCGCTCGTTGCGGATCGTCCACTCGCCTTCCAGAAAATCGAAATCGTCAAACCCGGCCATGCATCCCTCCATTGTTGGCAAGGGCATAGCAGGGCCCTCCTGACAGGATTGGCAGGAGGAGGGGCTGAGGAAGGGCGTCGGGGCGAAATGCTATGGGAGGCCACGTCTCCCGCAGAGGCAGGGTGCAACTTCTGCCCCCTTTGTGGGGGAGATGGTCGGCAGACCAGAGGGGTACTGTCCCTCCGGCCTCAGCCCGCCCCACTGAATATTGCCTTTGCTCTTGTCGCTGCTGAGCGTTCTGCGGTTCTTTCGGATGCGGTTCTTTGCCAAACGTATAGGGCACCAAGCGTAACAGGTCCTAGGACAAGGACCATGATCAGGATCAAAAAGAGAAGGTTGACGGGCAACCATGGGACCAGAAGTAGAAATATCAGGATCACTGCGCTTCCGATGGAAATGATTAACGGAACCCTTTGAAATTGTTCTGTCTTTTTGGTCATTCTCTCCGCGCAATACAACCAGTCGCTTAGCGCATCTTCTAGATCGGCGGCGTTAGCTTTCGTATTCGCTAGAGCGTTCAGCCGGTCAGGGTTTTCTAGCCACCACCTAAAGCGCGCTATCTCCGACTCAGACCTCCTCAACGAGGGGCTCACGAAGACCGTAAGATATGAGGCAGCAAGATTGATTCCAGCGCCAATTTCTATGAAGCTTGAATAGTCTGAGATCGTGGGCATATTGGAATCCATGGCATCGATTGAGTCGGCGCACTTTAATCCACAAATTCTCAAGTCGCTGCGTGGTCAATTGGGCTACACAGCGGAGGATGTTGCGCGCCTGTCGGGCCTCGGAGAGACCAGATATCTCGGTCTCGAGCAAGGTGAAGTTGAACCAAAGTCGACTGACCTAAAGAAACTCGCGAAGTTTTTTCGGATTCAGGAGTTCGGGTTCTTTCGGCGTTCCGCACCGACAAAATCCCGTGAAATAAACTTTCGTGCGGGCATGCCAACTTACAAGGGTGAACCGGGACCCATCCTCGACGCAATCGAATTTGCCACAGGCGTGCAAGCACTGTTGGCTACGGTTGCAGATACTGGAGGTCTGTGGCGCGAGCGAAGACGGCGTAAACTATCGCTTTCGTCGGATGCAGAGAAAGAGGCAGGTCATTGGAGAAATGAGCTAGAGCTCTCGGATGAGGTGCAGCTGGCCATAGATACTCCGGATCAGTTCTTTACACTTCTTCGTAGTCGGATTGAGGACAAGGGCGTTTCGGTTCTTGTATACTCTTTTGAAGAGAAGTCCTTTAAAGGTCTTGTATTTGGTTCGAGCAACGAATTTCCCGTAATACTTATCAACTCGTATCGACAAAGAAAAGCGTCCAGAACTTTCACGCTCGCTCACGAATTTGGTCATGTCCTCCTGGATGAGGATGGGGTCTCTAATCCCTATGAACCCGTTACACGGGCTGAGCGGTTCTGCAACAAGTTTGCCGCAGCTTTGCTTATGCCGCGTAACATTATCTTAAGATTGGCGGCGACGAGACGCCACTCGTTGACTTCCAACTCGACGATTAAATGGCTTTCTAACAAGCTTAAGGTGAGTATGGAGGCGGTAGTAATTCGTCTTATTGAATGCGGTTTGGCAGAAAGTTCTTTTTGGTCGAAATGGAAGTCGCAGTTTGAGAGATTCTTACCTAGCGAAGAAGCCGTGTCTGGCGGAGGTGGTTCAGAAGAAGGTGTTGACCCAGGCCTCGTAAAGTTAGCCTACTTTGGGTTTCTGTTTGGAAAACTAGTACCTGACCGGTTCGATAAGAGTGGTTTGACTGGGATGGCTATGTACAAAGCCAGCCGGCTTAAGCCCCGCTATCTGCCCGCGCTTTCAAAGGCAGTAAAACAGCGGCTATCCGAGGTCCAGTCCTATGGCCGGACCTGAGGATACGGAACGGTATCTGTTTGATGATGAGGCGCTTGAACGGGCGCTCGCCAACGGGTCGGAACAGCAGCACGATACGATCTGGGGCTGCTCAAAAGGGTCGCTATGCCTAACTAGGGCAGCGAAAGAGCGTTTCCTGTCTGTTTTTCCGGAAGAACGGCCAAAGTTGACGAATTTTTCGATTATTAGAAGGAAGGTGCAAGATAACTATCTTGCAGCAAATTTTGCCGATCAACTGTCGAATTATCCAGATATAGACAGAAATAGTGTGCAGGAAAAGGTGTATTTGCTGGCAACTGCGTTTCGCGAAGGAGCGACAGTGGTCACTGGTGAGTTTAAATCACCCACAACGCGGATAAAGGTGCTTGCCAAGCAAGTTGGTGTTAGTTGCATCAATATCGATGAGTTTTTTGAAAAGTTCGAGTAGCGCTTCGATGCAATTTGATTTGCCTGCGTGAAACGCAACTTCGATGGCCAAGGCGCAGCCATCCCCTTGCTCTCCCTCAAATCCCGGCGCAAACATAGCCCATGATCCGCGTCGCTCTCGCCACCCTCCTCGCGCTCCTCGTCGCCGCCCCGGCGCAGGCCGACGAGATGGCGTTCTTCATGAAGAACCAGATGCCGCTCGGCGTGGTGCTGGAGCTTTCGAGCACCGACCGCGACAAGGTGTGGCCGGGCAATGACAAGGTGTTCTTCCTCGAAAAGGGCGAGAAGAAATCGGTGCCGGTCGAGTGCGAGCCCGGCGAGAACATCTGCTACGGCGCCTGGCTGAACGGCGACGCCGGCACCTTCTGGGGCGTCGGGCCGGACCGCGACCAGCACTGCGAGGATTGCTGCACCATCTGCGTGGTCAAGACCACCAAGACGATCATCATCACGCAGTGAGCCGCAGCAAGCCGGTGCGACCCGCCATGGCGAGCGCCGCGCGGCGTGCCCCCGCCCGGCATTGACCGGCCAAAACGCCTCCCTTCCCCTGCCGGCCGCCCCGCGCTAAGGCTGGCGGCGCATGACCCGTCTTCTGCCGCTGATTCTCCTCCTCGCGCTCTGCGCCTGCGCCTCGCCGCGCCCGGCGCCGCCGCCGGCGGAAGCGACC
>CAMYMG010000110.1 GCA_947259295.1 uncultured Rhizobiaceae bacterium
GCGCCGCGCCGCACCCGCGGCCAGCGCCAGGCTGACCGGGCCGCCGCGGCCGAACGGGATGGTCTCGACGGCCTGACGGCGCAAAGCCTGGCCGCTGCGGTCAGCGACCCGCTGGTCATTTTCGACACCGCCGGCGTCGCCGTCCATGCCAATGACGCGGCGCGTAGCGCCTTCGGCGTCATCGAGCCGGGCATGTCGCTCTTGATGAAGTTCCGTGCCCCCGAAATGCAGGCCCTGGTCGAACGCATCCGCGGCGGCGTCGTCCTGTCGGAGGTCGTAGACTATTCCGAACGCGTGCCCGTCGAGCGCGTATACCGCGTCACCGCCTCAGCAATCGGCCGCGGCACCGGCCTTTTCGTCGTCGTCTTCAAGGACCAGAGCGAAACGCGTCGCATCGACCGCATGCGCGCCGATTTCATTGCCAATGCCAGCCATGAAATGCGCACGCCGCTCGCCTCGATTGCAGGCTTTGTCGAGACGCTGCGGGGGCCGGCCCGCGACGACCCGGCAGCCCGCGACCAGTTCCTGCAGATCATGCAGAACCAGACGGGACGCATGGCCCGCCTCATTGACGATCTCCTGTCACTGTCGCGGCTGGAGATGAAGCCCTACCTCCCACCGGGGGCCAACGTCGATGTGCGCCAGATCGTCGAGAGCGTCTTAGACTCGCTCAACCCGCTCGCCGAGGAATCCGGCGTCGTCATCGAGCGGAACTACGATGCGAAGCCTGTCGAGGTACATGGCGACCGCGACGAACTCTTTCAGGTCTTCGAGAACCTCCTGGAGAATGCCTGCAAGTACGGCCAGTCCGGCGGCCGCGTCACGGTCTCGATCGAAGAGGGCGCTTCGGGGGCGTCGGAGGTCGACATCACCATTCGCGACTATGGGCCGGGCATCCCCGAGGAGCACATCCCGCGCATTACCGAGCGCTTCTACCGTGTCGATGTCGACACCAGCCGCGCCCAGAAGGGCACCGGACTCGGCCTGTCGATCGTCAAGCATATCCTGACCCGGCACAACGCGCGCCTGTCGATCAAGTCGGAAGTCGGCAACGGCGCCGCCTTTACCGTGCACCTGCCAGTGCGCCAGCCAGGGTAGGCCCGGCCGCAATCGGCCGATTTCTTTTTTCTGTCATCTGCCGGGGCTATCAGCGATGATCAACGCGACGTCAGGCTTGAGTCGCTTTGGGTAAGCTGGGAACAGCCATGAACACGCACATCGTGCGCTCCTTCGACGAGGAGCTGAAATACATCTCGAACCGCATCGCTGCGATGGGCGGCCATGCCGAGCGGATGGTCGATCAGGCGATGAGCGCCTTGGTCAACTCCGACGCGGGGCTTGCTCGCAAGGTCATCGACGACGATGCCTTCCTCGACGACAGCCAGCGCGAGATCGACGACAAGTCGATCGTGCTGATCGCCAAGCGCCAGCCCATGGCCCACGACCTGCGTGAAATCATCGGCGCGATCCGTATCTCCGCCGACCTCGAGCGCGTCGGGGATCTCGGCAAGAACATCGCCAAGCGCGTCGTCGCCGTTACCGAAGCACGCCAGCCGCTCAGCCTGTTCCGCGGCTTGGAGGCGCTGGCCGAACTGGCGCTGACACAGCTGAAGGAAGTTCTCGACGTCTACGCCACGCGTTCCGTCGAGCGCCTGGCCCTGATGCGCGACAGGGACGACCAGATCGACGCCATGTACACCTCGCTGTTTCGCGAGTTGCTCACCTACATGATGGAAGACCCCCGCAACATCACGCCCTGCACGCATCTCCTGTTTTGCGCCAAGAACATCGAGCGTATCGGCGACCATGCCACCAACATCGCCGAGACCATCTACTATGTCGTCACCGGCGAGCAGATGCCGCCCGACCGGCCCAAGGAAGACAAGAGTCATAACGTCACGCTGTTCCGCGAAGCCGGCAACTGACGTCTTCCAGCCGCGTGACTTGAGGCGGGAGCGACATTGCGTCCTGCGGGACATTTCCGGGTGTCCTCCCAAAAGCTGCTCGGATGGTCTAGCATTGCCGGCAGGTCACATCTGATGTGCGATCCGGGGAGAAATCATGGGCCTCATCGAAGCCATCGCCACATCCACGCTGCCAGAAGACGGAGTCGTCGCCTGCAGCGTCTATGAAGGCGGCCGCCGTGTTGCCGACATCCCGCTCGACGAGGCCGGTCAGTGGGCCAGGAAAGAGGGCCATGTTGTCTGGATCGGCCTGTGGGAGCCGAGCCGCGATCTGCTGCTGCGGGTCCAGAACGAATTCCACTTACACGATCTGGCCATCGAGGATGCCGAGCATCCGCATCAGCGTCCGAAGCTCGAGCAGTACGGCGACGCGCTGTTCATCGTGGCGCGCACCGCACAGCTCATCCGCGGCCGCGTCTCCTTCGGCGAAACGCACCTTTTCGTCGGCAAGGGCTACATCGTCAGCGTCCGGCACGGGACATCGACCTCCTACGCCGCCGTGCGCCAGCATTGGGAATCCTGCCCCACCGCGCTCGCCAAGGGCGAGGACTTCATCCTCTATGCGATCCTCGATTTCATCGTCGACAACTACATGCCGGTGCTGGAGCAGATCCAGGAGGAGGTAGACGAGATCGAGGACCGCGTTCTGGCAAGGCCGATGACAGGCGCCGACATCGAGCGCCTCTACATGTTGCGGCGCGACCTGCTGCGTCTTCGCAACGCCGCCGACCCGCTCGTGGAAGTATGCCGCCGCCTCACGGGTGCCGACCTGCCGCAGATCCGGCCGGCCATGCACAATCTGTTCCGCGACGTCACGGATCACATCCGGACGGTTCAGGAAAAGGTCGACAATCTGCGCGAGGTACTGGCCTTCGCCTTCGAGGCAAGCCTGCTGGTCGGCCAGAGCCAGGAGACGGCGATCGCCAAGAAACTCGCGTCATGGGCCGCGATCCTGGCCGTTCCGACTGCGGTTGCCGGCATCTACGGGATGAACTTCGCCGAAATTCCCGAACTGAAAATGACCTACGGCTATCCCGCGGTGCTGGGCTTCATCTTCGTCGTCTGCTCGGTGCTTTACTGGCGCTTCCGACGCAACGACTGGCTGTAGCGCGGTCGCGCCTCAGCGGCTGCGACGGCGCTCCGAGGCGGGCTGGAAGGCGATCTTGGCGTGATAGCCGCAATAAGGTCCGCTATCGCCGGCATCGTTGCCGCAGAAGCTGAAATCTTCCGTCAGCGGGTCGCCGTTCGGCCACTTGCAGGTGTTTTCCGAAAGCTGCACCAGCTGCAGCCGGCGCGAGATCGGCACGACGACGTTTTCGCTCGGCCGAGCCTGGTAGCGCACGACGGGGTCGGTGTCGAACTGCGCCTGCAGCGCATTGGCGCCGATCGACGTTGTCATCGTCCGGGTCACGCTTGCCGAGCGGGTGGTGGTCTTCGATGCAGTCGCACCCATCACAGTCTTCTTCTGGCGCGCAGGTGCCGCCGTGGAACGACCGCGGCTAGACAGTTTCAGTCGGTGAACCTTACCGATCACGGCATTGCGCGTCACCGATCCAAGCTGCGCGGCGATCTGGCTGGCGCTCAGACCTTCCGACCACAGTTTCTTCAAAAGTTCGACGCGTTCGTCGGTCCAGTTCATGATGGCACGCTCCTGGTGGCGTGCGGAATCCGGAATCCATCAGCGCCCCGGCAATGCCGGGCCGACACTACATATACGCTTCTGATTAGGTCCGCCGCACGAAATATAGTCTTTTGTTGGCTTCAAACTACTCTATCGGCTGACTCGGTGACAAGAGTCCCAAGTGCAACACTGATTGGTTTTTTCGGTTTTCCCCAACTTGCCCGCCGGCGTTGGCGGAGCAGCGGGGATAAGGTGTGTCGCCATTCTCTAGGCGACGTTTTCGTTGACTTCATGGCCAAAACCCACAATATGAACGGGTCGGCCGCCGCTTGGGCGGCTTTTTGATTTTTGGCCGCTGCCGGGAACAAACGCGCCGCTTGCGGCTCGAATTCTTCCCTGAACACCGGCTCCGGAGAGACATATAATGAGCGGTTCGGCGCTTTACGAGACTTTTGCGCGCGCACCCCTTTCCTTCGAGCGGGGCGAGGGCAGTTGGCTGGTCACGGCAGACGGCCAGCGCTATCTCGATTTTGCCGGCGGCATCGCGGTCAATTCGCTCGGCCACGCCCATCCGCGTCTGGTCGCCGCCCTGACCGAGCAGGCCGCGAAACTCTGGCACGTCTCCAATCTCTACGAAATCCCCGGCCAGCGCCGGCTCGGCGAACGGCTGGTCGAGGCTACCTTTGCCGACAAGGTGTTCTTCACCAATTCAGGCGCGGAGGCGCTCGAAGCCGCCATCAAGACGGCGCGCCGCTACCACTACGTCAACGGCAATCCCGAGCGGTTCCGCACCATCACCTTCGAAGGCGCCTTCCACGGTCGCACGCTGGCGACCATCGCAGCCGGCGGACAGGCGAAATATCTCGAGGGGTTCGGCCCCAAGGCCGACGGTTTCGATCAGGTGCCGTTCGACGACATCGACGCGGCCGAAAAGGCGATCACGTCCGAAACTGCCGCGATCCTGCTCGAGCCCGTGCAGGGCGAGGGCGGTGTCCGCGCCTTTCCGGCGGAGTCGCTCCGGCGCCTTCGCGCGCTCTGCGACAAGCACGGCCTGCTGCTGATCTTCGACGAGGTGCAATGCGGAGTCGGACGGACCGGCAAGCTCTTCGCCTATGAATGGTCGGGCGTCGCGCCCGACATCATGGCAATCGCCAAGGGCATCGGTGGCGGGTTCCCGATGGGCGCCTGCCTGGCGACCGATGCGGCCGCCGCCGGCATGACGCCGGGGGTCCACGGCACCACCTTCGGCGGCAATCCGCTCGCCATGGCCGTCGGCAACGCCGTGCTCGACGTTGTTCTGGAAGAAGGCTT
Source organism: uncultured Rhizobiaceae bacterium (assembly GCA_947259295.1). GTDB lineage: Bacteria > Pseudomonadota > Alphaproteobacteria > Rhizobiales > Rhizobiaceae > CAMYMG01. Next base: position 4,897 of record CAMYMG010000110.1, read on the forward strand.
CCTGGACGAGGTGTCGCGCAAGTCGCTGCTGATGAAGCAGGGTCTCGCCGGCGTTGCCGACGAGTTCCCGGACGTCATCGAAGAAATTCGCGGTACCGGCCTGCTTCTCGGCATCAAGTGCCGGGTGCCCAACGCAAAAATGAACGCGGCATTGCGCGACGAGCACCTGCTCACCGTGCCGGCGGGCGACAACGTCATCCGCCTGCTGCCGCCGCTCGTCGTCACCGACGAGGAAATCCGCGTCGCGCTCGACCGCATCCGCGCCGGCGCCGCTGCGCTTTCGGCAGCGCCAGTCGCCGCTGCCGGCTGATCCCCTGGAGAATCTGCAATGACCGGTGGTATCCGCCACTTCACCGACCTGTCCGCCGTTTCCGCTGTAGACCTGCGTGGCATGCTGTCCGACGCGTCCGCCCGCAAGGAACGCCTCAAGGCGGGCGAGCGCTCGCGGCCGCTCGACGGCAAGGTGCTGGCGATGATCTTCGACAAGCCGTCGACCCGCACCCGCGTCTCCTTCGATGTCGGCATGCGCCAGCTCGGCGGCGAGACCATCATGCTGACCGGCACCGAGATGCAGCTTGGCCGCTCCGAGACCATCGCCGACACCGCCAAGGTGCTGTCGCGCTATGTCGACGCCATCATGATCCGCACCACGGCGCATGAGCGGCTTCTCGAACTGACCGAGCACGCCAGCGTGCCCGTCATCAACGGACTGACCGACGACACCCATCCTTGCCAGCTGATGGCCGACATCATGACCTTCGAAGAACATCGCGGTCCGGTCGCCGGCAAGACCATTTCCTGGATCGGCGACGGCAACAATGTCGTGCACTCGCTGCTCGAGGCCTCGGCCCGCTTCGCCTTCAATCTGCGCATCGCCGTTCCCGAAGGCAGCGAGCCGGAGGGCAAGTATGTCGACTGGGCCAGGGCCAATGGCGGCGCCGTCAGCGTCATGCGCTCGCCGGAGGAGGCTGCCGACCAGGCCGACTGCATCATGACCGATTGCTGGGTCTCGATGGGCCAGGAGCACCGCGCCCGGGGCCACAACGTGTTCCTGCCCTATCAGGTCAATGCCGACCTGATGCGCCACGCCAAGTCCGATGCGCTGTTCATGCACTGCCTGCCGGCCCATCGCGGCGAGGAAGTCACCGACGATGTGATCGATGGTCCGCATTCCGTCGTCTTCGACGAGGCCGAAAACCGGCTGCACGCCCAGAAGGCGGTGCTCGCCTGGTGCCTTGGCGCTTGAAGCGGCGCCGGGCGATGCCTATCTGCAGGCCATCACCTAAAACCATGGGCGTCTCGACGCATGCTTCCTGAGTGGCGGCATCGCCGCGCGCCGGAGATGTGTCATGTTGGAAACGGTACAATTGTCTGATCAGGAAAGAAAACTCGGCGAATTCGGCTATGCCGGCGACGACCATGTCGTCCCGTTCGAGGTCGGTCCGCTGGATGCGCGTGGCCGCGTGATCCAGCTTGGACCGCTGCTCGACGCCATTCTCGAGCGCCACGACTATCCGGAAGCGGTTGCCCGGCTGCTTGCCGAGGCATGCGTTGTTGCGGTGCTGCTCGGCTCGTCGCTGAAGTTCGACGGCAAGTTCATCCTGCAGACCCGTACCGACGGTCCCGTCGACATGCTGGTTGCCGATTTCACCACGCCAGGCTCGCTGCGCGCTTATGCCCGCTTCGATCCTGACCGGCTTGCCGAACTCATGGCCGCCGGCGAGACGGCGCCGGCCACGTTGCTGGGCAGCGGCATTCTCGCGCTGACCATCGACCAGGGCGAATACACGCAGCGCTACCAGGGCATCGTGCAACTCGACGGCAACACGCTGGAAGAGGCCGCGCGGACCTATTTCCGGCAGTCGGAGCAAATCCCGACCGAGATCCGCATCGAGGTCGCCAAGCTCGTGCTGCCGGGCGAACCGGAGCGCTGGCGTGCCGGCGGCATGCTGGTGCAGTTCCTGCCGGAGGCGCCGGAACGTCTGCGCATGCCCGACCTTCCGGGCGGCGACGGCGACACCGGTCCCGAGGTTCCGGTCGACAATGCGTGGCTGGAACTCCAGGCGCTGCTCGGCACCATAGAGCCGACCGAACTGATCGACCCCATGGTCGAATCCGAGCGGCTGCTTTACCGGCTGTTTCACGAGCACGGCGTCAGGGTATTCACCGGCGTTCGCGTGGCCGACGAGTGCTCCTGCTCGCGCGACCGCATCCGCGGCATTCTCGAAGGCTTTTCCGCTGAGGAGATCAGCGAAAGCACGGAGGATGGCGTGATTTCAGTGGCCTGCGAGTTCTGCTCGGAAGCCTATTCCTTCGACCCGGCCGAGTTTTCGCCGGCCGAGTGATCACTGCGAGTGCTGAACGCTTCAGGCGTTCAGCACTCGTACCGCATTGCCGCCGATCCAGGCGACGATGTCGTCGACTGCATCGCCATAGAACAGTTCATAGGTCTCGGCCGTCACATAGCCGATATGCGGCGTGGCGATGAGGTTGGGCAGCGATCGGAAGACGTGGTTGACCGGCAGCGGTTCGATGCCGAAGACATCCACTGCCGCTCCGGCAATCCCTCCTTCCTTCAGTGCGGCTATCAGGGCCGTCTCTTCGATCAACGGCCCACGCGACGTGTTGACGATGACCGCCTCGCGCTTCATCAGCGCCAGTTCGCGCGCGCCGATCATGCCGCGCGTCTCGTTGTTCAAAACGACATGCAACGACACGGCGTCCGATCGTTGCAACAGCTCGTCGAGCGTGGCGGCGTAACCGATCCCGAGGTCGGCACAGCGTTCGGGCGAGTTGTTCTTCGACCAGCCGAGCACTTCCATGTCGAATGCCTTGCCGTAGCGCGCCACCAGTTGCCCGAGCTTGCCGAGGCCGACGACGCCAAGCACCTTTTGCTTGAGATCGCCGCCTACCGTCGTTTGCCACTGCGCTCCTGCCGCCCGGAAGTTGGCGACCTCGGCCGGAATGTTCCGCTTCAGCGCCAGCAGCAGCCCCCAGGCCAGTTCCGCCGCAGGGCCGACGGAATTGCGTGTCCCGCACACCGTGACACCGTGCGCCTTGGCAGCGGCCATGTCGATGGACGCGTTGCGCATGCCGGTGGTGATCAGCAGCCGGAGCTTCGGCAGCCGCTCGAGCAGTGCGGCGTCAAACACCGTCCTCTCGCGCATGGCCACGATGATTGCGTAGTCGCGAAGTGCGGCCGCGCGCGCCTCGAGATCGGTGAAGCCCCCAGCGAAACGTCGGACCTGCACGCCCTGCGGAAGGTTTCCCCAGTCGGCAGCGCTGAGCGCGACGTTCTGGTAGTCGTCGAGTATCGCGCAGTTGAGCATGGTCATGAGGACCTCCGTGAAGTCATTGCCGCCTGTCGGTTTTTGATACCTGCTGCGGCAGGGCAGGCGGGCCGGCCTGCATGGCGGCATTCCGTCAGTTGACGGTCCGCGGCTTGCCGGGGAGGTCGAGCGAGAATGCGGGGATCTCGATATCGAACTCTTCGCCGCGCCTGGTTCGCATCGTGTAGTGGCCGAGCATGAAGCCGGATGGCGTCGAGAGCGGGCAGCCCGACGTGTACTGGTAGCTGTCGCCGGGATCGAGTTCGGGCTGTTCGCCCACCACGCCGGCGCCGCGTACCTCTTCGACCCGCCCAGCCCCATCGGTGATCTGCCAGTACCGCGAAATCAGCTTCACGCGCTCGTCTGACTGGTTGTCGATCGTCACCCGGTAGCCCCACACATAGCGGCTTTCCTCGGGATCGGAGCGGTCCGCCATGTAGAATGGCTTGACCGTAACGGTGATGTTGCGCGTCAGGGCGCTGTACATAGTCACGTCTCCAGCATCGCAGCCTAGATTCCGCGTCTGGGCCGGACGGTCAACCGCATTCAGTCGTTCAAATGTGATTTCCGCAACGCTGCCTATGCTATCTACTGTGTCGCATGATGATCCGGTTTCAAGGCCGTGCTTGACGGCTGGGCGCGCCCGCGCCTCGACCCCTGGCTAGACGCCATCGCCGCCCGCATCGCCTCGGCGGGCGTAACGGCCAATGCCGTCACTTATTCAGCGTTTGCCGTGGGGATGGGCGCCGCTACTGCCATTGCTTTCGGCTGGTTCTGGCTCGGTCTGCTCTTGATCGGCATCAGCCGGGTAGGAGACGGGCTGGATGGCGCGGTCGCGCGCATCAACGGCAAGACCGATCTCGGCGGCTATCTCGACATCGTGCTGGACTTCGTCTTCTACGGCGCCATTCCGCTGGGCTTCGTCATCTACGACCCGCAGGCGAATGGGCTTGCCGGTGCGGCGCTGCTTTTCGCCTTCTACGCCAACGGCGCGAGCTTCCTCGCCTATGCGGTAATGGCGGAGAAGCGCAAGCTCATCACCGCGGCGCGCGGCCAGAAGTCGCTGTTCTTCACCACCGGCCTGGCAGAGGCGAGCGAGACCATCGCGGTGTTCGTTACCTTCTGCCTGTTTCCGGCCTGGTTCGCGCCGATCGCCTGGGGTTTTGCGGCGCTGACGCTCTACACCACGCTGTCGCGCATCGTGCTTGCCCGGCGAACCTTCGCCTGAGGCTTGCTCAGGCCGCGCGCTCCAGCGCCGAGTCGATATCCGCGATCAGATCGTCGGTATCCTCCAGTCCGACCGAAATCCTGAGTGTGCCCGAACCGATGCCGAGTTCGGCGCGCGCCTCGGCGGTCAGGTTCTTGTGCGTCGTCGTTTCCGGATGCGTGATCAGGCTTTTGGCATCGCCGAGATTGTTGGAGATCTGGATGATTTCGAGCGCGTTCTGGAAGGCGAAGGCAGACTTCTTGCCGCCCTTCAGGTCGAGGCAGATCAGCGTCGAGCCGCCGCCCATCTGTCTTTTGACGATGTCGGCCTGCGGGTGATCAGCCCGGCCGGGATAGATGACGCGGCTGATGTCGGCGCGTCCCGCCAGGAAGTCGGCCACCCGTCCCGCATTCTCCGTCTGCTGGCGCACCCTGACCGGCAGCGTCTCCAGCCCCTTGAGCAGCGTCCAGGCGTTGAACGGCGACAGGCTCGGACCCGTATGCCGGAAATAGTCGTGCAAATTCTTGTCGATCCATTCCTTGTCCGACAGCACCACGCCACCGAGGCAACGGCCCTGGCCGTCTATGTGCTTGGTCGCCGAATAGACGACGATATGCGCGCCAAGCTCGAGCGGCTTCTGCTGCAGCGGCGTTGCGAAGACATTGTCGACCACCAGCCGCGCGCCGACGGAATTGGCGAGCCCCGCCACCGCCGCGATGTCGACCACTTCCAGCGTCGGGTTGGTCGGGCTTTCGAGGAAGAACAGCCTGGTGTTGGGCTGCACCGCCTTTTCCCAGTTGGCGATCTCGCGTCCGTCGACCAGCGTACAGGCGATGCCGTAGCGCGGCGCCAGCGTCTCGACCACCCAGCGGCAGGAGCCGAACAGCGCCCGCGCCGCCACAATATGGTCGCCGGCCTTCAAACTGCACAGGATCGCCGCCGTCACCGCGGCCATGCCCGATGCCGTGGCCCGTGCGTCCTCGGCGCCCTCCAGCGCACACATGCGCTTCTCGAACATGTCGACCGTCGGGTTGGCGTAGCGCGAATAGATGAAGCCCGGCTCCTCGCCCTTGAAGCGCGCTTCCGCCGCTTCGGCGCTGTCATAGATATAGCCCTGCGTCAGGTAGAGCGCCTCGGAGGTCTCGCCGAACTGCGAACGCAGCGTTCCGGCGTGAACCAGTTGCGTGGCGGGCTTCCAGTTGCGCTCTTTGGTCGTCATGGCGTGTTCCCAAATACAAAAAAACCGGCGGCGAAAAATCGCAACCGGTCCATATGGGCCTTCGGCCCCGACGGTCCTTTAGCGATTTGTTTAACGTGGCTGCAAGCCGACCGGCCAAATCACCACGGGATAAATGTCCATTAGACCTGTCGCCTGCTTGCGTCAATCTTGGCTGTTGCTAAACCACTGGGCCAGACAATGGAGCTGGCTCTTGCGGCAGACGGGCATTCTTCCAGACCAGGAAATTCAGGCGCTGTTCCAGTCGGGCGCGCTGAAGTCGCCGCGCGCGCTGGATTCCGACCAGGTGCAGCCGGCGAGCCTGGACCTCAGGCTCGGCGAAAAGGCATGGCGCGTGCGCGCCAGCTTCCTGCCCGGCCCCTCGCACAATGTCGCCGACAAGCTCGACCGGCTGAAGCTGCACGAGATCGACCTGACCAATGGCGCGGTGCTCGAGACCGGTTGCGTCTACATCGTGCCGCTGCTCGAAAGCCTCGACCTGCCGGACAGCATCTCGGCATCGGCCAATCCGAAGAGCTCGACCGGCCGCCTCGACATCTTCACCCGCGTCATGACCGATCGCGGCCAGGAATTCGACAAGATCCCGGCCGGCTATTCGGGCCCGCTTTATCTCGAGGTCAGCCCGCGCACCTTCCCGATCGTCGCGCGCACCGGTTCGCGCCTGTCGCAGATACGCTTTCGCAAGGGCAATGCGCTGCTGTCAGAGGCACAGCTCGGCGACCTTCACCGCGCCGAGACCCTGGTTGCCACCGAACCGCCCAACATCTCGGGCGGCGGCATCGCGCTGTCGATCGACCTGTCGGGCGACAAGGGCAGCCTGATCGGCTACCGCGGCAAGCACCACACCGGCCTCGTCGACGTCGACAAGCGCGACGCTCAGGAAGTACTCGACTTCTGGGAGCCCCTCTACAATCACGGCGCCGCCGAACTGGTGCTCGACCCGGACGAATTTTACATCTTGGTCAGCCAGGAGGCGGTGCACGTGCCGCCGCTCTATGCCGCCGAGATGACACCCTACGATCCGCTGGTCGGCGAATTCCGTGTCCACTATGCCGGCTTCTTCGACCCGGGCTTCGGCCATTCTCAGGCCGGCGGCACCGGCAGCCGTGCCGTGCTCGAGGTGCGCAGCCACGAAGTGCCCTTCATCCTTGAACACGGCCAGATCGTCGGCCGGCTTGTCTACGAGCACATGCTGTCGCGGCCGAAGGCGCTCTACGGCACCGATCTCGGCTCCAACTACCAGGCTCAGGGCCTGAAACTCTCCAAGCATTTCCGCCCGGCCTGACGCAGGCGCCGAACCGGTTCGTGCGGTTGCCGGCTAGTGTTTGGCCGCCGGCTTGATCTCGCGCCCAGGGTCGAGCGCCGCAACCGTCGCTGCCGGCAGTTCCGACGTCCGGCCAAGGCAAAGGTCGGCGGCAAGCTGCGACAGCGCCGGCGCCGCCTGGATGCCGTAGCCGCCCTGTCCGGCGAGCCAGAAGAAACCTTCCGCGCCTGGCGCGAACCCCACCACCGGGTTGCGGTCGGCGACGAAGCTGCGCATGCCTGCCCAGTTCTTCAGCACATGCGTGACCGACATCGTCACCGCCTGCTCAAAGCGGTCGATGCCCTCGGCCAGCACCATGTCGTCGGCCCACACGTCATGCGGCTCCACGGGATCCTCCTCCGAGGGCGACACCATCAGAAGCCCGGCTTCGGGTTTGGCGTACCAGCGCTCGGAGGCGCTGGCGAAAAGCGGCCAGCGGCTGACATCATGCCCCTCGGGCGCCGGCAGCAGCACGGCTGAGCGCCGCATCGGCTGCAGCCC
>CAMYMG010000111.1 GCA_947259295.1 uncultured Rhizobiaceae bacterium
CCATGCGGTCGATCCGCGCGATGCGGGCGCCACAGTGCGGCGATCGCCGGCGTCGATCCGCGCGATGGCCGGCGTCGATCCGCGCGATGGCCGACGCCGCACTGTGGTGATGGCCCGGCGCCGCACCGCGGCGATGGATTGGCCGGGTAGTCTTCCGGGTAGGACGCGATGGGGTCGGCGCGGGGCAGGTGGCTATGAGAGTCAGTTGGCCCGCCGTGGACGTGCGCGTCCGTCCACACGCGGTCTCAAGCTCCATCTTGCCAGTTCGGCATGGACGTTGTAGAACAAAAATAGAACAAACAACATGTGGACAGTGCCGGCGGGGCGGGCATTCGGCCGGGCTGTTTCGGGCGCGCTCATATAGGATGCGCGCGAAATACGGGGCCATCGAGCCGCGGAAGCGTTTTTGGAGAAGTATCATGGCAGGCAGCGTCAACAAGGTCATTCTGGTCGGCAATCTCGGGGCCGATCCCGAAATCCGCCGGCTGAATTCCGGCGATCCGGTCGTCAACATGCGCATCGCTACGTCGGAAAGCTGGCGCGACAAGCAGTCGGGCGAGCGCAAGGAAAAGACCGAGTGGCACAATGTCGTGATCTTCAACGACCAGCTTGCCAAGGTCGCCGAGCAGTACCTGAAGAAGGGCGCCAAGGTTTACATCGAAGGCCAGATCCAGACCCGCAAATGGCAGGACCAGACCGGCAACGACCGCTACACGACGGAGATCGTGCTGCAGAAATACCGCGGCGAGCTGCAGATGCTGGATTCGCGCGGCGAGGGCGGTCAGGTCGGCGGCTATTCCGGTGGCGGCGGCCGCTCGCAGGGCTCCGACTTCGGCCAGTCCGGTCCCGACGATCGCGGCGGTGGCGGTGGCGGCAGCCGGGGCGGCGGTGGCGGCTCGCGTGATCTCGACGACGAAATCCCGTTCTGATCGACGCCGGTGGCCCCATTGGCCGCATCTGACAGAGCAGGCGCCCTTCGCGGGCTCCTGCCGGCCGTCTGCCTCGCTGCGGTGGCCGGACTGGGCTCACCGGCAGCCGCCGGCGAGGCCGATGTCGAAGCGGTCGAGGTCTCCCGGCAGGCCGATGGCGCCTACAGGTTCGACGTCACGGTCCGGCACGCCGACGAAGGCTGGAGCCACTACGCCGACCGCTTCGAGGTCCTCGACGAGAACGGCGCGGTGCTCGGAACGCGGACGCTGTTTCACCCGCATGTCGACGAGCAGCCCTTTACCCGCAGCCTGGCGGTGACGCTTCCCGACGGGGTCGAAAGCGTCGTCGTGCGCGCGCATGATTCAGTTCATGCGTTCGGCGGACGGGAGATGATGGTCGCGCTGCCATCGCGATAGGCCGGGCCGTCGCCCATACTGTGATCCGGATCGGTTGCAGAGAAGGTCAAGGTCGCCCGCCAGGCGTGACACGATTGGGTCCCCGCTGGCGTCAGGCCTGCTTGCAAACCGGCGCCACCACCGGCAATGGTGCGATGCGGATCGGCAGTCAGCATCGAGCGCGGAACGCGCACAGGCTGCGAGATCGTTTCCGGCAATGGTGCGGCTTCCGGCGCGCCGGTCGCCAAGCTAAGTTTTTTCCGATTGGAGGAATGATGAAGGCGCGTGTGAAATGGGTTGAGGATCGGACTTTTGTCGGAGAGACCGGCTCGGGGCACAAGGTGGTGTTCGGTACTGTTTCCGGCACCGACGGCAGCAAGCCGAAGCCGGGACCGAGCCCCATGGAGCTGGTGCTGATCGGCACCGGCGGCTGCTCCGCCTATGACGTCGTCCACATTCTCGAGAAGGGCCGCGAGGCAGTCGAGGACTGCGTTGTCGAGATGGATTCCGACCGGGCAGAGACCGAGCCCAAAGTGTTCACCCGCATCCACATGCATTTCATAGTCAAGGGCCGGGGGCTGTCCGAGGCCAAGGTGGCGCGCGCCATCGACCTGTCGATCGAGAAATACTGTTCCGCCTCGGCGATGCTCGCCAAGACGGCGACGATCACGCACGACTTCGAGGTGATCGATACCGGCGCGCCAGCGGCAGCCTGACCCAGTCAGGCGCCGGACGCCAGACCGACCCGACAGATCCCGTCCCAGGCTGCGTCCGGCGGCGCGAAACATGCGGGCAGCCGCACGGCCGCGATGGCGGAGCATGATTGACTAGGAAACTAGATTGTACTAGTTGCTGGTTAGTCAATGAGGTTGCCGTGCCCTCGAAACGATCGCCATCAACGCTGGACACGCATCTCGGCTATTGGCTGAGAATGGTATCCAACGCCGTCTCGCAGAGCTTTGCCCGCAGGGTCGAGCATGAGGGAGTGACGGTCGCCGAGTGGGTGTTCCTGCGCGCCCTCTACGATGCCGGCCGTGTCGCGCCGTCGCAGCTGGCGGAAGGCATGGGCATGACGCGGGGGGCAATCTCCAAGCTCTCCGACCGCCTGGCCGAAAAGTCGCTGATCGACCGTCATGACAATCCCGACGACAAGCGTGCACACAAGCTCGCGTTGACCAAGGCCGGGCGGGCGCTGGTGCCCCGGCTCGCGCGCCTTGCGGACGAGAACGATGCGGCCTTCTTCGGCGGCCTGACTGCCGACGAAAGGCGGCGGCTAGCACAGCTCCTGCAAAAGATCGTCCGGGACCGCGAACTGACGGGCGTTCCCGTCGACTGATCCGACCGGCCCTCATCCGAGAGAGAAAGGAATGCGCCATGGACGCGCAACTGACAGCTATTGCCCAAGATTGCCTGAATGCCGCCTATGACAAGACGATGGCTTTCCCTGAGATCGTCGGAGCGCTCATCGGCGCCGGCTTCGAAGGCTATGTCGTCGACTATCGTCGCAACACGACGACCTACTTCCTGCCGGACGGCGACAGCGTCGTGCTGGAGAACCGGCGATCGGAGGGGCAGGTGGCCGCCGCGTTCGACCAGCCCGGCGTCGCCGCCCAGATCAAATGGGCGCAGGCCAATCCGCCGGATTATTCCTATGCGGCGTTCTGCAAGAACGTGAAGGCCCTGGGCTGTGCCGGCTACATGGTCTCGTTCCTCGGCCGGCGCGTGCTTTACTACGGCCGCACGGCCGAGACGCATGTCGAACACTTTCCGCGATGAGGAGGCGCGGACGCACATTGCGACGCCCGGTGCTCCTCACCCTGCCATCATCGCCTTGACGCCGTCGGCGACGAACTGGACGGCGAGGGCGGCGAGCAGCACGCCGAGCAGGCGGGTCAGGATGGAGCGCCCGGTGGCGCCGAGCAGCTTGTCGACGCGCTCGGCGAGCAGGAAGACCAGATAGGTGAGGAGGATGCACAAGGCGATGATGCCGACGAGGCTGGCCTTGGCGACCGGTCCCTGGAACGTGCCGGAGAGCAGGACCGTCGCGGAGATGGCGCCGGGGCCGGCAATCAGCGGGATGGCCAGCGGAAAAGCCGCGATGTTGTGGATCATGTCCTTGGTGATGGCGACGTCGGCGGTCTTTTCCTTCCGATCCTGCCGCTTCTCGAAGATCATCTCGAAGGCGATGTAGAAGAGCAGGAAGCCGCCCGCGACCCTGAAGGCGGGCAGGGTTATGCCGAATGCCGACAGGATGACCGAGCCGGCCAGCGCGAACAGAGCCATGACGGCAAAACCGATGATGGAGGCGCGCGCTGAGACCTGAAGACGCTCGTCGCGGTTCATGCCGCGCGTCACGGCGAGGAAGAGCGGCGCCAGACCCGGCGGGTCGATGGTCACCAGGATGGTGACGAAGGCATTGAAAAGACTGTCATAATTCGGCATGGCGCGTCCTCCTTGCGCAGGCTAGCGCGGGCAGCGGGCGGACGCCAGCCCAGGCGGCCCGGCGATTTGCCGGAAGCAACGGAAAAAGCTTTCGGTTCGCGGGCCTGACGCGGGACTGACGCGGGGGCAGTTCCGGGGCGATATCCGTTTGAATTTCCGGCTGTATTCAGCGCGGGACAAGGGCCGGAATGCTTGGATAATCGCGGTCGCTTCCTATATAGACGGGATATGATTCTCAACGGTTTATGTGATCCAATTTGAACGACCAGAAAACACCGCGCGGCCCCGGCGGCCCTTCAGATATCGAACCGATTTCGATCATCGAGGAAATGCAGCGTTCCTATCTCGATTACGCGATGAGCGTGATCGTGAGCCGGGCGCTTCCCGACGTGCGCGACGGCATGAAACCGGTGCACCGGCGCATCCTCTTTGCGGCGCATGAGAGCGGCTACCACTGGAACCGCAAATATGTGAAGTCGGCGCGCCCGGTCGCCGACGTGATGGGTAAATACCATCCGCATGGCGACGCCTCGATCTACGACGCCCTGGTGCGCATGGCGCAGGACTGGTCGCTGCGCGTTCCGCTGATCGACGGGCAGGGCAATTTCGGTTCGATCGACGGCGATCCGCCGGCGGCGATGCGCTATACCGAGTCGCGCCTGACCAAGGTGGCGCATGAACTGCTCGAGGACATCGACAAGGACACCGTCGATTTCCAGGACACCTACGATTCATCGGGCAGCGAGCCCAAGGTGCTGCCGGCGCGTTTCCCGGCGCTGCTGGTCAATGGCGCCGGCGGCATCGCCGTCGGCATGGCGACCAACATCCCGCCGCACAATCTCGGCGAAGTGTGCGACGGTGCGATGGCGCTGATCGACAATCCGGCGATCGACCTGCCGAAGCTGATGGAAATCATCCCGGGTCCGGATTTCCCGACCGGCGGGCTGATCATCGGCCGGGCCGGCATCGAAAGTGCTTATGCGACCGGCCGCGGCTCGATCCTGATGCGCGGCCAGGTGAGCATCGAGGAGCGTCCCAACGACCGCGAAGCCATCATCATCACCGAGGTTCCCTACCAGGTGAACAAGTCGACGATGATCGAGAAGATGGCCGAGCTGGTGCGCGACAAGCGCATCGAGGGCATTTCCGACATTCGCGACGAGAGCGACCGGCAGGGTTATCGCGTCGTCGTCGAGCTGAAGCGCGATGCGGTTTCGGACGTCATCCTCAACCAGCTCTATCGCTATACGCCGCTGCAGACCTCGTTCGGCTGCAACATGGTGGCGCTGAACGGCGGCAAGCCGGAAGTGATGACGCTGATCGACATGCTGAGGGCCTTCGTCGCCTTCCGCGAGGAGGTTATCAGCCGGCGCACGAAATTCCTGCTGCGCAAGGTGCGCGACCGCGCCCATGTGCTGGTCGGTCTCGCCATCGCGGTTGCCAATATCGACGAGGTCATCAAGCTGATCCGCCAGGCGCCCGATCCGCAGACGGCGCGCGAGCAATTGATGGAGCGGCGCTGGCCGGCGGCCGACGTGGAATCGCTGATCCTGCTGATCGACGATCCGCGCCACCGCATCAACGAGGACGGCACCTACAACCTGTCGGAAGAGCAGGCGCGTGCCATTCTCGAACTGCGCCTGCAGCGGCTGACGGCGCTCGGACGCGACGAGATCGCCGACGAGCTGAACACGATCGGCGCCGAGATCAAGGACTATCTCGACATCTTGTCGTCGCGCGTGCGCATCCAGCAGATCGTCAAGGACGAGCTCATCGCCGTGCGCGACGAGTTCGGCACGCCGCGCCGCACGCAGCTGCTCGACGGCGCCGCCGACATGGACGACGAGGACCTGATCCAGCGCGAGGACATGGTCGTGACGGTGAGCCATTCGGGCTACATCAAGCGCGTGCCGCTCTCGATCTACCGGGCGCAGCGCCGCGGCGGCAAGGGCCGCTCGGGCATGTCGACCAGGGACGAGGATTTCGTCACCCGGCTGTTCGTCGCCAATACGCATACGCCGGTGCTGTTCTTCTCCTCGCGCGGCATCGTCTACAAGGAGAAGGTCTGGCGCCTGCCGATCGGCAATCCGCAGTCGCGCGGGAAATTCCTGCGCAACATGCTGCCGCTGCAGGATGGCGAGCGCATCACGACGATCATGCCGATGCCGGAAGACGAGGAGAGCTGGGCCGATCTCGACGTGATGTTCGCGACGACGCGCGGCACGGTGCGACGCAACAAGCTGTCGGACTTCGTGCAGGTCAACCGCAACGGCAAGATCGCCATGAAGCTCGAGGAAGAGGGCGACGAGATCCTCGGGGTCGAGACCTGCTCGGACGAGGACGACGTGCTTCTGACGGCGAGCTCGGGGCAGTGCATCCGCTTCCGCGTCAGCGACGTGCGCGTCTTCATGAGCCGCAACTCGGTCGGCGTGCGCGGCATCTCGATGGGCGAGGGCGACCGCGTCATCTCGATGGCGATCCTCAACCATGTCGAGGCGACGCCTGCCGAACGCGCGGCCTATCTCAAGCAGGCGGTGATCGAGCGCAAGAGCGCCGGCGTGGACGAGGAAGAGATCGCGCTGACCAACGAGGAGGTCGTCGAGGAGACGACGCTGCCGGCGGAGCGCTACGAGGCGCTGAAGGCGCTGGAGCAGATGGTGCTGACGGTCAGCGAATATGGCTACGGCAAGCGCTCGTCGTCCTATGATTTCCGCCTGACCAACCGCGGCGGCAAGGGCATAAGGGCGACCGACGTGTCGAAGGTCGACGAGATCGGCCGGCTGGTGGCGACCTTCCCGGTCGGCAATGACGACCAGATCATGCTGGTGTCGGACGGCGGCCAGGTAATCCGAGTGCCGGTCAACGGCATCCGCATCGCGAGCCGCGCGACCAAGGGCGTCACCATCTTCCATACGGCGGACGCCGAGAAGGTGGTTTCGGTCGAGCGGATATCCGAGCCGCAGGGTGAGGAAGAGGACGAGGCGCCGGAGACGGCGGCGGAAGTCGAGGGAAGTGAAGGGCAGGGCGCCGGAGACGGGACCGAAGAATAGATCGGCCGCGTGCTCCGGCTAAGGCTTTGCTGACTGGAGGTTAGCGCGGCCAGAAATTGCGGATGGAAGCGCGCTTTTCCTGAAGACGGTTGCGCTGCGTTTCCTGATGCATGTTGAAGGCGGTGGCGATCAGCATGGTTATGGTCATTGCGACTGCGAGCATGTAGATCATCATTGTTCAATCTCCTGCACCAGAACGGACAAGTGCCGTTTTGGTTTCATCGGTCGGTATTGTCTTCATATAGCGAGCGCGGCTTGAAGGTTTTCTGATAGCCCCGTTCATGTGCCGTTCATCCGATTTGCCTTTGCCAGGCAGTCTCGCTAGAAGCACCGTCCATGACCAAGCGCCTCGCCATCTATGCCGGCTCGTTCGACCCGCTGACCAACGGCCATCTCGACGTGCTCAAGGCATCGCTTGCGGTGGCCGACGAGATCTATGCGGCGATCGGCATCCATGCCGGCAAGAAGCCGCTGTTCGAGTTCGAGGAGCGGGTAAAGCTGATCGAGGCCGCGACGCGCGACGAACTCGGAGAGGACGCCGGCCGCATCAAGGTGGTGTCCTTCGACGGGCTGGTGATCGAGGCGGCGCGCAAGCATGGCGCCGCGATCATGATCCGCGGCCTGCGCGACGGCACGGACCTCGACTACGAGATGCAGATGGCCGGCATGAACGAGACCATGGCGCCCGACCTGCAGACGGTGTTTTTGCCGGCCAGCCCCTCGGTGCGCACGATTACCGCCACACTTGTGCGCCAGATAGCGTCGATGGGCGGCGACATCCGTCCCTTCGTACCGGCTGTGGTCGCCAAGGCGCTCACCGCCAAATTCAAAACGAAATAGAAGTCTGGAGAAACGTCCATGCAGCTCAGGAAGCTTGCTTCGTTATTCGTCGTGCTTGCGGCCCTGTTCGGAGCATCGCCGGTACTTGCCGCCGATCCCGAAAACACGATGATCATCACCCTCAAGGACGGCGACGTGACGATTGCGCTGAGGCCTGACCTGGCGCCCAAGCATGTCGCGCAGATCAAGGCGCTGGTGCGCGAAGGCGCCTATGACAATGTCGCGTTCCACCGCGTCATGGACGGCTTCATGGCGCAGACCGGCGACGTGCAGTTCGGCGACATGGAAGACGGCTACAACTCGCAGCGCGCCGGCATGGGCGGCTCCGACAAGCCGGACCTGCCGGCCGAGTTTTCCGATGTGCCCTATGTTCGCGGCGTCGTCGGCATGGCGCGGTCGCAGGACCCCGATTCGGCGAATTCGCAGTTCTTCATCATGCTTGCCCCCAATTCCGGTCTGAACGGCCAGTACACGGTGGTCGGCGAGGTCGAGAGCGGCATGGAATTCGTCGACAAGATCAAGAAGAGCGACAACGCCCAGACCGGCGCGGTGATCGATCCGGACCGCATGATCAAGGTTCGCATCGCGGCCGACGGCTAGTCGCGCAATTTTCAAAAGAAGGACTCAAAGATGGCTGAAATCAAGGACCGCGAGAACGCGCTCATTCTGGACACCACGCAGGGAAAGGTGGTGATCGAACTGCTGCCGGACCTCGCTCCCGGCCATGTGGCCCGCATCAAGGAACTGGCCCGCGAAGGCGCCTATGACGGCGTGGTGTTCCACCGCGTCATCGACGGCTTCATGGCGCAGACCGGCGACGTGAAGTTCGGCAAGTCGGACGGCAAGGACTTCAATCCGGCGCGTGCCGGCATGGGCGGCTCCGACAAGCCGGACCTGAAGGCCGAGTTCTCCAACATGAACCATGCGCGCGGCACCTGCTCGATGGCGCGCTCGCAGAACCCGAACTCGGCGAATTCGCAGTTCTTCATCTGCTTCGACGACGCCGGCTTCCTCAACCGCCAGTACACGGTGTGGGGCCAGGTCATCGAGGGCATGGACAATGTCGACAAGATCAAGCGCGGCGAGCCGGTGCAGGATCCCGACAAGATCGTGTCGATGAAGGTCGCCGCGGACGTCAACTAACCACGGCCAGGGCAGGGAGCCAGAGCGTCAATGATGGGTGTAATCTGGTCCCTGCTCGGCATCCTGTCCGGCGCCTTCATCGCAATCCAGGCGCCGGTCAACGCGCATCTGGCGCGCGGCCTCGGCTCTCCGGTTCCGGCCGCCGCCTTCTCCTTCCTGTCGGGCGCCATCGTGCTCGGCATCATTTCCTTCCTGATCGTCAGGCTGCAGGGCATTTCGCTCGACTGGCGGGCGCCGGCACCGTGGCTCTTTGTCGTGGGCGGTCTGCTTGGCGGCTCCTATGTGACGATCGCAACCATCCTGGCGCCGCGCATCGGCGCCGCTGCGCTGATGGCCTTTGCGGTGACCGGCCAGCTTCTGGCGGGCATGGTGATCGACCGCATCGGCTTCCTCGGGCTGGCGGTGCGCGAGATCTCGCTCGGCCGCATCGCCGGGGCCGTGCTGCTGCTCTCCGGGGCGCTGCTGATCCGCCTGACCTGATGCGCGTCGACCTCTTCGATTTCGAACTGCCGGAGGAGCGGATCGCGCTGCGTCCGGCCGAACCGCGTGATTCCGCACGGCTGCTCGTCGTCAGGCCTGGCATCGGCACCGAGGACCGCTCGGTCGGCGACCTGCCGTCGCTGCTCGACCCCGGCGACCTGCTGATCTTCAACGACACCAAGGTGATCCCGGCGCAGCTGTCCGGCGTACGCCGCCGCGGCGAAGCCGAGGCGCAGGTGGATGCGACGCTGCACATGCGCACCGCACCCGACAAGTGGCTTGCCTTCATGCGGCCCGGCAAGCGCGTGGCGGCCGGCGACCGCATCCATTTCGGCCATGACGGCAATTCCTGCTTTCTCGGCGCGCTCGACGCCACCGTGCTCGAAAAGCGCGAGGGTGGCGAGGTGCTGCTTAGCTTCGACCTTTCGGGACCGTTTCTCGACGAGGCGCTGCATGCCGTCGGGCATATTCCGCTGCCGCCCTATATCGCCTCCAAGCGGCCGGACGACGCGCGCGACCTGACCGACTACCAGACGATCTACGCCAGGGACGAAGGCGCGGTGGCGGCGCCGACGGCCGGGCTGCATTTCACGCCGGAGCTTTTTGCGGCGCTCGATGGGAAGGGCATCGAGCGGCGCTTCGTGACGCTGCATGTCGGGGCAGGCACCTTCCTGCCGGTGAAGGCCGACGACACCGCCGACCACAAGATGCATGCCGAAGTGGGGCACGTCTCGGAGGCGACGGCAGCTGCAATCAATGCGGCGCGGGAGCGGGGCAACAAGGTGGTTTCGGTCGGTACCACATCACTCCGGCTGATCGAGAGCGCAGCGGCCGAGGACGGCACGGTGTTGGCCTGGTCGGGGCCGACCGACATCTTCATCACGCCGGGCTACAGGTTCCGTGCGGTCGACGTGCTGATGACAAACTTCCACCTGCCGTGCTCGACGCTCTTCATGCTGGTCTCGGCCTTTTGCGGGCTGGAGACGATGCGTAACGCCTATGCGCATGCGATCGAGAACAAGTACCGCTTCTATTCCTACGGCGATGCCAGCCTGCTGTTCAGGGCCGACACATGATCGTGCGCTACCTGACTCACCCGCAGGTTGCTATCGATCCGAAAGTGCCGGTCGAGCGCTGGGGGCTGAACGAAACCGGCAGCCGGCGCGTCGTGGTTCTGGCGGCGTCGGGCGTCCTTGGTGGCACGTGCCTCGTGATATCGAGCGGCGAGACCAAGGCGATCGACACCGCCGCGCCGCTGGCGGCCGCACTTGGCGTCGAGCATCGCGTCCGCGAGGGCATGCACGAGAACGACCGCTCGGCGACGGGCTTTTTGCCGCCCGCCGAGTTCGAAGAAGTTGCGGACCAATTTTTCGCCAGGCCGGAAGAGAGCATCCGCGGCTGGGAGCGTGCGGTCGATGCACAGGCACGCATCGTGCGCGAGACGCTTGCTGCGCTGGCCGAGGCGCCGGCCGGCGACGTGCTGCTGGTCGGCCACGGCGCTGTCGGAACTCTCTTGATGTGCCATCTTGCCGGCTGGCCTATCGACCGCAGCCGAGACCAGACGGGCGGCGGCGGCAATGTCTTCGCCTTCGAGCGCGACGGCCTGCGGCTAAAGCATGGCTGGACGCCGATGGAAATGATGACCGGCGAGGCGTTAGCGGGATGAGCGAGACCTTCCAGTTCAAGCTTCTGGCGACCGACGGCAAGGCGCGGCGCGGCGAGATTTCGATGCCGCGCGGCACGGTGCGCACCCCGGCCTTCATGCCGGTTGGCACCGGCGGCACGGTGAAGGCCATGTATATGGACCAGGTGCGCGGCACCGGCGCCGACATCATTTTGGGCAACACCTATCATTTGATGCTGCGGCCGGGTGCCGAACGCATGGCGCGGCTTGGCGGGCTGCACAAATTCTCCGGCTGGCAGGGTCCTATCCTTACCGATTCCGGCGGCTTCCAGGTGATGTCGCTGGCCGGCCTGCGCAAGCTGACCGAGCAGGGCGTGACCTTCCAGTCGCATATCGACGGCTCGCGCCACGAGATGAGCCCGGAGCGCTCGATCGAAATCCAGGGCCTGCTCGGCTCCGACATCCAGATGCAGCTCGACGAATGCGTGCGCCTGCCGGCCGACAAGGACGACATCAAGCGCGCCATGGAGATGTCGCTGCGCTGGGCCGAGCGCTGCAAGGTGGCCTTCGGCGGGCAGCCGGGCAAGGCGATGTTCGGCATCGTGCAGGGCGGCGACGTGCCGGAACTGCGCGTGCGCTCGGCTGAGGCGCTGAAGGCGATGGACCTTAAGGGCTATTCGATCGGCGGGCTGGCGGTCGGCGAGCCGCAGGCGGTGATGCTGGAGATGCTCGGCGTCACCTGTCCCGAACTGCCGGCGGAGAAGCCGCGCTACCTGATGGGCGTTGGCACGCCGGACGACATTTTGAAGTCGGTCGGGCAGGGCATCGACATGTTCGACTGCGTGATGCCGACGCGGGCCGGCCGCCACGGGCTGGCGTTCACCCGCCATGGCAAGATCAACCTGAAGAACGCGCGGCACGCCGAGGACCACCGGCCGCTCGACGCGGAAAGCAACTGCCCGGCGGCGCGCGACTATTCCCGCGCCTATCTGCACCACCTCGTCCGCTCCGACGAGATTCTGGGCATGATGCTGCTGACCTGGAACAATCTTTCCTACTACCAGGACCTGATGCAGGGCATGCGCGGCGCGATCGACGCGCGACGGTTCGAGGATTTTTCGGCGGAGACGACGGAGCGGTGGGCTGCCGGAGATATTGCCTCGTTGGGGTAGGAGGAGTGTTCGCCCTCAACTTGTGTTCCAGCCGAGCTTTTCCGCACGCCTTTGGCAGTCTTGGTCCTTGCCGTATGGCGCTATCTCACGAGGGGTAGGGTCGCGCAGATTCTGGCAAAGTTTTCGAAGGCTACGTCAGCCGAACGGACATGCCACCGTCCACTATCATCGGGCTGCCTGTCATGAAGCTCGACCGACCGCCAAGCAGGAAAACGGCAGCCTGGGCAATTTCCGTCGCGTTGGCCATGCGCTTCACCGGGTGCAGGTTCGCGATGAATTCTAAAGTACCCGGATCGGACCCTCCGGCCGGCGTCAACGTGCCTCCCGGAAGCAACGCATTCACACGAATGCCATCTAAGGCATGGTCGGAAGCAAGCGATTGCGCCAGTCCGATCAATCCCGCCTTGGACGCCGCATAGGCTCCCATTCCGGGCATGCCGCCATTGCTGAACCCAACGAAAGACGACGTGAACACGATCGAACCGGCCCCGTTCTTCTTCATGGCTGGTATCTGGGCTTTTGCGGCCAGAAAAGCGGAGGTCAGATTTACCGAGATCACTTCATTCCAGTTGCGGAGCTGCATATCAGGGACTTGAACCAAGTCTCCAAGGATCCCGGCATTGTTGAATGCACCATCCAAGCCACCGAAATCGGTCACTGCGAGGTCGACCAATGCATTGGCATAGTTCTCATCCATTACGTCACCAGCCAGAAAAATCGCCCTGCCATTGCCGCGATTGATTGTATCGGCAAGTTTTTCGAGCTCGGCCGATCGACGTGCGCCGAGGACAACGTTGGCTCCTTCTTCGCCGAACAGCAAAGCAGATGCCGCACCGATACCACTGCTCGCGCCCGTGACGATTATGGATTTGTCTCGCAGTTCCATGATGGTGTTCTCCTGAACGTTGCATCACGGACGTTAGCTTTCGCTCGGATTGTTAAACCACCCGATTCCCGCTTTGAATAAGCCGACGTCTAGCGGGGCACCCGCGTGCGGTCGTGTGAGATGCCAGGATGTCGGGTTGTCTGTTGGGGCGGTGACTACGTGCTCAGCGCATTCGAAGCGCGCAGGCTGACGCCGGTGATGCGGTAGACGCCGTCGGGCTGGAGTTCCAACGTGTAGACGGCCTCGTATTCCTTGCCGTCGGCGCCTTGCAGGTAGACCTGCTGTATGATCGAGGTGGATGTCGGCTCTTCGACCTTGCCGAAGGCGAAGCTGCGCGGGTTGCGTACCGGCTGGTAGCCGCTCTCGACCATGCCCATGAAGATCTCGACGCTCGGGAAGATGCGCTTCACGTTGGGCGCCGCGTAGGAATAGGCAAGGCTGAAGTCATCCGCCTGGAAGGCCTTGAGTTGCGCATCGATGGACGATTGCGCCGATCTTACCTCGCGCTCGCCGGCAAGCGCCGGGGCGATCGCGAGACCTGCCACCACCAGTCCGCACACAAGTCTACCGCGCATTTTGCTGCTCCTCTTCCATCATACCCCTGGTCCCGCCGCGATGCCGCTCCACATCATATACGAGGAAATGCGCCGCGCGGTTTCACCGGGCGGCGAACAAGGGGGAAGGCCTTAAGCCCGAATTAAGCGGGGCGGGTCAGGCTGGACGACATTCTCGGGGAGTTTCGATGCGACGAACGACGATCACCGCCGGATTTTTGCCAGCTCGGCGGCCGGCCTCGCCGCCTTCTCGGCGCTGCCTGGCTGGGCCAAGGGACTGCCGACGGTCGAGGAAGTGGCGTTCGACCCGGCGATACCGGCGCTCGGAAACCCGGATGGCGACGTCACCATCGTCGAGTTCGTCGACTACCAGTGTCCCTACTGCAAGCTGTGCTTCGGCGAGATCGACAAGCTGTTTTCCGAAGACCCGAAGGTGCGCGTGGTGATGAAGGACTGGCCGGTGTTTGGCGAGGCCTCCGTCCATGCGGCGCGCATGGCGCTGGCGACGCGCGGCGGACGGGACTATGCCGCCGCGGTGAGCGCGCTGATGGCCAATGACCGCAAGCTTTCGGAGCGGCGGGTCGATTCCCTGCTCGCCGATGCAGGCATCGACCTCGACGGAGTGCGGCGGAAGCTCGCCGAGCACGGGATGGAAATCAATGCGCTGCTGGCGCGCAACGCTGCACAGGCGCGCGATTTCCGGCTTGCCGGAACGCCGGCGCTGATGATCGGCGGCACCCTCTACAAGCACGGGCTGCCGGTGGAGGCGATGCGCGAGGCGATTGCCGAGCATCGGAGCGTGCGCTCCTGATTTTCCATGCGGTCCGACGCCCGCGCCTGCCTAGCGGCTGGGCAGTCCGCAAAAGCGGAGCGGGCAGGCTGCCCGCCAGACCGGCAATCGCGGGTCCGGCGTCGGGGGTGCCGCGCAAAATTGGCGATTGTCCTTGCTTTTCGGGCGTCAGCCCATTGAAATGGCCGTTACAGGGAGTCTGCGATTGGTTGCGTTCGATGAAATGACACCGGAGACATCCGGTCTGAGAAATTCTTATGCGGCTTACGACCATTGGTTGAAGCAGCAGGATCCGAGCAGGCTCGCCGAGAAGATGCGGGACGCCGAACGTGTCTTCCGCAAGACCGGCATCACCTTCGCCGTCTATGGCGATGAAGAGGCCGTGGAGCGGCTGATCCCCTTCGATATCGTGCCGCGCATCATCTCCGGTTCGGAATGGCGTCGCCTGACACAGGGCATCGAGCAGCGCGTCCAGGCGCTGAACGCCTTTCTCGACGACATCTACCACCGCCAGGAGATACTTCGGGCCGGGCGCATCCCGAAGCACCTGATCGCCAACAACGAGGCCTTCCTGCCCGAGATGATCGGGGTGAGGCCGCCCGCGGGCGTCTATACGCATATCATCGGCACCGACATCGTGCGCACCGGCGAGAACGAGTTCTTCGTGCTGGAGGACAATGCGCGCACGCCGTCTGGCGTCTCCTACATGCTGGAGAACCGCGAGACGATGATGCAGCTCTTCCCCGAGCTGTTCCAGAAGATCAGGGTGCGGCCGGTGGAGAACTATCCGCAGCTGCTGCGCCAGTCGCTGGCGGCGACGCGGCCCGAAAACCTCAAGACGACGCCGACGATCGCCGTGCTGACACCGGGCAGCTACAATTCGGCCTATTACGAGCACGCCTTCCTCGCCGACCAGATGGGCGTCGAACTGGTCGAGGGCCATGATCTCAGGGTCGTGGACGGCCATGTCGCGATGCGGACGACGCAGGGCTACAAGCAGATCGACGTGCTTTACCGCAGGGTCGACGACGATTTCCTCGATCCGCTGAGTTTCCGGCCGGATTCGGCGCTCGGCATACCGGGCATCATGGACGTCTACCGCGCCGGCAACATCACGATCGCCAACGCGCCGGGCACCGGTATCGCCGACGACAAGGCGATCTATTCCTACATGCCGGAGATCATCGAGTTCTACACCGGCCGCAAGGCGATCCTGCAGAACATCCAGACCTGGCGCTGCTCGGAACCCGACAGCCTGAAATACGTGCTGGAGAACATCAAGGACCTGGTGGTCAAGGAGGTGCACGGCTCGGGCGGCTACGGCATGCTGGTGGGGCCGACCTCGACCAAGAAGGAATGCGAGGCCTTTGCCAAGAAGCTTGCCGCGAAGCCTTCCAACTATATCGCGCAGCCGACACTGTCGCTGTCGACCTGCCCGATCCTGACCGAAGCGGGGCTGGCGCCGAGACATGTCGATCTCCGGCCCTATGTGCTGGTGTCGGACCGGATCCAGATCGTTCCCGGTGGACTGACGCGCGTCGCACTCAAGCAGGGTTCGCTGGTGGTGAACTCCTCGCAGGGCGGCGGCACGAAGGACACCTGGGTGCTCGACGACTGAACAGGAATTCTTGATGCTTCTCGGACGTACCGCCAACGGCCTCTACTGGATGAACCGCTATATCGAGCGGACGGAAAACATGGCGCGCCTGGTCGATGCCGGGCTGCGCATGGCGCTGACCCGCACGCACAGCGCCGAGGAGGAATGGAAGTCGGTGGTGCTGTCGGCCGGCACGGACATGGGTTTCGGCGCGACACACGAAAACTACACGGCCGAAGCGGTGTCGGACTACCTTCTGCGCGACCGGTCGAACCCGTCGAGCGCCATGTCGTCGATCGAGACGGCGCGCTTCAACGCCCGCATGGTGCGCACCGCGCTGACGCGCGAGACCTGGGAAAGCGTCAACGAGGCCTGGATGGCGCTGAAGCGGATGCTCGCCGACCCGATCGACGAGCGCGAGCTGCCGCAGGTGCTCGACGAGATCAAGCGCGCAACGGCGCTGATCCGCGGCTCCTTCTACGGCACGATGCTGCGCAACGAGATCTTCGACTTCTCGCAGATGGGCACCTATGTCGAGCGTGCCGACAACACGGCGCGCATCCTCGACGTGAAATATTACGTGCTGCTGCCGTCGGTCTCCTGGGTGGGGTCGACGCTCGACAACTACCAGTGGGAATCGATCCTGCGCTCGGTTTCGGCGCACCGTTCCTACCGCTGGGTCTATGAGGCCGACTACAAGCCGACGAACATTGCCGACTATCTGATCCTGAATGGCCGCATGCCGCGGTCGCTGACCTTCTGCTACCGCTTCCTCGCCGAGCATCTGCGCTTTCGCGAGGAGGAATATGGCGAGCGGCTGCCGTGCCACGATACGGTCGAGAAGACGCTTGCAAAGCTGCGGGTCGGCTCGATCAAGCAGATATTCGACACCGGCCTGCATGAATTCCTCACCGGCTTCATCCAGGACAATTACCGCCTCGGCGATGAAGTCGCGACCGACTACCGCTTTCACTGACAGGAGCAGAAGGCCAGATGCGCCTGAAAATATCGCACCGAACCGAATATCGCTATGACGCGCCGGTGCACTATGCGCTGCAGCGCCTGCGGCTGATGCCGCGCGGCGGCTCGACGCAGTCGGTGCTGTCGTGGACGATCGAGGTGACCGGGGCGTCCGAAGAGGTGCGCTTCATCGACCAGTTCGAGAACGAGACGCGGCTGGTGAGCGTGGACGGCGAGATGGACGTGGTCAGCGTCGAGGCGTCCGGAGAGATCGAGACACACAATACCGCCGGCGTCTCTGGCCCGCATCACGGCTTCGCGCCGCTCTGGCTGTTCGAGCGCGAAACGCCGCTGACGGCCGGCGGCGATGCGGTGCGGGATCTCGCCGAGTCGATCGGACCGGGTTCGGATCTCGACAGGCTGCACCGCCTGATGGACGTGATCGAGGAGCGGGTCGTCTATACGCAGGGCGCCACCCATACCGGGACGACCGCGGAGGAGGCGCTGAAGCAGGGGTCGGGCGTCTGCCAGGATCATGCGCATGTGTTTTCCGCGGCGGCCCGGAGACTCGGGTTTCCGGCGCGCTATGTCAGCGGCTACCTGATGATGAACGAGACCATCGACCAGGCGGCCAGCCATGCCTGGGCGGAGGCCCATGTGCCGGGACTCGGCTGGGTCGCCTTCGACGCGTCGAACGGCATTTCGCCCGACGAGCGCTATGTCCGCGTCGCCACCGGCCGCGACTTCCGAGATGCCACGCCGGTGTCGGGCATTCGACTGGGGAAGGCCGAGGAACAGCTTGCGGTAAGCATCACGGTGGAGCAGTAATCCGGTTCAAGGCTGCCGGAACCGATTCCATGACTTATTGCGTTGGACTGAAGATCGACCGCGGGCTGGTGTTCATGTCGGACACCCGCACCAATGCCGGCATCGACTCGATTTCAACCTTCCGCAAGATGCATGTCTGGGAAGAGCCGGGCGAGCGTGTGCTGGTGCTGATGTCGGCCGGCAACCTGGCGACGACGCAGGCGGTGGTGAGCCTGCTCGACGAGCGCTCCAAGGCCGTGGCCGACCGCTCGCATACGCTGCTCGAGACGCCGTCGATGTACCAGACAGCGAGCCTAGTGGGCAGCGTGGTCAAGGAAGTCATCGCGCACGCGTCGCCGACCGGGCAGAGCGCGGACGCCTATTTCAACGCCTCGTTCATCCTCGGCGGCCAGATCCGCGGCACCGAACCGCGGCTGTTCATGATCTACCCGGAAGGGAACTTCATTGAGAGCACGGACGACACGCCGTTTTTCCAGGTCGGCGAGACCAAGTACGGCAAGCCAATCCTGGTGCGCGCCTACGACAAGGCGATGAGCTTTGCCGAGACGGTGAAGCTTCTGATGGTGTCCTTCGATTCCACGTTGAAGTCGAACCTGTCGGTCGGGCTGCCGCTCGACCTGGTGTTCTACGAGAAGGACAGCTTCAAGGTCGGGCTGCAGCGGCGCATCGCGCAGGACGATCCCTACTACCGGCAGGTGTCGGAAGGCTGGTCCGACGCGTTGAAGATGGCATTCAAGAGCCTGCCGGATTTCGTCGAATAGTCACAGACCGCGCCAAGTTGCATCCTTGCCAGACGGTTTTGGGCGCCTGAGGAGGACAGCATATGGACGGCGAGGAGTTTCGCAAATGGTCGCGCGCCGCGGCAGAGTGGGGCGCCGATTACCGGCAGACGCTGCGCGAGCGCCCGGTGCGGGCACAGACCCGGCCCGGCGAAATTGCCGCGCTGATCGAGCCGGCGGCGCCTGAGAATCCGCAGCCGATGGAGGCGATCTTCGAGGATTTCGAGAAGATCATCGTGCCCGGCATGACGCATTGGCAGCACCCGCGCTTCTTCGCCTATTTCCCCGCCAATGCCGCGCCGGTTTCGGTGGTGGCGGAATATCTGGTCAGCGCCATGGCCGCCCAGTGCATGCTCTGGCAAACCTCGCCGGCAGCGACCGAACTCGAGACCAAGGTGATCGACTGGTTGCGCCAGGCGCTGGGCCTGCCGGACGGGTTTTCGGGCGTCATACAGGATTCGGCGTCTTCCGCGACGCTGTCGGCCGTGCTCACGATGCGCGAGCGGGCGCTTGAATGGCAGGGTAACCGCCAGGGCCTGTCTGGGCAGCCGCGGCTGCGCATCTACAGCACCGATCAGGTTCACACGTCGATCGACAGGGCGATCTGGGTCTCGGGTATCGGCGAGGAAAACCTAGTGCGGATTGCCACCGGCGGTCGCTGGCACTCGATGAAGCCCGAAGCGCTGGAGGCAGCGATCGAAGCCGACCGCGCGGCGGGATATTGCCCGGCCGGGGTGATTGCCTGCGTCGGCGGGACGAGCGTGGGTGGCTGCGACGACGTCGAGGCGATAGCCGCCACCGCGCGCAAGCACGGGCTCTATCTGCATGTCGATGCGGCGTGGGCAGGCTCGGCGATGATCTGCCCGGAGTTCCGGCACTTCTGGAGCGGCGTCGAGGAGGCTGACTCGATCGTCTTCAATCCGCACAAATGGCTCGGCGCGCAGTTCGACTGCTCGGTGCATTTCGTGCGCGATCCGGAAAGCCTGGTGAAGACGCTGGCGATCCGTCCGGAATTCCTGAAGACGCACGGGCATGACGGCATCGTCAACTATTCCGAATGGACGGTGCCGCTCGGACGCCGCTTCCGGGCGCTCAAGCTCTGGTTCCTGCTGCGCGCCCACGGGCTCGAGGGCCTGCGCGCCATGATCCGCAACCATGTCGCGTGGAGCGAAGCGCTGGCATCGAGATTGGCCAGTCAGCCCGGCTTCGAGATCGTCACCGAACCGATGCTGTCGCTGTTCTCGTTCCGGCACCAGGCACGCGACGAGCGCGAGAACGACGCGCATAATCTCCGGCTGCTCGAGGCAATCAACGACGACGGGCGCATCTACCTGACGCAGACGCGGGTCGAGGGAAAGGTGGTGATCCGCTTCCAGGCCGGGCAGTTCGAAACGAGGCGCGAGGATATCGATACGGCCTTCGAGGCGATCACCGGGATCGCCGCGGGACTTTAGCCGACCTGCCGGACAGCGCAGATTTCATTTAGCCGGCTCACGCATTTCCTGACTTTCGTTTTCGCTGAAAGGTGATAAAAACGAAAGTGAGGAGGAGCCCATGTATCTCACCGAACGGCATACGAAGATCATCCAGCTCGCCAAGGACGAAGGCAGGGTGCTGGTCGACGACCTAGCGACGCGGTTCAACGTGACGCCGCAGACGATACGCAAGGATCTCAACGACCTGTGCGAACAGCGGCTGCTGAGCCGCATCCATGGCGGGGCGCTTTTCCCGTCGGGAATCGAGAACATGGAGTACGAGGCGCGACGCAAGATCGCCTCGGCCGAGAAGGAGGCGATCGGCAATGCGGCGGCACGGCTGATCCCCGACCACGCCTCCCTGTTCATCAATATCGGGACCACCACGGAGGCGGTCGGCAAGGCGCTTCTCGATCATACCGGGTTGATGGTCATCACTAATAACATCAATGTTGCCAACAAGATGCGCGTATATCCCTCAATCGAGGTGGTGATCGCGGGCGGCGTGGTGAGGGGGTCAGACGGCGGCATCGTCGGCGAGGCGGCGGTCGACTTCATCAAGCAGTTCAAGGTCGATTACGCGGTGATCGGTGCCTCGGCGATCGACCATGACGGCGCGCTGCTCGATTTCGACTTTCGCGAGGTGAAGGTAGCGCAAGCGATCATCGCCAATGCCAGGCACGTCATCCTCGTCGCGGACGCGACGAAATTCGAACGCACCGCGCCGGTGCGCATCGGGCATCTTAGCCAGGTCGACACGTTCATCACCGATCGCTGCACGTTCGCGGGCATTCGGTCAATGTGCGGCGAGTCGGATGTCGAACTGATCGAGACCGGTGTTTAGGAAGCGCGCAGGGAGCGCCAGTTTGATATTTCGTTTGACATTCGTTCTAAGTTCGAAATAATCCCGCTCAGCTTTCGAGATCACCTGAAAATGGTGCAGTGCGAAAGCGAGGGAGGACTTTCTTGGACGCAACTCCGATCCATGACATCTTTGTCATCGGCGGCGGCATCAATGGCTGCGGGACGGCGCGCGATGCCGCGGGCAGGGGCTACTCGGTCTTCCTCGCAGAGATGAACGATCTTGCGAGCGGCACGTCTTCCTTCTCCACCAAGCTGATCCATGGCGGGCTGCGCTATCTCGAATATTACGAGTTCCGGCTGGTGCGGGAATCGCTGATGGAGCGCGAAGTGCTCTGGAAGAGCGCGCCGCACATCATCTGGCCGATGCGCTTTGTGCTGCCTTATGCGAAAGGGCTGCGCCCGGCATGGCTGATCCGCCTCGGGCTGTTCCTCTACGACCACATCGGTGGCCGCAAGCTGCTGCCGCCGACCAAGACGCTCGACATGCGCAAGGACCCGGCAGGCAAGCCGCTGAAGCCGCTCTTCACGCGCGCCTTCGAATATTCCGACGGCTGGGTCAACGATGCCCGTCTCGTCGTCCTCAATGCGCGCGACGCTGCCGACCGGGGTGCTGTGATCCGCACCCGGACCAAGGTCGTCAGTGCCCGCCGCGAGGGGGAGTTGTGGACGGTGCAGATCGAGGATCTGCGGACGGGAAAGAAGGAAGACGTCAAGGCGCGGATGATCGTCAATGCCGCGGGGCCGTGGATCGACCATGTGCTCGCTGCGACGGTCGGCCTCAACGATTCACACAATGTGCGCCTCGTGCAGGGCAGTCATATCGTGGTGCCCAAGAAGTTCGACGATCCGCGCGCCTATTTCTTCCAGAACAAGGATGGCCGGATCATCTTCGCCATTCCCTACGAGGACGATTTCACGCTGATCGGCACCACCGACAGGGATTACGACGGCGATCCGCACCTAGCCGAGATCAGCGACGGCGAAATCACCTATCTGTGCGAAACCGCGAGCGAGTACTTCGCCAAGCCCGTACTGCCCGAAGACATCGTGTGGACCTATTCCGGCGTGCGGCCGCTCTATGACGACGGCGCGACCAAGGCGCAGGAGGCGACCCGCGACTATGTGCTGAAGTCGGATGGCGGCGACGGCCGGGCGCCGATGGTCAACATCTTCGGCGGCAAGATCACGACCTATCGCCGGCTCGCCGAACACATGCTGGAGAAGATCGAGGGCTTTCTCGGCGCCAAGGGCAAGTCATGGACGGCCAAGGCCGTGCTGCCAGGCGGCGACTTTTTCGACGCCGGCTTCGAAGCGCAGGTCAAGAAGCTCAAGGCAAGCTACGGTTTTCTCGAACTGGCCCATGCGCGCCGGCTGACGCGGCTCTACGGTACGCGGGCGACGACGCTGCTCGGTCTCGCCAAGTCGGTCGCCGACCTCGGCAGGAATTTCGGGTCGGACCTCTACGAGGCGGAAGTGCGATATCTTGTCGATCACGAGTGGGCGGTGACGGCCGAGGATGTCTTGTGGCGCCGCACCAAGCGCGGGCTCAAGCTCAACCGCGAGGAGGCGGCGGCGCTGGAGGAATACATGAACGGACTGAAGCACGGGATGCAGAACGCGGCGGCGGAATAGGCCGTGCCCGCGAGGCGCCTGGGAGGGCAGATATGCTTGAACTGAGAAACGTGACGAAGCGGGTGGCAGGCGCGGATCATATCCGCGACGTGTCGCTGACGCTGCAGCACGGCTCGCTCAACGTGCTGCTCGGGCCGACGCTGTCGGGCAAGACCAGCCTGATGCGCCTGATGGCCGGGCTCGACGTGCCGACTTCCGGGTCGATCTGGTTCGACGGCAAGGACGTGACCGGCGTGCCGGTGCAGAAGCGCAACATCGCCATGGTCTACCAGCAGTTCATCAATTACCCGGCGATGACGGTCTACGAGAACATCGCCTCGCCGCTGCGCGTCGCCGGCGCCGACAAGGCGACGATCGCCGCCGAGGTGGAGAAGGCGGCGGCGCTGCTCAAGCTGACGCCTTATCTCGACCGCACGCCGCTCAGCCTGTCGGGCGGGCAGCAGCAGCGCACCGCACTGGCGCGCGCCATCGTCAAGAATGCCGGGCTGGTGCTGCTCGACGAGCCGCTCGCCAATCTCGACTACAAGCTGCGCGAGGAACTGCGCGCCGAGCTGCCGCGGCTGTTCGCCGAGGCCGGCACGATCTTCGTCTATGCCACGACCGAGCCGCAGGAAGCACTGCTGCTCGGCGGCAACACCGCAACGCTGTCGGAAGGCCGCGTGACGCAGTTCGGCGAGACGATCGACGTGTTCCGCAACCCGAACGACCTGGTGACGGCAAAGACTTTTGCCGATCCGCCGCTCAACACCATCGTGCTGAAGAAGAGCGGCGCCAGTTTCCAGCTTGATGGTGGGGTGAACCTCCCGGTACCGGGCGACCTCGCCGGTATTGCCGATACGAGCTATACGATCGGCTTTCAGCCCCACCATCTTTCTATCGAGCGGCCGAATGCCGAGGCCGTTCCCGTGCGGGCCAAGGTGTCGATGACCGAGATCACCGGCTCCGAGACCTTCGTGCATCTCGACTTCGCCGATGTGCGCTGGGTGATGCTGGCGCATGGCATCCGGATGCTGGAGCCGGACCAGACGATCGAGGTGTTCATCGACCCGAGGCACATCATGGTGTTCGACGCCGACGGCCGCTCGGCCACGCGCGCACCCAAAATGGCGGCATAGCGCATGGCACGTATCGACCTTGATCATATCCGCCACGCCTACGGGACGCCGAAGTCCGAGGCCGACTACGCGCTGAAGGAAGTGCATCACACCTTCGACGACGGCGGCGCCTATGCGCTGCTCGGCCCGTCCGGCTGCGGCAAGACCACGCTGCTCAACATCATTTCGGGACTGCTGCATCCGTCCGAAGGCAAGCTGCTGTTCGACGGCCGCGACGTGACGGACCTTTCGACGCAGGAACGCAACATCGCGCAGGTGTTCCAGTTCCCGGTGATCTACGACACGATGACGGTCTACGACAATCTGGCGTTCCCGCTGCGCAACCGCGGCGTGGCGGAGGCCGATGTAGACCGCCGGGTGCGCGAGACACTGGAGATGACGGGGCTCGCCGAACTCGGCAACCGCAAGTGCAAGGGCCTGACCGCCGACCAGAAGCAGAAGATCTCGCTCGGCCGCGGGCTGGTGCGCTCCGACGTCAACGCCATCCTGTTCGACGAGCCGCTGACGGTCATCGACCCGCACATGAAATGGGTGCTCCGCTCGCAGCTGAAACAGCTGCACCGCCGCTTCGGCTTTACCATGGTCTATGTGACGCACGACCAGACCGAGGCGCTGAGCTTCGCCGACCAGGTGGTGGTGATGTATGACGGCGGCATCGTGCAGATCGGCACGCCGGCCGACCTGTTCGAGCGCCCGAAGCATACGTTCGTCGGCTATTTCATCGGTTCGCCGGGCATGAACGTGCTGCCCGTCAAGCTCGACGGACGCAAGGCAAGGCTCGGCGAACAGATCATCGAGCTGCCGGGCGCGCCGACCTCGGCGGCCGGATCGATCGAACTCGGCGTGCGGCCCGAATATGTGCATTTTGCCGCCGACGGCATGCCGGTCGAGGTCACCAAGGTCGAGGATATCGGCCGCCACAAGGTGGTGCGCGCGAAGCTGCAGGGCGAGGACATCGCGCTGATCCTCAAGGAGGATGACAGCGTGCCGGCCGACGCCAAGGTGAGCTTCGACCCGGCCGGCATCAACCTCTACGCCGATTCCTGGCGCGTCGAGACGGGGAGCTGACCATGGAAAAAGCCTGGAACAACAGGGCCTGGTTCATGGTGCTGCCGATGCTGGTGCTGGTCGCCTTCTCGGCCGTAATCCCGCTGATGACCGTGGTCAACTACTCGGTGCAGGACACGTTCGGGAACAATGTGTTCTTCTGGGCCGGCACCACCTGGTTCGAGGAGATCCTGCATTCCAGCCGCTTCTGGGAAGCGATGGGCCGCAACCTGGTATTCTCTGCCATCATCCTCTTGATCGAGGTGCCGCTGGGCATCTTCATCGCGCTCAACATGCCGAAGAAGGGCTGGGGCGTGCCGGTCTGCCTGGTGCTGATGGCGCTGCCGCTGCTCATACCGTGGAATGTCGTCGGCACGATCTGGCAGGTATTCGGGCGCATCGACATCGGCCTGCTTGGCTATGCGCTCCACCAGCTCGGCATCGACTACAACTATGTGCAGGACCCGTTCGACGCCTGGGTGACGGTCATCCTCATGGATGTCTGGCACTGGACGAGCCTGGTGGTGCTGCTCTGCTATGCCGGCCTGGTGTCGATCCCCGACGCCTACTACCAGGCGGCCAAGATCGACGGCGCGTCGCGCTGGGCGATCTTCCGCTACATCCAGCTGCCCAAGATGAACCGTGTGCTTCTGATCGCCGTGCTGCTGCGCTTCATGGACAGCTTCATGATCTATACCGAGCCTTTCGTGGTGACCGGCGGCGGCCCGGGCAACTCGACGACATTCCTGTCGATCGACCTGGTGAAGATCGCCATCGGCCAGTTCGACCTCGGGCCGGCGGCGGCGATGTCTATCATCTACTTCCTGATCATCCTGCTGCTGTCATGGGTGTTCTACACCGTCATGACCAGCGTCGACGCGGGGAAGTGAGATGGCCGAGAGCAGAGACACGACGGCAAACGGACAGGATGGCAGGCTGATGCGGCAATCGGCGGCGACAAGCCAGAACCGCGCTGCCAGCGAGGCGCTCGACCGCAAGATGCGGCGGCGCGGCGAGGAATCGCGCTTCTGGTGGCTGGTGCCGACGATCTACATCATCCTCCTGATGCTGCCGATCTACTGGCTGGTCAACATGAGCTTCAAGACCAACCAGGAGATCCTGGGCGCCTTCTCGCTGTGGCCGAAGGACCCGACGATCGCCAACTACATGGTGATCTTCACCGATCCGTCCTGGTACAAGGGCTACATCAACTCGATCATCTACGTCGTTATGAACATGGTGATCTCGGTCGGCGTGGCGCTGCCGGCGGCCTATGCCTTCTCGCGCTACCGCTTCCTCGGCGACAAGCACCTGTTCTTCTGGCTCCTGACCAACCGGATGGCGCCGCCGGCGGTGTTTGCGCTGCCCTTCTTCCAGCTTTATTCGGCCTTCGGCCTGATCGACACGCATATCGCGGTGGCGCTGGCGCACTGCCTGTTCAACGTGCCGCTGGCGATCTGGATTCTCGAGGGCTTCATGTCGGGCGTGCCGAAGGAGATCGACGAGACGGCCTATATCGACGGCTATTCGTTCCCGCGCTTCTTCATCAAGATCTTCACGCCGCTGATCGCCTCGGGCATCGGCGTGGCGGCCTTCTTCTGCTTCATGTTCTCGTGGGTGGAACTCCTGATCGCCAGGACGCTGACCACCACCGACGCCAAGCCGATCGCCGCCATAATGACCAGAACCGTGTCGGCCTCGGGCCTCGACTGGGGCGTGCTGGCGGCGGCCGGCGTGCTGACCATCCTGCCCGGCGCGCTGGTGATCTGGTTTGTGCGCAACTACATCGCCAAGGGCTTCGCCCTGGGGAGGGTATGACCATGGATCTGCAATGGATGGCATGGACGCTGCCCACCGCGATCTTCTTCGGTACGATACTGGCGCTGCTGCTCGGAATGGCCGCGTGGGAATATGTCTCTCCGGGCGGCAATCCGCGCGTCGGCATATTGCGCTTCGAGACGACGCGCGGCGACCGGCTGTTCATCTCGCTGCTCGGCAGCGGCTTCATCAATCTCGCTTGGCTGGGTCTTGTCGGACCCAACCTGTGGTGGGCTCTCGCCCTGTCCGTGGTCTACGCGATCGGCGTATTCCGCTTTGTCTAGGGCGTGAACTGATCGGGATCCCGCCGGTGGCGGTGCTTCTGATGGAACGTGTAACTGTAACGGGAGGAAACCCTATGAGACGGCAATTACTGACTTCAACGACGGCCCTGGTGCTGCTGCTTGGCGCCGGCCAGGCCTTTGCGGGCATGGACGAAGCCAAGGCCTTCCTCGACGCCGAGATCGGCGACATGTCGACGCTTTCGCGCGCCGACCAGGAGGCCGAGATGCAGTGGTTCATCGACGCGGCGAAGCCTTTCGCCGGCATGGACATCAAGGTGGTGTCCGAAACCATCACCACGCATGAATATGAATCGAAGACGCTGGCCAAGGCGTTCTCCGACATCACCGGCATCAAGATCACGCACGACCTGATCGGCGAGGGCGACGTCGTCGAAAAGCTGCAGACGCAGATGCAGTCCGGCGAAAACATCTATGACGCCTATGTCAACGATTCGGACCTGATCGGCACCCACTGGCGCTACCAGCAGGCCCGCTCGCTGACCGACTGGATGGCCAACGAAGGCAAGGACGTGACCAATCCCGGTCTCGACCTCGACGACTTCATCGGCCTGAAGTTCACCACCGCGCCGGACGGCAAGCTCTACCAGCTGCCCGACCAGCAGTTCGCCAACCTCTACTGGTTCCGCTACGACTGGTTCAACGACGAGAAGAACAAGGCCGACTTCAAGGAGAAGTACGGCTACGACCTCGGCGTGCCGGTCAACTGGTCGGCCTATGAGGACATCGCCGAGTTCTTCACCGGCCGCGAGATCGACGGCAAGAAGGTCTATGGCCACATGGACTACGGCAAGAAGGACCCGTCGCTCGGCTGGCGCTTTACCGATGCCTGGCTGTCGATGGCCGGCAACGGCGACAAGGGCCTGCCGAACGGCTTGCCGGTCGACGAATGGGGCATCAAGGTCGACGAGAATTCGCGCCCGGTGGGCTCCTGCGTGGCGCGCGGCGGCGACACCAATGGTCCCGCATCGGTCTATGCCATCGAGAAATATCTCGACTGGTTGAAGGCCTATGCTCCGGCCGCGGCGCAGGGCATGACATTCGGCGAATCCGGCCCGGTTCCGGCGCAGGGCGAGATCGCCCAACAGATGTTCATGTACACCGCCTTCACCGCCGACATGGTGAAGCCCGGCCTGCCGGTGATGAACGAGGACGGCACGCCGAAGTGGCGCTTCGCCCCGTCGCCGCACGGCGTATACTGGAAGGACGGCATGAAGCTCGGCTATCAGGACGTTGGCTCCTGGACCTTGCTCAAGTCGACGCCGGATGACCGCGCCAAGGCCGCATGGCTCTATGCGCAGTTCGTCACCTCCAAGACGGTCGACGTGAAGAAGAGCCATGTCGGGCTGACGCTGATCCGCGAAAGCTCGATCCAGCATGAGAGCTTCACCGAGCGTGCGCCCGAACTCGGCGGCCTGATCGAGTTCTACCGTTCGCCGGCCCGCGTTCAGTGGTCGCCGACCGGCACCAACGTGCCCGACTATCCGAAGCTGGCACAGCTCTGGTGGCAGGCGATCGGCGATGCTTCGTCGGGTGCCAAGACCGCACAGGCGGCGATGGACTCGCTGTGCGCCGAGCAGGAGAAGGTGATGGAGCGCCTCGAGCGCGCCGGAATCCAGGGCGACATCGGTCCGAAGCTGGCCGAAGAGCACGATCTTGAGTACTGGAATAAGGATGCCGTTTCCAAGGGCAACCTGGCGCCGCAGCTGAAGATCGAGAACGAAAAAGAACAGCCGATGACCGTCAACTACGACGAACTGGTCAAGAGCTGGCAGTAAACGAAGCGGCCGGCTCTATTGCCTGGCCGACAATCAGGGGAGGCGGCATCATGCCGCCTCCCTTGTTCGCATCAGTATTTCGGGAGGGGTCATGACGGGTTTCGTTCTTGCCATCGACCAGGGCACGACGTCGAGCCGCGCCATCGTGTTCGACAAGGCGATGAAGGTGTCGGGCGTCGGACAGCAGGAATTCAAGCAGCACTATCCGGCTTCGGGCTGGGTCGAGCACGACCCGGAAGAGATCTGGGCGAGTGTCGTCGCGACCTGCAAAGCGGCGATGAAGGCCGCCAAATGCAAGGCCCCCGACATCGCGGCGATCGGCATCACCAACCAGCGCGAGACGGTCGTCATCTGGGACCGCCAGACCGGCAAGCCGATCCACAACGCCATCGTCTGGCAGGACCGGCGTACCGCGCCGCTGTGCCAGAAGCTCAAGAAGCAGGGGCTGGAGAAGACATTCACCCGCAAGACCGGCCTGCTGCTCGATCCCTATTTCTCCGGCACCAAGATCGCCTGGCTGCTCGACAATGTGAAAGGCGCCCGCAAGAGGGCCGAGAAGGGCGAACTGCTTGCCGGAACGATCGACAGTTTTCTCGTCTGGCGGCTGACCGGCGGCAAGGTGCACGCTACCGACGCGACCAATGCCTCGCGCACGCTGGTCTACAATATCGAGAAGAACGAGTGGGATGCGGAGCTTCTGAAGATCCTCAAGATCCCCGCCGGCCTGCTGCCCGAGGTGAAGGACTGCGCCGACGACTTCGGCGTCACCGACAAGGCGATCCTCGGGGCGGAAATCCCGATCCTCGGCGTTGCCGGCGACCAGCATGCCGCGACGATCGGACAGGCCTGCTTCAAGCCCGGCATGATGAAATCGACCTACGGCACGGGCTGCTTCGCGCTGCTCAACACTGGGTCGGACATGGTGCGCTCGAAGAACCGGCTGCTCACCACCATCGCCTACCGCCTGAACGGCAAGACGACCTATGCGCTGGAGGGCTCGATCTTCATCGCGGGTGCGGCCGTGCAATGGCTGCGCGACGGCGCCAAAATGATCGCCAAGGCCGCCGACAGCGGTGAACTTGCGGCGAAGGCCGACGACACGCAGGACGTCTATCTCGTGCCGGCCTTCGTGGGGCTTGGCGCGCCGCACTGGGACGCGCATGCGCGCGGCGCGATCTTCGGGCTGACGCGCAATTCTGGCCCGGCGGAATTCGCCCGCGCGGCTCTCGAGGCCGTCGCCTACCAGACGCGCGACCTGCTCGACGCGATGAAGAAGGACTGGAAACAATCTTCCGCCAGGACGGTGCTCCGGGTCGATGGCGGTATGGTGGCATCGGACTGGACGATGCAGCGCCTGGCCGACATCTTGGACGCCCGGGTCGACCGGCCGGAAATTCTCGAGACGACGGCGCTAGGCGCCGCGTGGCTTGCCGGTTCGCGGGCAGGGGTGTGGCCCAAGGCCCAGGAATTCGCGAAGGAATGGCGGCTGGAGCGCCGCTTCGAGCCCGGCATGGACGCCAAGACGCGAAGCGCCAAGCTGAAGGGCTGGCGCAACGCGGTTTCGCGCACGCTCAGCCAGACGTGAAAAACCCCGCGCCCTGCGGCACGGGGTTTTCGGATGATCGGCTGGCTGCTTGCCGATCAATCATAGGGCGAATAGCACTGCTTGCGCGGTCCGTGATACGGCTGGAACGTGTTGTCCGAGGCGCGGTATGAACGATACCGGTCATAGCACCACTGGACGTGCGCGCTGCCGCCGCCACGATAGACGCGGTTGTTGTTGTTGATCGCGCCGCTGACGATGGCGCCGGCTGCAAAGGCCGCGAGCGGGAACCAGTAGCCGTTATACTGGCGATAGCCGCGACGGTGACTGCGATAGCCACGACGGCCGTTGTAATAGGCCCGGTTGTTGTTGCGGTAGAACCCCTTGCGGTGCCATTTGCGATGGCGGACATCGACCACGTCGGTTGTCTTGGCGACGTTGGCGATCGGCACGAACACAGGTGCCGCATTGGCCGGAACCATGCCCGAAAGAGCGAAGGTTGCGGAAATGGCGGTCGCGAGAACGCCTGACATGATTCGTTTCATTGGAATTTCCTTTGGCTTCTGCACTGTTATCGTCCCTGTCGGTCAGAGAACGGGCAAGATAGGCGATTGTTCCGGATAGGATTTCGGTTTGGACCGGCGGCCGGTTTCCGAAACGCACCCTGCGGAAACAGGATCTGCACCGGGCAGGATTTCCCCGCGGCGCGCAATCGTCCCGAAAGCCGGGATTCCGCCGGCTTTTCAGGTTGACCGCCCGAAGCACTCTCCCTATGTTCCGGCGCAATTTCGAGGGGTGCCGCAGCCCCTTCGGGAGCGCGTAGCTCAGCTGGTAGAGCAACTGACTTTTAATCAGTAGGTCCAGGGTTCGAGCCCCTGCGCGCTCACCAAAAACGCGGTGCCCGCTTCATCGCCAATCCCAACCTACTGCCGCCAGAAGACGATCGGCGTGCCGTCGCTCAGGGTTCCGGAAAAATAGTCGACGCCGTCGCGGTTGAGGGTGGCGACCGCCGAGCCGTCGGCGGCCAGCAGCTGGAACGGTGCGTCATAGCCGGTGAACGAGTAGCCGAGCGTCCAGCGTTTGGCCTGCGCCAAAAGCGGGTTGCTGCAATCGACGGATGCGAGCTTGCCCTTGTTGGCGGCCTTCATCTGCAGGTTCGTCGCCGAACTGACGTCGAGCGAGCAGCCGCAGTTCGGCGACCCGTCGGTCGCCGTCCAGCGGCCCTTCAGATCCTGCTCGGTCCGGATGGTGCTGACGGCGACGCCGCCTGCGACAGCGCCGCCCAGCGGGCCGGCAACGGCGCCGCCGATATTGGCGATCAGGTTGCGGCCGACATTCTTGCCGAGATTCTTGGCGGTGGCTTTGCCGAAGTCGCCGCCCTTGCTGGGCTTGCCGGGAGGGCCGGCGGCAATGGCGATGGCGCATTGGGCAGGCGACGTTGCCGGCTGCGCGGGACTGGCGAAAGCGACCTCGGTCTCGGCCGCGGGCGGGTTAGCCGCCGCTGCTGTCGTGGTTTTTTGCCCGGATGACTGGCACGCCGCGAGCTGAATCAGCGCGGCGCCTAAAATGGCGATACGATAGATCATTGTTTCCCCCGAAACCCCTGACATTACGCTAGGGAATGAATCGGGGCTCGGCAAGCGACTTTCGGCGGCGATCGCAACTTCAGGCTGCAGCGCACTTGCGGGCCGGCACACAGCGGTGATCCGACGCGACATTGGCGGCAACGGAGACGACGGCTTCGCTCTTGCGGACCGCCTTTACCTCCGCCGAGCGACAATCTCGCGGCTGGCTGTGGACATCTATGGATCAATCGACCACTCTTCCGGTCCATGGGGTGGAAACTTTACGACAGCCGGCTTGCGTGGACGCTCATCGCCCCCACCCTGCTTCTGCTGCTGTTGTTCCTGGTGCTGCC
This sequence comes from uncultured Rhizobiaceae bacterium, assembly GCA_947259295.1. Classification (GTDB taxonomy): domain Bacteria; phylum Pseudomonadota; class Alphaproteobacteria; order Rhizobiales; family Rhizobiaceae; genus CAMYMG01. The sequence continues at coordinate 31,963 of CAMYMG010000111.1, forward strand.
GATCATCGTCATGACGGCGTACACCTTCTTCACCTTCGTCACGGCGGGGGTGGAGACGAGCGTGCTGACGCTTGCGAACTGGAAGGAATTCCTGTTCGACACCTATTACCACGGCTTCCTGTGGAAGACCGTGCGGGTGGGCGCGACGACGGCGATCCTGTGCGCGCTGGTCGGGTATTTCCCCGCCTATTTCATCTGGTCGACGCGCTTCAGGCACAAGTGGCTGCTGCTTTTGCTGCTCATCGTTCCGTTCTGGATCAGCTTCACCATCCGGACCTTTTCGTGGATCCACATTCTCGGCGAGCAGGGGCTGATCAACGTCGTGCTGCTCAGGCTCGGCATCATCGGCGAGCCGATCCCGATGCTCTATACGGAGGGCGCGGTGATCATGGGGCTCTTGCACTTCCTGCTGCCCTACATGATCCTCAACGTCTATGTCAGCCTTGAGAGCATCGACCGGACGCTGATTTCGGCCGCCCGCTCGATGGGCTGCACCAGCGCGCAGGCGTTTCGCGAGGTGACGCTGCCGCTGTCGCTGCCGGGGCTTGGCGCTGGGCTGCTGCTCTGCTTCGTGCTCGCCGCCGGCAGCTACGTGACGCCGCAACTGCTCGGCGGCAGCCGCGACGCGCTGTTCGGCAATTTGATCTACGACACGATCATGGGCCAGCTGAACTGGCCGATGGGGGCGACGCTGTCGGTGGTGCTGTTCGTGCTGCTCGGCTGCGCGGCCGCCGCCTATACGCGCTACATGGGCATGTCGCAGATCATGAAGGGGCTCGGCGGGTGACGCCGCCGCGCGGCGACAGGGACGGACGGTGGGCGTGGCGGCTCACCATCGCGATGACGCTCGGCGTCTACATCTTTCTCTTCGCGCCGATCGTGGCCACCGTGGTGCTGTCGTTCAACGCCTCGATGTTCGGCGGCTTCCCGCTGACCGGCTTCAGCATGCAATGGTATGCCAAGCTGTTGACCAACGAGCAGGTGCTGGCGGCGTTCAAGACCTCGCTGTGGATCGCGCTGGTGACGGCGGCGGTGACGACGCTGCTCGGCATTTCGGTGGCGCTGGCGCTGGTGCGCTTCCAGTTCCGCGGCAAGCAGGCGTTCAGCACACTGGTCATCCTGCCGGCGCTGGTGCCCGAGACGATCCTCGGCGTCGGCCTGCTGGTGATGATCAAGGCGGCTGACCAGCCGCGGACGATCTGGGTGCTGCTGCTTGGCCACATCATGCTGGCGCTGCCCTATGTGGTGCTGATCACCCAGGCGCGGATGGTCGGCATCAGCCGCAGCTTCGAGGAGGCGGCGCTGTCGCTCGGCGCGCCGCGCCTGTCGGCCTTCCGCGAGATCACCCTGCCTCTGCTGGTACCGGCCGTCGTTGCCGGCATCCTGCTGGCCTTCACGATTTCCTTCGACAACACCTCGGCCAGCCTGTTCTGGCGGCCGGCTGGCGTCGAGACGATGCCGACGCAGATCCTTTCGATGCTGAAAATCTCGATCAGCCCCGAGGTCAATGCCCTCGGCACGGTGATGATCCTCGTCACCGTCGGCATTCCGCTTCTTGGCGGGCTGGTCCTCCAGGCCTTCACTCGGTTGAAGAAACGCAGAACTGAAAACGGGAGAGCATGATGAAGATTTCGACCACCAGGAGACTGGAACTGCTGAGCGAGCGGCATCGCGACGGAAACATCAGCCGCCGCACCTTCCTGACGCTGACGGCGGCCGCGGCCGCCTCGACCGGACTGTCGATGCCGTGGATGGGGCGCGCGCTTGCCGCCGCCACCGAGGTGCGGTTCGACGGCTGGGGCGGCGTGGTGCAGGAGGCGATCGACAAGCTCGCCTTCCAACCCTACACGGCAAAATCCGGCGTCAAGGTCGTGCAGGGCACGTTCGGCGACGAGAACGAGATCATCACCAAGATCAAGACCTCGAAGCCCGGCGACTTCCAGATCGTCCACTCGTCCGGCGTCAACTATTACATCAAATACGTCAATGGCGGGCACAACTCGGAGATCAACGAGGCCAACATCCCCAACATGGCCAATGTGCTGCAGGCGATGATCGAGCCGTTCCGCAAGATCACGCCGAAGCTGTCGGCGGTGCCCTATGACTACGGCACGACAGGCATTGCATACAACACCAAGGTGATCTCGCCCGAGGAGGCGAAGGAAAAGGGCGCCAACCTGCTCACCGACAAGAAATATGCTGGCAAGGTGGGCGGCTATGCCGACATGACGACGCGGGTCTGGTACGCCGCGCTGCAGACCGGGCAGGACCCGAACGCCATCTCCGACATGGACGCGGTGTGGGCCAAGGTGCGCGAGACGCGCGACCTGGCGAAAAAATTCTGGAGTTCGGGTGCGGAACTGATGGACCTCCTGTCGAAGGAAGAGATCGTGGTGACCGACGCATGGTCTGGCCGCGTTGCCGCCTTGCAGCAGCAGGGCGCGCCGATCGGCTATCTCGATCCGGCCGGCTCCTATGCCTGGATGGAGGACATGCTGGTGCTGAAGGGCTCGCCGATGGCCGAGTGCGAGGAACTTATCAACTTCATGCTCGATCCCGCCACGGCCATCGCGGTAGCCGAAGGCCAGAACTATCCGCCGTCGCTCGATCCGACCAAGGTCGAACTGACCGACAAGATTGCCGCACTTCCGGCATTCGACCCGACCGGCACGATGGAGGCGCTGACTTTCGCCGATCCGGTCTACTGGGCGGAGAACGAGGACGCATGGACCAAGCAGTGGGACAGGGTCTCCAAGGGTGCATGACGCCATAGACACGGTGCGTACGGATGCTCCCCGGCCAATGGCCGGGGGGTCTCCCGCGCCGGAAGTGCCCACCGTCGGCCTCGACAAAGTGACCGTTTCCTACGGCCAGTTCACGGCGGTGCGCGACTTTTCGCTGGCCGTCGAGAAGGGCAGCTTCGTCACGCTGCTCGGCCCATCGGGCTGCGGCAAGACGACGATCCTGCGTTCGATCGCGGGGCTCGTCGAGATATCGAGCGGCCAGATCTCGATCGGCGGCCAGCGGGTCGACGACGTGCCGATCAACAAGCGCAACATCGGTCTGGTCTTCCAGAACTACGCGCTGTTCCCGCACAAGAGTGTGTTCGACAATGTCGCGTTCGGGCTGAAATACCGGGCCGTTTCGAAGCCGGAGATCGCGCGCCGGGTCGGCGAGGCGCTGGAGATGGTGCGGCTGCCGGGCAGCGAGAAGAAGCTGCCGTCGCAGCTTTCGGGCGGCCAGCAGCAGCGCATCGCGCTTGCCCGCGCCATCGTCTTCGAGCCGACCGTGCTGTTGCTCGACGAGCCGCTGTCGGCGCTCGACGCCAACATGCGCGAGGAAATGCGCGTCGAGATCAAGAAAATCCAGAAGGCGACCGGCATCACTGCGATCTTCGTCACGCATGACCAGGAAGAAGCGCTGTCCATGTCGGACCAGATCGTCGTCATGAATGCCGGGGTGGCCGAGCAGGTCGGCACGCCGGCGGAGGTATACGATGCGCCGGCGACCGCCTTCGTGGCGGACTTCCTCGGCAAGGCGAATGTGCTGCCGGGATCGGTGGATAAGATGGAGGGCCAGATCGCGACGGTGCAACTCGATGCCGGGCAGGCGATCCGGGCGGTTTCGCCGAGCCCGATCGCACAGGGCGCGCGCGTTTCGGTCGTGGTGCGGCCACAGAAGCTGGCGGTCGGGTCGGAGGAGGGCAGCAACAGCCTCTCCGGCCGCGTCGTCTCAACGTCCTATCTGGGGGCGAGCGCCGTTTACGAGATCGACATCGGCAAGGAGACGATCGTGCGGGCGAACACCTTGCTCAGCGGGCCTATCCTGCGCGAGGGCGAGACTGCCCGGCTCGGCTTCGCGCCTGAGGGCTGCGTGCTGCTCGATGCCGGCGGGCGGCGCGTCGTGTGAGATCCGCTTTCAGGTATCCGATCCCAAGGTAAAGAAAAACCCGCTGCCGTTTAGGGCAGCGGGTCCAGTAGACCGCGGCGTCGTCGGGGGGGCGGAGACGCCGCGTTGACACAGGAACTTGCGACCGTGGCTTTAGTTCCACCGGTTTCAAACTTTTTTCGATATTTTTATCGACCCAGGAAAGACGATGTCCGGGCTAGCGGATTTCCTGCAGGATATGGTCGTAGAGCAGCTTTGCGGCCGGCGAAAGCGCGCGGTTGCGTGCCATGATCAGGCTGTAGGGCTGGACGTCGATGTCGAAGGCGATTGGCAGGATCTCGATGGCGCCGGCGAGCCCGTCGTCGGCGTTGATGAATTTTGCCACGTCGAGGGCAACGGGCGCGATGGCGTCGGACTGGGCGACCATGACCAGCGTGAGCAGAAGCGACGTCGTGTTGAGGATGCGGTCGGGCAGGGGGACGTTGTGGCTCATGAAATGCGTTTCGATGGTGCGGCGCAGCAGCGACCCGCCCGGCTGGAACACCCAGTCGAAGCCGGAGACGCGGTCCAGCCCGACCGGCCTGCCGTCGGCGAGCGGATGGCCGCGGCGAACGATGAGGCAAGCCTTTTCGATGCCGATGACGCGCGCCTCGAACAACCGGGGATTGAGGTCGTCCGGGATGCGAGCAATGATGAAGTCGTGGCGGGAGGCCAGGAGTTCGCGCGCCAGCACGGCGCTGGTATCGACCTGCATGCTGATCTCGATGCGCGGGAAGTTGCTGCGGATGCGCTTGATCGCCGGGACGGCCAAGCCGATCGCCGGCGCGGTGACCGAGCCGAGGAAGACGGCGCCGCCCTTGCCCGATTTCAGGTCGCTGATCTCGCGGTCGACCTCGCGCAATTCCAGCAGCATGGCGCGGGCGCGGCGGGCAAGGGTAATGCCGTAGGGCGTCAGTTCGACGCCGCGCGGCAGCCTGCGGCAGAGCGGGACCGACAGGATTTCCTCCATCTCGGCGATCATGCGCGAGGCAGCCGGCTGCGAGATGTTGAGGATGTGCGCAGCGGCGCTGATCTGATTGGTGTCCTGCAGCGCCACGATCATGCGCATGTGACTGAGCTTAAGGCTGCTGCGCAGCAACCCGTCGTCACTGTCGGCCATGGCCTGGGAGGCCACGGCGGATTCGGCGTCGTTCACCATTGTCATTCCCCTGCGGCAGCTTCGGGCTGCGTTGTGTTGACATATCACAACCACATATCAACCGTCACAAATTGCATTTGACAGTTATATCGATTGCGGCATAGGTGCCTCTCGTTCGGGCTCTGTCGCATCGAGGAATTGCTCTCGCGCGACAGTCAGGAGGAGCCAAGGCCCGCGCCATCGTTCTGGAGGTTCATCGACAATTCCGGCGTCCGTTCGCCTCATGCGATATGCACTATCTCGCGCCGCGTGGGATGCCGCTCCGTTACCACGAACTATCATCACCAAGGGAGAGAAACGTGAAGATAATCAAAGCACTGGTTGGCGCATTGGCGCTCGGCCTGGCGACAGTGAGCTACAGCGCACATGCGCAGGACAAGGGCACGATCGGCATCGCCATGCCGACCAAGTCGTCGCTGCGCTGGATCAGCGACGGCGATGCGCTCGTGGCCGCTCTGAAGGAAAAGGGCTACGACACCGACCTTCAGTTCGCCGAAGACGACATCCCCAACCAGCTTGCCCAGATCGAGAACATGATCACCAAGGGCTCCAAGGCGCTGGTCATCGCCTCGATCGACGGCACCACGCTTTCGGCCGTGCTGCAGCAGGCTGCCGACCAGGGCATCAAGGTCATCGCCTATGACCGCCTGATCCGCGACAGCGGCAATGTCGACTTCTACACCACCTTCGACAACTTCCAGGTCGGCGTGCTGCAGGCCAATTCGCTGGTGAAGGGCCTCAAGGAGCGCTTCCCGGACACCAAGCCGTGGAACGTCGAGCTGTTCGGCGGCTCGCCCGACGACAACAACGCCTTCTTCTTTTACGACGGCGCGATGTCGGTGCTGCAGCCGATGATCGATTCCGGCGACATCGTCATCAAGTCGGGCCAGACCGGCATGGAAAAGGTCGGCACGCTGCGCTGGGACGGCGCCGTGGCGCAGGCCCGCATGGACAACATCCTGTCGGCCAACTATTCGGACGGCAGCCGGGTTCATGGCGTGCTGGCTCCCTATGACGGCCTGTCGCGCGGCATCATCTCGTCGCTGCGCGGCGTCGGCTACGGCTCGGCCGACCAGCCATGGCCGATCGTGACCGGCCAGGATGCCGAGACGCCTTCGATCAAGGCGATCATCGCCGGCGAGCAGTACTCGACCGTGTTCAAGGACACCCGCGAACTGGCCAAGGTGACGGCGAACCTCGTCGACGCGGCGCTTTCGGGCGGCACGCCGGAGATCAACGACACCGAGACCTACGACAACGGCGTGAAGGTCGTTCCGTCCTACCTCTTGACGCCTTACGACGTCGACAAGACCAACTACGAAGAACTGGTCGTCGGTTCGGGCTACATCAAGGCCGAAGAACTCCAGTAAGCTAGACTGACAGCGAAACCCCGCGGCCTGCCGCGGGGTTTCGGCTGACAGCCAGTCGCCCTGCCATCGTCAGGGCCGTTACCGTCAACCGAAAGTTCGGCGATGGACAACATCATTCTCGAAATGCGCAACATCACCAAGACGTTTCCCGGCGTGAAGGCGCTGCAGGACGTCAACCTGGATGTGCGCGCCGGCGAGATTCACGCCATCGTCGGCGAAAACGGCGCCGGCAAGTCGACGCTGATGAAGGTGCTGTCGGGCGTCTATCCGCATGGCAGCTACGATGGGTCGATCAAGTTTCTCGGCAAGGAATGCCGATTCTCGGGCATCCACGATTCCGAGCGCGTCGGCATTGTCATCATCCATCAGGAACTGGCGCTGGTGCCGCTCTTGTCGATCGCCGAGAACATCTTCCTCGGCAACGAGCAAGCCCATTTCGGCGTGATCGACTGGAACGCCGCGCGGCGCCGCGCAGGCGAACTGCTGCGCAAGGTCGGGCTCGGTGAAGACCCCGACACGCTGATCACGAATATCGGCGTCGGCAAGCAGCAGCTTGTCGAGATCGCCAAGGCGCTCGCCAAGCAGGTCAAGCTTCTGATCCTAGACGAGCCGACCGCCTCGCTGTCGGAGAAGGACAGCGACGCGCTGCTCAACCTGCTTGTCGAGTTCCGCGAACAGGGTATCGCGTCGATCCTCATCTCCCACAAGCTGAACGAGGTGGGCAAGGTCGCAGACCGCATCACCGTGCTGCGCGACGGCCGCACCATCGAGACGCTCGAGAAGGACGACATCAGCGAGGCGCGCATCATCACCTCCATGGTCGGCCGCTCGCTCGACGATCGCTTTCCGCCTCGGGATCCCAAGATCGGCGAGGTCGTCTTCGAGGTGAAGGACTGGGTCGTGCATCACCCGGTCCACCCCGATCGCGTTGCGATCAAGAACGTCAACGTCAATGTGCGTCGCGGCGAGGTGGTCGGCATCGCCGGCCTGATGGGCTCGGGGCGGACGGAATTCGCCATGAGCGTCTTCGGCCGCGCCTGGGGCACAGGAATCTCCGGCGAGGTGTCGCTGCACGGCAAGCCGATCGACGTCTCGACGGTCGGCCGCGCGGTCAAGCACGGCATCGCCTACGCGACGGAAGACCGCAAGACCTACGGGCTGAACCTGATCGACCACATCAAGCACAATGTCACCGTGGCGAACCTCAAGGGCGTCTCTTCGGCGGGCATCATCGACGACATGCGCGAACTGAATGTCGCCAACGACTACCGCAAGCAGACCAACATCCGCTCGTCGAGCGTCTACCAGGTGACGGGAAACCTGTCGGGCGGCAACCAGCAGAAGGTGGTGCTGTCGAAGTGGCTGTTCGCCAATCCGGAGGTGCTGATCCTCGACGAGCCGACGCGCGGCATCGATGTCGGCGCGAAATACGAGATCTACACGATCATCAACAGGCTGGCCGAGCAGGGCAAGTCGATCCTGATGATCTCGTCCGAAATGCCGGAACTGCTCGGCGTGTGTGACCGGATCTATGTCATGAATGAAGGCCGCATCGTCGGCGAACTCCCGGCCGGCGAGGCCAGCCAGGAGAAGATCATGCGCATGATCGTGCGCGGCGACGGCAATGCGGAAGAAGAAGGCAAGAAGGTGAGAACGGCATCATGAGTACCGAGACCGCGAGGAGCACGCTCAATCCGGAGCGGGAGACCGCGCAGGCGGCGATCAAGCAGAACCTGCGCGAATACGGCCTGGTGCTGGCGCTGGTCGCCATCATGCTGTTCTTCCAGTGGCAGACGGGCGGCGTGCTGTTCAAGCCGGTCAACCTGACCAATCTGGTGCTGCAGAATTCCTACATCATCATCATGGCGCTCGGCATGCTGCTGGTCATCGTCGGCGGCCATATCGACCTGTCGGTCGGCTCGGTTTCGGGCTTCGTCGGGGCGGTCGCCGCGGTGCTGATGGTGCAGTACAAGCTCGACCCGGTGTTGACGACGCTGATCTGCATCATCGTCGGCGGCCTCATTGGCGCGAGCCAGGGCTACTGGATCGCCTATATGAAGATCCCGTCCTTCATCGTCACGCTGGCCGGCATGCTTGTCTTCAAGGGGCTGGCGCTGTGGCTGCTCGGCGGCCGCTCGGTGGGTCCGTTCCCGGCCGAGTTCCAGCTGCTCAGCGCGGGCTTCATCCCCGACGTGATCGGCCCGGTGACGATCGCCGGCGTGTCGCTGCATGCGACGACGCTGCTGATTGGCGTGCTGATCGTCGCGGCGATGTTCTATCTGGCGCTGCGCACCCGGCGGGCACGCGAGAGCCATGGCTATGTCGCCGAGCGGTTCGGACTGTTCGTGGCGAAGAACGCCATCATCGCGGCCATGGTGCTCTTCCTCATCTACATGATGGCTTCCTACAAGGGCCTGCCCAACGTGCTGATCGTGATGGGCGTGCTGATCGTGCTGTTCGTCTTCGTGACCAAGCGCATGACGATCGGCCGGCGCATCTATGCCATGGGCGGCAACGTCAAGGCGGCGGCCCTGTCGGGCATCAAGACCGAGCGGCTGACCTTCCTGGTGTTCATCAACATGGGGATGCTGGCAGCGCTCGCCGGGCTGATCTTTGCCGCGCGCCTCAACACGGCGACGCCGAAGGCCGGCCTCGGTTTCGAGCTCGACGTGATTGCCGCCGTGTTCATCGGCGGCGCTTCGATGGCCGGCGGCGTCGGCCAGGTGGCGGGTGCCGTGATCGGCGCCTTCATCATGGGCGTGATGAACAACGGCATGTCGATCATGGGCGTCAACATCGACTGGCAGCAGGTGATCAAGGGCCTGGTGCTGCTCGGCGCCGTGGTCTTCGACGTCTACAACAAGAACAAGGCCTAGGCCGGCAGCACGGGACCGGCGCCCGGCCTGAGGGCCGGCGGCCGGGCGGGCAGGCTGCCGCGGGCGTGGATACGAGGAGGATGGAATGCTGATTTCACAGGTAGTCGACGGGTCCGACATGATCCAGGTGGTCGCCCGGACCGACAGCGGTACGCGGGTGGTGAACGGGGCCAAGAGCGTCTATTCGCTGGCGCTGGAGGCGGCGCGGGCGGGCGTCGGCCTGGTCGAGCTCATCGAGCGCAAGGGCTTCGGCAAGACGGTCGATCTCGAGGCCGCCTACAGGCAGGGGCGGCTGATCTCGCCGATCAACCATCCGGACGCGGCGCATCTGCACCTGACGGGTACGGGGCTGACGCATCTCGGATCGGCTGCGACACGCGATTCCATGCACAAGAAGCTGAATGCGGAGGGCGCCGAGGCGCTGACCGATTCCATGAAGATGTTCCAGATGGGCCTGGAAGGCGGCAAGCCGGCCAACGGCAAGCCCGGCGTGCAGCCGGAATGGTTCTACAAGGGCAACGGCTTCATGGCGGTGGCGCCCGGCGCGCCGCTGATGTCGCCCGACTTCGCGATGGACGCCGGCGAGGAGCCGGAGATCGCCGGCATCTATGTGATCGGCGACGACGGCACGCCGTTCCGCGTCGGCTTCGCGCTGTCGAACGAGTTCTCCGACCACGTAACGGAGCGCGTGAACTATCTCTACCTGGCGCATTCGAAGCTGCGCAACGCCTCGTTCGGGCCGGAAATCCTGGTCGGCGACCTGCCGGAAGACATTCGCGGCACGTCGCGCATCACGCGCGGCGGCTCGACGGTGTGGGAAAAGCCGTTCCTGTCGGGCGAAGCCAACATGTCGCACACGATCGCCAATCTCGAGCATCACCATTTCAAGTATCCGGTGTTCCGCCAGCCGGGCGACGTGCACATCCACATGTTCGGCACGGCGACGCTGTCGTTTGCCGACGGCATCAAGGCCGTTGACGGCGACGTGTTCGAGATCGACGCGCCGGATTTCGGCCTGGCGCTGAAGAACCCGCTGCAGACCGAGCAGCCGGTGCCCGTCTCGGTGCGCGCGCTCTAGGGCGCTCCGCCCCCAAGCGGCGCTTTGCCACGCAGTCGTGACTGGAGTGCGAGCCGGCCTGACGCTATAGGCGGACGCACACTGGAAGCGGCAGGCGAAGAGACGGCATGGCAATCGATATCGGGTATGTGAGCGCGGTCGGGGCGGGAGCCGTGTCGTTCCTGTCGCCCTGCGTGCTGCCGCTGGTGCCGCCCTATCTCTGCTACATGGCCGGCGTGACGGTCGAGGACTTTCGGGCCGACGGCGAGGTCGCGGCGCGCTCGGGGGCGCGGACCGCGCTCCTGACGTCTTCGCTGGCCTTCGTGCTCGGCTTCAGCACGGTTTTCGTGATGCTCGGCGCCGGCGCCTCGACGATCGGCCACTTCCTGCGGGTCTGGCAGGAGCCGCTGGCGATGGCCGCGGGCGTGCTGATCATCCTGATGGGGCTGAATTTCCTCGGCCTGATCCGCATTCCCTTCCTGTCGCGCGAGGCGCGCTTCCAGAGCCAGGGCAAGCCGGCGAGCGCGGTCGCCGCCTATATGATGGGCCTTGCCTTCGCCTTCGGCTGGACGCCCTGCATCGGACCGGTGCTGGGACCGATCCTGACGCTTGCCGGCGGACGCGAGACGGTGGGCGAGGGGGCGCTGCTGCTCGCGGCCTATTCGCTGGGGCTCGGCATTCCGTTCCTGATCGCGGCGCTGTTTTCGGGCGCCTTCATGCGCTTCCTGCAGAAGTTCAGGGTGCATCTCGGGCGTGTCGAGAAGGCGATCGGCGGCCTGCTGGTGATTGCCGGGGTGCTGTTCCTCACCGGCGGCATCCAGACGGCTTCATACTGGCTGCTGGAGACCTTTCCGGCGCTCGGAAGGCTCGGCTGACGCGAAGGCTCAGGCCTGCGGAAGGCGCGCCTCGGTGATGAACTCCGGCAGGTTTTCCCTGACCTTCGACAGGAGCAACTCGCCTTCCGACTTCGAGTAGACCGGCTCGCAGGCGAGCAGTTCGCCATCAACGACCACGACGGCAAGCATCGGCATGTCGGGGGCCGGAGGGTCGTATATTGCCAGCTTTGTCGTGGGCATCGTCATTCCTGTGTTCAGTCGGTGGCCAAACCAGGCGTCGGCGAACAGTTTTCACGCATACCGGTTGATTCGCCGACTTATGACATGCCGATGTGGCAGGATTGGAGCAGATCACCTTGGGTGCTAGAACATGCCGCGAATCCAGCCGCCGATACGGAAACCCCAGCATGTCGAAACGATCCTGCCTTTCGATCATCCTTGCCGCCGGCGAGGGCACGCGCATGAAGAGCAGCAAGCCGAAGGTGCTGCACGAGATTGCCGGCCTGCCCATGGTGGCGCATGTCTTGGCTGCTGCGGCCGAAGCCGGCGGTACCGAGACAGCGCTGGTGGTCGGGCATGGCGGCGAGGAAGTGGGCCGGGTCGCTGCACGGCTTGCCGCGTCGCCGGAGATCTTCGTGCAGGAACAGAGGCTTGGCACCGGCCACGCCGTGCTGGCGGCGCGCGCGGCGATCGAGCGCGGCTATGATGACATTCTGGTGATGTTCGGCGATACGCCACTGGTCGAGCCGGCGGTGCTTCTGGAAGCACGCAGGCGACTGGCCGAGGGCGCGGCTGTGGCCGTGGTCGGCTTCCGCCCGCACAATCCGGCCGGCTATGGCAGGCTGATCGTCGTCGATGGGAAACTGGTGGCGATCCGCGAGGACAAGGATGCCTCGGCGGCCGAGAAAGAGATCGGCTTCTGCAATGGCGGCTTGATGGCGATTGCGGGCAGCCACGCCCTGGCTCTGCTCGACAAGGTGGGCAACGCCAATGCCAAGGGCGAGTATTATCTCACCGACATCGTCGCGATCGCGGCCGAGGCCGGGCTCGACGTGGTGGCGACCGAAGCGAGCGCGGAAAGCGTGCTCGGCATCAACAACCGGGCGGAACTCGCCGAGGCGGAAGCCATATGGCAGCACCGCCGGCGGCGCGCCGCGATGCTGTCGGGCGTCACGCTGATTGCGCCCGAAACGGTGCATTTCTCGCACGATACCGAGATCGGCCAGGACACGCTGGTCGAGCCGAATGTCTGGTTCGGCCCGGGCGTGGAGGTGGCTGAAGGGGCAAAGATCCACGCGTTCAGCCATATAGAGGGGGCGACGATCGCGTCGGGCTGCGATGTCGGGCCGTTCGCGCGGCTCAGGCCCGGCGCAGACCTGCAGGAAAAGGCCAAGGTCGGCAATTTCTGCGAGGTGAAGAAGGCGACGATCGAGAAGGGCGCAAAGGTCAATCACCTGACCTATATCGGCGATGCGCGGGTCGGCGCGGGCGCCAATATCGGCGCCGGCACGGTGACCTGCAATTATGACGGCTACTCGAAGTTCTTCACCGATATCGGCGACGGCGCCTTTGTCGGGTCGAACTCGTCGCTTGTCGCCCCGGTGACGATCGGCAACGGCGCCTATGTCGCGTCAGGCAGCGTCATCACTGAAAGCGTGCCGGAAGATGCACTGGCCTTCGGACGTGCCCGCCAGAAGACACTGCCCGGCAAGGGAAAGTCGCTGCGGGAACTCAGAGCATCGGCCGCAGCCGCGAAAAAGTGAAGCTTCGCGGTAACCCGATCTCAATCGCCCCGTGCCATCCTGCCCGCTGATACGCAACGAAACTCAAATTGACTTTCGCGATGCCGCGACGGTCCGTAAACAGGCGTTGACCGCTTAACCGGGCGGGAACGGGGCAGATAGAATGTGTGGAATTGTCGGGATCGTCGGCCGCTCTCCGGTCGCGCCGCTCATTGTCGATGCGCTGAAGCGGCTCGAATACCGGGGTTATGACTCCGCCGGCGTGGCGACCATCGAGGCAGGCCAGCTGGCGCGCCGGCGCGCCGAGGGCAAGCTCATCAACCTGGAGCGCCGGCTGAAGGAAGAGCCGCTCGACGGCAATATCGGCATCGGCCACACCCGCTGGGCCACGCATGGCGTTCCCAACGAGACCAACGCACATCCCCACTTCTCCGAAGGCGTCGGCATCGTCCACAACGGCATCATCGAGAACTTCGCGGAGCTGCGCGATGAACTGGTGCGCGACGGCTACGCCTTCTCCTCGCAGACCGACACGGAGGTCGTCGCCCATCTGGTGGCGCGCGAACTGGCGCGCGGCGAAACCCCGGTCAAGGCGGCGCACAACGCGCTGAAGCGGCTCGAGGGGGCATTCGCGCTCGCCATCATGTTCACCAGCGACGAGGACCTGATCGTCGGCGCCCGCAACGGACCGCCGCTCGCTGTCGGCCATGGCAAGGGCGAGATGTTCCTAGGCTCGGACGCGATCGCGCTCGCCCCCTTCACCAATTCGATAACCTATCTCGAGGACGGCGACTGGGCAGTGGTGCGCAGTAACGAGGTCAGCATTTTCGACATGGAAGGCCGCAAGGTCGACCGCAAGCGCCAGCAGTCGCTGTCCACCAGCTTCATGGTCGACAAGGGCAATCACCGCCATTTCATGGAGAAGGAAATCCATGAACAGCCGGAGGTGATCTCGCACACGTTGGCGCATTATCTCGATTTCGCCAGCGGCGCCTCGAAGCCGCTCGACCTGCCCTTCGACTTCGCCACGATTGGCCGGCTTGCCATCTCGGCCTGCGGCACCGCCTTTCTTGCCGGGCTGATCAGCAAATACTGGTTTGAACGCTATGCGCGGCTGCCGGTGGATATCGATGTGGCATCGGAGTTCCGCTATCGCGAGATGCCGCTGTCGGACAAGGATGCCGCCTTCTTCATCTCGCAGTCGGGCGAGACCGCCGACACGCTGGCATCGCTGCGCTACTGCCGCGGCGCCGGCATGAAGATCGGCGCCGTCGTCAATGTGCGTGAATCGACCATGGCGCGCGAATCCGACGTCGTGCTGCCGACGCTGGCGGGACCGGAAATCGGCGTCGCCTCGACCAAGGCCTTCACCTGCCAGCTCTCGGTACTGGCCGCACTCGCGGTCCGCGCCGGGGTGGCGCGCGGTACGATCTCGCGCGAGCAGGAGAGGGCGCTGGTGCACGACCTTGCGGAAACGCCGCGCTTCGCCAATCAGGTGCTGAAGCTCGACGGACAGATAGAACAGCTGGCGCGTGAACTGTCGCGCTACAAGCACGTGCTCTATCTCGGCCGCGACACCAACTTTCCGCTCGCCATGGAAGGCGCGCTGAAACTCAAGGAAATCTCCTACATCCATGCCGAAGGCTATGCGGCCGGCGAGCTCAAGCACGGGCCGATCGCCCTGATCGACGAGAACATGCCGGTCATCGTGATCGCGCCGCATGACCGCATCTTCGAAAAGACCGTTTCCAACATGCAGGAAGTGGCGGCGCGCGGCGGCAAGATCGTCCTAATCACCGACCAGAAGGGCGCGGCGCAGTCCTCGATCAATACGCTCGAGACGATCGTCCTGCCGGACGTGCCGGAGATCATCTCGCCGATCATCTATGCGCTGCCGATCCAGATGCTCGCCTATTTCACGGCGGTTTTCATGGGCACCGATGTCGACCAGCCGCGCAACCTCGCCAAATCGGTGACGGTCGAATAGACGCAGGCACGCCTTAAAATCGCTGTTCCCTTGGCCTTACCTGTTCTCTAGTGTTGCAGCGCAACCAGAGCACCCAATCCAATGTCGGACCATCCCAAATCAAGTTCGGCCATGATGCGCCTCAGGAATTATTTCCTGACCGGCTTTATCGTCACGGCGCCGCTGGCGATCACGGCCTATCTGGCATGGTCGTTCATCGGCTGGGTCGATTCGTGGGTGAAGCCCTATATTCCGGCGCGCTACAGCCCCGACACCTACCTGCCTTTCGCCGTGCCCGGCTTCGGGCTCTTCGTGGCGATCTTCCTGATCACCATGATCGGCTTCCTGACGGCCAATTTCGTCGGACGTACGATCGTGCGGCTCGGCGAGGACATTTTGGACCGCATGCCGCTGGTGCGCAGCATCTATCGCGGGCTGAAGCAGATCTTCGAGACGGTGCTGTCCAACAAGGCGGACATGTTCCAGAAGGTCGCGATCATCGAGTATCCGCGCCGCGGCACATGGTCGATCGTCTTCATTTCGAGCGAGAAGCCGAATGAGGTGACCGAGCGGCTCGAGCCGGAACTCAGCAAGACAGTTGCCGTCTTCATGCCCTCGACGCCAAACCCGACCACCGGCTACCTGCTCTACGTGCCGCGTTCGGAGGTGGTCGAGCTGTCGATGACGGTCGAGGAAGCGGCAAAGCTGGTGATCTCGGCCGGTCTCGTCGCGCCCGAGCGGCTGCCCCTGAAAAAGAACGGCAAGCAGGTCGCGGGGCTCGTCGAAGCCCGCGACGAAGGCGACAGGGCGGCCAGCTAACCAGCCCTGAGCAGGCGAACCGCCTCGTCGCGTCCAAAGAGGTAGAGCAGGATGCGCAGCGCCTCGCCCCGCGGCGAGGTCAGTTCCGGATCGCGGTTGAGGATCAGCCTTGCATCGTCGCGCGCGGTCTCGAGCAGGTCGGCATGAAACTCGATGCGCGCCACCTGAAAGCCCGGCGTGCCCGACTGGCGAGTGCCGAGCAGTTCGCCTTCGCCGCGCAGCTTGAGATCTTCCTCCGAGATCAGGAACCCGTCCTCGGTCTCGCGCATGACGGAGAGGCGACGCTTGGCGGTCTCGCCGAGCGGGTCCTTGTAGAGCAGCACGCAGGATGAGGGTTTCGAGCCGCGCCCAACGCGGCCGCGGAGCTGATGCAACTGGGCGAGGCCGAAGCGTTCGGCATGCTCGATGACGATGATGGTGGCGTCCGGCACGTCGACGCCTACCTCGATGACGGTTGTGGCGACGAGGATGCGTGTTTCGCCCTCCTTGAAGGCGCGCATCGCCTCGTCCTTCTCGATGCCTTTCATACGGCCATGCACGAGGCCGACCGCATTGCCGAAATCCTGCGCGAGCACCGCGAAGCGGTCCTCGGCCGACATCAGCTTGATCTCCTCCGATTCCTCGACCAGCGGGCAGATCCAGTAGACCTTCTGGCCGTCGGCGACAGCATCGCGGATGCGGCCGACGAGCTCGTCGATGCGGTCGAGCGGCAGGGTGACGGTGCGGATCGGCTGGCGGCCGGCCGGTTTTTCGGTGAGCCGCGAGACTTCCATGTCGCCGAAGGCGGTGAGGACCAGCGTGCGCGGAATGGGGGTGGCCGTCATCACCAGCATGTCGGGCGCTTCGCCCTTGGCGGTGATGGCAAGGCGCTGGTGGACGCCGAAGCGGTGCTGCTCGTCGACGACGACGAAGACGAGGTCGCGGAATTTCACCGGCTCCTGGAACAGCGCGTGGGTACCGACGACGATGTCGATCGAGCCGTCGGCGAGACGAGCCAGCGTTTCGGCGCGGTCGCGGCCCTTTTCGCGGCCGGTCAGGATGCCGACTGCGAGCCCTGCCTTTTCGGCCAGCGGCGCGATGGTGGCGAGGTGCTGGCGTGCCAGGATCTCGGTCGGCGCCATGATGGCGGCCTGGCCGCCGGCTTCCACGGCGCGCGCCATGGCAAGCAGGGCAACGACGGTCTTGCCCGAGCCGACATCGCCCTGCAGCAGGCGCAGCATGCGTTCGGGCCGGGCAAGGTCGGCGATGATTTCCGACAGCGTGAACTCCTGCGAACCTGTCAGGCCATAGGGCAGCGCGGCGCGCAGCGCCTTTTCAATCCGGCCGTCGCCGATCAGCGGGCGGCCGGAATATTTGCGGCGCCGGGCGCGGATCAGCGCCAGCGACACCTGGCCGGCGAGGAACTCGTCATAGGCGAGGCGACGCCAGGCGGCACCCTCGGGCGAAATGTCGAGCGGGTCCTGCGGATCGTGCAGCCGGGCAAGTGCGGAGGGCAGCGGCGGAAAACTGTGGCGGCGTGCGACGTCGGCGTCGAGCCAGTCGGGCAGGATCGGCAGCCGTGCCCGGGCCTGGGCGAGGGCGCGGCGCAGTACCTTGGTCGAGAGGCCGGCGGTCATCGGATAGACCGGCTCGACGAGCGGCAGGGAGGCGGCGTCGCCGGCAAGCGCGATATGGTCGGGATGGACCATCGAGGGGCGGCCGTTGAACCATTCCATGCGGCCCGAGACGACGACGTCCTCGCCAACCGGCAGCGCCTTTTCGAGATAGGCTGCATGGGCGTGGAAGAAGGTCAGCGCGATCTCGCCGGTCTCGTCGAAGGCGAAAACGCGGTATGGCACCGACCGATTGCCGCGCGGCGGCGGCTGGTGGCGGTCGACGCGCAGGTCTAGCGTGACGATGGCGCCCTGGGCCGAGCCGGCGATGCCTGGACGGTTGCGGCGGTCGATGACGGTGTGCGGCAAGACGAAGAGCAGATCGCCGACGCGCGCCTGCCGGTCACCGAGATCAGCAGGCACGATCTTCTCGATCAGGCCCGCGACTTTCGGGCCAACCCCTTCGAGCGAGGTGATGGGGGCAAAGAGCGGATCGAGGAGGGAAGGACGCATCGTGTCAGCTTAGGCCGCCTCGGGGCATGCGCAAGGCTGACAGGATGGCCTATCCACGCTATATGCGCGCTTCAACGTAGGGCAGACACGGCATGAGCGGGACGACGCGATCAAGTGAGGGGCTGGACCCGCGCCGGCGCAAGCTGCTGTTCCGCTCCTGGCATCGCGGTATCCGCGAGATGGACCTCATTCTCGGCAGCTTCGCCGACGCCGAGATGGCGACCTTGACCTTGGACGAACTCGACCAATATGAGAGGCTGCTTGAGCTTCAGGACGCCGATCTGCTCTCCTGGGTGACGGGCGAAAGCACTGTTCCGGAAATCCACCAGACGGCCCTGCTGAAAAGGATCGTGGCGAGCCGCGCCCATGTCGCGATCTGAAACGTGAAATCATGAGTCTCATCGATAAAATCGGCCTGCCGCACGACAGGCCCGGCCAGTTCATCGTCGACGGCGTGGCCGATGGCTATGAGGCGTTTGCGCTCGCCGCCGTGGCCGCTGAGACGGTCGGCGACCGACCGGTGCTGTTTGTGGCGCGCGACGGCCAGCGGCTGCCGGCGATCACCGAGGCGCTGGCCTTTGCCGCGCCTGACCTGCCGGTGCTCGAATTCCCGGCCTGGGACTGCCTGCCCTATGACCGCGTGTCGCCGGGATCCGACTCGGCAGCGCGCCGGCTCGACGCGCTGTCGGCGATGATCGCGCTGAAGGAAAAGCCGCACCGCGCGGTGGTCCTGACCACGGCCAATGCGCTGCTGCAGCGCATTCCGCCGGCCGAGACGATCGAGGCGCAGGGCTTTCGCGCCAAGCCCGGCAGCGTCGTTAACATGAACGACCTGATCGCCCGGCTTGAAATGTCGGGCTTCGAGCGCGTGCCGACGGTGCGCGACGTCGGTGAATTCGCCGTGCGCGGCGGCATTCTCGACCTCTACGCGCCGGGATCGCCGGAAGCGGTGCGGCTCGACTTCTTCGGCGACACGCTGGAGACGATCCGCGCCTTCGACGTGGCGACGCAGCGAACCTCGGGCAACCGCAAGGAAGTGTCGCTGCAGGCGATGAGCGAGGTGACGCTGACGCCCGAGACGATCAGCCGCTTCCGCCGCAACTACATCGAGGCCTTCGGCGCGCCGTCGCGCGATGACGGGCTCTATGCCTCGATCACTGAGGGCAAGCGCTTCGCCGGCATGGAGCACTGGCTGCCCTTCTACTACGAGCGGCTCGACACGCTGTTCGACTATCTGCCCGGCGCGCCGGTGGTGTTCGACCATTTGGCGCATGAGGCGATCGACGAGCGGCACACGCTGATCCTCGATTATTACGAGGCGCGCAAGGAGCAGGCCGGCGGCGCGCTGAAGGATGCGGTGCCCTACAAGCCGACGCCGCCGAACCTGATTTACCTGTCGCCGGACGACATTTCGGCGGCATTGCCCGAGCGCGCGGCGATCGAGTTCTCGCCCTTCGACGCGCCGGATGCGGGCGCCCGCGAGGTGCTGCATGCCGGCGCCCGCAGCGGCCACAGCTTTGCCGAGGAACGCGCCGACCCGAACGCCAATGTGTTCGAGGCAGCGGTCGCGCATATTTCTGCGGTGCGCGCCGCCAAGCGCAAGGTCGTCATTGCCGGCTGGACCGAAGGATCGCTCGACCGGCTGACGCAGATCCTCGACGAGCACGGGCTAGGCAACGTCAAGCGCGTGGCAACGCTGGCCGACGCCGAGAAGCTCGGACCGGGGCAGGCGGGGGCCGCCGTGCTGCCGCTCGAATCCGGCTTCGAGACCGACCGTTTCGCGGTCATCGCCGAGCAGGACATTCTGGGCGACCGCCTGGTGCGGCGCTCCAAGAAGCGCAAGCGCGCCTCCGATTTCATCGCCGAGGCGGCGGCGCTGTCGGCCGGCGACATCGTCGTTCATGCCGATCACGGCATCGGCCGTTTCGTCGGGCTGAAGACAATCGAGGCGCTCGGCGCTCCGCATGACTGCCTGGAAATCCACTACGCCGCCGACGGCAGGCTCTATCTGCCGGTTGAGAACATCGAGCTTCTGTCGCGCTACGGCTCGGATTCGGCCGAGGCGCAGCTCGACCGCCTGGGCGGCGGCGCCTGGCAGTCGCGCAAGGCCAAGCTCAAGAAGCGCCTGCTGGAAATGGCGGGGCAGCTGATCCGCATTGCCGCCGAGCGCAAGATGCGAACCGCCGTGGCGCTGCGTCCGCAGGACGGGCTCTACGGCGAATTCGCGGCGCGCTTCCCTTATGAGGAGACCGAAGACCAGCAGACGGCGATCGATTCGGTGATCGACGACCTGTCCGCCGGGCGGCCGATGGACCGGCTGATCTGCGGCGATGTCGGCTTCGGCAAGACCGAAGTGGCGCTGCGCGCCGCCTTCGTGGCGGCGATGGAGGGTTTCCAGGTCGCCGTCGTCGTGCCGACGACGCTGCTGGCGCGGCAGCACTTCAAGACCTTCTTGCAGCGCTTTTCGGGCCTGCCGGTCAATGTCCGCCAGGCGTCGCGGCTGGTCGGCGCCAAGGAACTGGCCGAGACCAAGAAGGGGCTGACCGAGGGGTCGGTCGACATCGTGGTCGGGACTCATGCGCTGCTCGGCAGCACCATCCAGTTCAAGAATCTCGGCCTGCTGATCATCGACGAGGAGCAGCATTTCGGCGTCAAGCACAAGGAACGCCTGAAGGACCTGAAGAGCGACGTGCACGTGCTGACGCTGTCGGCGACGCCGATACCGCGGACGTTGCAACTTGCGCTGACCGGCGTGCGCGAATTGTCGCTGATCGCTACGCCGCCGGTCGACCGCATGGCGGTCCGCACCTTCATTTCGCCCTTCGATCCGCTGGTGATCCGCGAGACGCTGCTGCGCGAACGCTATCGCGGCGGCCAGAGTTTTTATGTCGTGCCGCGCATCAAGGACCTCGCCGAGGTGCAGCAGTTCCTGACCTCGTCGGTGCCTGAGCTCAAGGTCGGCACGGCGCACGGGCAGATGGCGCCAGGCGAGCTCGACGACATCATGAACGCCTTCTATGACGGCCAGTACGACGTGCTGCTGTCGACGACGATTGTCGAATCGGGTCTCGACATTCCGACCGCCAACACGCTGATCGTGCACCGCGCCGACATGTTCGGCCTGGCGCAGCTCTACCAGCTGCGCGGCCGGGTCGGGCGCTCGAAACTCCGCGCCTATGCGCTGTTCACGCTGCCGGCCAACCGCAAGCTGACCGATACCGCCGACCGCCGCCTGAAGGTGCTGCAGTCGCTCGACAGCCTGGGCGCCGGCTTCCAGCTCGCCAGCCACGACCTCGACATCCGCGGCGCCGGCAATCTGCTCGGCGAGGAGCAGTCGGGCCACATCAAGGAGGTCGGCTTCGAGCTCTACCAGCAGATGCTGGAGGAGGCGGTTGCCGAGATCAAGGATACCGGCGAGCCGATGGATGGCGGCTGGTCGCCGCAGATCACGGTCGGTGCTGCCGTCATGATCCCGGAGAACTACGTGCCGGACCTGCAGCTCCGGCTGGCGCTTTACCGCCGGCTTGGCGACCTGCAGACGACCGAGGAGATCGACGGCTTCGGCGCCGAGATGATCGACCGCTTCGGGCCGTTGCCCGACGAGGTGCAGCACCTGTTGAAAATCGTCTTCATCAAGGCGCTCTGCCGCCAGGCGAATGTCGAGAAGCTGGATGCCGGTCCGAAGGGCGTGGTCATCCATTTCCGCGACAAGGAATTCGCCGACCCGGTCGGCCTGGTGCGCTTCATCGGCGAGCAGGGTTCTCTGGCCAAGATCCGGCCGGACCAGAGCGTCGTGTTCATGCGCGACTGGCCGAATGCCGAAAAGCGGCTGGCAGGGTCGGCCGTCATCATGACGCAGCTGGCGCGGATGGCGGCGAAGGCCGCTTAAGGCGCGAGGACCCTAGACGGCTTCGAGCGCTGCCCTGATCTTCTCGGCGTTGGCGGCGAGGATCTCGGGCTTTTCCATGTCGCCCGTGTGCGGCCGCAGCGGCACGCCCTCGAAACGCGGAATGATGTGGAAATGCAGGTGGAAGACCACCTGACCCCCGGCGGGCTCGTTGAACTGCTGCACGGTCACACCATCGGCCGAGAAGGCGCGGAGCACGGCGCGTGCCAGCTTCTGCGTGGTGCGGGCGACGGCCGCAAGGCTGTCTACCTCGACGTCGAGGATGTTGCGCGCCGGCTTTTTCGGGATGACCAGGCAATGGCCGTCGCCGCGCGGCATGATGTCCATGAAGGCGAAGGTGTCGGCGTCCTCGTAGAGCTTGTGCGAGGGGATCTCGCCACGGAGGATTTTTGCGAAGATGTTGTCGTTCTCGTAGGTCATGCGCGCTTTCCTGGAAATTGCGGTGCCATAATGGGCCGGCGAATCGCCTCGTTCAATGGCAGGGTCCGATGGTCCTCAACTACGTCTACCTGATCGTCGCCATCCTGTTCGAGGTGGTCGCCACGACGGCGCTGAAGCAGACCGACGGATTCACCCGGCTGATGCCGTCACTGGTGTCGATCGGCGGCTACGCGCTGGCCTTCTACTTCCTGTCGCTGCCGCTGCGCACCATGCCGGTCGGGGTCGTCTATGCGCTGTGGTGCGGCGCCGGCATCATCTTCATCACGGCGATCGGCTGGGTCTGGTTCCGCCAGGCGCTCGACCTGCCGGCGCTCGCCGGCATGGGGCTGATCATGGCGGGCGTCGTCGTCATCAATCTGTTTTCGAAGACGATCGTTCACTGAAGTCCGGATCGCTTTTGCGGAACGGGCCGTGCTCGTCGAGATACTCGCCCATGCGTGAGACCTCGCGGCGCTCGCGTTCGAGATAGTCGGCGACGGCGCCGCGCAGGCCGGGATGCGCAATGTAGTGCGCCGACTGGGTGGTGACCGGCCGATAGCCGCGTGCCAGCTTGTGCTCGCCCTGGGCGCCAGCCTCGACCAGCTTCAGCTTGCGGTCGATCGCGAAGTCGATCGCCTGGTGGTAGCAGACCTCGAAATGCAGGTAGCGGTGGTCCTCGATGCAGCCCCAGTTGCGGCCGAACAGCGTGTCGGAGCCGATGAAATTGATGGCGCCGGCAATGTAGCGCCCGGCGCGTTTGGCCATGACCAGCAGCACGTCGTCGGCCATGCGCTCGCCGATCAGCGAGAAGAACTCGCGGTTGAGATAGGGACGGCCCCATTTGCGCTCGCCGGTGTCCATGTAGAAGGCAAAGAAGTCGTCCCAGACGGATTCGGTCAGGTCCTTGCCGGTCAGCCAGTGGATGGAGATGCCGTTGCCCAGCGCTTCGCGCCGCTCCTTCTTCAACGCCTTGCGCTTGCGCGAGGCGAGGGTGGCCAGGAAATCGTCGTAGCTCGAGTAGCCTTCGTTGAAGAAATGGAACTGCTGGTCGGTGCGGCGCAGGAAGCCGGCGCCTTCTAAGGCGTCCATGTCGCCCTCGCTGGCAAAGGTGACGTGTGACGACGACACGCCGAGCTTGTCGGTGACCGCCTTCAGCCCGACGGCGAGAGCGGTTCTTGTCGTTTCAGGGTCGCGGCCGCGCGAGACGAGAAGCCGCGGGCCCGTGGCCGGGGTGAACGGCACGGCGGCCTGGAGCTTCGGATAGTAGCGGCCGCCGGCGCGCTCGAAGGCGTCGGCCCAGCCATGGTCGAAGACATATTCACCCTGGCTGTGCGACTTGACGTAGCAGGGCACGGCGCCGAGCAGGCTGCCATCGGCACTCTCCAGGCGCAGATGGTGGCCCTGCCACCCCGTGGTGCGCACGGCGCAGCCCGACTCTTCGAGTATTTTCAGAAAGTCGAACGATATGAATGGGTTGTAGGTGGATGCTGATCCACAGTGCGTGGTACCGGCAAAGCCCTGCCATTCGTCGCGGGTGAAAGCATCCATGCCCGGCGCGACCCGGATGGATAGTCCGCCTTCGGCGCCGGCCGTTTCACTTTGGGGTTCGCTCGCCATTGCTCCTTATCTATGCCTGCGCGGGGGCGGCACAAGCCGCGTGTCAGACGTTTGCGGCTTCATCCGGCAAAAATCCCTCGAATGTCATCTGTTCGGCCAGCGCATAGGTCTTGGCGACCGCCGCCTCGTCGCGGACGGTCCAGGTGATGACCGGCATGGCCAGCCTGCCGCGCACGAAATCGACGAAGCGGTTGGGCATGTCGGCGAGGCAGTAGGAGACGAAGGAAACGTCGTGCGCCAGCATCGAGAAATGCGCCTCGATATCCGCCTGGTTCGACCCGAGCGCTGTCAGGCCGGCCGGGATGCCGGGTGCATGGCGGGAGAAATCGCGGAGGAGCCAGTGGTCGAACGACATGATGGCCGCCTTGCCGCGATAGGATTTCAGCAGCTTGCCAACCTCTTCGACCAGTCCTTCGTCGTGGCCGGCAACGCCTTTCAGTTCGATGACAAGCGGAACGCGGCCGGCGACGAAGTCGAGCATTTCCTGCAATGTCGGCGGGTGGTCGGCGGTGCCGCCGATGCGCATTGCGCCAAGCTCGGCCGCCGTGCGCTGCCAGACGAAGCCATCGACGCCGGTCAGGCGCTTCAACTCGCTGTCGTGGATGACGATAGGCACGCCGTCGGCCGACAGGTTGACGTCGCACTCGATCGCATAGTTGCGCTCGATGGCGCGAGCGAAGGCGGAGAGCGTGTTCTCCCACGCGGTGCGGTTCATGTCGTGCAGCCCGCGATGCGCGATCGGCCGGGCCGACAGCCAGGATAGGTCGTTCATGTGTGCTTCCGACTCAGGCGACTTCGATGACGGCTTCGATCTCGACCGCCGCGTCGAGCGGAAGCGCGGCGGTGCCGACCGCCGAGCGCGCATGCTTGCCGCGCTCGCCCAGTGCCTCCACCAGAAAGTCCGAGGCGCCGTTGGCGACAAGGTGCTGTTCGGTGAAGCCGGGTGCGGAGGCGACGAAAACCGTGATCTTGACGAGGCGACGGATCGTCTCGAGGTCGCCGAGCGCCGCCTTGGCCTGGGCCAGAATGTTGATGGCGCAGAGCTTTGCCGCTTCGCGGCCGGCCGGCGTGTCGACTTCGAGGCCGAGCAGGCCGGCATGCTGGAGCTTGCCGTCCTTCAGCGGCAATTGCCCGGCGGTGAAGAGCAGGTTACCGCTCTGCACATAGGGCAGATAGTTGGCTGCCGGCGCCGCGGCTACCGGCAGTTCGACGCCAAGATCCGTTAGCCGCTTTTCGATTGTTTCGTCCATCGTCTTTCCTTATGTCTGGTGCGGGCCTGCGCCTTCCGGCTGAAGCTGCTATTTTTGCCTCGCTTCCGCCATGACTTTTTCTAAGCTGGTCCAACATTCATTGCGGCGCAACGACGCGCCAGGAGTCCGGAGCCCTGCATGCGCGCATTGCGCCTCGCCTTTCTCGCCATCCTCGCCACGCCCGTCATGGCTTCGGGAACCGGCCTTGCCGCCGTTCCGCTCGTCCAGCATCGCGCCGTATACGACCTGAAGCTCGACAACGCGTCCGACCGCTCCGGCATCACCGCCATTTCGGGCCGCATGGTCTATGAGATTCGCGGATCGGCCTGCGAGGGCTACACGGTGCGCTTTCGCTATGTCACGCAATCCAACACCAGCGACGCCTCGCAGATCACCGACCAGCAGACCACCACATTCGAGGATGCCGACGGCAAGTCCTTCAGCTTCGCGACGAAGTCCTATATCGACCAGAATCTCGACCACGAGCTGCGCGGCAATGCGGTTCGCGAGGGAAGCAACGTCACCGTCAAGATCGACAAGCCGGAGCCGAAGAGCATCGAGCTGAAGGAGACGCAGTTTCCGACGCAGCACCTGCTCGAACTCATCCGCAAGGCGAACGAAGGCGAAAACTTTTACGAGACCTCGATCTTCGACGGCTCGGAGGATGCCGACAAGGCGATGACGACGACGGTGATCGTCGGCAAGCCGGAGGGCACCGAAAAGGGCGACCCGGAGGTGAAGGCGCTGGACAAGCTCAGCGGCGAGAAGTTCTGGCCCGTCGACATCGCCTATTTCGACGAGGCCTCGGAGGGCGGCGAAGACACGCCGGAATACCGCATCAGCTTCAAGCTCTACGAGAACGGGCTGACGCGCGACCTCGAGATGGACTATGGCGACTTCGTCATTTCCGGCAAACTGGTCGATCTCGCGGTCTTCGAGCCCGACTCGGCATCCTGCACGCGCTGAGCGGCGGCCGGATGGCGGTCTATGTCGACGATGCCATATGGCGCTGGGCCGGACGCAACTGGTGCCATCTGCTGGCCGACGATACGGACGAACTGCATCGCTTCGCAGCCCTGATCGGCGTCCACCGGCTGCTCTATCAGGGGCCGCCGAAGACGTCGGCGCCGCACTATGACATCACCGGCCTAGAACGCGACCGCGCCATCCGGATGGGGGCGATTGCCTGCGGGCGCGACGAGATCGTCGCGGTATTTCGCCGGGTGAAGGTGGTCAACGGCAAGGTGCACAGGCCGGATAGGAAGAAGACCCCGGCCAGGCAGACCGAGCCCGCCTGAGCCCGACCGGAAGCAGGCCGACACGGTCCGCTTGCGCCGACCTGCCGGGATGACCCAAGGCTAATCGCGTCGCGAGTCCGGCCGCTAGGCGCGACCGGCGCCCGCGCCGCTTGCATTGCTGCGGCGCAGCGGCTATATGCGCGCTCATTCCACACACGGACTTTGGTTTCCGACCGGGAGAAATCCGGAGGCGACCGCCGGTGGCGTCAGGGAAATCCCGAAGCGTCGTTTGTCCGTGGAGGCCAACCGGAAAGGAACTTTGAATGGCACTGCCTGATTTCAGCATGCGCCAGCTTTTGGAAGCTGGCATTCACTTCGGCCACCAGACCCACCGCTGGAACCCGAAGATGGCGCCCTACATCTACGGCGCCCGCAACAACATCCATGTCATCGACCTCAGCCAGACCGTGCCGCTGCTGCACCAGGCGCTGAAGGTTGTTTCCGACACCGTCGCCAAGGGCGGCCGCGTGCTGTTCGTCGGCACCAAGCGCCAGGCTTCCGACATCATTGCCGATGCGGCTGAGCGTTCGGCCCAGTACTACGTCAATTCGCGTTGGCTCGGCGGCATGCTGACCAACTGGAAGACGATCTCGAACTCGATCTCGCGCCTGCGCAAGCTCGACGAGCTCTTGTCGGGCGAGGCACAGGGCTTCACCAAGAAGGAGCGCCTCAACCTCGACCGCGAGCGCGAGAAGCTCAACAAGGCGCTCGGCGGAATCAAGGACATGGGCTCGACGCCCGACCTGATGTTCGTGGTCGACACCAACAAGGAAGCGATCGCCATTCTCGAAGCGAAGCGCCTCGGCATTCCGGTCGTCGCCATCATCGATTCGAACTGCGACCCGGACAAGATCGACTATCCGATCCCCGGCAATGACGACGCGGCACGCGCCATCCAGCTCTATTGCGACCTGATCGCCAAGGCTGCCCTCGACGGCATCGCCCGGCAGCAGGGTTCGCTCGGCATGGATGTCGGCGCCTCGGTCGAAGCTCCGGTCGAGACGGTGATCGCCGATGTTCCGGCCGAGCCGGCTGCCGAGGCTCCTGCCGCGGAAGCCGCAGCCGAAACCCCGGAAAAGTCACCCGAAGCTTGAACGGGAGAGCCTTACCGGCCCTCTCTCAGCACTGAAGTTTGTGGTTCATACGCGGGCGCATCATCGACAGGTGGTGCGCCGATGCGTTTCGAGACAAAGAGGCAATGATGAGCATTACGGCAGCAATGGTGAAGGAACTGCGCGAACTGACCGGCGCAGGCATGATGGACTGCAAGACAGCCCTGACCGAGACCAACGGCCACATGGAAGAGGCGGTCGACTGGCTGCGCAAGAAGGGCATCTCGAAGGCTGACAAAAAGGCCGACCGCACCGCGGCCGAGGGCCTGATCGGCGTCGATGGCGGCGTTCGCGAGGCGGTGGTCGTCGAGGTCAACTCGGAGACCGATTTCGTCGCCCGCAACGCGGCGTTCCAGGAGATCGTCAGCAACGTGGCCAAGGTCGCGCTGGCGTTCGGCGGCGAGACGGACCAGGTGGCCTCGGCCAAGTATCCGGGTTCGGACAAGTCCGTCACCGACGTCATCAAGGACGCCATCGGCACGATCGGCGAGAACATGAGCTTCCGCCGCTCCGCCAAGCTCTCGGTCGAGAACGGCGCGGTTGCAACCTATGTGCACAATGCGGTGGCCGACGGCCTCGGCAAGCTCGGCGTGCTGGTCGCCATCGAGACGACCGGCGACGCCCAGGCAGCCGGCGCCTTCGCGCGCCAGGTGGCCATGCATGTCGCGGCGACCAATCCGCTGGCGCTGAAGGCCGAGGACGTCGACGCTTCGGCCGTCGAGCGCGAGAAGGCGATCTTCTCCGACCAAGCGCGCCAGTCGGGCAAGCCGGAGAACATCATCGAGAAGATGGTCGAAGGCCGCATGCGCAAGTTCTACGAGGAAGTCGTGCTTCTCAAGCAGGCTTTCGTCATCAACCCCGACGTGACCGTCGAGCAGGCGCTGAAGGACGCGGAGAAGCAGATCGGCGCTCCGGCGACGATCACCGGCTATCTGCGCTTTGCGCTCGGCGAGGGCATCGAAAAGGAAGCCAGCGACTTTGCAGCCGAGGTTGCTGCGACCGTGAAAAAGTAACGCGGCATCAACCGCTTCTTTGGTTTCGACGGAGGGCGCCGCGTGACATCGCGGCGCCCTTCGTGTATCGGAGACCCCGCATTACCGGCGCCGCACCGAGACAGGCAGCGCGCGACTCAACCCGGCTGCCAGAAAATCGCGAGGATCCCATGACGGCCAGGCCACTATATCGCCGAGTCTTGCTGAAAGCTTCGGGCGAGGCCTTGATGGGCGAACAGCATTTCGGCATCGACGTCTCGGTCGTCGACCGCATCGCCGCCGACATCGCCGAAGCACGCGCGATGGGCGTCGAGGTGGCGGTCGTGATCGGCGGCGGCAACATTTTCCGCGGCGTCGCGGTGGCGTCGAAGGGCGGCGACCGGGTGACCGGCGACCACATGGGCATGCTGGCCACGGTGATCAATTCGCTGGCGCTGCGCACCTCGCTCGTCAAGCTCGGCGTCGAGGCGGTGGTGCTGTCGGCGATCGCCATGCCGGAACTGTGCGAAAGCTTTTCGCAGCGCCAGGCGACGGCCTACATGAACGCCGGCAAGGTGGTCATCTTCGCCGGCGGTACCGGCAACCCGTTCTTCACCACCGATTCGGCCGCAGCGCTGCGCGCCGCCGAGATCGGCGCCGATGCCCTGTTCAAGGGTACGCAGGTCGACGGTGTCTATTCCGCCGACCCCAAGCTCGACCCGCAGGCGACGCGCTACGAGCGCATCAGCCATGCCGATGTCATCGCCAAGGGCCTGTCCATCATGGATACGGCCGCAATTGCGCTTGCGCGGGAAAACAACATTCCGATAATCGTCTACTCTATTCACGAGCAGGGCGGCTTCGGGGAAATTTTGAGGGGCGAAGGCCGCTGCACCATCGTGGCGGACAAATAGGCTTGCCCGAATGAGCATATCGAGGAGACCAGGACGATGAAGAGCGGGGATTTCGAGGACATTCAGCGCCGCATGGAGGGCGCCATCACCGCGTTCAAGCACGACCTGGCGTCGTTGCGCACCGGCCGGGCATCGAGCAACCTTCTCGACGCGATCCAGGTGAAGGCATATGGAACGGACATGCCGCTCAACCAGGTGGCCAACGTCTCGGTGCCGGAACCGCGCATGATTTCGGTGTCGGTATGGGACAAGGCGATGGTCAGTTCGGTCGACCGGGCCATCCGCGAGGCCAATCTGGGCTTCAATCCGATCGTCGACGGCACCAATCTGCGCATTCCGCTGCCCGAACTCAACGAACAGCGCCGCAAGGAACTGGTGAAGATCGCGCACGGCTATGCCGAGAATGCGCGCGTCGCCATCAGGCATGTGCGCCGCGACGGCATGGACTTCCTAAAAAAGTCGGAAAAGGACGGCGATATCAGCGAAGACGATCATCGTAGGCAGGCCGACAGCGTGCAGAAACTGACGGACGAGACGATTGCTTCCGTCGACAGCTTGCTGTCGGCAAAGGAAGCCGAGATCATGCAGGTCTGAGGCAGGTCCTCGCGCGGCGGGGAACGAAAGCGAAGTAATGACGACGCCCGAGCATGTCGCGATCATCATGGACGGCAACGGCCGCTGGGCAAAGGCCCGTGGCCTGCCGCGCCTGGCCGGACACCGTGCCGGCGTCGAGGCGCTGCGCAAGACGGTGAGCGCGGCCGGCGAGATGGGCATCGCCTGGCTGACGGTCTATGCCTTTTCGTCGGAAAACTGGTCGCGGCCGAAGTCCGAGGTCAGCGACCTGATGGGCCTGCTCAAGCATTTCATTCGCCGCGACCTCGCCGAACTGCACAAGAACGGTGTCAAGGTGACGGTGATCGGCGAGCGCGAGGGCCTGGCACCCGACATCCGTGGACTGCTCGACGAGGCGGAATCGCTGACCGCCGGCAATGGCGCGATGAACCTCGTCATCGCCTTCAACTATGGCGGTCGCGACGAGATCGTGCGGTCCACACGTCGGGTCAACGACGCCATTTCGCGCGGCGAAGTCGCGGCGGAAGCGATCACGCCCGAGATCTTCGCCGACTATCTGGACACCGCCGGAATTCCGGACCCCGACCTGGTGATCCGCACCAGCGGCGAGATGCGCATGTCGAACTTCCTGCCGTGGCAGGCCGCCTACAGCGAACTGGTGTTCATGCCCTGCTACTGGCCGGACTTTACCGCCGACCACCTTGCCGACGCGCTCGGGCAATATGCGATGCGCGAGCGCCGCTTCGGCGGCGTGCTCGAACGCGGCATTGCCCTGTGAGCGGACCGTCAATCATTCGGCACGGCCGATGAGCAATCTGCAGCTGCGGATCATCTCCGCACTGGTGCTCATCGCGGTGGTGGTCGCGCTGACCCTTGTCGGCGGGGTGGCGTTCCGGCTGCTGGCCGCGGCGATCGCAGGTGCCGTCTATTACGAATGGTGCGCCATGTCGCGGACCGCCGCCAACCGGGGGCAACAGATAGTCGGCGCAGCGCTGCTCTTCATCGTTCTCCTGGCGATGGTCGCGGGTTTCGCCGCATTTGCGGTCTTCGGGCTGCTCGCCGTCGCGGTGATCGTGGTGGCGCTGCAGGCGCGGCTTGCAGGGCAGGGCGGCTGGACGGCCGCCGGCCTCGCCTATGCAGGACTCTCGGGCATATCGCTGGGACTTTTGCGCGAGGGCGGGCATGCCGGCCTGATTGCCGTGCTGTTTCTCTTCGCGGTCGTCTGGGCGACCGACATTTTTGCTTATTTCGTCGGCCGCACCGTTGGCGGCGCGAAGCTGGCGCCGGCCATTTCGCCGGGCAAGACGAGAAGCGGCGCGATCGGCGGCGCCGTAGGCGGCGTCGCGGCCGGG
>CAMYMG010000112.1 GCA_947259295.1 uncultured Rhizobiaceae bacterium
CCTGGGGCTCGGCCTCGCCATCGTCCGCCGCATGGCCGGCGCGCTCGGCCATCCGGTGTCCTTCTCGTCGCGGGTCGGGCACGGCACGGTCTTCCACGTCGATCTGCCCCTCGCCGTCGCGCCGCGCGTCGAAGCGGCCGGTTCGCGCATCTCCCCCGATCGGCAGCGCGGCTACGGGCTGTTCGGAACGCGCGTGCTGTTTGTCGAGAACGATCCTGCGGTGCGCGAGGGCATGTCGTCGCTGCTCGGCCGATGGCAATGCGTCGTGCGCGCCGCCGCGTCGACGGCCGAGGCCGTGGCGACCCTGCAGGACGAGAACTGGCAGCCCGACATCGTGATTGCCGACCAGCATCTCGACCAGGGCGATCTCGGCAGCGTCACCATCGGCGCGGTGCGCGACCGGCTTGGCCGCAACGTGCCGGCGCTTATCGTGACTGCCGATCCGTCGGATGCGCTGGCGGGTATCGTGCGGGCGAGCGGTATCGAGATGATGCGCAAGCCGGTCAAGCCAGCGCAGCTCAGGGCCCTGATGGCCCACCTTCTGGCCTGATCGCCTTAAAGACCCGCCTGCTCGCGAAACAGCTCGGCATTGTCGAGTTTCGAGACCTCGATGACGGCCTGGGTGCGGCTGTAGACGTTGAGCTTGCGCAGGATTTCCGACACATGCGCCTTCACCGTCGTCTCCCCGACCTGGAGTTCGTAAGCGATCTGCTTGTTCAGCAGCCCCTGGCGCAGCATCTGCAGGACTCGCAACTGCTGCGGCGTCAGCCGGGAGAGGCGCTGCACCATCTCGGCGCGGTCCGCGCTGTCGGCATCCGGCGGCTGGCCGGCATAGTTCTCGGGAACGTGGACCGCCCCGTCCATCACCGAGCGGATCGCGGCCGCCAGGTCGCTCTTGCGCACCGACTTCGGTATGAAGCCGGCGGCACCGTAGGACAGCGCCTCGGAGATGATGCGCGGATCGTCATGGCCGGACACAACCACAACCGGCAGACGCGGGTAGCGCGTGCGCAACTGCAGCAACCCCTCGAAGCCGTGGATTCCCGGCATGTTGAGGTCGAGCAGCGCCAGATCGAATGTCTGCTGCCCTGACAGCAGCTCCAGCGCTTCGCCGATCGACTTGGCCTCGATCGTGTCGACATCGGGATAGGCCATCCTGATGGCGCTGTGCAGCGCCTCGCGGAACAGCGGGTGGTCGTCGATGATCAGGAATCGGGCAACGTCGTTGTTCATGCGGCGAGCCCTCCCTGCCCGGTCGTCATGAGAACAGAAT
Organism: uncultured Rhizobiaceae bacterium; assembly: GCA_947259295.1. Classification (GTDB taxonomy): domain Bacteria; phylum Pseudomonadota; class Alphaproteobacteria; order Rhizobiales; family Rhizobiaceae; genus CAMYMG01. The sequence continues at coordinate 1,274 of CAMYMG010000112.1, forward strand.
AGGTGCAATCCGGCCAGTCACTCATAGGCAATTAGTACATTGTCGGGCGCAGGAAAGAACCCCGAAGCCGCGACTTGCGAGTTGCCGGTCTTCGCGCTTCTTGCGCGACCGGCGGCCGGCATGCTCCATTCCGCGCCGAGATGGCTGCGCCGGCACCCGGCGGGCCGCCGCGATTCCAGAGGAAGCCTGATGAAAGCCGTTGTATTCGAAGCGTTTGGTGAAACCCCGACCATCCAGAACGTCGCCGATCCCTCGCCGTCACGCGATGGCGTCGTCATCAAGCTGGAGGCGACCGGGCTCTGCCGCAGCGACTGGCATGGGTGGATGGGGCACGATCCCGACATTCGTCTGCCGCATGTGCCCGGCCACGAACTGGCCGGACGGGTCGCGGCAGTTGGCAGCGGCGTCACCCGCTGGAAGGAAGGCGACCGTGTCACCGTACCCTTCGTCGGCGGCTGCGGACGCTGCTTCGAATGCGCCTCCGGCAACCACCAGGTCTGCGAGAACCAGTTCCAGCCGGGCTTTTCCGCCTGGGGGTCGTTCGCCGAATATGTCGCCATCGACTTTGCCGACACCAATCTGGTCAGACTGCCCGAGGAAATGGATTTTGCAACGGCGGCGAGCCTCGGCTGCCGCTTTGTCACCTCCTTCCGCGCCGTCGTCGACCAGGGGCGCGTCACGCCGGGCGAATGGGTCGCGGTGCATGGCTGCGGCGGCGTCGGCCTGTCGGCGATCATGATCGCCAGCGCCATGGGTGCCAATGTCGTGGCGATCGACCTCACCGACGAAAAGCTGGAATTCGCCAGAAAGGTCGGCGCCGTCGCCACCGTCAACGCCGCCAACACCCAGAGCGTGGTGCGCGCGGTGAAGGAAATCACCAATGGCGGCGCGCACATGTCGATCGACGCGCTCGGCCACCCGACGACCTGCTTCAACTCGATCTCCAATCTGCGCCGCCGCGGCCGGCATGTGCAGGTCGGCCTGATGCTCGGCGAGCACGCGAACCCGCAGATTCCGATGGCCAAGGTGATTGCCTTCGAACTCGAGATTCGCGGCAGCCACGGTATGCAGGCGTTCCGCTACCAGGCGATGATGGAGATGATCCGCACCGGCAAGCTCGCGCCGGAGCTTCTCGTCGGAAAGCGCATGAGCCTGACCGAGGCGCCCAGCGCGCTGATGGCCATGGACAGGTTCGAGGGGATCGGGATCGGCGTGGTGAACGCGTTCTGAGACGCCGGGGCGACGTCCGACCTACGCCTGCCGCTTCTTGCGCCGTTCGTAGAACATCACGAGCGCCTCCGCCGTCAGAGCGGGCCGCGTTTCTCCCTCGATCTCGATCGTGTTCAGCGTCTTCACGAGGTACTGCCCCGGCCCCTTGTCTTCCATGGACTGGAGAACCGTTCGCATGCGCACGCGCGAGCCGACCCGTACCGGCGCCAGGAAACGGACCTCGTCGAGCCCGTGATTGAACGCCGCCTGCGTGTTTTCGGGCAGCATGCCGATGTCGAGCGCAAAGCGGGTGATCAGAGAAAGCGTGAGGTAACCATGCGCGATCGGCACCCTGAACGGGCTTTCCTTCCTCGCCCGCACGGGATCGGTGTGGATCCACTGCAGGTCGCCGGTGCATTCGGCGAACTGGTCGATCATGGGCTGATCGACCGTCAGCCAGCCAGACACCCCGACCTCCTGGCCGACCATGGACCGCATTCCCTCGAAGGTCAGCCCGGCCGTCATATGCGAGCCCTGTTTGTCCAACGCACCCTGCTATTTCCGCTTTTCGTAGCTCTGGCGGATCTCTTCCATCGATTCGCGGATGCGCGCACGCAGGATCTCGATCGAATCCGTGCTCGATTTCTTCACCAGTTCAGACACTTCACCGGCATCCTTGACCGCCGCTTCGAAGGACTTGCGGGCGAACTCGGCCTGCCTGGTCATCAGTTCCTGTGGGTTTCCCGGCGTGCGGTAGCTTTGAGCCATCTCCGTGATTTCCTGGAACGTCCTCTGCAGCATCTCGCGCTGCCGGCTCATCACCGAGGATGCCCCTGCGGCGGAAGCCTTGGCCGACTTTTCGAGCGCCTCGAGGTTCTTACGATGGTGGTTCAAAATGGCGTCGACATCGACGTCAGGCATCTTCAGGTCGTGCCCGAACTGGCTGAACATGTCGAAGACGGATTGAGTTTCAGGTTTCTTGGCCATGAGCGTTCCCTTTGCCTGCAGCGCGATGCTGCACTGAAACCAGAATAGAAGTTTGGCAGGCATCGTCAAACCGAACGCTACGCCGGCTTTCTTCCGGAATCTCCCGGATTAAGTGGATGCTTGTCATCATGTTTTCTGGCATGTAGTCTGGAATTGCTCTAAACAGCCAACCATATTTCAGCCAGGCAACGCTTTCGAGGATGCTTCCATGCGGTTGACGCGCCAGACCAACTACGCGATGCGGATTCTCATGTATTGCGCGGTCAACAATGATCGGCTGAGCCGTATTCCCGAGATCGCAACGGCCTACTCGGTTTCGGAACTTTTCCTGTTCAAGATCCTGCAGCCGCTGGTCGAGCATGGCCTGGTGGAGACGGTGCGCGGCCGCAATGGCGGTGTCAGGCTCGGGCGCCCCGCGGCCGATATCACGCTGTTCGACGTTGTGCGGGTGACCGAGGAAAGCTTTGCCATGGCCGAGTGCTTCGAAAGCGACGCCGCCGAATGCCCTCTCATTGATTCGTGCTCGCTGAACGCTGCGCTGCGCGAGGCACTCAATGCCTTCTTTGCCGTGCTGGAGCGCCACACGATCGCGGAACTCGTGGCCGGCAAGACCGACATGCGCGGCCTGCTCGGCATCGACATGCTGCCGCCGCGCGCCGCATTCGCGAACTGAATTTCGTCTGGATCGCAGCGGAAGCCGCGATCCGCCCTCCCGACAGCCAGAGACTTGCCATGTACATCGCCATGAATCGCTTCAAGGTGCAGAACGGTTCGGAAGACGCCTTCGAGCAGATCTGGAAGAATCGCGATTCCAGGCTGAGCGAGATGCAGGGCTTCCGGCAGTTCCACCTGTTGCGCGGACCGGTCAACGAGGCCGAGGGCTACACGCTCTTCGCCTCGCACACGGTCTGGGACAGTTTCGAGGATTTTACCGCGTGGACAAAGTCGGAGAATTTCCGATCTGCGCTCCGCAATGCCGGCTCGACCAAGGCCGTCTATATCGGCCACCCGACTTTCGAAGGCTTCTCCGTCGTCGAAGGCGCCTGAACCCGCCGGCCTAGCCTGCCCCCGCCAGCAGGCTGGCATTGCCGCCGGCTGCCGTCGTGTCGACGCAGACTGCGCGCTCATGCGCATAGGCAGCCGGATAGAGCACTTCGGTCACCAGCGGGACGATGGGCCCGCGCCGCTCCGCCAGCATCGCCCGCAACCGCCGCGCCATGGCCGCCTGCCCCGAAAATGCGACGACATCGACGGCGAGCGAGCGCGATTCGACCGGATCGGCGCTGCCGTCGATGGCGCCGATGGGCAACCCTTTCCCGAGCAGTGACTGCAGCGCCACTGGCGCGCCCGGCGCTACCGCCAGCACCGAATTTCCCGCCGCCAGCGCCTGCACGGCCTGGGCGAGCAGCGTGTCGCCGTCGGGACCCAGGCAAAGCACGCATCCGCGCGGATAGAGCGTCAGCGTGTTGGCCTCACCGGTGGGTCCGGGAAGATCGACGGGACCGAAATCGATGCCGGCGGCCGCCGCGATCGCGGCGGATGCCTTGCCGCGCAGGTGCTTTCTCAGTACCGCGACGCGGTCGCCGCGCGTCGACCAGCCGCCAAGCGAAGCTTCCGGCAGGTGATCACCGAGTTCGCTGGCCGTGACCTTCCTGCCCTGAATCGATTCCGTGCCTGCTTCAGCCGATTTGCGGAAGCGGCGCAGATAGTGCGGACCGCCGGCCTTCGGGCCGGTGCCGGACAGGCCCTCGCCGCCAAACGGCTGCGAGCCGACGACGGCGCCGATCTGGTTGCGGTTGACGTAGATGTTGCCGGCATGGACGCCATCGACAATGTGCTGGACGCGCGCCTCGATTCGGGTGTGCAAGCCGAAGGTGAGGCCATAGCCCTTGCGATTGATCGCCGAGATGACCCGGTCGATGTCATCGGCGCCGAAGGTCGCCACATGCAGCACCGGGCCGAAGATCTCGCGCTCCATCTCCTCGATTCCCGACACGCGGAAAATGTGCGGCGCGATGAAGCGCCCGTCGGCGGGCGCGTCGAGCCTGGCGATCAGGCGCCCCTTTTTCTCCATGGCGCTGCAATAGTTGCCGATATCGCGCTGCGCATCGGCATCGATGACCGGGCCGACATCGGTCGAGATCAGCCACGGATCGCCGACATTGAGCGAATGCATGGCGCCCTCGAGCATCGCCATCATCTTCTTCTCGACGTCTTTCTGGACGTAGAGGATGCGCAGCGCTGAGCAGCGCTGGCCGGCGCTCTGGAAGGCGGAAGCGAGGATGTCGCGCACCGCCTGTTCGGGCAGCGCGGTGGAATCGACGATCATGGCGTTCAGCCCGCCGGTTTCGGCAAGCAGCATGGCGTCGGGTGCTGCAGTCTCGGCAAGCTGCCGCTCGATCGCCTTGGCGACCTCGGTCGAGCCGGTGAAGCAGACGCCGGCGATGCGCGGATCGGCCGTCAGCGGCGCGCCGACCGAGGGGCCGTCGCCGGGCAGCAATTGCAGCACGTCTTTCGGCACGCCGGCCTCGTGCAGCAGCGTGACGGCGCGCGCGGCAATCAGCGGCGTCTGTTCGGCCGGCTTGGCGAGCACCGTGTTGCCGGTGACCAGGGCAGCGGCGATCTGCCCGGTAAAGATCGCCAGCGGAAAGTTCCACGGCGAGATGCAGACGATCGCTCCCCTCGCCTCGGTTCCGGCTTCAGCGTGCTGGGCCTCGGCGGCGTAGTAGCGCAGGAAGTCGACTGCCTCGCGCACTTCCGCCACGCCGTCGGCCAGCGTCTTGCCGGCCTCGCGCGTGGCGAGCGCGAAGAATTCCACCGCATGAGCCTCATAGAGATCGGCGGCGTTGCGCAGGATAGCGGCACGCTCCGCCACCGGTCGCCTTGCCCAGTCGGGCTGCGCCGCAACCGCGATGCCGACCGATTCCGCGACCTGTTCGGCCGTTGCCTCGACCACCGTACCGATGCGTTCGGCAGGCCGCGCCGGGTTGACCACCTCCCGATGCGCGCCGTTGCCCTTGGCGTCTGTCGACGGCGCCGCACTCCACTGGTCGGGGGCGGCAAAGTCTGCCTTTTCCTGTTCGATCCCCTCAAGTGTCACCCGGTCGGTGAGATCGAAGCCCTGCGAATTCCGGCGCGCGGCGCCAAAGATCTCGACCGGCCTCGGGATCGCCGGATTGGCTGCAGGCCCCTGGTTCTCGGCGGCCTCGAAGGGGTCGCGGGCAATCGCTTCGGGCGGCACATCCTTGTCGGTCAGCTGGTGCACGAAGGACGAATTGGCGCCGTTTTCGAGCAGGCGCCGGACGAGATAGGCGAGCAGATCCTCATGCGCGCCGACCGGCGCGTAGATGCGGCAGCGCGTGCCCTCCGCCTTGCGCACCGTCTCGTGCAGCGACTCGCCCATACCGTGCAGGCGCTGGAATTCGAAGGCGTCGCGGTCGGGCGCCATGGCAAGGATGGCCGCGACCGTGTGGGCATTGTGCGTGGCGAACTGCGGATAAATGCGGTCGGTCATCGACAAAAGCTTGCGGGCGCAGGCGATGTAGGAAATGTCGGTGTTGGTCTTGCGCGTGAACACCGGATAGCCGTCGAGGCCGAGCGTCTGCGCGCGCTTGATCTCGGTGTCCCAGTAGGCCCCCTTGACCAGCCTGACCATGATCTGGCGGTCGTGGCGTTTGGCCAGCGTGTAGAGCCAGTCGATGACATGCGGCGCCCGCGGTCCGTAGGCCTGGACGACGACGCCAAAACCGTTCCAGCCGGCAAGCTCGGGCTCTGCCAGCACGCGCTCGATGACGTCGAGCGACAGGTCGAGCCGGTCGGCCTCCTCGGCATCGATGTTGAGACCCATGCGGGCATGCCTGGCGTCGAGCGCCAGCTCGAACAGCCGCGAAGCCATGACCGGCAGCATGTCTTCCTTCTGCGCGACCTCGTAGCGCGGGTGGAGTGCCGACAGCTTGACCGAGATGCCCGGGTTCTGGCGGATGTCCGGGCCGTTGGTGCCTGCATCGAGCGAGGAGATCGCGTCCTGATAGGCCGCGAAATAGCGCTTGGCGTCGCTTTCGGTGCGCGCCGCCTCTCCCAGCATGTCGTATGAATAGAGATAGCCCTTGGCCGTCATCGGCCGCCCGCGTTTCAGCGCCTGCTCGATGGTTCGGCCCTGCACGAACTGCTCGCCCATCTCGCGCATGGCCGCCGATACGGCGCGGCGGATGACCGGCTCGCCGAGACGGCGCACCATGGAGCGCAGCGTTCCCTCGATGCCGTCGTCGGACTCGTCGAGAACCTTTCCGGTCAGCATCAGCGCCCAGGTCGAGGCATTGACGAAGATCGAGGCGGATTCGCCCGAATGCGCCGACCAGTCCTGCGGCGCGATCTTGTCGCGGATCAGTTCGTCGATCGTCTCGTTGTCGGGCACCCTGAGTAGCGCCTCTGCCAGGCACATCAGCGCCACGCCCTCCTTCGTCGAGAGGCCGTAGGCCGAGAGGAACACCTCCATCAGGTGCGGATCGGAGGAACCGCGCACCGCGCGCACCAGGTCTGCCGCGTGTTTCGATATCGCCTGCCGCTCGGCAGCGTCGAGCCCGGCAAGATCGACCAGACGCGCCAGGGCATCCGCCTCGTCAGGCAGGTAATTGGCGCGGATATCGTTTCGGAGGCTGGTAAGCGTCGGCATGATCACCCTGTCGTATCGCGAGTAGGTGGGATCGGAAGAGCCTAGCACAAGAGCCGGCCCCCGCCCGTTCCGAAGAAGTCGACTTCTCGGTCCGTTTGATCCATACAGATGGCCAAATCCGACATATATGGACCGCTCGCCTCATGACAACGGATCAATTGGACCGGATCGACCGGAACATCATATCGGCGCTGGCACGCGACGGCCGCCTGTCGATGGCCGAAGTCGCCGCTGCTGTGGGACTGTCGAAGACGCCGGTTCAGGCGCGCGTGAGGCGCCTCGAAAAGGATGGCTTCATCCGCGGCTATTCCGCCGTCGTCGATCGCGAGAAAATGGGCGAAGGCCATGTCGCCTTCGTGCAGGTGAAGCTGTCCGACACACGCTCGGCAGCGCTCGACGCCTTCAACCGCGCCGTTCAGTCGGTGGCCGAGATCGAGCAGTGCCACATGATCGCGTCGAGTTTCGATTATCTTCTGAAGGTGCGCACCACCGACATCGCCGCCTATCGGCGCGTGCTCGGCGAGCGCATCTCCGCCCTGCCCCATGTGGCGCAGACGTCGACCTTCGTGGCGATGGAAACGGTCAAGGACCGCTCCTGATCATTCGGAGATCGTGCCCAGAAAGGCGATGAGCTGCTTGCGCTCGCGCTCGGAGAGCGTCAGCGGATGAAGTTCGGACTGTCCGGCGGGCGCCGCTGGTGCCGTGGCATAGTGGTCGACCACCGCGTCCAGCGTGGCGAACTGGCCCGAATGCATGTAGGGCGGCCGCGCAGCCGCACCGCGCAGCGACGGGGTCTTGTAGGCGCGCACGAGGTGCGGCCCCTCGCGCACCCGGAAGCGAAACTCGCCGCAATCGTCCGGCCCCGCATCGCTGAAGGCGCCCTCGCAGTTGAACGGGTCCTCGGCAACCTGCAGCACGCCGCTTTGCCGGCCGAGATCCTCCGGCAGGCCATCAACCACAGGCACGCCTGTATTGTGGAAACCGTCGTCGGTGAAGCGCGGCCCGTTGTGGCAGGTGGCGCAATTGGCCTTGCCGATAAAGAGTCTCAGCCCGGCTATCTCATCGGGCGAAAGCGCGGCATCTCCCTCCGGTCGCTCTCCGGCCGCCAATGCGGCGGCAAAGCGGTCGAACCGGGTTTCGGGAAGCTCGATGGAGCGGACGAAGGCTCCCATCGCCTTGCCGAGATTGGCAAAGACCTGGTCGATCTCGCGGCGTTTGCCGGCGTCGAGCTTTTGCCATGCGGCCGCTTCTTCGGGCGTACCGCGCGGTCCGGCCCGCTCCGGAACGCCTGACAGATCGGGCAAGGGCCCGAAAATCCGCGCATAGCGGTCGGCAAAATGCTGGGCGATGACATGTGCGTAGCCGGCGCGCGTGCCGGCATGCTCGACCGGCTCTTCGAGTGGCGTCAGCGCCTGTGACCACAGGCTGTCGCGCCGGCCGTCCCAGAACTGCCACGGACTGTAGGCAACGCCCGCCAGCGGCATGGTACGCCGGTTGTTCAAGCCGACGGCCTTGGCCCTCGGCAGGTCGTCCTGGAACTGCCGGTCGATCAGATGGCAGGTGGCGCAGGACACGTCGCCGTCGCGGCTCATGCGCTGCTCGAAGAACAATGTCGCGCCGAACGCAGCGGCGGCCGCATCGTCGGCGTAGCGGTTGGACGGGTCCGTGGGAACCGCCGGCAGGGAGGCCAGCGACAGCGACGCGATGGTAGCCTTGTCGGCCTCGCTGAATTCTTCGCCGCCGCAGCCGGACAGGATGCCGCCGAGCACGGCCAGAACAGCGAATACTGACAGGCCCCGGCCGCTCATGGTCCCGCTAGAGCACCATGTTGAAGGTGACCGAATCGCTGCCGGGGGCGGCCGAAATGTCGAAGCTGAGTTCCCACCAGCCCGTCATGCTGAACTTGACGCCTTCGAGGCGGTAGCGGCCATCGCCGAGATTCTCGGTGACTTTCGGGCTGGTCGGCAGGCCGTGATTATGGTCCGGCATGCCGCCGTCGACCTCGAAACTGGCATCCTCGACTGCCATTCCGTCAGGCGTCTGCACCGTCACGATCCACGAATGCAGTTCGCCGAGCTTTATGGGCTCGGCCTCCGGCGCGACAGCAACGACATAGACACCGTTTTCGGAAGCACGGCTGCGCGACAGGTCGAGCTCGGGCTTCGGCTTCATGCCCATGTCCGACAAGAAGTAGGAGCCGAGCGCGAGCAAGGCGGCAAGGCCGATCAGATACAACCATTTGAACTTCACTGTGGACGTCCTCCAGGCAAGACGATTCGGGTCCGGCGTATCATCCAGGCGCAAAGCGGCTTCATTCACCGGCGCCAAGCATGGCGTCGTGTGATGTGAAAAGCTATAGCGGCGGAAAGACGCGGAGGGCTTGCATGTCGGACAAGGGAATAGCAGCGATCGGCGAGTGCATGCTCGAGCTATCGGGCAGCGGCGGCGCCGACTGGCGCATGGGTTTTGCCGGCGACACGCTGAACACACTGTGGGCGCTGAATGCCCTCACCGGGGACGACCGCCAGGCGAGCTACGTCTCGGCCTTCGGCGACGATCCGTTTTCGAACGAACAGATCGCATTTCTGGAGCAGAACGGCATCGGCATTGCCGCAAGCCCGCGCATCGCTGGCGCAAGGCCCGGCCTCTACGCCATCACGCTGGCCGGTGCCGAGCGCTCCTTCACCTACTGGCGCGGCGATTCGGCGGCGCGACAGTTGGCATCGGACCCCGCTGCACTGGCAACAAGTCTCGAAAATCAGGCGCTTGTCTATTTTTCCGGAATCACTTTGGCAATTCTCGAACCCGCGGCGCGTCAGGTGCTGATGCAGGCGGTCGGCAGGGCCAGGACGAATGGCGCGATCGTCGCCTTCGACGCCAATTATCGGTCGAGGCTGTGGAAATCGGTCGATGAAGCACGCGGCGCCGTGACCGAGGCGCTTGCGCTGACCGACATCGCGCTGCCGACCTTTCCCGACGAGGAGATGCTGTTCGGCGACACCTCGCCACGGGCAACGATCGAACGGAGTACGGCGGCGGGCGTTGCCGAAATCGTCGTCAAGAACGGCGAGCAGCCGGCGCTTGTGCGCTGTAAGGGAGCAGACGAGGCGATTCCGGCCCAAAGCGTGACAACCCCCGTCGACACGACCGGCGCCGGCGATTCCTTCAACGGCAGCTATCTGGCGGCACGGCTCGCCGGACAGCAGCCCGCCGAGGCCGTGCGAAGCGCGCACCGGGTCGCTGCCGCGGTCGTACAGGTGCGCGGCGCCCTGGCACCCTACGAGGTCCTCAGAAACGCCTTCGAAAAATAGCGCCTGGCCACGCGGGCCGAACTGTCGCCCGCCCCGCACGCTGGATCAGAGGCCGAGGCCGCCGATGCAGACATATTTGGTGTCGAGATAGTCCTCTATGCCCTGATGGCCGCCTTCGCGGCCGAGGCCCGATTCCTTGACCCCGCCGAACGGCGCTTCGGGCGTGGTGATCAGGCCCTCATTGACGCCGACCATGCCGTATTTCAGCCCCTCCATCACGCGGAAGGCGCGGCCGAGGTCGCCGGTGTAGAAATAGGAGGCGAGGCCAAACTCGGTGTCGTTGGCGAGACGGATCGCCTCTTCCTCGGTCTCGAACTTGAACACCGGGGCGACCGGTCCGAAAATCTCTTCCTTCATGAACATCATGTCGGGCTTGGCATTTGAGATGACCGTCGGCTCGAAGAACGACCCGCCGAGCGAATGGCGATGGCCGCCGGTGACGACCTTGCCGCCCTTGGCCTCAGCGTCGGCGACAAATTCCTCGACCTTTGCAACAGCCTTCTCGTCGATCAGCGGCCCCTGCTGCGTGCCCTCGTCGAGCCCCGAGCCGACCTTCAGCTTGGCACTCGCGGCGGCGAGTTTCTCCACGAACGCGTCATAGACGCCGGCCTGCACGAAGAAGCGGTTGGTGCAGACGCAGGTCTGGCCGGAGTTGCGGTATTTCGCCGTGATGGCGCCTTCCACCGCGCGATCGAGATCGGCATCGTCGAAGACCAGGAACGGAGCATTGCCGCCAAGTTCCATCGACACCTTCTTCACCGTCGAAGCGCACTTCTCCATCAGGATCTTGCCGACTTCGGTGGAGCCAGTGAAGGTCAGCTTGCGGACCAGCGGATTGGCGCAGATCTCGTCGCCGATCTCGCTTGCCGCACCGGTGACGATGTTGACGACACCCTTGGGAAACCCGGCATCCTCGATCAGCGCGCCCCAGGCAAGGCCCGAATAGGGCGTCTGCGTGGCCGGCTTCACCACCGTCGTGCAGCCCGCGGCCAGCGCCGGCCCTAGCTTGCGGGCAAGCATCGAGGACGGAAAGTTCCACGGCGTGATGGCGGCAATGACGCCGACCGGTTCCTTGGTAACCAGCACGCGGCGGTCGGCCCAGGGCGACGGCACCACGTCGCCATAGGCGCGGCGGCCTTCCTCGGCGAACCAGAGGATGTAGGCGGCGGAAGCGCCGACCTCGCCCTTGGATTCGAACATCGACTTGCCCTGCTCCATGGTGAGCAGCTCGGCCAGTTCCTGCTGGTTGTCGATGATGGCGTCGTGCAGCCGGCGCAGCAGCTTGTGGCGCTCCACGACCGAGGTCTTTTTCCAGGTGTGGAACGCCGCCTCTGCCGCCTCGATGGCGCGCCGCGTCTCGGCCTTGCCCGATTTCGGCACGGTGCCGATTTTCTCACCGGTAGCCGGGTTGGTGACGTCGATGGTGGCGCCGCTGTCGGCCTGGACCCATTCGCCGCCGATCAGATTGGCCTGGCGCATGAAGTGGCTGTTTTTCTGAAGCATTGTTCTGGCCTCCTGCAACGCCGGCAAGGGACGCTGCTTCTCAATCTGTCGATGATCTTGAGGCGGCTCGGATCGCGGCCGCCTGGTGCTAGACGGCGGCGGACGTCCTCGTCGGCCTCGCCGTAGGGATGCTCATACTCCAGCCGAAGGCCGGCAATCAATCGCATTCGGGCCGGCGTCGGCTGGTCCAGCTAGCCGAAAACCGCCTGCGCGACCGACAGCCAGAACGCGGTCGTGACGACTGCACAGGCTGTGGCGATGGTCATCTGGTTGGAGGCGAGCGCCTGGCCGGTGCCGAACTGCGTGGCGATCAGGTAGGAATTGACGCCCGAGGGAAGCGCAGCTGCCGCCACCGCCACCTTGGCGGTGAGCGGCGGCAGGCCGAAGACCAGCGCCGCCACCAGCGCCGCGGCCGGCATAAGGCCGAGCTTCAGCGCCGACAGTGCCAGGGCCGGGCCGACATTGCCGGAAATGCCGAATTTCCTCAGGCTGAGGCCGACCGCGAACAGCGCCAGCGGACCGGCAATGCCGGCCAGCGCATCGACAAGCCTGGCCGCGAGGCCCGGCAGCGGTTGGCCGGTGAATCGCCAGGCAAGACCGAGCACGATGCCGATGATCAACGGGTTCTTGGCCATGCGCCGCAGGAAGTCGCGAACGAGGTGCAGCGGGTCCACCTGTTTCGACTTGTCGAGGCCGAATATGGCAAACAGGATCATCGACGTCATGATCATCGTCGGCAGGTGGATGGCGATGAGCAGCGACAGGATTTCGAAGCCTTCCTGCCCGAAGAAGCCAAGCGTCAAGGGAATGCCGAGCAGAACGAGGTTGGAGAAGGCGGTGCTGACGCCGCCGACGACACCCGCCTGCGAATCGCGGCCGAAGACGCGGGTGGTGACCAGATGGCCGGCTGTCCACGCAACGGCGACGGCGGAAAAATAGGCGGCCCACAGCGCCCATGGCGCCGAGCCGTGGAAGTCCGCACCCACCATCGTGCGGAACAGCAAGAGAGGCAGGGCGACGCCGACGGCGAACTGCGTAAGGCCGTCGCCGGTCTCGGTCTTGAGGTAGCCGGTCAGCCCGGACACATATCCGAGGGCAATCAGGCCAAAGACATAGAGGGATGTTTCAAGGGCGGGGCTCACCCCTGCCCAATAGGCCACGTTGCCTGCAACCGCAATGCGGCCCGCGCCCTTCCCGCGGGAACCCGTAACAGGCGAACCGCTTGCCTTTCATATCCCTTTCACATCCCTATATCCGGGAACCCAGCCAAGGCGCCCGCATGCTCCGTATCGTTTCAGTCGTTGTTCTTCTCGTCCTGACCGGTCAGGCGCAGGCTACCGAAGCAGGGTGGGCCCTGCTACGCGAAGGCGGCCATGTCGTTCTGATTCGCAACGCCATGGCGCTCGGCGGCGTCGGGGAGCCCAACAATTTCGACATCGAGAAATGCGCCACGCAGCGCAACCTGTCCGATCGCGGCAAGCAGCAGGCGCGCAAGATCGGCGCCCTGATCGCGGCGCGGGCAGCCCCTGTCGAGCGCGTGCTGACCAGCCGCTACTGCGTCACGCGCGAAACCGCACGCCTTGCCTTCGACGACGCCGAAGACTTTGCGCCGCTCGATCCGCCGACTGGCGACGCGGCCGAAGACAGGGCGCAGATCGACGCTATCCTTGCGGAAATCGGCGATTATTCAGGCTCGGGCAACTTCATCCTGGTCACCCATCTCGAGACCATCCGGGCCTTGACCGGACAGGCGGCGCGCGAGGGAGAAGCGGTCATTGTCCGTCCTGGCGGCGACAATCTGCATATTCTGGCCCGCATCATTTTCAACTGACGGTACTGCTCGCCGGTTGGCGGCGCGGTCGCCTCCAGCGATGCCGCTTGGCCGACGACAAGATTGACGGAGCGTATACCGGGCGCCAAAAGCCGCGGCTCTTTTCATGGCAGCCAAAACCGATTAGACAGCCGATCAACATCGAGCGGCCACAACGCCCGAAACCGAAGGAACAGCCGTGCCCACGACATTCGAGAAAGTCGCCAAGATCATCGCAGACACCAGCGAGATCGACATCGCCACCATCACGCCCGAAAGCCACACGATCGACGATCTCGGCATCGACAGCCTGGATTTCCTCGACATCGTCTTTGCGATCGACAAGGAGTTCGGCATCAAGGTTCCGCTCGAGAAGTGGACCCAGGAGGTCAATGACGGCAAGGTTTCGACCGACGAATACTTCCTGATGAAGAATCTCTGCGCGAAGATCGACGGGCTGGTCGCGGCCAAGGCCGCCTAGGCATTCGCCCTTGTCAGGCGTGAGCGCAATCATGAATCCCCAGGACGTCGTCATCACCGGCATCGGGCTCGTCTCATGCCTCGGCGAAGGTATCGACGCGCATTGGGAAAAGCTGACCGCCGGGCGCCCCGCGCCGGTCCTCGACGAAAACCGCTTTGCACCCTACACGGTTCATCCGCTGCCCGAGATCGACTGGGGCCTGCAGATCGCCAAGCGTGGTGACCAGCGCCAGATGGAGACATGGCAGCGGCTCGGCACCTATGCGGCCGGCCTTGCCCTCGATGACGCTGCCATCAAGCCCGACCTCGACCTTTGCGCCACGATGGACATGGTGGTTGCGGCCGGCGGCGGCGAGCGCGACGAAACCGTCGACGCGGCAATCCTGGCTCAATCCCTTACACGCGACGACCTCGGCGTGCTGCTCAACGAGCAACTGACCACCGAGCTTCGCCCGACGCTCTTCCTGGCGCAGCTCTCCAACCTGCTCGCCGGCAATATTTCGATCGTCCACAAGGTCACCGGCTCGTCTCGCACCTTCATGGGCGAGGAAGGCGCAGGCGTCGCGGCCATCGAGACGGCAGCCGCCCGCATCCGCTGCGGCCAGTCGACGCATGTTCTGGTCGGCGGCGCCTTCCAGACCGAACATCACGACATGCTGCTCGGCTACGAGCTTGCCGGCTATCTGCATCGCGGGCCTTGGAAGCCGGTCTGGCAGCGCCAGGGGTCGGAGGGCGGCGGTGTCGTCACGGGTTCGGGCGCGGCGTTCCTGGTGCTGGAATCGCGCCAACACGCCGAACAGCGCGGCCGCACGGCCTATGCACGGCTTGGAACGGTTGCGTCCGGCCGCTCGCGCCGCAACCGGGACGATCTCGGGGCAGAGATTTCCAAACTTCTGGCCAAGGCCGGCGCAGAGAACGGCGGAATGCTGGCCATATCGGGAGCCTCGGGCGCCCACAAGGCGACCGCCGCCGAACGCGCTGCCTTGGAGGGCGTGTCCGGCCTCGAACCCCGCGCCTTCGGTTCGCTTACCGGGCACCTCAAGGAAGCGCAGTTTCCCTTTGCCGTCGCGCTGGCCGCGCTTGCAGCCTTCAAGAAGCAGGCCTATCCGGCATTCGATCAGCAGGCCGAGCAGGCATTCGCCGGCAGCACCGATGCGGTTCTTGCAACGACCGTCGGCTACCACCAGTTTGAAGGCATGGCGCTCGTTCACGCTACGGACTGAGCCAAACCCGGGACACCATGATCATGGCTAGGATGACAGACCATCTCGGCAGGCCCATCGTCGTCGTTACCGGCATCGGCGTCGTCACCTCGCTCGGCGTCGGCAAGACCGACAATTGGGCGGCACTGACGGCGGGCAAGTCCGGCATCCATCCGATCACGCGCTTTCCCACCGATCACCTCAACACCCGCATCTCGGGAACCGTCGACTTCCTGGCCTCGAGCGACAGGGGCGCCAGCGCGCTGACCTACGAACTGGCCGAGACGACCGCGCATGAGGCGATCGCCGAAGCGGGGCTGGACGTCGCCAATTTCGGCGGCCCGCTGTTTCTCGCCTCCCCGCCGGTCGAGCTCGACTGGAGCGAGCGCTTTTCGCTCTATGCCTCGGGCAGCGAGGATATCGGACCCGAGCGGCTGCTCGCCATCGCGCGCGGCCTGAATTCGCTCGACGTCTTCCAGACATCGCAGTTCGGCTCGATTGCCGACCGCCTGTCCGACAGTCTTGGCGCGACAGGCCTGCCGATCACGCTCTCCACCGCCTGCGCGTCGGGCGCGACCGCCATCCAGCTTGGCGTCGAGGCCATCCGGCGCGGCGAATGCGACAGGGCGCTGTCGATCGGCGCCGACGGCTCGGTGACCGCCGAGGCGCTGATCCGCTTTTCGCTGCTTTCGGCGCTGTCGACCCAAAACGACATGCCGGAACGGGCTTCCAAGCCGTTCTCGAAGGACCGCGACGGCTTCGTCATTGCCGAGGGCGCCGGCGCACTGGTTCTGGAATCGCTCGAAAGCGCAGTCGGCCGCGGCGCCAATGTCCTCGGCGTGCTGCGCGGCTGCGGCGAGAAGGCCGACGATTTCCACCGCACGCGCTCCAAGCCCGACGGCTCGCCGGCGATCGCCACAGTACGCGCCGCGCTGCAGGATGCCGGTATGTCGGAAGGCGAGATCGAATATGTCAACGCGCATGGCACCTCGACGCCCGAGAACGACAAGATGGAGCACCTGTCGCTGTCGACGGTCTTCGGCGAGCGTATCCGCGACATTCCCGTCTCGTCGAACAAGTCGATGATCGGCCACACGCTGTCGGCCGCGGGCGCCGTCGAGGCCGCCTTTTCGCTGATGACCATGCGCGAGGGCGTCGTTCCGCCGACCATCAACTACGACAATCCCGATCCCGCCATCGACCTCGATGTCGTGCCGAACGTGAAGCGCAGCGCCGATATTTCGAGCGTCATCTCGAACTCCTTCGGCTTCGGCGGCCAGAACGCCTGCCTTGTTTTGACGCGGGAACCCGTCTAAGCGAACGCACGAACGTTCGAAGGGACCATTCCAGCCAATGCGTGCACTGCAACTGATCGAGGATCGCAGACTCGAGACGGTCGATGTCGCCCCGCCTCCGGTCCCGGCGCTGGGCGAAGTCACCTTGCGCATCAAGGCTGTTGCGCTGAACCATATCGATGTCTGGGGCTGGCGCGGCATGGCGTTCGCGAAGCGCAAGCTGCCGCTGACGATAGGCGCCGAGGCGTCGGGCGAAGTCGATGCGGTCGGTCCAGGCGTCGCCGGACTGGCGCCGGGCCAGTTGGTCTCGATCTACGGCGCGCGCACCTGCGGTCTGTGCAAGCCCTGCAGCGAAGGGCGCGACAATCTTTGCGAGCACGTTTCGGGCGTGCACGGCTTTCACCTCGACGGCTTTGCGCAAGAGAAGATCAACCTTCCGGCGCGCCTGCTCGTCCCTGCCCCGCCCGGCGTCAGCGCCGTCGGTGCGGCGGTTGCTCCAGTCACTTTCGGCACCGTCGAGCATATGCTTTTCGACAATGCCAGGCTGCAGCCCGGCGAGACGATCCTCGTTCATGCCGGCGGCTCCGGAATCGGCTCCGCCGCCATCCAGCTGGCCAAGAAGCTCGGCTGCACCGTCATCACCACTGTCGGCTCCGACGAAAAGATCGAGCGGGCCAGGGAGTTGGGCGCCGACCACGTCATCAACTACCGCGAGGACCGCTTCGAAGGCGTGGTGCGCAAGCTGACGAAAAAGAAGGGCGTCGACGTCGTCTTCGAGCATGTCGGCGCCGACACCTGGGCGGGCTCGATGCTCTGCATGAAGCGCGGCGGCCGGCTGGTCACCTGCGGCTCGACCTCGGGCGTCTCGACGACGATGAACCTGATGCAGCTCTTCCAGCAGCAGTTGAAGATCTTCGGCTCGTTCGGCTGCCGCATGGAGAACATGGCCAACGCCATGCACAAGATGGCTGCCGGCCAGGTTGCGCCGGTCATCGACACGGAAGTCGACTTCGACGGCATCGGCGCGGCGCTGCAGCGCATGGAAAGCCGTGACGTGTTCGGCAAAATCATCCTGCACGTCAGCTAGGCGGCGAACTCCTTGGCGTCCCCCAAATATTCGAAATTCCAGTACTTCGTCTGGCGTCACCTCGTCCCCAGGCTGAGGCAACTGAACTACTGGGTGATCGCCCGCTTCGCGATGATGGCCCTGTGGCTGCTGCGCCGCCTGCCGGCCGACAAGGCGCTCAATTTCTCGGCCCGCGTCGCACGACGGATCGGCCCGCTGTTCGGACGCCATCGGACGGCCGTCGACAATCTTCGCCGCGCCTTCCCCGAAAAGAGCAGCGACGAGATCGAGGCGATTGCGCTCGACATGTGGGACAACATGGCGAAGCTCGCAGCCGAGTATATCTTTCTCGACACGCTGTTCGACTTCGATCCGGAGAACCGTGATGCCGGCCGCATCGAGATCGTCGGCGAGGAGCGGTTCGTTGAGATCGCCGCGGAGAAGAAGCCGCATATCCTGTTCACGGCGCATCTCGGCAATTTCGAGCTGCTGCCGATCGCGGGCGCGGTCCATGGCATGAAGCTGACGGCGCTGTTTCGCCCGCCCAACAATCCCTACATCGCCGAATATATTCTCTCGACGCGGCAGTCGACGATGGGCGAACTGCTCGCCTCGGACGCCGGCGCGGCCTTCGCACTGGCCGGAACGCTCGAGAAAGGCGGCAATGTCGGCGTCCTTGTCGACCAGAAATACACCCGGGGCATCGAGACGGAGTTTTTCGGCCGGACATGCGAGACCAATCCGATGGTCCCGATGCTGGCACGGCGCTTCGAATGCGATGTCTACCCGGCGCGCTGCACGCGGCTGCCGGGAAACCGCTACCGCCTGGAGATCGAGAACAAGCTCGACCTGCCGCGCAACGCTGACGGCGACATCGACATCCAGGCGTCCACGCAGGCCCTCAACGACGTCGTGGAACGATGGATCCGGGAAGATCCGGGCCAGTGGATGTGGTTCCACAAGCGCTGGATGCTGAGCGGCAACCGGCACAGGCAACGCCGCAACAAGCGGGCGGCGGCCGCGAAGGCGCAAAAGTCGGCGGCCGGATAGGACAGGCTCGCGCCAACGGCGGAACTAGCCGCCGTAGTAGTTCATTACGGCATGCCTCGCCTCGGCAAAGAACAGCCAGCGCTCCACCAGCATGCCGGTGATGTGCGACAGGACGGCGAGCAAGGCGACACCCACCGCGACTGCAGGGTGGGCCGCGCCCAGCGCCAGCAGCCCGAGCAGCAGTGCTACCGGCACGATGCCGCCCAAGCCGAACGACAGCGCGGCGAGCTTGACCGCGTGCTTCCTAGCAACGCGGAAACCCATTTCATTGGTCAGGTAGTTGTCGTTGATATGCGGCCGCTCGAACAGCCGCACCTTGCCGATGAAGCCGAGCCCCGTCGCCGTCTCCGGGGTCGAGATCGGCCGCAACGTGTTCATGCGGTTGCGCCACACGAGTTTGGCGATCCAGGCCAGGCAGACGAAAAACGCCGCCAGACCGCTCGACAGCAACAGGTTTCCGCCGCCCATCGCCGCGAAGAAAGTGGAGAGGCTGAAGCCGCCTGCAAGCGCAAAAAGCAGGTAGCAGAGCGGCGTCAGCGGCGTATGCCAGGTCTGCACCGACTTGAGCGACGCGTAGATCATGGCGGTGCAATAGACGGTGACCAGAGAAAGCGCGGCGCCAGCGAGGCCGAGTGCCGGTTCGTAGCGGCTCTCGAATATCGCCAGGAAGGCCGATGCCGCAAGCGGCAGGAAGGTCAGCACCGCCATCACGCCTTCGCGCGAAAGCCAGCTCGAGCGCCATTGCGAGAAGGCGCGCCAGGCGCGCTGCGGGTTGCCGAGATGCAGCGTCGACGACATGAGTCCGGCGGCAATCAGCGCAAGCGCCAGAAGATGCGCCGCCTTGGTGGCGGTTGCGGCAGGGTCGAGCAGCCCCGTCCCGAGCGCGGTGGCCAGGCCGTAGCCAAGCCCGGACAAGGTCGTGAACACGATGATCGACAGGGCCGGATGCATGGATCAGATTCTTTCCAGCACGCCGTCGAGCCAGGCGAAGAAGCCGGTCGCGCCGTCGGTGTTTTCGGCGAGCAGCGCCTGTTCGGACCCGGCGCCGAGCACCTGGCGCGGACGTGGTGGAAGATATTTGTTGACCGGGCGGGTGCCCTGCTCCGGCATCAGGTCGATGCCGCCGCGCGCCGCGACCATGAGCGACACCTCGGATTGCGGATCGGCAAGGTCGCCATAGTGGCGCGCATTCGCCGGGCAGGTCCGAACGCAGGACGGCACCCGGTCGATCTCCTGGATCGTCTCGTTGTAGATGCGGTCGACGCAGAGCGTGCATTTCTTCATCACACCGGCGGCGAGATCCATCTCGCGCGCACCATAGGGACAGGCCCAGGCACACAGGCCGCAACCGATGCACATGTCCTCGTCGACGAGCACGATGCCGTCTTCGGTCCGCTTGTAGGAGGCACCGGTCGGGCAGACGGTGACGCAGGGCGCGTCGTCGCAATGCAGGCAGGATTTCGGGAAATGCACGATGCGCGCCTCGCCCGCCTCGCCGACGATCTCGCCGCCTTCCGGGATCACCTCGAAGGAATGGACCCTGTTGAGGAAGGTGCCTGAAACCTCGGCGCCGTAGGGGTCCTGGTCCGACAATGCCGCGCCGTAGCCGCCAGTATTCCACTCCTTGCAGCTGATCACGCAGGCGTGGCAGCCGACACAGACATCGAGGTCGATAACGAGGCCGAGTTTCTTGGCAGGCGCTGTAGCGGGAAGCGAGGTCACTTGGCCCACTCCTGGCCGTAGCGCAACTGCTCGGGATGCTCTCGCTTGCCGCCCGGCTCGGCCATCGCCGGGAAGCGTGGCTCGCTTGTCTCGCCGGCCTCGGCCTTCTCGATGCGCACGCGCAGATCGTACCAGGCGGCCTGGCCGGTCACCGGGTCGGAATTCGACCAGCGCAGCCCGTCACCCTTCGGCGGCAGCAACTCGTGGATCAGGTGGTTCATCAGAAAGCCCTTACGGGCCTCCGGCACATCGGTGTCGAGCGACCATGCACCCTTGCGCTTGCCGATGGCGTTCCAGGTCCAGATGGTCGAGGAATTGACCGCCTCCATGCGCGCGATCTCGACCTTGATGCGGCCATGCGTGGATATGAGATGCACCCAGTCGCCGTCCTTCAGCCCGTGTTCGTCGCAGATCGGGCCCGGCACGTAGAGGGGGTTTTTCGTATGTATCTGCCTCAGCCAGGCATTCATCGATCCCCAGGAATGGTACATCGCCGCCGGTCGCTGCGTGATCGCGTGGTAGGGAAACTTGTCGCCCTCGACCGACGCTTCCTCGAACGGGCGGTACCAGTCGGGCAGCGGATCGAAACTGTCACGGATGCGCTGGCGGTGCGTCTCGGGGGCAAACGGCTCGCGCAGCCCGTCCGCCGACAGCCGGAACTTCTGCAGTGTCTCGGAATAGAGCTGGAACGTCACGGGCTGGGGCGTATCGAAGAAGCCCATGCGCACGGCAAAATCCTGGTAGTCCTTGTTGGCGTGCTTGAAGAACTGCGCCTCGAGCGGAATATGCGCGGAGAAGAACGAGCCGTTTTCGATGTAGCGCTGCAACTGGTCCGGATTGATCGCCCCGCGCCCTGTCCTGTCGCCTTTCGTCCCGCGAAAGCCCGCAAGCGGGCCGATGCCCGGCCGGCGCTCGTGCCTGACGATATAGTCGGCATAGTCCTTGTAGATGCTGTTGCCGCGCTGGTCGACGAAGCCCGGCAGTTTCAGCCGCGCGCCGAGGTCGAGCATGACGCTCTGGAAGCCGCGCACGTCGCGGTCGGGTTCGACGACCGGCCAGCGGATGGCGTCCTGCACGGCGTCGGGCTCGGAAATCGGCCGGTCGAGCATCGAGATGCAGTCGTGCCGCTCGAGATAGGTGGTGTCGGGGAGGATCAGGTCGGCATAGGCGACCGTCTCGGAGGCATAGGCATCCGAATAGATGATCTTCGGGATCCTGTACTCGCCGGTCACCGGATCCTTGTCCTCCAGCATCCTGATGACGCCGGCCGTATTCATCGACGAGTTCCAGGCCATGTTGGCCATGTAGAGGAACAGCACGTCGATCGGGTACGGATCGCCGGCATGCGCATTGGCGATGACCATATGCATCAGCCCGTGCGCCGAGATGGGCGCATCCCAGGAAAACGCCTTGTCGATCCGCTGCGGCCTGCCTTCGGCATCGACCAGCAGGTCCTCCGGCCCGCGCGGGAACCCCAGATGCGGACCCGACAGCGGCTTGTTGGAGCCGAAATGCTCGGCCCGGCCGTGCGGCGTCGGATGAGCCTCGAGCGGTTTCGGATAGGGCGGCTCGAAGCGGAAGCCGCCCGGACAGTCCACGGCGCCGATCAGCACTTGCAGCATGTGCAGCGCGCGTGCCGTCTGGAAGCCGTTGGAATGTGCCGACAGACCCCGCATGGCGTGGAACGACACCGGACGTCCGACATAGCCGTCATGGCGCTCGCCGTTGATGTCGGTCCAGGGCTGGTCGATGAAGATAGCCTCGTCGAAGGCGGTGCGCGCGATTTCGGCCGCAAGCCCGCGGATCGTCTCGGCGGCGACGCCGGTCTCGGCGGCCACCGCCTCGGGCGCGTACTTCTCGTCGAGATATTTTTCGGCGAGCAGCGCGAAGGACGGCGTCACGTTGCGGCCATCCTCCAGCGTATAGCGGCCCGACAGCGCTGGCCGTGCGCCGGCTGTACCTTTCGGCACCACCCGCTCGGTCACCGTCTCGAATACCATCGGCTTGCCGTCGGCGTCGCGGGCGAACAGGCCGTGCTCGGCGGTTCCCGGTGCATCGATGACCAGCCACGGCGCGTTGGAGTAGCGCATCAGGTAGTCGACATCGATTTTTCGCGCCTTGAGCAGCTCGTGCACGACCGCGAGGATCAGCAGGCCGTCGGTGCCCGGGCGAATGCCGATCCAGTTGTCGGCGACGGCCGAATAGCCGGTGCGCACCGGGTTGACCGAGACGAAGCGCGCGCCGTTTTTCTTGACCTTGGCGATGCCCATCTTGAGCGGGTTGGAATCATGGTCCTCGGCGACCCCGAACATGATGAAAAGCCTGGTGCGGTCCCAGTCGGGCGCGCCGAACTCCCAGAAGGCGCCGCCGATCGTCATGATGCCCGCAGCCGCCATGTTGACCGAGCAGAAACCGCCATGCGCAGCGTAATTCGGCGTGCCGAATTGCTGCGCCCAGAAGCCGGTCAGCGACTGCGACTGATCGCGGCCGGTGAAGAAGGCGAGCTTCTTCGGGTCGTCGGCACGCACTTCCGAGAGCCAGTCGGTGGCGATGCCGAGCGCTTCCTCCCAGGAGATTTCCTTGAATTCGCCGGAACCACGCGGTCCGGTCCGAAGCAGCGGCGCCCGCAACCTCGCCGGCGAATAGTGCTGCATGATGCCGGCCGACCCCTTGGCGCACAGCACGCCCTTGTTCACCGGGTGGTCGCGGTTGCCCTCGATGTAGCGGATCTTGCCGTCCTTGATGTGAACGTCGATGCCGCAACGGCAGGCGCACATGTAGCAGGTGGTCTTGCGGACCTCGTCCGATACGGGTCTGGACAGTTCGACGCGCGGCTTCGACTTCATGGAACGAAAGGACTCCCTGAGCGAGTCCTAACCGCGCGACCCGGCAAAGGAAATCCTTGCCGCCGCCAAATCAGCGCTTATTCGGCTGGGCCACGCAGGGTTCGCTCCCCGCGGCTTGCGGCGCGGTAGACCGAAGTCAGTTGACGACCGTGATGCGCGTGTTGCCGGCCCCGACCTGCTTGACCAGCGAATAGAACCGCGCGGCATTGGAGGTGTGCAGGCGCACGCAGCCATGCGAGGCAGGACGACCGAGGCTCTTGACCGCGCCGGTGCCGTGGATGGCGTAGCCGCGGTGATAGAAGACCGAATAGGGCATCGGCGACATGTCGTATTTGCGCGAATACCACATCTTGTGCAGCCGTGTCGGCCGCCAGCTTCCGCGCGGCGTGACATAGCCGCGGCGGGCCGTGGAGACCTTCCAGCGATGGATGACGCGTCCATACCTCTTGACGGTCATGGTCTGGCTCGACACGTCGATGCGCGCCTCCAGCTTCGCGGCCAGCCCCGGGAATGTCGATCCGAAGATCACAGCCGCGAGTGCCGCCAGAATGAGGATCGGCTTTTTCATCGTTGCCCCCTTTTGCCCGATTTTGACTGGTAATCGATTTATGACGCAAGGTCAGGCGATGTACACGCTGTCGGTAAGGGTTTTGCGAAGCCGATCCTGAAAATTTGAACAAATTCGCGTGATAGTTGCAAGGCGGCGAGGCCAGCGTGTGGATCTGCCACCTTGCCAAGTGCAATCCGAGCCTGCTCAATCAGCGCCATGGAAAATAGCATCGCCAGGCGGATAGACCAGAGCAGAGACGAGCTCGCCGCGCTCACCGCCGACCTCATTCGCTTTCCGACCGTGAACCCGCCCGGCGATGCCTACCGGCCCTGCGCGGAGTTCATCGCCGACAGACTGCGCAAGCGTGGCTTCGCCATCGAGATGATCCGCGCCGAGGGCACGCCGGGCGACAGCGATCGCTATCCGCGCGTCAATGTCGTGGCGCGGATCGAGGGCGGCGGGCCGGGTCCGACCGTCCACTTCAACTCGCATATCGACGTCGTGGAGGCGGGCGAAGGCTGGAGCGTGGAGCCGTTCGCCGGCATCGTGCGCGACGGCCGCGTCTATGGCCGGGGTGCCTGCGACATGAAGGGCGGGCTGGCGGCGTCGATGATCGCCGTCGAGGCCTTCCTGGCAGCCTGCCCGAAATTTCCCGGCGCCATCGAGATTTCCGGGACGGTCGACGAGGAGTCCGGCGGTTTCGGTGGCGTCGCTTATTTGGCGGCAAAGGGCTACTTCTCGAAGCCGAAGGTCGACCACGTCATCATTCCCGAGCCGCTCAACAAAGACCGCATCTGCCTAGGCCATCGCGGCGTCTGGTGGGCGGAGATCGAAACCAAGGGCGAGATAGCGCACGGCTCGATGCCGTTCCTCGGCGATTGCGCGGTGCGCCACATGGGTGCCGTGCTGCACGCCTTCGAGACAGAGCTCTATCCGGCGCTCGACAGCAAGGAGACGCGGATGCCGGTCGTGCCGGAGGGCGCGCGCCGCTCGACCATGAACATCAACGCCATCCATGGCGGCCAGACCGACGACTTTTCCGGCCTGCCCTCCCCCAACGTGCCCGATTCATGCCGCATGGTGATCGACCGCCGCTTCCTGCTCGAGGAGACGCTCGGCGACGTGAAGGCGGAAGTCATGGCCATTCTCGACCGGCTGAAAAACGACCGGGAAAAATTCGACTACGCGGTGCGCGACATCATGGAGGTGCTGCCGCTGATGACCGAGCGCGACGCACCGGTGGCGTCGGCGATTGCCGAGGGCATCCGCGAGGTGTTCGGCCGCGACCCCGACTATGTCATCTCGCCGGGAACCTATGATCAAAAGCACATCGCCAGAATCGGCCATCTCCACGATTGCATCGCCTACGGCCCCGGCATCCTCGACCTCGCGCACCGGCCCGACGAGTGGGTCAGCATCGACGACATGGTCGAGTCGGCCAAGGTCATGGCCATCGGTCTCGACCGGCTGCTGCATGGACCGACGCAAGGTTGAACCGGGGCGGACCGCACCGCGGGAAACATGCCGGTTCAATATCGCAATTGCGAACAAGCTGATGTACTCCTTGCTCAATTCGCGCTTTCGTCCGTGTGACCGTCAACCTCGGGAGTAGCTTCATGACCACCTGGAAATCCGTTCTGGCCGCCGCCGCGATCGCCCTCGCCTCCTGCACCGCGGCATCCGCAGCGCGGACCGACCTCGTGCTCGGCGTGCCGCTGGAACCGCCGCATCTCGACCCGACGGCCGGCGCCGCGGCAGCCATCGACGAAGTGCTCTACGCCAATGTCTTCGAGGGACTGACACGGATCGGCTCGCGCGGCGAAGTGCTGCCGGCACTGGCGGAAAGCTGGACCGTATCGGATGGCGGCAAGACCTATACGTTCAAGCTGCACACCGGCGTCAAATTCCACGACGGCACGGATTTTGACGCCGAAGACGTGAAATTCTCGCTCGACCGGGCGCGCGCCGACGATTCGACCAATGCGCAAAAGGGCCTGTTTGCGGCAATCGACACGGTCGAGGTCGTCGACCCTGCGACGGTGAAGGTCACGCTAAAAAGCCCGCAGGGCTCGTTCCTCTACAATATGGGCTGGGGCGACGCGGTCATCGTGGCGCCTGAATCGGCCGAGACCAACAAGGAAAAGCCGGTCGGCACCGGCCCGTTCAAGTTCGACAAATGGGCCAAGGGTTCATCGATCACGCTGGTCAAATCGGCCGACTACTGGGGCGAGCCGGCGATGCTGGAGAAGGCCGAGTTCCGCATCATCCCGGACGCGGCGGCCGCCGTGCCGGCGCTGCTGTCGGGCGACGTCCAGGCCCTGCCCAACTTCCAGCTTGGCGACGCCCTGCCCCAGGTGCAGTCGGACGCACGCTTCAAGGTGGTGGTCGGCGCTACGGAAGGCGAGACGGTACTCTCCACCAACAACAAGAAGCCGCCCTTCGACCAGTTGAAGGTGCGCCAGGCGATCGCCCACGCGCTCGACCGCAAGGCGATCATCGACGGTGCCTCTGCCGGGCTTGGCGTGCCGATCGGCTCGCATTTCTCACCGGCCAATTCCGCCTATGTCGACCTGACGGGCACCTATCCCTTCGACCCCGAGAAATCACGCGCGCTGCTGAAGGAAGCCGGTTTCGAGGACGGCATCAAGGCGACGCTGAAGCTGCCGCCGGTCGGCTATGCCCGCGACGGCGGCCAGATCATTGCCTCGCAGCTGCGCGATGTCGGCATCGACCTCGAGATCATCCCGGTCGAATGGGCCGACTGGCTGAAGCAGGTGTTCACCGAGAAGGACTACGACCTGTCGATCGTCTCGCACACCGAGCCCAACGACATCGATATCTATTCGCGCAAGGACTATTACTTCAACTACGACAACCCGGCCTTCGACAAGGTGATCGAGGAACTCAACCTCACCTCCGACGACGCCAGGCGGACAGAGCTCTATCACCAGGCGCAGAAGATCCTGGCCGACGACGCGGTCAACGGCTTCCTGTTCGAACTGCCCAAGATCGGCATCTGGGATGC
Organism: uncultured Rhizobiaceae bacterium; assembly: GCA_947259295.1. Lineage (GTDB taxonomy): Bacteria > Pseudomonadota > Alphaproteobacteria > Rhizobiales > Rhizobiaceae > CAMYMG01. The sequence continues at coordinate 28,002 of CAMYMG010000112.1, forward strand.
CAAGGTCGAAGGCCTGTGGGAGAACTCGCCGATCCAGGCCAACGACCTGACCAAGGTCAAGTGGGTCGACTAGTCGGCTGAGCGGCACGGGCTTGCGCTTCTTGGCTCAACCCAGGCGCCTGTACGGGAGCAGAATGACGAGCGTGCGGCCCTCATGACCGCCTATCTCGGCAAGCGTCTGCTGATCGGGCTGGCCACGCTGCTCGTTGCCTCGGTCGTGGTCTTTGCGATCCTCGAGATCCTGCCCGGCGACCCCGCCCGGCTGATGCTCGGCATGAACGCCACAGCAGATGCGGTCGAAGCGCTGCGCAACGAGATGGGCCTGAACGAGGGTCTGCTGCCGCGCTACCTGGCCTGGGTCGGCGGCATGCTCAGCCTCGATTTCGGCCGCTCCTACACCTATTCGGTGCCGGTCATTGAATTGATCAGGGAACGCGCCATCGTCTCCGTGCCGCTCGCCCTGATGTCGCTCGCCCTCTCCACGGCGATCGCCATTCCGGTCGGGGTATTTGCCGCGGCGCGCCGCGGGCGCCCGGCCGACACCGTCGCCATGGCGGCATCACAGCTCGGCGTTGCCGTGCCGAACTTCTGGTTTGCCCTTCTGCTCGTCTATGTCTTTGCCGTATGGCTGCGCCTGGTGCCGGCCGGCGGCTTTCCGGGCTGGAGCGCCGGTGCCTGGCCGGCGCTGAAGGCTTTGATCCTGCCGTCGATCGCGCTCGCCGTGCCGCAGGCGGCGATTCTTGCCCGCGTGACCCGCTCGGCGCTGCTCGACGTGCTTGGCGAGGACTTCATCCGCACGGCACGCGCCAAGGGGCTGCCGCGAGGAGCGGTATTGTGGCGGCATGCGCTGCGCAACGCCATGCTGCCGGTGCTGACCATCATGGGCCTGCAGTTCGGCTTCCTGCTTGCCGGCACCATCATCATCGAGAACGTATTCTCGTTGCCAGGCCTCGGGCGGCTGATCTTCCAGGCACTGAACCAGCGCGACCTCATCGTGGTCGAGGGCATCGTCATGCTGCTGGTGGCGACGATCGTCGCCGTCAACCTGCTCGTCGACCTGTCCTACGCCATCGTCGACCCGCGCCTGAGAACCGCGCGATGAACCCGCCTCTCTCAGAGCCGGAGGTCAGCGCCGGCTTCCTCTCCCGGGCGCTGGCCAACCGCTCCTTCGTCATCGGCTTCACCATCACCGCCATCGTCGCCGCCATGGCGCTGGTGTCGTTCTTCTGGACGCCCTACGACGTCACCAGGCTGATCGTGGCGGACCGCATGCAGCCGCCCTCCTTCGAGCATCCGCTCGGCACCGATCATTTCGGCCGCGACATGCTGTCGATGATCATGGTCGGTGCGCGCAACTCGATCGCGGTGGCGCTGGTGGCGGTCGGCATCGGCATGGGGATCGGCGTGCCGCTCGGCTGCTGGGCCGCAGCGCGCGGCGGTATCGTCGACGAGGCGCTGATGCGCTTCAACGACTTGGTGTTTGCCTTCCCCGCCCTGCTCTCGGCCATCATGATCACCGCGATCTTCGGACCGGGCGCCATCAATGCCATCATCGCCATCGGCATCTTCAACATTCCGGTCTTTGCCCGCGTCTCGCGCGCCGGCGCTCTGTCGCTGTGGCCGCGCGAATTCATCCTGGCGTCGCGCGCCGCCGGCAAGGGCAAGGTGCTGATCACGGTCGAACACATCCTGCCCAACATCGCCAACCTGCTTTTGGTCCAGGGCACGATCCAGTTCGCGCTCGGCATTCTCGCCGAGGCCGGCCTGTCCTATGTCGGGCTCGGCGCACAACCGCCGATGCCGAGCTGGGGCCGCATGCTGTTTGATGCGCAGACCCGCATGGTCGTCGCGCCCTATCTGGCGATCATTCCCGGCATGGCGATCATCGTCACCGTGCTCGGCCTCAATCTCATCGGCGACGGCATCAGCGATACGCTCGACCCAAAACTCAGGCGCCGGCCGTGAGCCTGCTCGAAATCGAAAACCTGTCGCTTGCGATCGGCGGCCAGCCGATCCTCAAGGGCGTCGACCTGTCGCTGGAAGCCGGCGAAGTTATGGGACTGGTCGGCGAATCGGGTTCCGGCAAATCCATGACCGCGCTGAGCGTCATGCGGCTGCTGCCCGACGCTGCCAGCGCTGCCGGGCGTATCGGCTTCAACGGCATCGACCTCCTCGCCGCTCCCGAAGACCGCATGTGCGCGCTACGCGGCGACGACATCGGCATGGTGTTCCAAGAGCCGATGACGGCACTCAACCCGCTGAAGACAATAGGCGAGCAGGTCGCCGAAGGCATACGCTGGCACACGCGAGCAAACCGCGCCGATGCCGAGGCAATGGCGCAGAGGATGCTTGAGCGTGTCGGACTGCCGGCCGAACGATTTCCTTTGTCGCGCTACCCGCACGAGCTCTCGGGCGGCCAGCGCCAGCGCGTCGTCATCGCCATCGCCTGCGCGCTGAAGCCGAAGCTGCTGATCGCCGACGAACCGACGACGGCGCTGGATGTGGTGCTGCAGGCGCAGATCCTCGAATTGCTGCGCGATCTCGTCGTTGAGAACCGCATGGGGCTGCTGCTGATCTCGCACGACCTGGCGGTGGTGACGGAGATGGCCGACCGCATCACCATCCTGCGGGGTGGCGAGGTGATGGAAGCGGGCAACACGGCCGAGACGCTGTCGGCGCAGTCGCATCCCTATACGCGCCAGCTGGCGATGGCCTCCATGCACGTGCCGGCCCGCGCGAAGACGCACCATGCCGCCGGCACCGGCCCCCTGCTCGAGGTAAAGGGCATCTCGCGCGACTACCCAGCCCGCCGCCGCTCGCTGTTCCACAGGCCCGAACGATTCCGCGCGGTGGACGATGTTTCCTTCACCTTGGCGCCGGCGCAGTCGATGGCGCTGGTCGGCCGCTCCGGTTGTGGCAAGTCGACGCTTGCCCGCATCATCTTGGCGCTCGACGAGCCGAGCGCCGGGACAATCGCCTTTCGCGGCGAAACAATCACCGGCCGCGACCAGGCAGCCCTGCGGCCGGCACGCCGCGACATGCAGGTTATCTTCCAGGACCCCTATGGTTCATTCGATCCGCGCCAGCGCGTCGAGCGGCTGGTGGCTGAGCCCCTGCACCTGCTGGACAAGCGGCCGACACCCGCCGAACGGCGAGACCTCGTCGCAGAGGCGCTGCATCAGGTTGGGCTGCAGCCTTCCGACATGCAGAAATATCCGCACGAGTTTTCCGGCGGCCAGCGGCAGCGCCTGTCGATCGCCCGCGCCATCATCACGCGGCCGAAGCTGATCGTCGCCGACGAGCCGGTATCGGCGCTCGACGTGTCGATCCGCGCGCAGATTCTCGACCTCCTGGCGGACCTCAACCAGCGGCTGGGGATAGCCTACCTGTTCATCACCCACGACCTGACGGTGGCGCGCGCGATCACCGACGAGGTGATGGTCATGGACGCCAGGCGGATCGTGGAAAGCGGCAGGACGGCGGACGTGCTGTCGCAGCCGCGGTCCCAGGCAGCCAGGGCGCTCGTCGATGCGGCGCCCGATCTCCACCGTGCCATCGCGCGCCGGATGCGCGAACAGGGCTAGCCTCCAGAAACGGAAAAGGCCCGCCCCTTTTTGGGAGCGGGCCAAGCGGCGGGCCGGACTGGAGGTCAGGCGGCCCACATTTCTTTTCTAGTTCTATTCGAGATAGGTGGACGGATCGACCGGCGACGAGTTCTTGCGCACCTCGAAGTGCAGTTTGGGCGCGTCCGTCGTGCCGCTCATGCCCGACACCGCGATCTCCTGGCCGCGCTTGACCTTTTCGCCGCGCGCCACCTTGAGTTCGCTGGCGTGGCCGTAAACCGTGACCAGCCCGTCCTCGTGGCGCACCAGAACCGTATTGCCGAATTCCTTGAGCCCGTCGCCGGCATAGATGACGACGCCGTTCTCGGCTGCCTTCACCGGCGTGCCTTCCGGCACCAGGATGTCGATGCCGTCGTTCGACTTGCCGCCGCCATTGCCGTACTTGGAAATGACGCGGCCGCGAACCGGCCAGCGCATGCGGCCGATGCCGGTGGCGTCGGGCGCCGTCTCGTCCGCCTGTTCGATGACCTTCTCGGTCTTCTTCGGCGGCGTGTAGGCGGCGACCTTCTCGGTCTTTTCCGGCTTTGGCGAGGCGGCGGTTCCGGTCGTGACCGGATCGGGCGAGGCAGAGGCCGTTGCGACCTTGGCCGTTCCGCCGGCCGGGATCTTCAGGCTCTGGCCGATGCGAATTGCGCCGGTCTCCATGCCGTTCGCCTGCTTGATGGCTGCGACGCTGACGCCGGTATTGCGGGCAATCCGCGACAGCGTGTCACCGGACTGGACCGTATAGGTGCCGGCTGAACCCGATTTGGCCTGGTTGCCCTCGGCGCTGGACGTTGAAGGCGCGCTCTCGCCCTGCCTCGGCTTCGGCTGCTGCGGTAGCACGGCGACGGTCTCGATCGGCTTGTCGTCAGGCTTCGGGGGCTGCTTGTCGCCACGCGAGGAACTCGCATTGGCAGTCCTCGGATTGCTGTCGGGCGACGAGACGGGTGCCTTGTTGGAATAGACATAGGTCGGAATGACGATCTTCGACCCGGCCTGCAAGCCATCGGCCTCGGACAGGCCGTTCGACTGCATGATGACGTCGGCGGGGACGCCGAAGCGGCGCGACAGGTTGTAGACCGTCTCGCCGGATTTGACGGTGATCTGCGTGCCGCCGGCTCGCGACCAGCCCTTGGCGTCGCCCTGCTCTGCGACCGGCGCGCGCTCGGCGCTCGGCGCGGGAGGTGAATAGTCCTGGCTTGGAGCCATGGCCGGCGCGGAGGCCACGCGTATCGGCTCCTGCTGGCTGGCGGCGGGGGCGCTGGCGGTCGAGACCGGGGCAAGCGCGCCGCGGCTGACCGAGCCGGAATAGGTTCCGTCAACCGGCGCCGCTGCGATCGGCTGACTGTCGGCCGGATAAGGCTGGGTGCCGTTTTGCGGGATGATTGCGCGCTGGTTGGGTGTCGATGCGGTGAAGATGCCGTCGACCCCGCTGCCGCCGTTGAAGCGGGCTACCTGGGAACTGCACCCGGAGGCCACGCCTGCGATCACCAGCACCGCTGCCCCGCGCGACAAGAGGCGTCCATTGAGGCGTAAAACACTGAACTGCATGGCACCAACCCGCACTTACTCGAAACACAACTGGCATGATTAAAGCGCGTTAATCTTACTGGTCGGTTAAGCCTGCGGATTTAAAAGCAGTTTTATTCAATTATCCCGTCAGATGACTGCTGCGATGCCGCTTGCGATGGGCTGCAGGCGCACCGTGCCGATGTCTTCACGCTCGAAGCGGCTGCCGAGCTTGGTCAGTTTTGCCAGCGTCTGCTCCTCCTCGGGCGGCCCGAGCGGCGCGATCATGACGCCGCCGCTCGACAGCTGGTCGACGAAATGCCGCGGCAGGCTCTCGAAGGCCGCCCAGACCACGATCCGGTCGAACGGTCCCTCGGCGGGCAGGCCGCCTGTCCCGTCGACCTGGCGAACGAAGGCATTGGTGAGCCCGAGCGTCTCGAACCGGAGGCGCGCCTGTTCGGTCAGCGTCTTGTATCGCTCGGCAGCGACGACGCGCGCCGCGAGACGCGCCATGACCGCTGCGGTGAAGCCGGAGCCGGCGCCGATCTCGAGTACGCGGTGGCCGGGCTCGATGGCGAGCGCAGCGATCACCTGCGCCTGCAGGTCCGCACCCTCGATCGCCTCGCCGCACTCGATCGGGATCATGCCTTCGGCCCAGGCGACACCGTGCCAGCGTTCCGGGATGAAGTCGCGCCGCGGCGTCGCCTCGAAGGCCGCGATCAGTTCCTTGTTGACGATGCCCTTGCCGCGCAGGCGGAGCAGGAACGCGGCGAAACCTTCGCGATCATCCAGATTGGCTGTCATGCCAGCGCCTTCGTCAGTTGGTCGCGCAGTTCATGCGCGGTGAGGTCGAGCTTAAGCGGCGTCACCGATACGTAGCCCGATTTCACCGCATGCAGGTCGGTGCCCTCGCGCAGTTCTGTTTCGTCACGTCCGAAACGCAGCCAGTAATAGGGCAGATTGCGGCCGTCGGCACGCTCCTCGATGCCGAGATTGTAGGCGAGCTTGCCCTGGCTGGTGACGCGCGTTCCCTTGGCCTCGCCGGCCGGGCAACTGGGAAAGTTCACGTTGAGAAACACGCCGGCCGGCAGGTCGAGGGCCAGCAGCTTCTTGAACAGGTCCGGCGCCAGCGCCTCGCCGGTCTCATAGGGAACGACGCGCTTGCCGTCGACGACCGAATAGGCCTGGCTCAGGGCGAGCGAACGGATGCCGAGCAGCGTGCCTTCCATGGCGCCTGCCACCGTACCCGAATAAGTGACGTCGTCGGCGATGTTGGAGCCCGAATTGATGCCGGAGAGGATCAGATCGGGCGGCGACGGCAGCAACCGGCGAACCCCCATGATGACGCAATCGGTCGGCGTGCCGCTCAGCGCAAAATGCCTGTCGTCGATCTCGCGCAACCGGAGCGGCTGCGACAGCGACAGTGAATGCGCGAAGCCCGACTGGTCGGTCTCGGGCGCGACCACCCAGACGTCGTCGGAGATCGTGCGGGCGATGCGTTCCAGCGCCGCCAGGCCTTCGGCGTGGATGCCGTCATCATTCGTGAGGAGGATGCGCATACCGGCTATCGCGCCTCGATCCTAGTCAGCCCGCCCATATAGGGCTGCAGGACCGACGGGATGGCGATGCTGCCGTCGTCTTGCTGGTAGTTCTCCATCACCGCGATGAGCGCGCGGCCGACCGCCGTGCCCGAACCGTTGAGCGTGTGCACGAACAGGTTGCCCTTGCCGCTGTTGTCCTTGTAGCGCGCGTTCATGCGCCGGGCCTGGAAATCGCCGCAGACCGAGCAGGAGGATATTTCGCGGTAGGCGTTCTGGCCGGGAAGCCAGACCTCGATGTCGTAGGTTTTCCGGGCGCCGAACCCCATGTCGCCGGTGCAGAGCGTCATGGTGCGGAACGGCAGTTCGAGCCGCTTCAGCACTTCCTCGGCGCACTGGGTCATTCGCTCGTGCTCCGCAATCGAGCTTTCCTGATCGGTGATCGACACCAGCTCGACCTTGTAGAACTGGTGCTGACGCAGCATGCCGCGCGTATCGCGACCGGCGGAACCTGCCTCCGAACGGAAGCAGGGCGACAGCGCTGTGAAACGCAGCGGCAGCTTGTCATGCGCCGTGATTTCCTCGCGCGCCAGGTTGGTCAGCGGCACCTCGGCGGTCGGGATGAGCCAGCGACGGTCGCTGTCGGGCTCCCATCGTTCGTCCGGGCCGACCGGCCTCCCGGCCGCGAGATAAAGGTCCTCGGCAAATTTCGGCAACTGTCCGGTGCCGTACATGGTCTCGTCGCGGACCATCAGCGGCACCTGCACTTCGGTGTAGCCGTGCTCGGTCGTGTGCAGGTCGAGCATGAACTGGCCTAGCGCGCGTTCGAGCCGCGCCAGTTGGCCCTTGAGCACCGTAAAGCGGCTGCCCGATAGCCTGGCTGCGCGCTCGAAGTCCATCTGGCCGAGCGCTTCGCCGATCTCGTAGTGTTCCTTGACCCAGTTGGGGCGTTCGGGCGTGCGGCCGACCTTGTGCTTCAGCACATTGTCGTTCTCGTCTGCGCCGACCGGCACGTCCTCGGCCGGGATGTTGGGCAGCTCTGCCAATGCCCCGTCGAGCCGGCTGTCGAGCTCGCGCTCCATCGCCTCGGCGCCCTGCAGGAACGCCTTGATCTCGCCGACCTCGGCCTTCAGCGTCTCGGCCAGCGCGGAATCGCCGGCACGCATGGCATTGCCGATCTCCTTCGACGCGGCGTTGCGGCGCTCCTGCCGTTCCTGCAGCTTGCCGAGATGGGCGCGCCGGTCCTCGTCGAGCGCAATCAGCTCGTCGACCTTGGCCTGCGCCTCGTCGGCAGACCACTGCCGTTTCACCAGCGCTTGCGCGAGAGCCGCGGGGTTGTCGCGAATCCATTTGATGTCGAGCATGTGAGACGGTTCCCTGACTGTGCGCAGAGGGCGTAAACCGCATCCCGGAAGGTTTCAAGGCGGGCCCCGCGCCGGCCGGCATTTTTCGGCGCGTTCAGTCCCAGTTGGGTCTTCGAAGGCGCCACAAGAAGGCCTCTGACACAAAGCAGTCCGCCAGCCGACGGCTGACGGCGGAGTGTCAGGCCTTTGGTGCCTCTTCCACGGGAGGAGCATCAGCCTTTGCCGAGGCTTTCTCGGCGGCCGCTTCGGCAGCTTCCTTCTTCTCCTTTGCCACCCGCTCCTGCTCGCGCTGGCGTTCGACCCAGCGCGCCGTCCAGATGGAAATCTCGTAGAGCAGGATCGTCGGAACGGCGAGGCCGATCTGGCTGACGGGATCGGGCGGGGTCAGCACGGCGGCGACGACGAAGGCGATGACGATCGCCCATTTGCGTTTGTCGACAAGTGCCTGCGAACTGAGCAGCCCTACCCGAGCCATCAGCGTCGTGACGACCGGCAGCTGGAACACCAGGCCGAAGGAGAAGATCAGCGTCATGATGAGGCTGAGATATTCCGACACCTTGGGCAGCAGGGAAATCTGCACCTGGCCGTCTTCGCCCGTCTGCTGCATGGCCAGGAAGAACCACATCACCATCGGCGTAAAGAAGAAATAGACCAGTGCCGCGCCGATCAGGAACAGGATCGGCGATGCGATCAGGAACGGCAGGAAGGCGCCGCGTTCGTTCTTGTAGAGGCCGGGCGCGACGAACTTGTAGACCTGCGCGGCAATCAGCGGAAAGGCAATCACCATGCCGCCGAACATCGCCAGCTTGATCTGCGTGAAGAAGAATTCCTGCGGCGCGGTGTAAATCAGTTCGACACGGCCGTCGCCGATGCCGGCCCAGCCGACCGCCCATTTGAACGGGATGACGAGCAGGTTGAACAGGCTCTTGGCGAAGAAGAAGCAGACCAGGAAGGCGACGAAGAAACCGCCAAGCGCCCACATCAGCCGCGAGCGCAACTCGATCAGGTGATCGAGCAGCGGCGCCGAGGACTTGTCGATTTCGTCGTTGTCGGTGCTCACTTGGCTGTTCCCGCCGGCTTCTTCGGAGTTGCGGCCTTGGCCGGCTTGGTTGCGGCCTTGGCCGGCTTGGCCGCGGCTTTGGTCGACTTCGCCGGGGCCTTGGCAGCGGTCGCTTTGGCAGGCGTTGTGCCGCCATTTGCCGCTGTGGGCTTGGAAGCCTTTACGGCCAGCGCGGGCTTGGGCGGGACGGCTGACGCGTTGGCAGCCTTCGCAGGCGCTGCGGCTACCTCCGCCGCAGGCTTCGCCACGGCCGGGTCTTCCATCGCCGGGAATGTCGAAGCCGGCGCCGGGGTGGAAGCCGGCGGCACCGTTTCGCCCGGAACCGCAGCCGCACCGCTCTTCAGCGGCTCGCCCGCTGCGGGCGCAGCAGCCGGCTTTGGCTTCATCGCCGAATCGAGGCCCGACCGCACGTCGGCGGCAGCCTTCTCAAACGGGTTGAGCTGCTTCTTGATCTGCGATGCCGGGTTCAGGCCGCGCAGGGAATCGATTGATTCCTTGACATCGTCGAGTTCGGCCTCCTTCAGCGCCTCGTTGAACTGCTTCTGGAAGTCGCCCGCCATGCCGCGCAGCTTCCTGGTCGTCTGACCGAAAGTCCGCAGCATCTTGGGCAAATCCTTCGGTCCGACGATCACGATCATGATGACCGCGATCACCAGCATTTCGGTCCAGCCGATATCAAACATGGCGCTCGTTCCGGCTCAAGGCATGCATTCCATCCCGAAAACGGGATGTCAGCTCTTGGAAGCCTTTGGCTTGGCGGTCCGGACGGGCTCTTCCTTGCGGTGCTCGACGGTCTTGGCGTCAGCGATCTCTGACTCCTCGTCGTCGGCCATGCCCTTCTTGAAGCTCTTGATGCCCTTGGCCATGTCACCCATCAGTTCGGGGATCTTGCCGCGGCCGAAGATCAGAAGCACGACGACGAGCACGATCAGCCAGTGCCAGATTGAAAACGAACCCATTTGTCACTCTCTCTCGAAATTGCAGTCTGACGTTGATCTATGCGTTTTCGTCGCCGGATACAAACACAAGTACGTCAGACTTTCGGATTGAAAGCCAGATATCTCGTGCGCCGGGAGACAAACGGCCGCAGCGGACGCGTGCGCGGACGGGCTTGTCGGCACCCGAAACCGCGAATTCGATCAGTTCGACGACGCCGAGGTAGCGGCGCGACAGGATGCGCGCCTCGACCTCGCCTTCCGTCTCGCTGACATCGAAGCCCGACATGCGCACGGCGACGGTCGCCTCGGCGCCGTCGGCAAAGCCCTCGGCCGCGACCTTGCCGACCGGCGTATCGACCATCCCATTGCTGGCGCGCGCGGAGAAAACGTTGAGTTCGGAGAAGAATCCGGCGGCGAACAGGTTTACGGGGTTCAGATATAGCTCCTCGGCGCCGCCTGTCTGCACCAGCGCTCCGTCCTTCAGGAGCGCGATACGGTCGCCCATACGCATGGCCTCCTCGGCGTCGTGGGTCACGACGATGGCCGTCGCCCGGCTCTCGCGCAGGATGGACAGGGTTTCGGCGCGCACGCTGTCCTTCAGGCGCGAGTCGAGGCCGGAAAACGGCTCGTCCATCAACAGCACCGCCGGACGCGGCGCCAGCGCTCGTGCCAGCGCGACGCGCTGCTGCTCGCCGCCGGAGAGCACATGCGGATAGGCCTGCGCGTAATCCTCGAGCCCGACGCGCGACAGGGCGATCAGCGCCTCCCTGCGGGCCTCGTCGCCCGACAGGGCGTTTAGGCCGAAGCGCACATTGTCGAGGATGGTGAGATGCGGAAACAGCGCGAAATCCTGGAAGACCAGGCCGATCGAGCGCTTTTCCGGGGGCAGAAAGACTGACGGCCCGGCAATCTCGCGGTCGTTCAGCAGGACCCGTCCGCTGGTCTGCGGCTCGATGCCGGCGGCAATGCGCAGCAAGGTCGTCTTGCCCGATCCGGACGGGCCGAGCAGGCAAAGAACCTCGCCAGGCTCGGCGGCGAAGCTGACGTCGTTCAGCGTCTGCGAGCCGTTGGCGAAGGCGTGGCTGATGTTTTCGAAGGCGAGCCGCGCCGCGAAGGTGACGCCGGCGGTGACCCTGCTTTGCGTGTGGCGATCCTGCGCGTTCACTCAGACAACTCCGGGACAGCGAGAGCGGATTGCCGCTCAGCCGTGCGGGTCAATCATCTGTGACGCGGGGTGTCAACAGACCGAGCTCCTCGAGATCGATGTCGGTGAGCGGGTCCTCGTCCTCCGAGAGCAGGTCGGGATCGGACGGCACGGGTACCGAGAAGTTCGACGGCATGCGTGCGGAGAGCAGCCCTGCCCCCTTGAGCTCTTCCATGCCCGGCAGGTCGCGGATCTCTTCAAGCGCGAAATGGTCGAGGAAGACTTCGGTGGTGCCGTAGGTGACCGGACGGCCGGGCGTGCGGCGGCGGCCGCGCATGCGCACCCATTCGGTCTCCATCAGGAGGTCGAGCGTGCCCTTGGACGTCTCGACGCCACGAATGTCCTCGATCTCGGCGCGCGTCACCGGCTGGTGGTAGGCGATGATGGCCAGCACCTCGAGCGCCGCGCGAGAGAGCTTCTTCTGCTGCACCGCATCGCGGCTCATGAGAAAGCCCAGGTCGCCGGCCGTGCGGAACGCCCATGCCTCGCCGACCCGAACCAGATTGACGCCGCGCCTTGCATAGATTTGCTGCAGTTCGGCCATGGCGGCGGGAATGTCGATGCCGTCGGGCAGACGCTGCGCAAGCTGCTTGTCGCTCACCGGCTCGGCACTGGCAAAGACGATCGCCTCGGCCATGCGGACGGCTTCGAAAAGATGCAGCCGCTCGGCCGGATTGCGGTGCGTTTCAGTGTCGGCGTCGCCGATCACGAAAGGGACGACGGATGCGTTGGCGCTGTCGCTCATCTTGCCACCTCGACGGGTCTGGCCTGTTGCCGGTTACGCAGGTAGAGCGGCGCGAAGGCCTCCTGCTGGCGGATCTCGACGACACCCTCGCGCACCAGTTCGAGGCTGGCAGCGAAGGAACTGGCGGTCGCCGTAGCGCGCTCTTCGGGGCTCGCCATATAATCGAGCAGAAACTTGTCGAGTGCCGTCCAGTCCTTGAAGCTGCCGACCAGCCTTGTCAGGATGTCGCGCGCTTCCTTGAGCGACCAGACCGTGCGCTTGGCGATGCGCACATTGTTGATGGCCTTGCGTTGGCGCTGCACGGCGTAGGCGGTCAAAAGGTCATAGAGCGAAGCCGAATATTCATTGCGCTTCTCGACGATGACGAGTTCCGGCATGCCGCGGGCGAAGACATCGCGGCCGAGACGGTTGCGATTGACGAGGCGCGCGCCGGCGTCGCGCATCGCTTCCAGGCGCTTCAGCCGGAACTGCAGCACGGCGGCCAGTTCCTCGCCGCTTTCGCCTTCGTCGCCCGGCTGCTTGGGGATGAGCAGCTTCGACTTCAGGTAGGCGAGCCAGGCGGCCATGACGAGATAGTCGGCGGCGAGTTCGAGGCGCAGCTTGCGCGCCCGATCGACGAAGGAGAGATACTGCTCGACGAGCGCCAGGATGGAGATCCGCGCGAGATCGACCTTCTGGTTGCGCGCCAGATGCAAAAGCAGGTCGAGCGGGCCTTCGAAGCCGTCGACATCGACGACCAGCGCCGGGTCGCTAGTCAGCCGCGACTCCTCGTTGTCGGCCCACAGACGGTCCATCGGTGCGGCTTTTGCAGCCTTCTTGTCCAATGCTTCCGCCACCTCGGGCGCGCTCCTATGCCACCGCTTCGAAATAAGTCGCGAACTCGGCGCGCAGTTCCGCCTCGTCCGACGCGTCAGGGTTGCCGATATGGCCGAGCGCCTGCTCGGCCCTTTCCAGCGACTTGCCGTAAAGCCCGCCGGTGCGCGAGGCGATGCCAGCCATCTCTTCCATGACGCCATTGCAGTGAAGGACCAGATCGCAGCCCGCCGCAAGGATTGCGGCTGCCTTAGACGGGAAATCCCCAGAAAGCGCCTTCATCGAGGTGTCGTCGCTCATCAGCAGCCCGTCGAAGCCGATCTCGCCGCGGATGATCTCCTCGATCACCCGGCCCGACGTGGTGGCCGGACTGTGCGGATCGACCGCGCTGAAGATGACATGCGCCGTCATCGCGGCGGGAAGATGGTTGAGCTGCCGGAACGGCTCGAAGTCGTGACGCTGCAGCTCGAGCAACTTGGCGTCGACCGTCGGCAGCTCGAAATGCGTATCCGAAAAGGCGCGGCCGTGTCCGGGAATGTGCTTCATCACCGGCAGTACGCCACCGGCCATCAGCCCCTCGGCGGAAGCCCGGCCGAGCGCCGTGACGACATCCGGTTTCTTGCCGTAGGCGCGCGCGCCGATGACGTCGCTGGCGCCGTCTATCGGAACGTCGAGCACCGGCAGGCAGTCCGCCGTGATGCCATAACGCGAGAGATCGAAGGCATGCAGGCGGGCAAGCAGCCAGGCGGCACGCTCGCCCTCGTCATGGTCGTCCTGCCACAGCGCGCCGAGTGCGGCACCTGCGGGATAGTCGGGCGCCAGTGGCGGCCGCAGTCGCTGCACCCTGCCGCCTTCCTGGTCGATGAACACCGGCGCGTCCTCGCGTCCGACGCAGTCGCGCATCTCGGCGACGAGGTCGCGGATCTGTTCCGGCTCGCTGATGTTGCGGGCGAAGAGGATGAATCCCCACGGGCACTCGCCCCGGTAGAAACGCACTTCCTCGCGGCTGAGCGATTTTCCCGCGGCACCAAGGATCATGGCTTTTGATTCGGTCATGCGGCGAAGATTACCGTGAACAGCGCCGGCCCGCACCCTTCAAATCGGGCCTCAGATGCAACGAAGAACGGCGCAGCCAAGGCTGCGCCGTTCTGGTGATTGGGCGCTGAGCGCCGGGATTATCTGGACACGAAGCAGTTGCCGCCGGCAGCCTTGTAGGTCTCGCACAGGCTGATCGCCTCGTTGCGGCTCGGCGCCGGCACGCGAACGCGCCAGTAGGTGCCCTTGCCGGCGATCTCGGCCTTGACGATATTGGCCTCGCGGCCATTGAGCACGCTGCCATAGCGTGACACCAGGTTCCTGTAGGACGACTGCGCGGCCGCCTCGCTGGGCTGCGAGGCGATCTGCATTGACCATTCGCCGCCACCGGCCGACGTCGCGGCCGATGCAACCTGGTCGGGCTTCACCTCGCCGACAACATCGATCGGCTGCTCGGATGGGCGCTGCGGCGCGATCGGGGCGCTTGCAGGCGTGCTGGCAGGCGTTTGCGACGCGTCTGCTGCTGTTCCCTCGGGGGCATCGGCGGAGGCCGCTTCCTCGACCGGCGCCTCGCCATCCATGACAGGCGTCTCGTCGATCGTGGCCACCGTTTCCTGGTCGGTCGCGTCAGGCTGGGTGCCGGACGCCTGCGGGACTGCCTCTGCAGTTACGGCTTCCTGCGCCGAGTTGACCGAATCCGTCTGCACGTCGGCGGCGGTGTCTTCGCGCGGCACCAGCGTTCCATCCGGCCGTACGACCATTGTGCGCACCTTGCGCGGTGCAATGGCCGCGATCTCGGCGTCGCTCTTGTTCTCGGTTTCCTGCAGGATCTGCTCGATGCGGTCTTCGCTCTTGGCGGCGACGACCGGATCGTCCTCGATGTCGGCGGGCGCCATGTCGACCGGCTCTTCGGCGGTGGTGACCAGCTTCTGCTGCTGCGGGTCGGTGATCGAGCCCTCGCCGGCGACGGTCTCGTAGACCTTGCTGTCCTGGTTGGGCACGGTGGTGCCGCCGGGATTCTCCGGCTTGACCTTGCTCGGGCCGTCGTCGGCCTTGACGATGGCGACGACATCGCTGTCGCCGTCGCCGCCGAAGGACAGGGCGAACGCACCGATCGCGCCTACGAGCGCCACGCCGCCGACTATGGCGGCGACGAGCAGGCCGCGCCGCTGCGGCGGCCGCTCGCGACGGGCCTCGCCCATGGCGGCAACCGACAGGCTGTCGTCGAGGTCCGGATCGTAATCGAAATCGTCATCGCCAAACTGCGCCGGCGCGGCCGGACGGCTGCCCGGCAGATAGTCTGCGTCAACGGAAAAGTCGTTCGCATCGCCGCGGTAGGCACCCGGAATGGTCGAGGCATTGCTGACCAGTCCGGCTGCCGCGACTCCGTTGGTGCGATAGGCGCGCTCCTGCTGGTAATCGTTGGCCGCAGCGCTGCTCGCCGCCGCAGGCGCCGGATCGGCGTCATTCATGTCGTGCAGGAGCCCGGCGAAATCCGTCTCCAGATCGTCATAGGCCGAGACGGGTGGGAGCTCTTCCTCGTAATCGACTTCCGGCAGGTCGAGATCGTCGGCAAGCGCCACGGCGCGATCGGCAACCTCGATGGTTTCGACATCCGGAGCGTCGGAATAGCGTGCATTCACGCCGGCCAGGTCCGAAGGGTTGGTCGGCAGTGGTTGGGAATACTTGGCCGTCAGCTCGGCAATGACGTCGAGCGGATCCTCGCGCATCGGGTCGCGCGGCGCTGCCTGGCGCGTCGACGACCACGCGTCCCGGCGATACTCGGCCGACTCGTCGGACTGCTGCTGCTGGTAGCGGGCCGAGAACGCCGGAGCCCGCGAGAACATGCTGGCAGCCGCGGCGGCCGGCACGGCCTCGCGATAGGGGGTCGGATCCTCGACGGCCTCATCCTCGGAAACCGGGGCTGACGGAGCGTCGTCATAGTAGTCGGGAGCGTTGCGTTGTGCTTCAGCCAGAACCTGCTCGGGCTCGACCTCGAAACCCGGCTCGGCCTCGGCAGCCGCAGCGGCCTCGACCAGATCGTCGAGCTCCCAGGCCAGGTCGTCATCAGCGGCGTAACGGGATGCCTCTTCGGCTTCGGCAACAGGCGCAGCCATCGGCGCGGCGGGCTGTTCGGCCTTGGCGCTGCCCTCGGTGTAATTGCCAAGCAGCGCCTTCAGTTCGTCTTCCAGGCTGAAGGCGGAAGCGAGATCGGTTGGCGCGTTGCCGCGCTCGCGATATTCGGCGGCTGCGATGTCCATCGGCGACGCGGCGCGCGCCGGGGGCTCGGCATGGGCCGGCTCTTCCTCGACATACGAGGCAAAGGACGGTGCCTCTTCTTCGGGCTCCTGGGCCCGGTAGGATTCGTCGTCGGCTACCGGCTCGTCGGAACCGAAATCCACCTCGTCGAACGAGAGTTCGACCGCATCGGTCTCGGTGGCTTGCGCGTCGTCGTCAACGTCGTCATAGCCGCCGTCGGCATAGGCCTGATGCGGCTCGGTCTCGACTGGATGATCCGCTTCGACGGGCTCATGGTCCTCCTCGAGGTCGAGGTCGGCGGCATCGAGGTGCAGATCGGGTACATCGAAATGGGCTTCGGCGGGCTCAGTCTCCGGCTCCTCGGTCTCCTGAGCGTGGAATGCCGGCTCTTCGAAATCCAGGTCGGACGGATCGAGCTCGAAAGCATCGACCGACTCCTGGCCGGCCTCGTGCGCCGGCTGGTCGGCTTCGTACACGGCCTCGTCGGCTTCGAGCACGGGCTGGTCGGCCTCGTGAACAGGTTCGTCGGCTTCGAGCCGAAGGTCGCCCATGTCGAGATGCAGGTCGTCGAGGTCACCGTGCTCGTGGCCGTCCTCGGCTTTCGGCGCGGATGCGTCCTGACCGGCATCGGCCGTCGGCTCGGCGTCGTGGTGCGGGTCGCCCTGCTCGCCGGCCATGTCGAATTCGACACGGCTCATGGCGGCGTGCAGTTCGGCGATGATGTCGGCATCGTCTTGCGACTGTCCGGATGGCTGCGGCGCTGCATCGAAAGTCGGCTCAGGAGCAGCCTCGGCCGGCTCGGACTCGACAGCCCCTGGCTCGACGGCCTCGGGCTCCGCTTCAAGCGCGTCCAGCAGTTCCGATTCGTCCCAGCCTTCCAGCGAAACATCGTCGGCGTGCGCGGCGGCAACCGGTTCCGCGTCTTCATTGACGGAGGCGGCTATGGCGTCATCAAAATCGAAGTCGAAGTCGGCGTCACCATCGTCTGTCGCAGCTTCCGACGCCACGGAAGCATGGTTGACAACGGGCTCGGGCGCGGCGACGGCAGCTTCAGGCTGGGCAGGTACGGCAGCTTCAGGTTCGACAGGCTCTTCGACAGCATGCTCGACATGCGTTTCGGCGGCCGCATCGTGCGCGCGGAAATCGGCCTCGTCGTCGCCCGAGAATTCGCCCATCAGCTCCTTCTCGAGGTCGATGCTGAAATCGTCGTCCTCAGGCTCGACGGAGGTCTGCGCCTCAGATGCCCGCTCGCGATCTTCCGAAGCGGCGGCAGCCTTATCGGCAGCCTTCTGCTCTTCGGCCTGCTTGACCGACTGGCGCGGGTCGAACCCCATGATCCTGGTCAGCTCGGCAAACGGATCGTCGTCCGGGACGTCGATCTGGTCGCTCGTTTTCAGCTGGTTTCCGTCTGCCATTCTTTTTCCCGAACTCACACACATTCGGACGCCATGGACGTCGCGCAAGGGTTGCCACTACCAGCGCAATGTGGGCAAAAGGTGACAGGTTTCGTTCGGTTTTTTGGCCTAGCGCATCTCGGCTGGCGCATCCGCTCCGATCAACGCGAGGCCCGACGACAAGACGTCCGAAACAGCCTGCACCAGACCCAGTCTGGCATAGGTCAATTCTGGGCTGTTAACCTTAACAAATCGTAAGTCATTGTTATCCGTACCCCGGTTCCACAGGCTGTGCAGCGTGCTGGCGAGGTCGTAGAGATAGAAGGCGATGCGGTGGGGCTCGTGGGCAATCGCCGCGCTCTCGATCATGCGGGGATATTCAGCCAGCTTACGGATCAGGCCCACCTCACCCTCGTCGGTCAGCAAGTGCCCGTAGCCTGCCAGGTCGGCACGGTCGAAACTACCGTCCGGGAACTGTTCCTTCGCCTGCCTGAACACCGAATGGCACCGCGCCGAGGCGTACTGGACGTAGAACACCGGGTTGTCCTTCGACTGCTCGGTCACCTTGGCGAAATCGAAGTCGAGCGGCGCGTCGCTCTTGCGGTAGAGCATCATGAAGCGGATGGCGTCTGGGCCAACCTCCTCGACGACCTCGCGCAGCGTGACGAACTCGCCCGACCGCTTCGACATGCGCACCTGCTCGCCGTTGCGGTAGAGCTTCACCAGGTTGCAGAGCAGGACGGTGAGCTCGACCTTGCCGTCGGAGACGGCCTTCGCCAGCGCCTCGAGACGCTTGACGTAGCCGCCATGATCGGCGCCAAGCACGAAGATCAACTCGTTGAAGCCGCGCGAGATCTTGTCGTAGATGTAGCCGACATCCGCCGCGAAATAGGTGAAGGAGCCGTCCGACTTGACCAGCGGCCGGTCCATGTCGTCGCCGACCTCGGTGGAGCGGAACAGCGTTTGCTCGCGATCTTCCCAGTCGTCGGGCCTTTCGCCCTTGGGTGGCGGCAGCTTGCCCTTGTAGATATGGCCCTTCAGCGTCAGTTCGTTGATCGCGGCGCGGATCTTGCGCGCATTGTCGGCATGCAGGGTGCGCTCGGAGAAGAACACCTCGTGATGCACGTTGAGCAGCGCCAGGTCCTCGCGGATCATCGCCATCATGGCGTCGATGGTGCGGTCCTTAACCAGGGCCAGCGCCTCGTCTTCGGGCTTCTGCAGGAGCCCGCGACCGAACTCGGCGGCCAGCGACTGGCCGACCGGCACGAGATAGTCGCCCGGATAAAGACCCGCCGGAATTTCGCCGATATCGTCACCGAGCGCCTCGCGGTAGCGCAGCATGGCCGAGCGGGCGAGCACGTCGATCTGCGCCCCGGCGTCGTTGATGAGATATTCCTTGGTCACGTCGTAGCCGGCAAAGGCCAGCAGGTTGGCGAGCGCATCGCCGACCACCGCGCCGCGGCAATGGCCGACATGCATCGGGCCGGTCGGGTTGGCCGAGACATACTCGACATTGGTCTTGATGCCGGCGCCGATCGAGGAGCGCCCGTAGTCGCTGCCTTCGGCGAGGATGGTCTTGAGGTGCGCCTGCCAGAAACCGTCCGACAGCCGCATATTGACGAAGCCGGGTCCTGCGACCTCGACGCTCGCCACATCCGCATCTTCGCGCAGCGTGGCTGCAATCGTCTCGGCCAGCGCGCGCGGGTTCTGGCCAACCTTCTTGGCCAGCACCATTGCGGCATTGGTCGCCAGGTCGCCATGGCTTGCGTCGCGCGGCGGCTCGACGGCAATGCGGGATAGATCCGGCGCCCCGCCGTCTTTGTCTTTCAGACCAAGCGCTTCAACGGCTTTGATGACTCGCTCGTTGAAATCGGCGAAGATATTCATGGCGTTTACTCTGGAATGCGGGGCATGGCGCGATGACGCGGCTAAGGCGCGCCGACTAGCCCAAATCCGGCGTATCGTCAAACATACGGCGGTGTTCCTTGAGGGCATAGGTGTCGGTCATGCCGGCCAGGAAATCCGCCACGTCGCGCGCCTTGATGCGGTCCTCGGCACGGTCGAGACCCTCGCGCCAGCCCTCCGGCATCTCGCGCGGGTCGGCGAAATAGGCGTCGAACAGGTCGTTGACGACGCGTTCCGCCTCGATCCTCACCCGCACTACGTCGTCCGCCCGATACATATTCTTGTAGAGAAAGGCTTTGAGCTCCTTCTCCTGGCGCGCCAGACCGGGTGAAAACGCCACGATCGTCTCGCCCGCCGCGCGCACATCGTCGGCGCTGTGCGGCTTCAGCCTGTCGAGCCGGGCCGTGGCCGCGGCGATGACGTCCTCGACCATGATGGTGATCTGCCGCCGCATCAGCTCGTGACCGGTCCGCACCTCGTCAAGCCCGGGATAGCGGTCGCGCACGCCCTTCAGGATGCCGGCCGGCAACGCCACCCCGGTCAGCATGTCAAGCGACAGGAGGCCGGCTCGAAGGCCGTCATCGATATCATGGGTGTTGTAGGCAATGTCGTCGGCAATCGCGGCGCATTGCGCCTCCAGACCGGCATGGCGGTCGAGTTCGAGGTCGAAGAGCCCGGAGAAATCGCGGATCGCCTGCGGAACCTCGCCCTTGAGCCCCTTGCCCGAAGCATCCGTCAGCGGTCCGTTGTGCTTGACCAGGCCCTCGAGCGTCTCCCAGGTCAGGTTGAGCCCGTCGAACTCCGCATAGCGGCGTTCAAGCCTCGTCACGATACGCAGCGACTGGGCGTTGTGGTCGAAGCCGCCCCATTTTTGCATCTTCGCATTGAGCGCGTCCTCGCCGGTGTGGCCGAACGGCGTGTGGCCGAAATCATGCACCAGCGCGATGGCCTCGGCGAGGTCCTCGTCGCAGCGCAGCGCTCGCGCCAGCGCCCTGGCGATCTGCGCAACCTCGATCGTATGGGTCAGGCGTGTGCGGAAATGGTCGCCCTCATGCGCGATGAACACCTGCGTCTTGTGCTTCAGCCGGCGGAAGGCGGTCGAGTGGATGATGCGGTCGCGATCGCGCTGGAACGGCGTGCGGGTCGGGCTCTCCGTCTCGGCCTGGAAGCGTCCGCGCGACCGGGCGGGGTCGCAGGCATAGACGGCACGCGGGCGATAGCCGAATCCGATGTCGCCGAGATGACCGTTCTCGTCCATGCGCAACCGCCACCCGTTGACTTGCCCCTCGCCCGTTCATACCTATGATGACAACGCGAACGCAAGGTGACGCCGATGGGCGCAGATGCCAAGACTGCCATGAAAGTCGATGTGACGGATGCGGCTGCCAGCCGCGTTGCCAAGATCGTTGCCGGCGATGCCAGCAAGACGGCGCTCAGGGTGTCGGTCGAAGGCGGCGGCTGCTCGGGCTTTTCCTACAAGTTCGACCTGGTCGACGGCCGCAACGAGGACGACGTGGCCATCGAGAAGAACGGCGCGACCATCCTGATCGATGAGCTCTCGCTGGTCTATATGGGCGGCTCGGTCATCGATTTCGTCGACGACCTGATGGGCCAGTCGTTCCAGATCCGGAACCCCAACGCCGTCGCCTCCTGCGGCTGCGGTACCAGCTTTTCGGTCTGAGACCGCCCCCATTCCCGGATAGCACTATGAAAAGGGCCGCGATCGAGCGGCCTTTTCGTTTTTAGTGCCGCGTCGCGTGCAGAGAAGCGAGAGCCGCCTAGCGACTCAGGTCTGCGGCGCTCCGTCCGGCACGATCGTCTGGCGCGCCTTGGTATCGAGGGCGGCGAGCGCCGCCTTCAGCTTGCTGCGCAGCCGCGCCGCCCGCTCCGGGTCCATGCCCGACATGTCGAGCACCAGCGACAGCCCCTCCTCGTTCTCGCTGATCAGCGTCGTGTCGGCTGCCTGCGCGGGGCTCGTGCGCTCGACGAGATAGGGCACGACCTCGCGGCTGATGCCCTTCATGCGGATCGGTTCGGTCGGCTGCGCCTCGACGATGTCCTTCACATGCGCATAGGTCTCGTAGCTCAGCATGATGCCGCCGGCGGGCGCGATGCTCTGCAGCCGGGCCGCGAGGTTCGCCTCGGCGCCGATGATCGTATAATCCATGCGGTCGTCGGAGCCGAAATTGCCGACATTGCAGTAGCCGGTATTGATGCCCATGCGCACGCGGAACGGATGTTCGATGCCCTGGTCGAGCCATTTGCGCTGCAGTTCGGCCAGCCGCTCCTGCATCTCGATCGCCATGTGCAGGCAGGCGCGCGCGTCCTCCGCCGGGCCAAGCGTGTTGGGATCGCCGAAGAAGGCGAGGATCGCGTCGCCGATGAACTTGTCGACGGTAGCGCCATGCGCGATGGCGATGCGCGACATTTCGGTCAGATACTCGTTGAGCAGCGCGGTCAGTTCCTCCGGCTGCATGCGCTCGGTCGTGGCGGTGAAATCGACGATGTCGGAAAAGAAGATGGTCAGCTTCTTGCGCTCCGCCGTCACCTTGACGTCCCGCTCGCCGCTGAACACGCTCTTGTAGATTTCCGGCGACAGATATTTGGCGATCTTCAGCGACACGGTGGCGAGGAAACTGTTGGCCTCCTTGAGTTCCTCGTTGAGAATACTGACCTGGCGCGACTGGCGCCATTGCTGGTAGACGAAATAGGCGCCCGTGAGTGCGGCCAGCCCGAAATAGACGAACAGATAACGCACGCCGATCGACCCGAGCGACAGCGGCTGCGTGACCGTGACAGACTGGATGCCGCGGACGTCGCCGACCTTCCAGTCGGTCTTCGGGCTGTCGGGATGGCTGTTGTGGCAGGTGACGCAGGTCTGCGTCATGCGGATCGGCGAGGCAATGGCGACGGTGCTGTTGAGGTCGCCGCGCGTCTGTTCGACGACCTTCAGCGTCGGGTCGGCCCTGAACCGGGCCAGCGCTTCCGCCTGGAAGGCGTCGAGTTCATGTGGCGCCCTGCCCGCGAAGGCATGGTCCGATACGAAGTCGTAGCGAACGGCGTTGTCCTGAGCGCTGATGAGTTTGCCAAGTTCCAGCGAAAATGTTGCCGGGATGGGGATGGCGCCGGGCACGTCATGGAAGTTGTCGGATGCGGTGATCGGTACGCCCGGCGGCGCCTGCAGCACGCGGCCGACGACATCCTTTGCGTAGAGGTCGCGAATATCGTTGATGATTCGCGTCATGTCGGTGGCCTGCTGGCGCGACAGATGCGCTGTCAGGTCCTTGAGATCGAGCATGACGGCGACTGGCAGGAGAAGCAGCAGGACGAGGACCGCCACAAGACCGGGGATGGACCGGCGCCACGGCCTTATCTCGGGGATGATGGCTGCATCTGTCATGGATCTGTCTCCACGCGGTCGCTGTCGCTTGTGGCGGTTCGACTATGCTTTACAATGCCAGGGCTTGCCTTTGGTTAAGGCTAGCCTGCAAAGGACGTAGCGACCATGAAGATCGTCACCTGGAACATCAACGGCGTACGCGCGCGCCTCGGCAATCTGCTGCACTGGCTGCAGGAGAGTTCGCCGGACATCGCCTGCCTGCAGGAGATCAAGACGGTCGACGAGCAATTCCCGCGCGCCGAGATCGAGGCACTCGGCTACCATGTCGAGACGCACGGCCAGAAGGGTTTCAACGGCGTCGCGATCCTCTCGAAGCTGCGCTTCGACGAGGTCAACCGCGGCCTGCCCGGCGACGACGCCGACGAGCAGGCCCGCTTCATCGAAGGCGTGTTCTCGACCGAAAAAGGCGTGCTTCGCGTCGTCTCGCTCTATTTGCCGAACGGCAATCCGATCGATGACGAGCGCAAGTTTCCCTACAAGCTGTCATGGATGGCGCGCCTGGAACGATGGGCGAAGGAGCGTCTCGAACTGGAAGAGCCGATGATTCTGGCAGGCGATTTCAACGTCATTCCGGAACCGATCGACGCCAAGAACCCCGAGAACTGGCTGGGCGACGCACTGTTCCAGCCTCAGACGCGACAGGCCTTCCGCAGGCTGGTCAATCTCGGCTTCACCGAAGCCATTCGCGCCACCACCGATGCCCCTGGCACCTACACGTTCTGGGACTATCAGGCCGGCGCCTGGCAGAAGGACAACGGCATCCGCATCGACCATCTGCTTTTGTCGCCCGAAGCCGCCAACCGGTTCCGTTCAGCGTCGATCGAAAAGCATGTTCGGGCCTGGGAAAAGCCGTCGGACCACGTGCCGGTCGCGGTCGACCTCGCCGTCACGGCAGCGTGACGCAGAGCCTCGCCCTTACCTATCCAACAATGTTCTGGATCGCTGCGCCTGCCGCCGGTGCGGCAGGCCTGATCAGCCGGTACCGTCATCCGCCTCTGGCTTGACCAGGTCGACCGGGCTGATGCCGAGCAATTCCATGGTACGGCGCAGCAGCCGCACCTCGTTCTCGGCAAGGTCCTCGTCGGCCTTGGCGATCTCGGCCATGTGCTTGGCCAGCTGCCGGCGGCGGTCGATATCGAGCTCGCGGAACATTTCGATCGCCTGGGCGCCGTTGGTTTCGTAGCCGAAATCGTTGAGAAACTCGATCACCCCGTCCATGCTGTCGCGGCCGATGCCGAAGGCCTCGTTGCAGATGCGTCGGAACGTCTGCATCTCGCTGTCCTTGACCACGCCGTCGGCCAGGATCATGCGAAACAGCAACAGCAGTTCGGCCGACAGCACCGGGTCGCCCGCAACCTTGCGTACGCCGGGGTCGCCCTCGAAAAGATCCTTGAATTGAGTAAGTATTCCGATAGCCATGCGTGTTTCCTCGACGCCAGCGAAAATCACTAGCGCTAAATATGTCTTGCGCAACTGAAAAGCGTGTGTTGGAAGGCTTTTGCCGCCCTCCCGTGGCGATTTAGTCGCATTTGGTCCCGTGCCCGATCCAGACATCCAGATCATGATCCTGCTCGGGCTCGCCGCCTTTGTGGCGGGCTTCGTCGATTCGATCGCCGGCGGCGGCGGGCTGGTCACCATACCGGCGCTGCTCCTCGCCGGCCTTCCGCCGGTTGCGGCGCTCGGCACCAACAAGCTGCAGGGCCTCTTCGGCACCGCTTCGGCGACAATCCACTATGCCGCCAATGGCCATGTCGACCTGCGACGCCAGATGCCCTGGGCCGTGCTGGCTTTCGCGGGCGGCATCGCTGGCGCCCTGCTGGCGACCGTCATTCCAGGTGGCATCCTGAGGGCCGCCCTGCCCTTCATCCTCGTCGTCATCGCGCTCTATTTTGCCCTGAAGCCCGGCATGGACGACATCGACCGCGCCGAGCGCCTGTCACCCCTCGTGTTCGGCCTGTCGATCGTGCCGCTGATCGGCTTCTATGACGGCGTCTTCGGCCCCGGCACCGGTTCCTTCTTCATGCTCGCCTTCGTTTCGCTTGCCGGCTTCGGCGTGCTGAAGGCGACGGCACACACCAAGCTGCTGAACTTCTCCTCCAACCTCGGAGGCTTCGTGCTGTTCGCCTTTGCGGGCGCCATCTATTGGAAGATCGGCCTTCTCATGGGCGTGGCGCAATTCCTCGGCGCCCGGCTCGGCGCGGGGCTGGCCATCTCGAACGGCGCCAGGCTGATCAAGCCGCTGCTGGTCGTCATCTGCCTGGCGCTCGCCGCACGGTTGCTGGCCGACCCCACCCACCCGCTCAGGCTGTTCCTGGGCTTCTGATTCGCAGTCGCTGGCGCTATCGGGATCGGCCCGTCGCGGGCATAGCCACCCGGCTCGGGCAACCTGAAGCGTCCGGCTCCGGCCGGCGCTTTTTGCCTGAAGGGCTTATCGCTGCTAGCTTCGACGCGTAACGAGCGGACGCCCCATGGCCGACCAGCACCCGACAGGCGCAATTCCTCCGCCGACTTCCGCCTACGAGATGATGCGACGCGCGCCGGCCGCCGGCCTGCGCGGCAGCGTCACCGGCCTGGTGGCCTATCGCGAGACCACGCCAGGCCATTTCCGCCAGACCCAGGCAGCCTCGCTGACGATCCCGCTGGTCATCAGCTTCGGCGAGGCCTTCGCCATCGGCCTCGGCCGGCCGCCGACCGGCGACGACAGGATTGCGAGTTTCGCAGCCGGCCTGTTCGCCGGCCCGGTGGTGATCGACTCCTTCGGCCAGTCGAACTGTATCCAGATCGATTTCACGCCGCTCGGCGCGCGGCGGTTTCTCGGCGCACCGATGAGCGCGCTCACCGACCGCATGGTGACACTGGATGACGCGCTCGGCTCGGCCGGTGTGGCCCTCCGCGACAAGCTGGCCGGCGAGGCCGACGGGAACCGGCGGCTCGATCTTGCCGAAGCTTTCGTCATGGACCGCCTGGCCCGCGCCGAGACACCGCGCCCGGAGATCTCCTGGGCCTATGAGAGGCTTGCCGGTACGGTCGGTCGCGCCCGAATCGCCGCGATTGCCGACGAGATCGGCTGGAGCCGCAAGCATCTCGCCAGGTGCTTTGCCGACGAGATAGGTCTCGGTCCCAAGCGCGTCGCGCGCATCATGCGCTTCAACCGTGCGCTGGATGCTGCCCGCTGCGGCGCTGTGCAGGGCTGGGCCGACGTCGCAGCAGCTTGTGGCTACGCCGACCAGGCGCATCTGGTACGCGAGTTCAACGAATTCGCCGGCAGTTCGCCCGCCGCCCTGAACCAGCCAACAATGCCGGGGTAACATTTATTCAATCATCGGACATGCGCAGGGACCAGGATCCCCCGCATCCAGCTGAGGAGATTGACCATGCCGCTGCAGAACGAACCGCCCCGCCTTTACCCGACATTCCGCTACCGTGACGCCGCCACGATGATCGACTGGCTGGTCGAGGCGTTCGGCTTTTCCGTGCAGGCCCGCTTCGAGGACCAGGGTGTGGTCCAGCACGCCGAACTGGCCTTCGGCTCGTCCATCATCATGCTGGGCGGCATTCGCGACAATGATTATGGCCAAATGGTCGGCGAACCCGGGGCTGAGGGCGGCAAGTCGGTCTATGTCGCGGTCGATGACGCCGACGCGGCCTTCGAGCGTGCCAAGGCTGCCGGCGCGGTCATCCTGCAGGAGCCGGTCGATACGGACCATGGCAGCCGCGATTTCATCTGCGCCGATCCAGAGGGCAATGTCTGGTGTTTCGGCACCTACTGGCCGAAGGCGGGCGACAAGGCATGAGCCGCGAAGCCACGCCAAGCACCGCGACCCGTCGCATGCCCGTGGTGTTGCAGCCCTGGGAGGGGCGTACCTACCAGATGCCGGCCATGCGCGCCGTCTTCAAGGCAGACGGGGACGAGACGGACAGCCGCTACTCGGTCTCGGAATGGTGGCTCGAGCCAGGCTGCGACGGGCCGGGCAAACATGCCCACCCGGCCAACGACGAGATCTTCTACGCCATCGAGGGCACGCCGTCGGTGCTTGTCGGCAAGCACTGGATCGATGCGCCTGCCGGTAGTTGCATCGTCATCCCAGCCGGCGTGACGCACGACTTTGCCAACCGGACGGAAACCCGCGCCGGCCTGTTCAATGTCTTTCTGCCGGGCGGCTTCGAGCATAACATGCCTTCGATCGTGCGGTGGTACGAGGAAAACGGCTGACTGTTCAGCGCGCGGCCTCGAATATGGCATCGCAGTCCAGATGCCGCTCGAGGTGTGCCGCAAGCTCGTCGAGCGCGCGCTCGACCTCGGCGCGGTAGTCGACGGTGCCGCCCTTGATGCCAAGTCCCTCGAGATAGGCGGCACGGAAGGCGTCCGACGAGAAGATGCCGTGCATGTAGGTACCGAACACCTTGCCATCGGCTGACATGGCGCCGTCCTCGACGCCGTTGATCAATGCCGACGGGCGCAGGCAGTCGGCACCGGTGGTGCGGCCGAGATGGATTTCGTAGCCGGCCAGCGGCACGTCGAACTGCAGCGAGCGGGCGGCGACGTTGCGCACCGTCTTTTCCGGCTCCATGACGGTCTCGATGTCGAGCAGGCCGAGCCCCTCCGCCTCGGTGACGCTGCCCTCGATGCCATCGGGGTCTCGCACGACGCGGCCAAGCATCTGGTAGCCGCCGCATATGCCGACGACATGGCCGCCGCGCCGCCTATGCTCGGCAAGGTCGCGGTCCCAGCCGTTCTCGCGAAAGTGCAACAGGTCGCCGATCGTCGACTTCGAGCCGGGGATGACCACCAGCCCGGCGTCGGCCGGCAGCGGCTTGCCCGGCGGCACGAACACCACCTCGACCTGCGGCTCGGCCTTCAAGGGATCGAGGTCGTCGAAATTGGCGATGCGCGACAGCATCGGCACGGCGATCTTGAGGGCGCGGCCCCGCCCGGCGGCCAGCCGCTCCAGGATGACCGAATCTTCCGAGGGCAGCAGGGCCGCCGCCTTCAGCCACGGCACGATGCCGAAGGAGCGCCAGCCGGTGAAGCGTTCGATCGCCTTCAGCCCGTCGTCGAACAACGAGACGTCGCCGCGGAACTTGTTGATGATGTAGCCGGCGATCATTTTTCGGTCGTCTTCCGGCAGGATGAGATGCGTGCCGGCGATCGATGCGATGACGCCGCCGCGATCTATGTCGCCGACCAGCACCACCGGCACGTTGGCGCGGGTGGCAAAGCCCATATTGGCGATGTCGCGCGGACGCAGGTTGATTTCGGCCGGCGAGCCGGCGCCTTCGACGATGACGAGGTCCGCACCCTCGCCCACCTTCGTCCACGAATCGAGAACGGCATCCATCAGCTTCGGCTTCAGGAGCTGGTAGTCGCGCGCCCGCGCCTCGCCGAAAACCCTGCCCTGCACGACGACCTGGCTGCCGATGTCGCTCTGCGGCTTCAAGAGCACCGGGTTCATGTGGATCGACGGCGCCGCCCCGCAGGCGATGGCCTGCAACCACTGCGCTCGTCCGATCTCGCCGCCGCCGGTCTCGCCCGGAATGTCGGCGACGGCGGCGTTGTTCGACATGTTCTGCGGCTTGAACGGCCTAACCACCATCCCGCGCTTTCTGGCGGCACGACAGAGCCCGGCGACCAGCACGGTCTTGCCGACATCCGAGCCGGTGCCCTGGAGCATGATCGCCCGTGCCATCAGGTCAGTTCCCTGCCGACCGTACCCGTGACGGTGGAACGTGCCGCAAGCGGCCCGCCGCGCCACAGGTAGAGCGCCAGCATCGGCTCCGCGCCGGTGCGCATGGCGTGGTTCATGTCGGAGGTGTGGTGGATGATCTCGCCGGCCTCGCGCCGGCGATAGCCGCCCTCACCCATCCGCCACTCGGTGCCGCCGGTCAGCGGAATGTAGATCTCCTCGGCGACATGGTGATGGTCGGGATAGGCGATGTTTGGCCCAAGGATCAGGAAGCCGCCGGCCATCTTGCGGTTCTCGAAATGGCCGCGGGTGCCGAAGACTTCAAGCCAGCCGTAATTGTCGATGAACCGCTTGCCGAAATCGACGCTCGTATAAGTCTGTCCCCAGCGGAAATCATGGCAGCGGTCGTCTAGGAAACGCGCAAGCGGTGCTGCCTCCGCCCCCGCAATGCGGGCGGCCCGGGAGAGATGGCTCAGGCAAGGCAGACCCGACGGTTCCAGCCGGCGCGGACGCATCGACCAGTCGACGCCGTCGATGAAGCCGCGAAGCGGCTGCTGGTCGAAGCGGCCAAGGAACGATTTGAAGCCCGAAAGCAGTTCGTCGAATACGGTGGTCACCTGTCATCCCTGAAGCTGGCGGCGCGAACGGGCCGGCGGCGCGCGGTATGGTTGCGCGGGCGCATCATTGGTCTAGATTGACCGGCACGCATAGGCAAAAATGCGGGAGGACGCGATGGATGCCGTGGCTGAAATCCCAGCCGGCCAGTTCGAGCTCAACGAGGACCAGCGCGCCATCCAGTCGATGGCCGAAGGCTTTGCCGACGAGCGCGTCGCGCCGCATGCGCTCGACTGGGACCGCAACCGGCATTTCCCCGCCGACGTGATCCGCGAAACCGGGCCGCTCGGCTTCGGCGGCATCTATGTCGGCGAGGAAGGTGGCGGCTCGGGCCTCGGACGGCTGGACGCTGTGCTGATCTTCGAAGCACTGTCGCGCGCCTGCCCGGGCTTCGCCTCCTTCATCTCGATCCACAACATGACCGCCTGGATGGTCGATTCCTTCGGCGATTACGAGCAGCGCAGGCGGCTCCTTCCGAAGATGGCGTCGATGGAGTGGCTGGGCAGCTACTGCCTGACCGAGCCCGGCTCCGGCTCCGATGCCGCTGCGCTGAAGACCCGCGCCGTGCGCGACGGCGACCACTATGTGGTCAACGGCGCCAAGCAGTTCATCTCTGGCGCCGGCGACAGCGATGTCTACGTGACCATGGTGCGCACCGGCGGCGACGGTCCGAAGGGCATCTCGACGCTTGTCGTGCCAAAGGACGCGCCCGGCCTGTCCTTCGGCGCGCTCGAGCACAAGATGGGCTGGAACATGCAGGCGACGCGCCAGGTGATCTTCACCGACTGTCGCGTGCCGGCCGAAAACCTGCTGTCGGCGGAGGGCGACGGTTTCCGCATCGCCATGGCCGGGCTAGACGGCGGCCGGCTGAACATCGCCGCCTGTTCGCTGGGCGGCGCGCAGGCAGCGCTCGACAAGACGCTGGCCTACATGGCCGAGCGCAAGGCATTCGGGCAATCAATCGACCAGTTCCAGGCGCTGCAGTTCAGGCTGGCCGACATGGAGACCGAATTGCAGGCGGCGCGCATCTTCCTCTATGCCGCGGCAACCAGGCTCGACCGCAAGGCGCACGACGCGGGCAAGTGGTCGGCCATGGCCAAGCGCTTCGTCACCGACACCGGCTTCAGGGTAGCCAACGAAGCGCTGCAACTGCACGGCGGCTACGGCTATCTGCACGATTACGGCATCGAGAAACTGGTCCGCGACCTGCGCGTGCACCAGATACTCGAGGGCACCAACGAAATCATGCGGGTGATCGTCGCCCGTGCACTGATCGGGCGGTGAATGGTGAATAGTGAATGGAAAAATGGTGAATGGAACTGGGGAGTTTCGATAAGCTGACCTCTCCCAGGTACCATTCACTATTCACTATTCACCATTCACCTTCCACCATTCACTCCTTGCCCCTTCCGGAGGACTACATGACCACCATCGCCTTCATCGGCCTCGGCAACATGGGCAACCCGATGGCTGCCAACCTCGTCAAGGCCGGCCATTCGGTGCAGGGTTTCGACCTGCAGCCGGAGAACCTGTCGATCGCCAGGGACAATGGCGTGGTCGCGGAGGCCGATGTCGCCGCCGCTGTGAAAGGCGCCGAGGTGGTCATCACCATGCTGCCGGCCGGCAAGCATGTGCTGTCGGTGCATTCGGAAATCGTGACCGCCGCCGCCAAGGGCACGCTGATCATCGACTGCTCGACCATCGATGTCGACTCGGCACGCCGGGCGCACGACATTGCGGCCGAACACGGCATGCTGTCGATCGACGCGCCCGTGTCCGGCGGCACCGGCGGCGCTACCGCCGGCACGCTGACCTTCATGGCCGGCGGCTCGGACGAGGCTTTCACCAAGGCCGAGCCCATCCTGAAGCCGATGGCCGGCAAGATCGTGCATTGCGGTGCGGCGGGTTCGGGCCAGGCGGCCAAGATCTGCAACAACATGATCCTCGGCATTTCGATGATCGGCGTTGCCGAAGCCTTCGTGCTCGCCGAAAAGCTCGGCCTGTCCGACCAGGCGCTGTTCGACGTTGCTTCCACCTCGTCCGGACAGTGCTGGTCTTTGACGACCTATTGTCCGGTCCCCGGTCCCGTTCCCACGTCGCCCGCCAACCGGGAATATCGTCCCGGATTCGCCGCCGCCCTGATGCTGAAGGATCTCGACCTGTCGCAGGACGCCGCGAAATCGGCTGGTGCTTTTACACCGCTGGGCAAGCATGCTGCCGAGCTTTACGGCACCTTCAACGAAGGCGGCCACGGGCACGAGGACTTTTCCGCCATCATCCGCTATCTGCGCGATCACGCTGCGTAAACTTCTGTTTCGCAAATATTTTCGGCGTCAGGCAAGAAAAGTCGCAAATTTAGGTTTGCTTAAGCTCCTGATAACCGCGCGGTAACGATGTCCCTATAGAACGGACTGCGAGGCGGTCATCGCATCCGCCTCAACGCTCCGGATCAGGTCTCGCGTACCGGAGCCGTTACCACCGCAGTGTAGTGTAGCAGTGGGCCATGCGTATCTGTGGCAAAGCCGTGTTCCTGTCCGGAGCGCGGTTTTTGCCGTATCAGCCCTTCATGGAAAGCCGCCTGAAATTCGCCCGCACGCGCAGGCTGGCAGGCTTGAGCGCCGCGTTCATCGACCGCTCCGCCGCGACGCCGTTCAGCATCGACGGCGTCTTGCCCGAAAGGAGTTCCGGCCAGAACTGCACCATCGATCCGACCAGCGACATCTGCGCAGCGAATACGCCATCGGCCATGGCCTTGGTCTTCTCCGATACCGCGCGTTCGGTCTCGCTACCCGACGTCCGTCCGCTGCTTGCGTCGGCTGCCATCAGCGGCAGCCGCATCAATGCCACCATCGGCGCCAGCATGAGGTCTCCGGCAATCGACCCCGATCGCCGTGCAGTCTTGCGTTGCTTTGTCATGTGGACCCGACCCCTGATGCGCGCCGGACTTCCGGCGTGCGCGACTATACGCGGTTCCGTCGCGATTCGTTCCCCCACGACGGTCGCACCCGAGCCACTATTCGACCGGGTGAGGCTTTTAGGCCGCACCCGTTCGTCCGTGCACGGCCCGATACCGCTAGCGCAGTTCCGCTTGGGCAAGGTCCAGCGCCTTGAGCAGGCGGGCGCAGGCGATATCGATGGTTTCGCGCGTCCAGATCAACGGCGGCGACATGATCATCGTGTCGCCGGTTGCCCGAAGCATCAGCCCGTTGGCGATCGCGTGGTCGCGCACCACGATGGCCGCGCGTCCGGCGGGCAGGAAGCGTTCGCGCGTCTCCTTGTCCCTGACCAGTTCGACGGCACCCATCATGCCCAGCGCGCGCGTCTCGCCGACCAGCGGGTGGCCGGCAATCCGCTCCGCCAGCGCCTTGGCGAAATAGGGCCCGGTATCGGTCCGCACCCGTTCGATGAGCCCTTCCCGTTCGATGATCTCGAGGTTCTTCAGCGCCACGGCACAGCAGACCGGATGCCCCGAATAGGTGTAGCCGTGATAGAACTCGCCACCCTTTTCGACCAGCGTCTTGGCGATGCGGTCGCCAACAAGCAGCGCCGACAGAGGCAGGTAGCCGGAGGTCAGCGCCTTGGCGGTTGTGATCGTGTCCGGCTCGATGCCGAAGGTCTGCGCCGCGAACCACTCGCCTGTCCGTCCATAGCCGGTGATGACCTCGTCGAGCATCAAGAGCACGTCGTGTTTGCGGCAGATGCGCTGCACTTCCGGCCAGTAGCTTGCCGGCGGGATCTTGACGCCGCCCGCTCCCATGATCGGCTCGCCGATGAAGGCCGCGACCTTGTCGGCGCCGGCTTCCAGGATGGCATCCTCGACGGCCTTGGCCGCGCGCAGCCCGAAATCGTGCTCGCTCTCGCCGGACTCGGCAAGTTCGAAGGCATATGGCATCATCACATGCACGATGTTGGGCACCGCGCCGCCGAGCTGGTTGTGCATGCCCTCCATGCCGCCGAGCGAGGTGCCAGCGACGGTCGAGCCGTGATAGGCCATCTTGCGCGAGATGATGCGGTTCTTCTCCGGCTTGCCTTCGAGCGCCCAGAAATGCCGGACGAGCCGCAGCGCCGTATCGTTGCTTTCTGATCCCGACGAGCCGAAAAACACCTGGTTGATGCGCTTGGGTGCGATCTCGGCGAGTTTTTGGGCAAGCAGCACCGCCGGCCCGGTCGCCGTCTTGAAGAAGGAATTGTAGTAGGGAAGCTCCTTCATCTGCTCGGCCGCCACATCGGCCAGTTCGTCGCGGCCGTAGCCGATGCTGACACACCAGAGCCCTGCCATGCCGTCGAGCAGCTCGTTGCCCTCGCTGTCGTAGATGAATGGTCCCTTGGCGCCGACGATCATGCGCGATCCGCTCTGCCGCATCTCGCGGTGGTCGGTGAAGGGGTGGAGATGGTGCGAGGCGTCGATCGCCTGCAGCTGCTTCAGCGAATAGTTCTTGTAGGTCACGGGCTTGCGGCCCTCCGTTGAATCAAACCGGCAGCGCCGGGGCGGGATTCAGCGGAGCGAGGGCGGCGAATAGCCGATGCGCGCGCACAGCCGCAGCATCTCGGCATGCAGCGTCCGCCGCGATGGCGTCGTGGCGCTTGCGTGCGTGGTGATCTGCATGATCGTGCGGGCCATGGCAGAAGTGTAGTCGAGTGCCACGCCGCCTATCAAGTGGCGGCGAGCGGCAAAGTTCAACGCGCCCGGTGCCATCGGACTAGGCTGCGGTAAATCGCGAAGATCACCAGTACGGCGCTCAGCGCGGCGATGACGGCAGGCAGGCCCGGCGCCCCGAAATGCTGCATGGTGAAACCCGAACCGGGCGGCCCGATGATGCCGCCGACGCCCCACATCAGGCCGAAGGCGGCGTTGCCGGCGACCAGCGCCTGGCCGCGGAAGCGGTTGCCGAGTTCGATCAGCGCCATCGTATAGACGCCGTAGCCGACGCCCCCGACGACCAGCAACACAGGCCAGACGCCCATATTGGTGATCACGAAGGGCAGCATCAGGGCGCAGATCATGTTGAGGGTTGCACAGGCGACAATCATGGCGCGCGCGCCGAAGCGCTCGGCGAGCAGGCCGAGCGGTATCTGCAGGAAGATGTTGCCGAGCGACATGACCGAGATAAGCGCCGCCAGCGTCGGCTGCGGCAGGCCGTAGGCGGTGCCGAACACGGGCAGCAGCGAGTAGACGCTTTGCTGCGTCGCGGCCGACACGGTGACGGCGACGAGCAGCGCCGGCGCCAGCGTCCAGAAACTCCAGAAGCTCAGGGCACGCTCGCCGTCATCCTCGAAGCCGGCAAGGTTGCTGGTCGTCGCAAACAGCATGACGGCGCATGCGGTGAAGCCGACCATGCCGACGAGCAAGGGCGGCCAGCCATGGCTGCCGACCAGGGCCAGCGTCAGCGGTCCGGCGGCATAGCCGGCGCCGGTGACCGCGTTGAAAATGCCCATGATGCGCCCGCGCCGCCTTTCGGGCGCCAAAGCAATCATCCAGACCTCGCCCAGGATGTAGAGCGGGTTGATGGCGACGCCGATCAGGAAGCGTATCGGAAACCACGCGATGTCGTTCTGCAGCAGTCCGACGAGACCGAAGAGCACGGCAGCCGCGAGCGCGCTGAAGACGGCGAGCCCCCTCGCCCCGAAGCGTGCGACCAGAGCCGGCACGAAGATCGACGAGGCGATCAGGCCGAGCGGCGTCATCGCGGCGGAGAGGCCGATATAGGAAGGCGACATGCCCTGCCGCTGCATCAGGAAGGTGAAGAGCGGGTAGCTCAGCCCCTGCGCCACCGCGAACGCGCAAACGCTTGCCGTGATGCCGACGAGCGCGGCGCGCGGCATTGGCGGTTCGGGCGAATCGGTAGCGACGGTCAACGACATGGATTGCCGCTAGCACGGCTTTCGTCACATCCGCATCCACGCTGCGGCGTCGAAGTCGCTGAAAGAACATCGGATCGACAAAATGCCTCCGGTGTCATGATGCGGCCGCCTCCATCCCGCTCCCCGTCCGGTCAATTACCCGCCATTCGAGCAAATGCCCGATTTCGAGGCTTTGTGTTGGTTTTCAGGACAGTGGTGCGGATACACAGGCGAAAAACACGCAACATCGGTCGGTTACAATCGATCCCTAAGTCACCCTCGGCTGGTTGCACGGTCATTATGTGAGGGAAGTGAAATGGAACAGTCATGGACGTTCGACAAATACGACATGCCGTCGGGCGACCTCGAATTCTGGGCGATCCGGCGCGGCATGGTTCCGAGCCGGAGCACCGGGATTTGGCGCGTGAGGCATCGGGCAGGTCAGTTCCTGCGCAAGCTGCGCGGTGAGGCCTGATGCATTGCCCGGTGGTCGCACCTGGCACAAAGTCGGTTGAAACCGACGCAAACTACCGGACGGGCGCCGGCCGCAAGGCCTGAGGCGCCCGTTTTGCTTGCATCCCGCGGCTTGCGGGTTTCAATGTCGCTTCCCTAGCCCAACGGGTCGCCGGGCCCGCAATGACGGGCCAGCCTCCGGTTCATGATACGGCACGATACCGCATCCCCGGGGAATTCCATGACCGTAGCCGTTCAACCCGCCGAACCACCGCAGGCCACCGACAGGGCGCGTCGCGGCGGCCGCGCCGGCAGCCGCGCCAGAGGCTCCGCCGCCTTCGAGCAGCCGCCCTTCCGGCAGCTGAAGATTCCCTTCAAGCCGACCGAGATCGTATCGGCCGACGAGCTCGAATCGATCCATCGCGCATCGCTTCGTGTGCTCCGCGAGATCGGCGTCGACGTCTTGCACGAGGGCGCGCGCCAGATCATGAAGGAACACGGCGCCGACGTCCGCCACGGCGAGGAGCGGGTGCGTTTCGACAGCGACATGCTGCTTGAGCTGGTGGCCCACGCGCCGTCCGAATTCACCATTCACGCCCGCAATCCGGCCCACAACGTCCGCTTCGGCGGCAACAATCTGGTTCTGTCGCAGATGGCGTCGGCACCGAACTGTTCTGACCTCGACAGCGGCCGCCGGCCAGGCAACCAGGCCGACTTCAGGAACTTCCTGAAGCTCGCGCAGATGCACAACATCCTGAACACGACCGGCGGCTATCCGGTCGAGCCGACCGACATCCACCCCTCGGTCCGCCATCTCGAATGCATCCGCGACCTCGCAACGCTCACCGACAAGGTCTTCCACATCTATTCGCTGGGCAAGGAGCGCAATCTCGACGGCATCGAGATCGCCCGCATCGCCCGCGGCGTCAGCCGCGAACAGATGCTCGAAGAGCCGTCGGTCTACACCATCATCAATACCAACTCGCCGCTGAAACTCGACGTGCCGATGATGGAGGGCATCATCCAGATGTCGTCGGCCGGCCAGGTCGTCATCGTCACGCCCTTCACCCTGTCGGGGGCCATGGCGCCGGTCACGATTGCCGGCGCGCTGGTGCAGCAGAATGCCGAGGCGCTGTCTGGCATCGCCTTCACGCAGATGGTGAGGAAGGGCGCGCCGGTCGGCTATGGCGGCTTCACTTCGAACGTCGACATGAAATCGGGCGCGCCGGCCTTCGGGACGCCGGAATACATGAAGGCGCAGATGATCGGCGGGCAGCTCGCGCGGCGCTACAAGCTCCCGTACCGCACCTCCAATACCTGCGCAGCGAATACGGTCGACGCACAGGCCGCCTATGAGAGCGTGTTCTCGCTCTGGGGCGCTATCCAGGGCGGCGCCAATTTCATGCTGCATGGTGCCGGCTGGCTCGAGGGCGGCCTGCGCTGCTCCTATGAAAAGACCATTCTCGACATCGACCTGCTGCAGATGGTTGCGGAGTTCCTCACCCCGCTCGACCTCTCCGAAGAAGCGCTCGGCTTCGACGCCATCGAATCGGTCGGCCCGGGTGGCCACTTCTTCGGCACGCAGCACACGCAAGACCGCTACAAGACGGCCTTCTACTCGCCAATCCTGTCGGACTGGCGCAACTACGAGAGTTGGGCCGAAGCCGGATCGCCGACCACCATGGAGAAGGCCAACCGCGTCTGGAAGGAACGCCTGGCTGCCTACGAGGAGCCCTACATGGACCCCGCCGTCCGCGAGGAACTCGACGCCTTCGTCGAAAGGCGCCGCGCCGAAGGCGGCGCGCCGACGGATTTTTAGAGGGACGCTGCTTAACTTGATGGGTTTGCCAATGCAGAAGTCCCCCCCTCCGTCTCGGGCTGAAGAAGCCCGAGACACCTCCGAGCGAAGCGAGGCGGAGGGGGGGAACCCTTCATCCGGCTCAAGAAGCCGGCGCAGGCCCGGAACAACCGAGAGGGCCCGCGCACTGCGTTGGGTCGAGAATGAAGCCGAAGGGCTGCTGTGGCTTGAGCTGAAGGGGCGCAGACTCGGCGGCTATCACTTCACCCGCCAGTTCCCGGTCGGCCCCTACTTCGCCGACTTCTGTTGCCGGAAGCAAAGGCTCGTCGTCGAAATCGACGGCAGCCAGCACGCCGGCAGCGACTACGACCGCCGCCGCGACGAATTCATGCGGGCGAATGGTTTTGCCATTCTCCGCTTCTGGAACCACGACGTCCTGAAGCTTCGCAGCTCCGTTTGCGAAACTATCCTCGCCGCACTCGACGGGCGGCTTTCCGGGACCTTTTCCGCCTTCGATCTCCGCTTCGTCTATGCCACCGCGCCGTCACAGAGCCACTGACGCCGTCCATCCAGAATCAAATCCTGAACATACGGACCTATCCTCATGAAATCTCATGTCAAAGCGGTTGTTATCGGAGGCGGCGTTGTCGGCTGTTCGGTGCTCTATCACCTGGCCCGCGCCGGCTGGACCGACATCATGCTGATCGAGCGCTCGGAGCTGACTTCCGGCTCTTCCTGGCACGCAGCCGGCGGCTTCCACACGCTGAACGGCGATCCCAACGTCGCCAAGCTGCAGGCCTATACGGTGCAGCTCTACAAGGAACTGGAGGAACTGTCCGGCCAATCCTGCTCGCTGCACCTGACCGGCGGCGTGATGCTGGCCGACAGCCCCGAGCGCATGGACTTCCTGCGGCTCGCTCACGCCAAGGGCCGCTATCTCGGCATGGACACCGAGCTGATCACGCCGTCCGAAGCCAAGGCAATGTTCCCCTTCATGGACGAGAGCCATTTCGTCGGCGCCATGTGGGACCCGGTCGAAGGCCATCTCGACCCATCAGGCACGACAATCGCCTATTCCAAGGCGGCGAAAAAGCTCGGCGCCGAAATCGTGCTCCGAAACCCTGTCAAGGAACTGACGCAGCAGCCGGACGGCACCTGGAACGTCGTCACCGAGCAGGGAACGGTCAAGGCCGAGCATGTGGTGAACTGCGGCGGCCTGTGGGCGCGCGAGATCGGCCGCATGGTCGGCGTCGAGCTGCCGGTGCTGGCCATGGAGCACATGTACCTCCTCACCGAGCCGATGCCGGAGGTCGAGGCCTTCAACAAGGAGACCGGCCGCGAGATGGTCGGCGTGCTCGACTTCAAGGGCGAGATCTACACCCGACAGGAACGCAACGGCATCCTGCTCGGCACCTATGAGAAGGCCTGCAAGCCGTGGTCGCCGGTCAACACGCCGTGGGATTTCGGCCACGAGCTGCTGGCGCCCGACCTCGACCGCATCGCGCCGTCGCTGGAACTCGGCTTCCAGCATTTCCCGGGCATTGCGAATGCCGGCATAAAGCAGGTCATCAACGGCCCCTTCACCTTCGCGCCCGACGGCAACCCGCTGGTCGGTCCGGTGCAGGGCCTGACCAATTACTGGGTCGCCTGCGGCGTCATGGCCGGCTTTTCGCAGGGCGGCGGCGTCGGCCTGGCGCTCTCGAACTGGATGGTCGATGGCGATCCGGGCTTCGACGTCTGGGGCATGGACGTGGCGCGCTGGGGCGAATGGGCGAGCCTGCGCTACACCAATGCCAAGGTGCGCGAAAACTACTCGCGCCGCTTCTCGATCCGCTTCCCGAATGAAGAGCTGCCGGCGGCAAGGCCGGCACAGACCACGCCGCTCTACGACACGATGGTCAAGCAGAACGCCGTGATGGGCGACTCCTGGGGCCTGGAGACGCCGCTCTGGTTCGCGCCGGAGGGCTCCGAGCCCAGGGATATCGTCTCCTTCCACCGCTCCAACGATTTCGAGCATGTCGGCAACGAGGTGCGCGCCGTGCGCGAACGCGTCGGCGTCACCGAGATCGCCAACTTCGC
Source organism: uncultured Rhizobiaceae bacterium (assembly GCA_947259295.1). Classification (GTDB taxonomy): domain Bacteria; phylum Pseudomonadota; class Alphaproteobacteria; order Rhizobiales; family Rhizobiaceae; genus CAMYMG01. The sequence goes on from CAMYMG010000112.1 coordinate 67,241, forward strand.
CAAGTACGAGGTGTCGGGCGCCGGCGCGGAGGATTTCCTCAACCGGCTGATGACCAATCGCATGCCGAAGAAGGGCCGCATCGTGCTGACGCCGATGCTGAACGAGTTCGGCAAGCTGATCGGCGACTTCACCATCGCCCGCGCCGGCGACGAGCGCTACATGATCTGGGGCTCCTCGGCCGCCGCCAAATACCACATGCGGTGGTTCGAAAAACACCTGCCGAAGGACGGCTCTGTGCTCATCCACCGCTTCGACCAGACTCTGGTCGGCCTGTCGATCGCCGGGCCAAAGAGCCAGGAATTGCTGCAGAAGCTGGTCGATGTCGACGTGTCGTCGAAGAGCTTCCGCTTCATGGATTTCCGCGAGATGGCGGTCGGCGGCGCGCCCTGCATGGTCAACCGCATTACCTATACCGGCGACCTCGGCTACGAGATCTGGATGGCGCCGGCCTATGAGCGGCTCGTCTATGCCGAGATCAGACGAGCCGGCGAGGAATTCGGCATCGTCGATTTCGGCATGCGCGCCCTGCTGTCGATGCGGCTCGAAAAGAACTTTCCGACCTGGTTCCGCGAGTTGCGACCGATCTACGGGCCCTTCGAGGGCGGCATGGAACGCTTCGTCAAGCTGGAGAAGAACGATTTCGTCGGCCGCGAGGCAGCCGCGAAGGAGCATGCGGACGGTCCGAAGCTGAAGCGCGTCTCGATGATCGTCGAGGCGACGGATGCCGACGTGATGGGCGACGAGCCGATCTGGGCCAAGGTCGGATCGAAGGACTATGGCACGGTCGGCAAGACGCACGAATTCGGCGCGCCGCGCTTCGACGCCGCCGGGAAGGAGGTGCGCGGCTCGACCGCCGCGACCGGCGCGTCCGCCGTACGCGGGCTGGTCGATGGTGACTGGCGCGTCGTCGGCTGGGTGACCTCGGGTGGCTATGCACACTACGTCGAAAAATCGATGGCGCAGGGCTATGTGCCCGCCGAACTCGCCGGCGACGAGAGCGAAGGCCTGTTCGAGATCGAGATTCTCGGCCACCGCCGCCCTGCCCGCATCAATGTCGACGCGCCGTTCGACCCGTCCGGAGAGACAATGCGAAGATAAGCCGATACAAGCATCGGACTTTGCGGGGTCGGTCGGTGGTGCCATGAGGTTTGCAGAGAGGTCCGCCGACTGGCTGGCGGAAGGCCGCGTCGGGCCGTTTTCGGCGGCGGTTCTGGTCGTCGCGCTCTATTGCCTGATCCAGATCGTCGTCCTGCCGCTGGCCACCGCGCTCGCCGGTACGGGGCTCGGCCACGACGATGCCGAGCAGATCATGTACATGCCCTATCTCTGGCTCGGCTATGGCGGCTCCCAGCCGCCGCTGTTCTCGTGGCTCGGCTGGCTCACGGCTTCCGTGGTCGGCGCCAATGTGCTGGCCCTGAAAATCCTAAAATACGGGCTGATCTTCATCGCCATGGGTGCCACCCGTGCGACAGTGCTGAAGCTCGGTCATTCGCAGCGCGCTGCCGCGGCGGCAATGTTCGGCCTGCTGCTGTTTCCGCAGATATTCTGGGAGATGCAGCATCAGCTGTCGCATTCGGTGGCGGCACTCTGCTTTTCAGCGCTGCTCATCCTTGCGCTGTTCAATGTCGTGCAGCGCCGGTCGACACTGTCCTATATTCTGTTCGGTCTTGCCGCGGCGGCCGCCATCCTCAGCAAATACAACAGCGTCATCCTGCTTTGCGCCTTGCTGGGCGCCGCGCTCGCCGTTCGTGACACACGCGGAGCCATCCTGACGCCGCGCCTTGTCATCAGCCTCCTCATACTTTGCCTGGCACTGGCGCCGATCATCTACTGGAATGCCACGCACCCGGCCGACCTGATGGCACGCAGCCACAAATTCGGCATCGCCGATCACGGAGGTGCGATCCAGGTCGCGGCGAAAGGCGTACTGGAACTCTTCATCGCGATGCTCAACTTCCTGATCATGCCCGCTGCCGTCTTTGCGGCCGCATTGGGTTTGGCGCGATGGTGGCCGAGGCGAAGCGACATAGCATTGCGTGCCGATGCGCGGCTGCTCTGGCTGGCCATGGCGATCGGTGTCGCCCTCATGGTCATCCTCGTGGTTGCCACCGGCGCCACGAAGATCGTCGATCGCTGGCTGCTGCCTGTGCTCTTCTTCCTGCCGATGGCCGTCGCGATCAGCGTGGATGGCGTGGTTACGCACGGTCGCGCGGTACAGAACGTCGTCATCAGCGTCGGCGTCGCAGTGGCCATCGGTGCGCTGCCGGTGACGTGGTACAAGCAGGTACGCGGCGGCCAGGGCAAGTCGCGGATTACCCAGATGCAATACGGCGAGCTCTACGCCGACCTGACCAGGAACGGGAAGGTCAAGACGGTCATCTCCGATTGGCACTGGCCGGCAAACCTCAGGCTTGTAGACCCGGACATCATCGCGCTCGGCGGCGAAGTCCCCGACTTCGGCTCGCTGATTGAAGAACCCGCCATGCTGACCTGGCTCGACACCGACGCGCCCGAAGGCGATATCGTGCAGCGGCTCGAGCTGGCAGGATACGTTCCCGAGGGATCTCCCGAGACGGTGATCGTGCCGGAATTCCTGAACGGCGACGCCCCTGGCAGGCGCGTCAGCTTCGTCAGGCTGAAGAAGCGTGACTCGCCGTGACCGGCATGGACCAGGTTTCCACGGAAACGTTGCGGGGCCGGCGACGACGCGTGCTAGGCTACAGCAATCTGCTCGACCGCAAGGAAAAACCAAGTGCCAACTGAACCACGCTCGCCCCGGCTTGCCGTCCTGATCGACGCCGACAACGCCTCTGCCAAGATCGCCGACGGCCTGTTCGAGGAAATCGCCAAGATCGGCGAGGCCAGCGTGCGGCGCATCTACGGCGACTTTTCCAGCCCCCATTCGAAAGCCTGGGAAAACCAGCTGGCCAAACACGCCATTATACCGCAGCAGCAATTCGCGTATACCAAGGGCAAGAACGCCTCCGACATCACCCTGGTCATCGATGCCATGGACCTTTTGCACAGCGGCCGTCTCGACGGCTTTTGCCTGGTCTCCTCCGACAGCGACTTCACCCGGCTCGCCTCGCGCATCCGCGAACAGGGCGTCGACGTCTATGGCTTCGGCGAACAGAAGACGCCCGAAAGCTTCCGCCAGGCCTGCCGCCGCTTCGTCTACACTGAAAACCTGTTGCCGGCGGCCACCAGCAATTCGCCCGACTCGCAAAGCACGGCCAAGCCGCTGCAACCGCCGAGCGCGGCAGTGCCGATCATCAGCAAGGTCATCGACGAGATGGACAGCGAGGACGGCTGGGTGCCCCTCGGCGCGGTGGGCAACCGGCTCGCCAACCTCGCTTCCGACTTCGATTCCCGCACCTTCGGCTTCCGTCGGCTGAGCGACTTGGTCAAGAAGGCTGGCGCCTTCGAGGTCGATCACCCCAAGGAAGGCTCTATGCGCGTGCGCATCAAGCCGGTGGTCCCGACGCCGCCGGCCGAGAAATCGCGCCGCTCGCGCCGGAAATCCTAGGCGCGGCAGCAACACACGAGACCTCCATGGACAGCATGGTCCCCGCTTCCTTCGGCCGCCACCGCAAGATCATGCCGTTCGAACCGGGCGCGGCCGACTCGGTGGAGGCGCTGCGCGCCGCGGTGCGGGGAAAGGCTGCCGCGCTCAACCAGCATGCGCTGGGCTACGGCGCGCTGGCCGAGGCGGAATGGGCCGCTGCCGGCATCGCCGCCCCCGACCTGCCTGCCATGCGGCAGTATCGGCTGGAGCGCATCCGCGCCGAGCTGACGCGGCGCGGCTATGCCGGTGCCCTGCTCTACGACCCGGTCAACATCCGCTACGCCACCGACTCGACCAACATGCAGCTCTGGGTGGCGCACAATCCGACCCGGCATTGCTTTGTGGCGACCGAAGGACCGGTCGTGCTGTTCGACTATTTTTCCTGCGAGCACCTGTCGGATCATTCCGGCGTCGTCGACGAGGTGCGGCCCGCCGTTTCCTTCATGTACATGTATGGCGGCGAGTTGAGCGAAAACCGCGCGCGGCGCTGGGCGGCCGGCATCGCCGAACTCGTGCGCGAGCATGGCGGAGGCAATAGCCGCATCGCGGTCGACCACCTCAACCCGGAAGGCGTCGTCGAACTCGCCCGCCTCGGCGTCATGGTCGGCAATGGTGAGGCGGTGATGGAGCAGGCGCGGCTGATCAAGTCGCCCGACGAAATCCTATGCATGCGCCGCGCAATCGTCGCCTGCGAGGCGGCGATGGGCGAAATGGAGACTGCTCTGAAGCCGGGCATTTCGGAAAATGAACTCTGGGCGGAACTGCACCGCGGCAACATCGCGCGCGGCGGCGAGTGGATCGAAACGCGGCTCCTGGCCTCCGGGCCGCGCACCAACCCGTGGTTCCAGGAGTCTTCATCGCGCATCATCGAAGCCGGCGACCTCGTCGCTTTCGACACCGATCTGATCGGGCCGTACGGATTCTGTGCCGACCTGTCGCGTACATGGCTGTGCGGCGACGGGCGCGCGGACGACGAGCAACGCTGGCTTTTTCATACAGCCGCCGAACAGATTGCGTTCAACGCGGAACTTCTGAAACCGGGAGTATCGTTCAGGGAACTGGTCGATCGCGCGAAAAACCCGCCGAACGACTGTTTTCCGACGCGCTACGGCGTACTCTACCACGGCGTGGGACTGGCGGATGAATATCCCACCCTGCCACATGCCGCGGACTGGACCGACGACACGCCGGACGGCGTTCTCGAGCCCGGCATGGTTCTATGCGTGGAAAGCTATATTGGGCGGCTGGGTGGCCGCGATGGCGTAAAACTCGAAGAGCAGCTGCTAATCACGCCGACAGGGAGCGAAATGCTGTCCAGCTATCCGCTGGACGCGAGACAGAGCTTTGCCTGACAGTTGGCATGCAACTCAGGATCAATGCTTGCTGCGCGAGTGCAGGTTTGGATTGTTGAGCAGCAGGTAAGCGACCAGCGTGGCGATGACCAGCGGCGCGAAAACGGTGACGGTTGGCAACAGATATCCGGACATGACACGTCCTCCTTCGCATCGACAACGCGACAGGTCTATCCGGGTTGCACGCTCGCGCCGATGTGAACGGGCGTGATGTCAGGCCGCAGCCAGGCTTGCGCGCAACTTTGCCACCACATCGGGCTGCGTATGGCGCGACGTGATGTAGGGAAGCCCCTTGCGCTGCGCCGTCCAGCCCACAACCCGGATTCTGGAAGCGGCGGGCTCATGCAGCCTCGCCAAGTGCCAGCTGCGGCAGTCGATGGCGCAAACATCCGCCCTGCCCTCCGCCACCGCGGCGATCGATCCGCGATGCGACCCAGTCTCGAGGCGGTCCGAAAAGATGGCGAGCGTTTCGCCGGCCGCCTCGAGATCGCGCGTCAGTGACAGCATGCCTGACATCGAGTCGGGGCCGTTGAAGGCAAGCCTCATTCCGCGAAACAGCTCGATCGGCAGGAAGGCGCGTCCGTCGGCGGGTGGCGGCACATCGGCGTCTGTACCTGCCCCGTGCCGCATCAGCACGGCGCTGGAATAGAGTTCGCCCTTCCCTCCCGCGAACGCATCATAGCTTGGCTGACCGATTACGGTTACATGGGCCGCGAGGCCGAGTTCCATCGGCCCCCAGCAGGTCTGCGCCATCAGCAAGGCCGGGTGCCGCCACAATGTCTGAGGATCGAACCCGTCGGGCGGCAGCGTCGCCGGGTCCGGCGCAATCACCCTGCCCCCGGCATCCACGATGCCGCCGGGCACGGCGGGCATATCGGCATTCCGCCGCACCAGTGACTGCGGCGCATCGATGCCGGCCTGCCTGAACCGCTCGCGAAGATCGGCCCATCCGGCGTCGACCGCGTCGCGCGCCTCGGGCCAGTCGTACATCGGCAGGGCTGCAATGAAGGCGCTCATGCCGTCCTTTCGCCAAAGCGGCCGGCAAAGGCAAGGGCCGGGCGACTATTCCTTTGGCGGGGTTGCCGGCGCCGGCGCGGCGTCGAGGCCGGCTGGCCGGTGGCCATGCACCTGCGGGCGAAAGGCGCGGCCCGGATCG